>NZ_CAKJTI010000021.1 GCF_917563915.1 Bacillus rhizoplanae | reverse complement strand
ATTTAGTATAATACATCTTTGAAAATGTTGCAATAAATAATAATGATTACGATTTATAATTTGTTCTAAGATTCAAATATAAAATTTTAGATTCTTAATCTACTAGTAAACTATGATTCTGTCCTTATTATCTAGAATTTTAATCTTTCTGAAAATTATACGAAAGAAGTAATTTTATAGCTATTAGTTCTAAACCAAATAAAACAAAAGAACTATTCCACATCTTATTATTTTGAGTAAAATAATAAAACACAGAACAGTTCTTTTAAGCGTTTTTATTTAAGAGAATGGAACAAGCTGATTTCGAACAGCATAAATGACAGCTTGTGAACGACTCTTCACATTCAACTTTTTGAAAATCTTATTAATGTGAATTTTAACTGTCTTATCACTGATATATAGGGCTTCAGCAATTTCTTTATTACTGAGACCTTTGACCAATTCAAGCAGGATTTCTTTTTCACGCTCTGTCAGTTCATTTTCATTTGATTCTGATTTCGTTTGTTGATGATACGTAATCAGCTTTTTAGTCATACGCGGGTGAATCACAGAATCTCCTTGTAGTACCATTCGAATTGCGGCCACCACTTGCTCGGATGATGAATCCTTCAGTAAATAACCGTCTGCCCCTGCCCGAAGAGCAGACATCAAGTATTCATCATGTTCATACATCGTTAATACGAGAACGCGGCATTTCGGATACTGACCTTTCACAAGTGATGTAGCCTCGATACCATTTTTTCCTGGTAAATTAATATCCATTAAGATACAATCAGGCTTGCACTCTTCCACTTTCTTTAATACCTCATCCCCGGAAACAGCTTCTCCAACTACTCGCATATCAGATTCGAGTTCCAATATACTTCGAATTCCATCACGCAAAACAGTATGATCATCCACTACTAATATTCGAATCATGATACTCCTCCCCCATTTCTGAATCTGGAATTAACAATGTGATTTCTGTACCTTTTCCTGCTGAACTATCAATCTGAAGGGCAGCCCCTAACTGTTCAGCCTGTTCATTCATATGTAATATACCATAATGCGGCTCATTCTTTGCTTTAATCATAGATTCAAAAAGGGAAAAGCCAATTCCATTATCCTTCACCTTCAAAAGTACATGTTCTCGTTGATAGCTTAGCAAAATATCAACTTTGTCTGCTTTCGCATGCTTTACAATGTTTTGCAAGCTCTCCTGCAAAGTATCGAAGATGACTCGCTCTTTCGTAAAATTAAGTTTTCGAGAACGTCCTCTTTCATGATATGTAATGGCTAGATCATATTCTTGTTTTAAGGATTGAATTTTATTTGTAATTGCTTGTTTTAGCCCTAGCCTTTGTGTTGGATATGGCTTTAAAGCATAAATAGAATAACGAACTTCACTTAAACTCTTCCGTAATTTTTTTATGCTTGTATCTACCACTTGCTGCATGTCTTTTGGTCGATCTGCATACTTTTTCTGAGCTGACTCCAGCTGAAATATCACTCCGGCCAATGCTTGCGCGATTCCATCGTGGATTTCACGAGCAATTCGATTTCTTTCTTCCAAAATCGTTCTTTTTTCCTGTTCAGAAACAAGTGTCCGTGTTTTAAGCAAGCTACCTAATTGATTGGCAAACGTAGCTAAAGTCTGTACATCTTCAGTAATAAAACTTGCACTCCTGCTCTTCCCTGCCACAAACATTCCAACCAATTCATGATTTACTTTAAGAGGTAAATACACAAGAGAGCGTATAGTATTTTCAAACACTTCATCTCCCGGAGCCATACCTGTTTTCCAATCAGTAACAACAATCGTTTCGGATATCTCTTCAAACTTCGCACCCACGTCAGAAAAATCAGAAATGTCAGATCGAACTTCCCCATCTTTTAGTAAAAGTGTCCAGTTCTCCTCATCTTTTGCCCACAGAACGTATGCCTGTATTCCTAAAAATCCATTCAGCGATTGTTTCATCTGTTTTAAGTTTCCGGCAGATAATCCACGACTTAATTCTGTCGTAATAGAAAAAAGCTTATATAGACGTTCTCTTTCCACCCGTATTTGTCTAACAAAAGAACTGATGATGCAGATTGCCACAAGCGGGAAAAAGAAAAACAGAACCATAATTTCATCCATCACTCCGCGATATCGGTAATCTAAAATATGTATAAGTGAGGAATAAAATAAACAAAAACTCACACTCAAGAATACTAATATATTTTTTTTACGCCACTCTTCTAGCGGATATGGCTGAGGAAGAAGTACGATTAAAAGGTCGTAAAGAATGCTGTTAAAAAAGGAAAAAAACACACTAAATAAAAACAAACTTATAAATTTTTCATATAAACTTGAGAGATTCATCCCAGAAATAAATAGCGAGAGACATTCTCTGGAAAGCCATTCTGCTAATATGATACTAAGAGCAAGCTGGGCACAATTAAATAGTGTCCTTTGCATAGGTAAGCGGCGAAGCAAATGGGTACATAACATCGCACATACACAAGAAACAACAGTTATATATACTCCAAACTGCCAATTTATTGTATAAACAAGCGTAAGACTGAGTGTGATTCCTCCTCTCCAAATACGGATAGGAAAATACTCAGTAATCCCCATAAACATAATTAATAACAAAAGCAATATGAAATGAGAAGGCATTTTACTTAAAAATAAAGAAATGATAACAGCAATCAAACCAAGAAAAGAAATAGAATAAATATAGAAACTAGCTACTTGTTCTCTCATAGAAGTAAAGTCTATCTTTTTCAAAACGATCCCTCCCTCAAAAAATCTATTATCATCATTATCTAACAAAAAACCGGCACTGGCAAAATGAGAATGTTCCCATTAGCCAATCACCGGCTGTGCGCTGTCCCTTAGGGAGGGTGGCACACTATTAGTATAAAATGAAATTGTCTGTTTCACCATCCACCAAATGTTATAATTGTAAACTAATTCCACTTAGGGCTATATAGAACCAAAGATGTATATAAATCAATTTCATAATTGTTTCTTTACTGGTAAAAGATAATGTCTTGGGTCCAATTTGTTCATATAATTCATAGTGCTGAGACTAATTTGGGCTATGAATAAGCTTCATATAGGAATCACGCAACATACTCATATTTTAAATGCGCATAAAAAAAAATGAGGTGATTTTTTCATGAATAACCAGCAAATGTACTATCCGTATGTAAATTATAATCAACAGCAGTATTATCAACATCCAGATTATCAACACCCAAGTTATCAATACCCAAATTATCAACCATTCGAGGACACAAGGGAGATCGACGATGACGTCTATCGTCCCGATGATGCTGAAGATGCTCCAACATCACCACCACCAGCACAACCACCATCTGCACCAGCAGCATTTTCTTCTCCTATACAAATGGGGCAAATCCGATCAGCGATGTGTAATTGTTTAGGGAGATGGGGATTTATTGGCTTAAGAGCACCAGGACCTTTTGGTAGAGATTTTTGGTTTTATCCAACTGAAGTTAGAAAAAATGGGGTATCTGGATATACTTGGCAAGGAGGACGTCGCCGAAAAGTAAGCTATCGATATGCACAAATCAGAAACTTTATGTGTGTCTCCTAAAGTAAATAACAAAACAACTATTTAAAAAGAAGAGGGGTAGTCCTCTTCTTTTTATATTTATTTCACTTGTAGCATACATAAAATTAACGCTATTCAATTTTAAACATTAATATTATGATGAACTTAACTAATTCGAAAGAAGTTGATAGATATGAAAAAAATATGTTTAAGAAACGGAAAAGAAATAATTATAAGAGAAGCTTTACAAAAAGACGCTCAATCTATGATTGATTTTTATAATGTAGTCGGCGGCGAAACTGACTTTCTTTCATTCGGGAAAAATGAATTCAGTATGTCTTTACATGATTATGAAAAATTCATAGAATCTACTAGAGTAGATAATAGTTCCATCATCTTACTAGCAACAATGGATGATGAAATCCTAAGCATCGCATCCATTACCTCTAGCCCAAAAGCTAGAACGAAACATGTAGGAACACTAGGAATCGTAATTGCGGAAGAGCACTGCGGATTCGGTTTAGGTAGAATACTGATGGACGAGCTTATCGAGTGGGCAAGATTAAATGGGACTACTAAGAAAATACATCTTGTAACGAGAGAAGATAATGACAGAGCAATCGAGTTATATAAAAAAGTTGGATTTGAAGAAGAAGGGCTATTGAAACAAGATACGTATATCAATGGTGTTTATTATAATACTCTTATTATGGGCTTGATGATTTAAATACCTATTATAAATATGGGCAGGAGGTTAAGAATAAACCTCCTATCCATTCAAAAATTATTTGGTCATTCGCTTTACGCTTCAGCACTCCCTAACGATCTCATATTCTCTCTCATCAACCTTATAATGCTCTCATAATACGAATGTTCATGCTGCACAAATTTACTTTTATCTACGTTCTTATGGATTAAAACTTTTTCACCAGCTTTATTCATTTCGAATCCTTCCACTGTAATTTCATCCATTTCTCCTAACCAAAGTTCAGAAAAACTGTTAAATTCAGCTTTAACAATGCCTGATACTTCTTCTATTTGCAGCTTATATTCGTCCATTGGTTTTTTATTTTCATATAAAAAAACGTGAGCTAATTCTTTATCAATAAAATCTCCTATTGTAACGCAATAATCGATAATACCTAATGACACTAATTCATCAAACGAGACATCGATCCCTACTTCTTCCTCCACCTCCCGGATTCCATCATATACCGTTTCGTGTGCCAATATATGTCCAGCAGCTGTAATGTCTAGTAGATCTGGATAGTCCTTTTTTGTATGACTACGAATTTGAAAGTGAATATAATCTACTCCATTTTCTCTACTTATAAACCAACAGTGAAACGTCTCATGCCAATGCCCCATTTTATGTACTTCTTCACGAGTTGCGACTCCTATTGGGTTTCTATGTTCATCAAATATTTTCAGTAATTCACTCTCCATTATATATTCCCTTCTTCCCCATTCACTTTCTCTTCTGTAATTGGCTATATTCTTCTTTTGTATTTACATTAAGAAATAACTCTTTTGATAACTGCGATTCTTCCGCCGTCACATACTGGACATTACACTGAGATAATAGCCCCTGCATACTTCTCTTACCTTCTTTTAATAACTGTTCTATTTTTTCTTTTGCTCGGTGATGATATAACGCTAAAAGTGGTTGTTTTCGCCCTTCAACTATTGGAACAATTGCTTCATATGTCTCATCTGCTCGTTCTACTAATTCCATTGCCCACTTTTTCGAAATATTTGGTGTGTCGCACGGTGCAACGATATACCAATCTGCCTCTACAAATTCCATACCTGTTAATAAACCGGCAAGCGGACCGTTTCCTTTATACAGCGCAATATCTTCTACAACTGGTACATGCAGTATATGCGAGAGCTCATTTGTAATCGCTGGATGGCTAATCACAACAATGTCTGTAACAACTTCTTTCAAAGCTTCTATACTATGTTCAATAAATGTTTTTCCGCACCAAGTTGCTAATGCTTTCGGTTCTCCAAAACGACTGGACTGTCCGCCGGCTAATACAATTCCTGCAATTTTCATTGTCGGTGCAACTCAAATGTAATATGGCCAAGCTCTGGTAAAATCAATTTATTCATTGCCAGGCGAACTGCACCTGTTGATCCTGGCATAGAAAAGACAACTTTCCGTCCAATTGTCCCGCCAATTGCCCTGCTTAACATCGCCGCGCTTCCGATATCTTCTAAATAACTAATCATCCGAAATAGTTCTCCAAAGCCTACAATTTCTTTATCAAGCAACGCTTCTACTGCTTCAATTGTAACATCACGTTTTGTAATTCCAGTGCCGCCATTTGTTAACACAACATCTACATCTTCTTGTTGGCAGCCTGCTAACACAGCTTGCTGAATACTTTCTTTATCGTCTTTTACAATTTCATAAGCTGTTACTTGATGATTTGCTTCTATTAATAACTCTTTTAATAACTGTCCACTTTTATCTGTTTCTTCTGTACGTGTATCCGAAATCGTTATGATTTTGCAACGAACCTGTGTCGGTGCTTGTTTTTTATGTTCTGTGACGCTCATTCTATTTTCCTCCTCCTTGATTAACCTCTCTAAATTTTATCATATATGATACAGCAGCCAAAAAATGTGAGGCATGTCACGCATTTTTATAGAAAAAACATCTTACTTCCGTATTTTTCCTTATAATAGAAATATAGGGGTTTTCAAAAGGGAGGAATTTCATATCGATACAATGCGAAAATTAACGACACTATTTATCTTACTTTTCGTCGCTTCCATTAGCGCTGGCATGGCACTAAAAGACGCTGTACCTTACGCAGCCATCGGTGGTTTTGGCTTCGCGACAATCTTTTTACTTTGCAGTGCATACTGCTTTGGAAAATCCCGTTCACAGAGGGGGCAATAATCGATGTTCGGTAAAAAATCAGCTATGTGTACATCATGCGGAAAGGAAATTGCAGTACATGAACGTTCTTGGATTTACATGCAATATCCACCAAGCGGCATAACAAATATTTAAAAATATATTGAACTAGGCGGAGAAGTGTATTGTACTTCCTGCGTTGGGAAGTTAGAAAAACAGGAAAGCAATTAAATAAAAAGAAGCTGACTCAAAAGGCACATAAGTGCCTTTTGAGTCAGCTTCTTTTTACGTGTCCACCGATATATCGGCGTTATTTGTAATATATCGGCGCTTCGACAGAATATAAAGACCCTTCGACAATGTTCGATATACGAGCCATCCAGCCGCTGGAAATAGATAACATCAAAAAAGTAGAAGGAGCTGACCAAAAAGTGGACTTTTTGATCAGCTCCTTGTTTCTTCCTATATTATAGACCAGCTTGCTCTTTTAAAGAATCAGCTTTGTCTGTACGCTCCCAAGTAAGATCTACATCAGTACGTCCGAAGTGGCCGTATGCTGCTGTTTGTTTGTAAATTGGGCGACGTAAGTCTAGCATTTTGATGATACCAGCTGGGCGAAGATCGAAGTTGTTGCGGATTAGTTCTACTAATACTTCTTCAGATACTTTTCCAGTGCCGAATGTATCAACAGAGATAGATACTGGTTTCGCTACGCCGATTGCGTATGCAAGTTGTACTTCTGCTTTGTCAGCAAGACCTGCTGCTACGATGTTTTTCGCAACGTAACGAGCTGCGTATGCTGCAGAACGGTCAACTTTTGTTGCATCCTTACCAGAGAATGCACCGCCGCCGTGACGAGCGTATCCACCGTAAGTATCTACGATAATTTTACGACCTGTTAAGCCAGCATCCCCTTGTGGTCCACCGATAACGAAGCGGCCAGTTGGGTTAATGAAGAATTTTGTTTCTTCATCGATTAATTCAGCTGGTACAACTGGTTTAATTACAAATTCTTTTAAGTTGCGATCGATTTGTTCCCAAGCGATCTCTGGATGATGTTGTGTAGAAATTACAATTGTATCAACACGAACTGGCTTACCGTTTTCATCATACTCAACTGTTACTTGTGTTTTACCGTCTGGACGTAAGTATGGTAATGTATCATCTTTACGAACTTCCGTTAAACGACGAGCTAATTTATGAGCAAGAGAGATTGGAAGCGGCATTAATTCTTTTGTTTCATTACATGCGAAACCAAACATTAAACCTTGGTCGCCTGCACCGATTGCTTCGATCTCTTCGTCAGTCATTTGACCTTCGCGTGCTTCTAACGCTTTGTCAACACCCATTGCGATGTCAGCAGACTGCTCATCGATAGATGTTAAAACTGCACAAGTTTCTGAATCGAAACCGTATTTTGCACGAGTATAACCAATTCCTTTAATTGTTTCACGAACGATTTTTGGAATATCTACATAAGTAGAAGTCGTAATTTCTCCCGCTACCAATACTAAACCAGTTGTTACTGTTGTTTCACAAGCTACACGTGCGTTTGCATCTTTTGCTAAGATTGCATCTAAAATTGAATCAGAAATTTGGTCACTAACTTTATCTGGATGTCCTTCAGTTACAGACTCAGATGTGAACAGATGACGTTTTTTTGTCATGTGGTAAACCTCCCTACAGTAGATGTATATATTGTACGGAACTCATCCTTAATTTGCCACAAACTGCGACATTCATGTATTCTCCCACAAGCGCAAAAGAAAAACCTTTCCTATTATATAGAGGAAAGGTTTTATTCGCTACTTGCATACTGCCTTTTTGCCCTTCGCTCTTATCGCTCGAGACATTACATCTCGCACAGGTTTAAGCACCTATTCACTTGCGCTTGTCGTACATACAAGTGAGGTTGCCGGGCTTCATCGGGCCTGTCCCTCCGCCAGCTCGGGATAAGAGAGTATCCGTCCTCAACTATACTAAAGAAATGCTTTTCATTTGTCAATCTATATACACATATTCCTATAAGTTTTTAACGACAGAAATTTATGGAAAAAAGTAATATAATAACACAAACAAAAATAAATAAATAGTATACATTATTTATATGATTGTGTTATACTTTTAGTGGGAATTACGAGGAATATTCATAAATCAAACAAAGGATGGTAAATAAATATGAGTACTGTGAATGTCCATATTGGATTACATGAACTATTAAACGGAAGCAATGCACAGGTTCAATTGAGCGTTCCACAATTAACGGAAAAAGTATTAATGAGAAAAGAAGGACGATTGACTTCTACTGGCGCTGTTTCTGTTTCAACAGGAAAATATACAGGACGTTCTCCGAAAGATAAATTTATTGTAGACGAAGCATCTGTTACGGATAAAATCGCTTGGGGTTCTGTAAACCAGCCGATTTCTGAAGAGCATTTTAATAAATTATATACAAAAGTATTAGAATACTTAAAAGAAAAAGAAGAGCTATTCGTATTCAAAGGATTTGCAGGAGCAGACCGCAACTATCGTCTTCCTCTTCAAGTTATTAATGAATATGCATGGCATAACTTATTCGCACATCAATTATTCATTCGTCCAACTGAAGCAGAATTAAAAAATCATGATTCACAGTTCACAATTGTATCTGCACCAAACTTTAAAGCAGATCCAGAAGTTGACGGCACGAACTCAGAAACATTTATTATCGTGTCATTTGAAAAGCGTATCGTGTTAATCGGCGGTACAGAATACGCTGGTGAAATGAAAAAATCAATCTTCTCTATCATGAACTACTTACTTCCAGAACAAGATATTTTTTCTATGCACTGCTCTGCAAACGTAGGTGAAGAAGGCGATGTTGCTTTATTCTTCGGTTTATCTGGAACAGGTAAAACAACATTATCTGCCGATCCGCACCGCAAATTAATTGGTGATGACGAGCATGGTTGGTCTGATAACGGCGTATTCAATATCGAAGGCGGTTGCTATGCAAAATGTGTGAACTTATCTCGCGAGAAAGAGCCACAAATCTTTGACGCGATTAAATTCGGCTCTGTTTTAGAAAACGTTGTGATTGATGATCATACACGCATTGCAGATTATGATGACACTGCATTAACAGAAAATACACGTGCAGCTTATCCAATTGATGCAATTGATAACATCGTATTACCTAGCGTTGCAGGTCATCCAAATACAATCATTTTCTTAACTGCTGATGCATTTGGCGTATTGCCTCCAATCAGCAAATTAACAAAAGAGCAAGCGATGTACCATTTCTTAAGTGGTTACACGAGTAAATTAGCAGGAACTGAGCGCGGTATTACTTCACCGCAAGCAACATTCTCAACATGCTTCGGTTCTCCATTCTTACCGCTTGATGCATCTCGCTATGCAGAAATGCTTGGAGAAAAAGTCGAGAAGCACGATGCTAAAGTATTCTTAGTGAACACTGGCTGGACTGGCGGCGAATACGGCGTTGGAAAACGTATGAACTTAGGTCATACACGCGCAATGGTGCAAGCTGCATTAAACGGCGAGTTAGATAGCGCTGAAACAGCGAAACATGATATCTTTGGTCTTGAAGTACCACTTCATGTTCCTGGTGTACCTGATGAAGTATTAATGCCAGAACAAACATGGACTGATAAAGAAGCTTACAAAGCAAAAGCAACTGAGCTTGCGAATAAGTTCAAAGAAAACTTCAAGAAATTTGATAACGTTTCTGAAACAATTGTAAACCTTGGCGGTCCAATCGCTTAAACCCGACTTTACTTTGAAATATCCTAAATCATGTGAATAAGTATGTTGTTATTGCAAGAAAACAAGTACTCACCGACAAAGCCCACGTTTTCTTGTGATAGCACATGCTTACATATAAAAGAGGCCTACGATTCATTTCGTAAGCCTCTTTCCTATTTGCAAACATTTTTGACGATTTCTAAAAAACAAGCTATCAATCTCACAAAATATGGATATAATATATAAGTACACGGTAAAGGAGGGACTTCCATTGCTCTTCTTTTTAATCGCTCTTATTCATTTTGTTATCCCAGCTCTTGTTGGCCTAACATTATATTGGTACACACCTAAGCATAGTATTTTTTATGCGGTCCTCAGCGTTCTTCTCACAGGTATGATTCTTATTAGCTTTTTCCGCTTACCTGTCCTCAACTGGATTCCATTTATTACAGCTATTTTGTATCTTATTTTCTTACCTAAAATAAAAAAATAAGAAAGCAGATTTGATCTGCTTTCTTATTTTGATATATTTTCTTTTACGAGTAATGTTTGATTAGCTTTTTTAGATTTTACAAACCACAAACCAACAAAAATAACAATTCCACCTATCATTTGTTGTAAAGATAGCTGCTCTCTCGCCCATATTGCCGCAAATAAAACTGCTACAAACGGTGTAACGTACATATATACCATCGTATGGGATGCACCGATTTTTTGAATCCCAACGTACCACATGACAAGTCCGAACACTGTAACAAGAAAAATAGAATAAAATAATGAAAACCATGTACTACCGTGCTGAATGACAAAAGGCAGCTGAACAATTTGCCAACCGCTTAATACTACAAGTGGCACTGCACCAATTGCTGCTGACCAGGCCGTTACGCGCAGGGCTGAATATCTCTTCATAAGCGGCCCTGCTAAGACAGGATACAATCCCCAGCAAAGCGAAGTAATAAGTCCAATTGCATTGCCATAAAACGATTGCACAAGTGAATGGCCTGCAAGTAATACAAGTGCTGCTCCTATACACGCAATGACCGATCCAATGAGTTTACGTGATGAAAGCTGTTCTTCTTTCAAGAATACGGCAAACATCATTGTAAAAATAGGAGAAATCGAAATTAATAGTGACGCATTTGTTGCAGACGTATGTTGAATCGTCTCCATGAACAGTGTTTGATACAGCGTAATCCCGACCATACTAACGAAAATAAGTCTTACAACATCTTTCCATGCAATATAAAGCGATTTTTCTATGTAAAACGTCAACAATAATAAAAGCGGTGCAGCAGTAACCATGCGCATTGCTGTAAATTGGATTGCTGTTAATTCTACAAGACCGTATTTTCCGATTGTATAATTGATTCCCCATATGATAACGACACAGAAAAGCAGTAATTCAATTCCCCATCTTTTCATACATTTCCCCCACTATGTCTAATCCTTTACCTCATTAAATTTCAAGAAACATGTTGAAATTCCTTCTTTCCTTCAAACATCCTACTTATCCTTTCTATATGCATAAGGTTTTGCATACATAATAAAGGAAGAATATGTATGAACACAGAAAAAATACTAGGACAGATGGAATAACAATCCTCAAGGTATGCATAAGGTTTTATCATACGAAAGGAGGAATATATATGAGTACAGACAAACGACTAGAACATGTAGAACAACAACTCGAAAAGATAGAAAATCTACTATCCCAGCGACAGCATAGGAAGCGAGGAACCATCATCACAGTCATACTTATTATACTCTTTTTATTTCTCGTTGTTCTTGGAGGCCTTTCTTTCTACCTCTTTGGAAACGGTGATTCCTCAACCGAAACCGAAACAATTATTCAAGAACAAGAAATTCCTTAATATGTGCTACTTCAACGCTAAGTCTCCTACAGACTATGTTCCTCTAGCCATCTTCTTTGTTTCCTCTGAATCTTAACGTATACAAGTAGCAAAATAAAAAAAAAGAAAGCAAGTTTAATCCGCTTTCTTCTTTTTTATTCTATTCATTACACCCGAACATGCAATTTCATATTCGGATTATAATATTGACTTGGGCTTTTTAATTGAAAGTTTCCTCCTGATTCCTGAAAATCAACAATCAAGTTATCATCCATAAAAACAAGCTTCGTTCGATCTGCAATAAACTGAAATTTGTTTGATGAAATCTCTACATCGCTCTCATCTTTTTCAGATACAGCAACTAGGTCAATAATCCCACTCATCACACAGCCGCATCCTTCGTTATCATAAAATAATTTTATATATTTTGCCTCACTTGGAATCATTTCTTTTATTTTTGCATATGCCGCTTCTGTCACTGTAACATTCATTGTTTTTCCTCCTACATATATAACAATTATCCTATTGTACCATTCTTTTTCATAAACTGATCTGATTTATATATACAGAAAATTCATTCAAATATATAATAAAATTCATATATTTTCCAAAGGAGGAGTTCATGATGCCAACACTCCAAGACATACAACATCAATTAGATACTTTATTTGCAGTACATAAATATGGAATAGACCCTGGGTTTAGCCGTTTTATTCCAGCCGTTTACGATCCAATCTCTTTCCCGTGGCAAGATTTCTTTGAAGATGATTTTGTTACATATTTTAACGGGCTCATGCTAAAAGGAGCGGATACTGTGCATAACGTCTTTTTAGCTGTCTTTCCAACGGATGAGGTACTAGATAAGTTTCTTTCTGAAGGAACAGCCGGTGACTTATTATTTATGCATCACCCACTTGTCATGGAATGCGGAGACCCGCAAGGCCTACCAGGGCGTGGATTCGTTCCTATTCCCGAACAGTATTTACAGGCCATAAAAGAAAAAGGATTGTCTGTGTACACATGTCATGTGCCAATGGACCGCCACCAAGCATATGGTACAAATATCGCTATCGCCAAAGCGCTCCATGCGTCAGTCATTGAAAGCTTTGCTGAAGACGATGGATTAATTTGTGAAATTGCCCCAATACATACAAATGCGTTAATTGAAAAAGCAAAAAGCATTTTTGATATTCCGTATGTAGACTTTGAAGGACAAGAACGTTCTCATATTTCGAAAATCGCCATCGTCGCAGGATGCGGTGATAAAGTAAGTATGATGCAAGAAGCAGAGGAAAAAGGTGCACAAGCTTATTTTACCGGAGAGGTGCATTGTCATATTGATAACGAATATGGAAAAAAGAAATATGCCATCATGAAAGAATATATCCCGCATACAAGTATGTCGCTTATTGGGGTCTCTCATTCTGCGTCTGAGTTTTTGGTGAAAAAGACGTTAATGTATGATTGGTTTTTGCAAAACTTTCATGTAAATGTTGTGTTGCTGCCGCAGGAGAAATGGTGGTATTAATACAAAAAACGCTATTCTTTCTGTAAAAAAGAATAGCGTTTTTTCGTTATAGCAGCACCAATTATGCTACTTCTTTATAAAAAAGCCGAGGTGCAATCCCCTGATTTTTCATTTCAAAATTCGCTGATTTTTTGCTCACTGTACCTGTTCCACCACAACTTGTAGAAAACAAGATAGGTATATCGCATAGTGTATTTAGTATTACATCTTTGAATACATTTGCCGCAACCGCTACAAACGTATTACATAGATTCGAAATGTCATCATTGAAAAACTGAATAACCTTGGGCTTAAAAACAGGATACACGACATCTTGCTCTCCAGGTAATTGCGGTTTCACAACCACATCCTCAAAAAACGGATTTCCTTCTAGAGCCAATTGAAAGACATGTGCAATTTCAAAAGCGTCTAATGGACACGAAAACGGAGCAATCATTTGCCCTTCTCTATTTGAAACGACAACATTTACATTAATATTTCCGAAGTTCACCGTCGGATTAAGAATTGTTGCGATTGCCCGTGCTTTCTCATTTCCTGTTACTGTTACAAGAATAATATAATCATCACCAGCAGGAATAAGTGGTCCAACTGTTACTCCTGGGTTTTCTCCAATTGAAAACTTAAGTTCATTAAAATATATAACCCAAGGAGGAGAAAGCCCAACATTTTTCTCGTTGTAATTATCACTCAAATAAACAAACCTCCTATATTTTCTCCATAATATAATATGAAAAAAATAAAAGAAGGCTTGTACAATTCTCCTGGATTCAAAAGCCACTTTTATGGTCTATCATTCGAAGTACAGTTTAATATATCACCAAGTTCTTCTTATCTATTTATCATGAAAGCCTACTTAATCTGCTTCGCTACAAGTGAAGCGTATGCCTCTGCCCCTGTTTTCGTCAAATGGACTCCATCTGGTGCAAAATATTCCTGCTTCCCAGCGCTTGCTGAATACCAATCGACTAGTGTGACATTTGAGAAATTTTTCGCTGCTTCTTTTAATCTTTCATTAACCAATGATTCCCATGGACGAGGCACTCTTGTATTAATTAATATAACTTTACGTTCATTACCTATTGACTCAATCAATGATGTTATTTGCTCAGTAGTAAATGCTCCATTTGTACCTAATCCAATAATAACGTAATCTCCTAAATTACCCTCTTTTTTCATTTTATCTACCGTAGCGGTTGCTTCAGACATTTGTCTTCCAATCTTCGCATCGATCTTAATATTAGGAAAAGCACTTTGCAAATATGGAGATATATCAATCATAATTGAATCTCCAATGGCTGTAACTGTTGGAGGTTCTTTTGGTTTCTCAGAAACAGTTCCTTTTTCTTCTTTATTTTGAGCTGGTTTATCAGCCTGTTCTGTTTTTTCTGCTTGTTCTTTTTGTTCCGTTTGTACTTTTTGCTCTTTTTGCTCTTTTTGTTCTGTTTGTTCTTTTTGTTCTGTTTGTTCTTTTTGCTCTTTTTGTTCTGTTTGTACTGCTTCTATACTAGCTTTTTTAGAATCCGCTTTTGCTTGGCTCCCTGTTACTAAACCGAAACCAGCTGTCACAGAAATCAATAGTGCAAATGCTAAAGCTAGCTTACCACCTAACGCCAAGTTTCTTATTTTTAAGTTATGTAAACGAATATTCTTCAATGCACCTTGACGAATTGGATTTTCGATAAATTTCCATGAAAGCTGCGCTATAAACAGAATAAGAAAAAGTTGAAAAATAGCCCTTGTAAAATGAAATTCTCCAGTATTTACTTGCGGGCTTGTCAATGTGATAATCGGATAATGCCAAAGATATATCCCATAGGAGCGGACACCCATCCATCGTAAAGGTCTAAACCTTAAAAATGCACTAATTCGGCTAGCTGGATGAGCAAGGTTCGCTACTAATAATGCGGTAACAACCGAGAAAAGGAACATTCCTCCGCGGTATAGGAATGGATCATATTGATTCGTCTTCCAAAACATAAAGAGAATCACAATAAGAGCAATTCCTCCAATTACATCAAGAGCAAGACGAGCTGACGGGATAATTTTATTAGCAAGCCTACTGCTCGGCCAAATTAAAGCGAGTGCTGCACCAATCAATAAGGAAAACGCCCTTGTATCGGTACCATAATAAACCCTACTTGGATCAGTACCCGGTACATATATCATTGCCATTGCGACGGCTGAAGCAATCGCTCCAAGAAAAATAAGCAGAGTCATACGTGACTGTTTTTTTATATAGGAAAATCCTAAACTAATTATGAGTGGCCAAACTACATAGAACTGTTCCTCAACAGCTAATGACCAAAAATGATTCAGTGGAGCAAGTTGGCCAAAACTATCAAAATATGATACTTTGTGAAATATATACCACCAGTTACTAACATAGAATAAAGCTGCTAACGAATCTCCCCACATTTTCCCAAGTAAAGAACTATGGAAAATTGTAATCCATGCTAAGACTATAACAAGCATAACAAGCATTCCTGGAAGCAATCTCCTTGCTCTACGTAACCAGAAATTCTTCAAATCAATCCTCTTTTTTTCTTTCCATTCAATAACAAGAAGATCGGTAATTAAATAACCAGAAAGTACAAAAAATACAGTAACGCCTAGGAATCCTCCAGGCAGCCACTTAGGATTGAGATGATACAAAATAACACTTAGTATGGCTAGGCCTCTTAGACTTTCTAATCCAACCATATAACGACGATCTTTCTTTAATGGTTCAGGCATTCACAGTCATCTCCCATGTTTCTCTAAGAATTCTATCAATTTCATACTATAATCAAAATATAAATCACTTATCTTTTACGTAATACTACATTTTAAAATGTATCATCAATAATGTAAAGGTTCAACTGAGATGCGTGTAATGTGGTTCCGGTACAAGAAATCTACCGAACTTAGACATATTGATTCTATCAAATTAAAAAGGATAATTTGTAGAAAATGCTAGTTTATATAACAAATTCCCTTTATCACACACTGATGGTACTGGGCTTTTCCGGGCAGTTATCCCCCACCTCAAGATTCTTCGCTTTTCTCAGAATCTTGAGGTGGGGGGCTTACTGCCCAAAGATAGCGGGATAAAATTCACAAACCGATCATTCTGTAAAAATGGTACTACTTGCAGTAGATTTAGAGATGCACTATGTGTTACGTCCTCTGCAAATCCACGTTCACGTAACTCTCGGCCACTCCCACAATCCCAAATGAACTCATTAAGATTGGACTTTGCATATTGAAAAGCACCCCTACATAACTGCGCTTCACCTGACTTGCTTCCCTGTAATTTTTCTATGATTGCACCTGCTCCTAAATAATCTTCTATTGCTGGCCTCAGCTCATTTTCATCTTCCTGTGGATCTTCCCAATGTTCTCCGCAAGGGACAACCGTAATATTTGCACCAGTTTGCTTTTGAAGGAGATTCGCAGCTTCCGCAACAGCTGAAGCATTCAGTAAACAGCCAATGAAAAGAGCAGGAACTTTCGAAGCAATCCATGTACAAGACGCACCGTTTAATGAACATAAAACAAACCTGCTCCCCTGATCAACATCGTTAAATGTTACCGGGGATAAAGAATGCTTGCCCATTTTCGCTGCTTCTGCCCTGCTTAACATAAGCTCTGCACCTAATTGCTGTGCATACGCTTTTGCTTTTTCATTTAACGGCAGCGGATATGGAAAGATCTCAGCCCCTACATGTAAAGCTGTGACTACGGTTGAAGAAAAACTAAGAACATCTACAATAATTGTAATATCCCCACGCTTTGCTGCCTCCCTAGCGCCGCGCCGACCCCACTCTATGCGGCATTGAAATGAAGATTGATCAAAAACTGACATATAATATCATCTCTCCATCCATTATTATTTACTGTCACTCTCATGTTAGCTGTATGCTATAAAAAGAAATAGACTACTTTTCAAAATTTTGATAGCATATTGAATAAGGTCTGTATAAAAAAAGCGATGTAATAGCTTACACATTCAGTGAGTTATTACATCGCTTTTTTTATATCCTTACGCAAAACTTAAAAAATCCACATCTGTATACGGAACTCCCTGTTCAATCCGATATCGCAAATCTGTTAATGTGTAAGCCTGCCATTCTTCTAACTTGTCAAAATCCCATACTTCATGAAACAGCGTAAATAAAAAAACTTCCCGCAGTTTAAGAAAAAGTGGAATTTGTTTTAGTATCTCTTTATTCATATGATGCTCTTTGCTGTATCCTTCTATGAAATACTTCATAAATTCTTGCGGAAAGGATACATGTTCCGGTCTTACTGATACTCCTTGCCACACTGCGTGATAAAATGATACAGCAATATCCTGTGCAAACCAGCAAAACGAACAATCGTCAAAATCAAAGATTGTTAATGCATTGCCTTGAACAAAAAAGTTTCCTTGATGGAGGTCATTATGGATCAGTCCATATGTATCTCTCTTTTTAGAAAGCGTCTGAACCTTTGTAATTATTTTTTCATAGCTTACAGCTAATGGTTTACTAATGGATAATAAAAAATTTATGGATTTTTCATCCGGCTTCCAGATTGGTCTCTCATATGTTTCATAAACACCATCATTTTGTTTCGCAATCGCATGCATTTTACCAATCGTTTGTCCCCAGTTTTGAAACAGTCTCACATTCCATTCTTGCTCATTCGCAACATTCACAAACTGACCAGGTGCTTTTACAAATGAAGTGATAAAAAATGCCTCTTCATCCATAACTATTCGTTCTATATCATTTCCGAAACAAGAGGCAACTGGCAAGGAAACATTCACGCCGCCTGCTTGTAAACTGCGTATAAAATCCAGTTCACTTTGTATTTGTTTTAAATTTCTGCGAGAGCTCGGCGTAATCCGTAAAATACGGCGTTTCCCTTCATACGTATACTCATATACCTCATTTTGAAATCCGCTAGAGAGCTTAACACAGCTTTCTTCTTTCCCACCAAAATATTTCAATGCTTGTTTGACTTTCGCATGCATGTCATATACCCCTTCTCTTTTTTCTCCTTTACATATATTAGTTTTCCCTTGCACATTTCCTTCATCTCTTTTAACAAAGTGATATTTCCATTTTCATGACGAAAAAAACAAAATCCGCACACCATTATTTTTTCTTTTCTGCTCAAAAAATTCCTCCTCTGTCCACTCACATATAGGCATTTACCTACATACATTAAAGTAGATGTATTTTTAGGAGGTGTCATAAATTGCGAAAAGTTCTAGCGTGTTTTTTAATTGTCTTCCTTGCTGTCTTTACGTTTGTTGCGTGTAATAAAAAAGAGGAAAGTACAAAGTTAGAGAAAGTGCGCGTTGGTGAGGTAACACATTCATTATTTTATGCTCCGTTATATGTCGCTATGGAAAAAGGATTTTTTAAAGATGAAGGGTTAGACATTGATTTGCAAACAACAGCTGGCGGCGATAAAACGATGACAGCTTTATTATCAAATGGCATCGATATTGCCCTTGTCGGTTCAGAAACATCTATTTATGTTTACGCTCAAGGGGCAAAAGACCCTGTCATTAACTTTGCGCAATTAACACAGACAGACGGAACATTCCTCGTTTCTCGTAAAAAATTGGAGTCTTTTAATTGGAGTGATGTGAAAGGTGCAACTTTCCTCGGTCAACGTAAAGGCGGTATGCCGCAAATGGCTGGCGAATACGTACTGAAAAAGCACGGAATTGATCCACACAAAGATACAAATTTAATTCAAAATATCGAGTTTGCAAATATTGCGAATGCCTTTGCTTCTGGAACAGGTGATTTCGTACAGCTCTTTGAACCAACTGCTAGTATTTTTGAGAAAGAAGGAAAAGGCTACATCGTTGCTTCATTTGGCGTTGAATCTGGAACTGTTCCGTATACAACCTTTATGGCAAAAGAAAGCTTCTTAAAGAAAGACAAAACAACTGCCGAGAAATTTACACGCGCTATTTATAAGGCGCAGCAATGGGTCGATACACATAGCCCCGAAGAAATTGCAAAAGCTGTTGAACCGCGCTTTAAAGATACATCAAAAGATATTATGGTGAAAGTTATTGATCGTTACAAACAGCAACATTCGTACGCAACGAATCCATTGTTAGATGAAGCAGAGTGGAAACAACTGCAAAGTATTATGAAAGAAGCTGGCGAATTACCGAAAGAAGTGCAACATAAAGATTTAGTGAACACATCCATTGCAGAAAGTGTTATTAAGAAATAGAGGACCATGCAATGAACCTTCTACAGCTTTCTAACGTATCCCATTGCTTCTTCTCAAAAGACAATGCCAGCCTCGTCTTATCAAATATTTCCTTAACAATCGAGGAAGGGGAATTTATCTCCTTCCTTGGCCCTAGCGGCTGCGGGAAAACAACACTACTTTCCATTATTTCAGGCTTACTGCAGCCAATTGAGGGAACTGTCTTTCTCGACGGAGAATGTGTGACAAAACCAACATCCTCCATCGGTTATATGCTTCAGCAAGATTACTTGTTTCCGTGGAAAACGATTGAAGATAACATCTCAGTCGGCTTACGCATTACAAAAGCATACACATCAAAAACGAAGCAACACGCCTTGCAGCTATTAGAACAAGTCGGCCTGCAAGGTGTTGAAAAACAATATCCGCATGAATTATCAGGAGGAATGCGCCAGCGTGCCGCTCTCGTTCGAACACTCGCAACAGATCCGAAAATATTATTACTAGACGAACCATTCTCTGCACTCGATTACCAAACAAAATTAAAATTAGAAGAACTCGTTTTTTCTATTTTAAAAGAATATAAAAAGACATCGCTTCTCGTTACGCACGACATCGAAGAGGCTATTGCGATGAGCGATCGCATTTACTTACTGCAAGCAAAACCAGGCCGCATCGCCAAAGTCTTTTCTGTCCCAGAAAACATTCGCTGCCTTTCACCATTTGAAGCGCGTCAGCATCCCGATTTCCCTTCATTCTTCCAGTTAATATGGAAGGAGTTGGAACACCTTGGATAATGTAAAAGAAATTCATCAAGACTTTCGAAAACGAGAAATAAAACAAACACTTGCTGTACGAACGTTGCAGCTATTCATTCTCTTTCTCTTTTTCGCATTGTGGGAAGTCGCTAGCCGAAACCAGTGGATTGATCCATTACTATTTAGTTCACCTTCTAGCATCTTTCATTTACTCATCACAAAATGGCAGGATCATTCTCTTTGGCCGCACATTTATACAACGCTCTTTGAAACGTGCCTTGGCTTTATACTCGGAACATTTCTTGGTACGTGCATTGCAACCTTCCTATGGTGGAGCCCTTTCATTGCCCGTGTACTCGATCCATACCTTGTCGTCTTAAATGCAATGCCAAAGGTCGCGCTCGGTCCGATTATTATCGTCATCTTCGGCCCGAATATCTCATCTGCGGTGGCGATGGGTGTCATTATTTCCATCATCGTTACCATTCTCGTCATTTATAGTGCCTTTCAAGAAGTGGACGCCAATTATTTGAAAGTCATGCAAACCTTTGGCGCAAACAAATGGCAATGTTATAAACAAGTCATTTTACCAGCATCATTCCCAGCTATCATTTCTACATTAAAAGTAAACGTCGGTCTCTCTTGGGTTGGAGTGATTTTCGGGGAACTGCTCATTTCAAAAGAAGGGCTTGGCTATTTAATTAGCTACGGCTTTCAAGTCTTTAACTTTACGCTCGTTTTGCTTAGCGTACTTCTCACATGTATTCTCGCAACACTTATGTATGTGCTTGTTGCGGGATTTGAAAAGTTCATTACACGTACGAAAAAAGCAACCTAACAATGTATAGGTTGCTTTTCATATTAGTCACGAACAACTTTTGTTCCTGCAATAAAATCATGAATAGAACGTTTATCTTGTCGCAGTGCTACCATAAATGCACTTACGATAACAGCAATACCAAACGTAATTCCATATACAATTCCACCTAATAGGTAGCGTTTTAACGTAGTCCAAATCGTAATTTTTTTTCCATCAATACGTACAATTCGAATATCTAATGCTTTCTTACCTACTGTAAACCCTGCCCATAAGACAGGAACAATTAGATAGTATAACGTTTCTAAAATACCTACTACATTATCTGATTTCTCCTCAGACATACCTAACCACATAAAAATTACAAGAAAAGGAACTAACACTAGTCCATCTAAAAAATTAGCTCCAAATCGTCTCCAAAATCCTGCTAGTTGTTGATTCATATTATTTTCTCCATTCTCTTGTGTATTTCGCAAAAAAGCTCTCTTTAGATTTGGGATGTATTTATAGATTCTCTCCTCTAGCTTAAACACCATCCGAATACTCAAATGTTTGTAACTATTTTTCTCTTTGTCCAAACATCCAATCATAGGTTTGAATATTCTCATTAAACGTAAATTAATAAAAAACTATACTCTTGCTTAAACAAAAAGGTTCGCATCTCCTCTATAAATCACATCCTAAAACTATAGCTCTCACAGTATAACAGATTTCAGGAGAATCTTATATTTTATTCTATGAATATTATAAAAAAGACCTCTTTTTCAAATACAGAATCTATACATCATTTTTTTTCATTTTGAATGTCTTTGAGACGCAAAGAAATAAAGTGAAACTTCCATCAGTGGGGGTTTTCTTCATCCCCACTGATGGAAAGCTCTCACCAATCGGGCTTTTACGGACAGTTATCCCCCACCTACCTTCTTTGCTTTTCTCTGCATCTTGAGATGGGGGTCTTACTGTCCGTTAATGCGGGATAAAGATAATGAATTATCCTACGCTTCTTCCACTTCCTCCGAAATTTGCTGTAACCCTGACAGCACTTCCGCTCTCATCTTCACGAGCTCTGGAAATTGATAAAAGAAAGCAATCTTTTGATACTTTACTTCTTTTGATTCTTTCACTTTGCTAGAATCTTGTAAAATGAACGCGGTAAATGTATCAGCAATGTCTTCTGCGACATTCGTTGTTGCATATTCAGAAACAAATTTGTCTTCATGTTCTTTAAAAAACTGCATTTGCGCTTCTAAATTTGTTTCTACTTTTTTCTCTTTCCATTCACTTTCAATCGGTTTCCAAAACTGCTCATAAAATTGATTTACATACGAATCTTTTTTTGTACAGCCTTCTGTTAAAAACAGCGCCGTACATTTTGCTTCATATGCCGAAATGTCTTTTTCCTCTGTAACATCTTTTATATACTTCTGATCCACAGGAATTTGTGTGCTATTCAATGTTAAAACGTGAGCGGTTTCATGAATTAACGTTTTTATCACTTCGTTTATATTTATGTTAGAATCTAACGCATCTAAACTTATTATCCAGTCTTCAGGATTTTCTGCATTTTGCATAACATGAGCAACGATATTATCGTATCCGTCCGTTACAATATCGAATTCTTTAATATCCTCTCTATATTTTGCTGGAATTAAGAGGCTGTACATGTCCCATAGCGTTTGATGATAATCCATATCTTCATGAGATGCGATCACTTCTTTACTTGCATCTTTATCATCAGCAAATACTTTATATAATTTCTTTTTATCTAGCTCTTCAAAATATGGATCTACTAATTCATCATTATCAATATAATAAGAGGCTAAAAAGAAGTAACGTTCGTCATCTTTTCTTTGTTCTTCATAAGCTGTTAATTGTTCTTTATTTTCTACTTCCGTATATGCTTCTAGTTCAGAAATTCCCTGCATTTTTTTATTAACCTTACTAAGGAATGCATCTCCCTTTTTTATACATTCTTCTTTTGTTTTACATATCTCTTGTTCTTCTGCCACATCTGTTGCTTTACTACAGCTACTAATAAAACAAATCAATATGAGCAAAAATAAAAAATGAATACGGTGTTTCCTCATAATGTCCTCCCTGCACTCTATTATGTCATTGAAATCATAATCAATTTTGGCAAGATATACAACAGCACGATTTAACTATTATTCACTTGGTAAAAGTAACTTCATTTAATCTGGACGCCGCCGTCCGCTGCAACTGTTTATCCCCTACTAACAGACCTACTTCTGTAAAAAGATAAAGTGAAACTTCCGTCAATGGGGGTTTTCTTCATCCCCCATTGATGGTTAGTTGAACCAATCGGGCTTTTACGGGCAGTTATCTCTTTGCTTCTCTCTGAATCTTGAGGTGGGGTCTTACTGCCCGTTAATGCGTGATAAAAAAACTCGGCTATTTCGTAAAACAGCCGAGTTTTTTCCATTTATATAATATTTTTGATTCTTCTCTAACATGAATAAGGAAATATAATCAAAAAAATAAAAAGAAATCGACTGCTCTATTTCGTGAAACAGCCGATTTCTTCTATATGCTGCATTGTGCGCGCTAGTACGTCATCGCGCATAATGAAGCTGAAGCGTCTATTCTCTTTAATATCTTCTGGAATATGTGTTAGTAGTACAGATCCCTTCGTTTCTTCATAGTGCGTATGTTGTTCTACTGCACTGATTGTTGCGAAATAAATGTTTTTAATGATTATTTTGTCTTTTCCGGATACTTTATATTGTCCGATATACGTTAAGCTTGATACAATGCCGCCCGTTTCTTCATGAACTTCACGAGCTGCCGCTTCTTCTGGTGTTTCCCCAGCTTCTACTTTTCCACCTGGAAATTCAAGACCCCGGCGCAAATGATGTGTTAATAACCATTGATTCCCATATCGACACACAACCCAAACATGCTTTGGTTCTGGAGAAAATGGGTAACGTTCAAACGATAATTGTACAGTGTTATGATAATAATCTTTAAATGTGTACATGCCCTACTCCCCTATTGATGGTTACAAGTTTCTTACCACAAATTGTAGCACATTCTGACTAGTATGACTAATCTTATCCAATCATAACCCGTTGATAATCCCCATCTGTGCAATCAATTCTTTCGCTTCCTGATCCCCTAATTCATAAATCATTCGATATGCTTCTTGCAGTTGTTCATCGAACCGATCATTATTGGAATCATTATGATATTCGACAAACGGAACATGTGAGCGCACAAATGCTCCAAGATCTTCACGATATGCTTGATCAAAATATTCTCGGAGCTTAATAATTTCCTCGTCTGTCGCTTGAATCGCAAAACTATATGTATTGGCCGTTTTCACCTGTGAAATTTCGCCATTTGCAACTGAAACATAGTATGTTTTCTTATCCATAGAACGTCCCTTCTTTCACCCGCTTTACTTTCTATTGTTTTCATTTTCTTACAAAAATATGTAAAAGAGAGTATATGCAATGATAAAATAAAAAAAAGGGGGGCCTTTATATGATGAAGATATTAATTATAGCGGTCATTGTGGTAATTGTTGTGTTATTACTTTCAGTATTAACGATTAATAAGGGATATTCGTATAAACATTCAGTAGATTCTGTAGAGGATAATCCGTATCAAGAAGAAAAGGGACAGTAACATACTTAAAATATTAAGCATGTTACTGGCAGCACACTATTTTTAGCCGCTTTGGATTTTTTACAGATAGCATTCTCACTCGATATACCACTGCTCTGACACTTCTTTATATCGACGCTTTTTACAATATATCGGCGCAAATAGCATATATATCGACGCTTTTTTCGATATATCGGCGCTTCGACACAATATAAAGATTCTTTGACACCATTCGACATACATACATCCGCCAATTAAAAAAGCTGCCTTTCACAGGCAGCTTTCCCACGTTTTATCCAAACACTTTCTCAAGTTCATCTTTATCTTGGCTTAACCAGAAATTCATTAAGCGTTTTGCGCCTTCTAAGTCATGAAGCTTCGCTTGGCCGCACTGCGTTTCGTTTGCCGCAGGAATTTCTGTAATTTTTACTGCATCTTGCAGTGTTAACTCTAATAAATCAATGATTTCGCGTACTGTCGGCGTACCGCTTACGACAAGATAATATCCTGTTTGGCAGCCCATTGGCGAGATATCAATAATATCAAAATGAGGATAACGATCGATATATTTACGTAAATTAAATGCTAATAAATGTTCTAGCGTATGAATCACATCTGGCTTCATCGCTTGCTTATTTGGTTGACAAAAACGAATATCAAATTTATTCACGACACCGTCGCTGCCTACTTTATGAACGCCGCAATGTCTTACGTAAGGCGCTTTTACAATTGTATGATCTAATTCAAAGCTTTCTACTGATGGCATATGCATCTCTCCCGCTTTTAATTTAATTCCGTTATATCCAATATGATATAACGGAATTGCAAATTAGTAAAGTATTATGTACAGACCATGCTATAATACTTACAGCATATGCAAGAAAGGAGACCGTTATGAAACGCATTTTCATTGGTATCATTCGCTTTTACCAAACATTCATTTCTCCCATGACACCGCCAACATGCCGCTTTCACCCAACGTGTTCTCACTACGGACTAGAAGCGATTCAAACTCACGGCGCATTAAAAGGAAGCTGGCTTACCGTGAAACGAATTTTGAAATGCCACCCGTTTCATCCAGGCGGATTCGATCCTGTACCAGAGAAAAAACAAAAAGAGAATTAACCTTCGTAGCCATTCACAACAACATCTAACTTTCCAGTGTCTGGATGAATAACAAGTCCATGCACAGGCACTTCTGTTGGCATAAGCGGATGGTTGCGAAGTATAGAAACACTGTGTTCTACGCTTTCTTCTACACTTGAGAATCCACGTAAAAACCTCTCTAAATCGATTCCAGAATAACGAAGTGTGTCTAATTTCTCTTCTGAAACGCCTCGCTCTCTCATCTTTTCAATCGTGCTGCTCGCTTGAATTTTAGCCATACCGCAATCATGGTGACCAACTACACACACTTCATTTGCACCAAGTTCATAAATCGCGACTAAAATGCTACGCATAATACTTCCAAATGGATGTGAAATAACAGCGCCAGCTACTTTAATAATTTTCACATCACCGTTACGCATGTTCATCGCTTTTGGCAATAGTTCTACAAGACGTGTATCCATACATGAAATAATAACCATTTTTTTATTCGGAAATTTTCCTGCTTCATATTCTTCATACTTTTTACTTTCAACAAATTCCTGATTATATTGCAAAATCTCTTCTAATGTTCTCAAAGTAAAACCCCTCTTTCTTCATATAAATACAAACTAAGTGTATCAAAGAATGAAAAAAACAAAAAATATATTGCTTTATTCTAAAAATACGTTTTTTTCAGATAACAGCCATAATTCTTCCATAATTCTCACACAGTTCTGTAACAACTCACCCATACTTTGCTCATATTTTCACTATAAACTATTTGTGGATAATGAAAAAAAAGGAGTGAATCATTACTATGTCCGACGTTCTGTTACTGAGTCGTTTTCAATTTGCAATTACAATCTTTTATCATTTCTTATTTGTACCGTTAACACTCGGACTTGTTATTTTAGTAGCATTTATGGAAACGCAATATGCGCGTACATTGAATCCAACTTACCGCAAAATGGCGAACTTTTGGGGTAAATTATTTACTATTAACTTCGTAATGGGAATTATCACTGGGATTACAATGGAATTCCAATTCGGAACAAACTGGTCTGAGTACTCCAAATACATGGGAGATATTTTTGGATCTCCATTAGCGATAGAAGCACTTGTTGCCTTCTTCTTAGAATCTACTTTCATGGGAATTTGGTTGTTCGGTAAAGATAAAATTTCACCAAAGTTCCGTGCATTCTCTATGTGGATGGTCGCACTTGGAACAAATATTTCCGCACTTTGGATCATTACAGCGAACGGCTTTATGCAAAACCCTGTTGGCTATGTAGTCCGCAATGGCCGCGCTGAATTAAATGACTTTTGGGCACTAGTTACAAATCCATATGCGTGGCATATGTTCTTCCACACTGTTGTTGGTTGTTACATCGTTGGTGCATTCTTCGTTATGGCTATCAGTGCGTATCACTTACTACGTAAAAATGAGGTTGCATTCTTTAAAAAATCATTTAAGTACGGTTTAATATTCGGTTTATTTGCAGCAACTGCAACACCTTTCATCGGTCATGAATCCGGTGCTTTCGCAGCAAAAATGCAGCCTGCAAAAGGTGCAGCAATGGAAGCAGTTTGGGAAACTGGTGAAGGACAAGGCTTCTCCATTATTCAAATTCCTGATGTGAAAAATGAGAAAAACTTTGAAGCATTAACAATTCCAAAACTCGGCAGCTTCTTCTATACAAACTCATTTGATGGAAAAATTGTCGGTTTAAAAGATATTCCGAAAGACGAGCGTCCAAACGTGAATCTTGTTTATTACAGCTTCCGTTTAATGGTTGCACTTGGTACATTCTTTATGGCACTAACATGGTTTGGTTTCTATTTAATGCGAAAAGGAAAACTAGAAAACTCAAAACGTTTCTTAAAAATTACAATGTGGTCTGTATTACTTCCGTATGTAGCAATTAACGCTGGTTGGATTGTTGCAGAAGCAGGACGTCAGCCTTGGACAGTATACAAACTAATGCGAACAGCAGAATCAGTTTCACCAATTTCTGTACCGCAAATTTGGTTCTCTTTAATTAGCTTAATCTTGTTCTACACTTTACTATTAATTGCTGATGTATACCTTATGCTAAAATTTGCGAAAAAGGGACCTGCAGCGTTAGAAGAAACAAATCAAGGGGGTGTAGCTCATGTCTCATGATACACTTGCAATAATTTGGTTCGGTTTATGGGGCGTGATTTGGACAGTTTACTTTATTCTCGATGGCTATGCACTCGGTAACGGAATGATTTTCCCATTCGTTACGAAAGATCGCCAAGAACGAAATCAATTACAAGAAGCAATTGGGCCGTTCTGGGGCGGTAACGAAGTATGGTTAATTACAGCAGGGGGAGCAACATTTGCTGCTTTCCCAATCACATATGCAAACATGTTCAGCTACTTATATACACCATTATTTTTAGTATTACTTGCTCTGTTCGCTCGTGCAGCAGGATTAGAATTTATGCATAAAGATGATTCACCAGTTTGGCAAACTGTTTGTAAATGGACGTATGCGGTTGGTAGTTTCTTAATTGCTTTCTTATTCGGCGTTACATTCGCTAACCTGTACTACGGACTACAAATTGGTAAACATGGCTATGAAGGAAATTTACTTAGCTTGTTACATCCTTACGGTATTTTAGGCGGCCTCTTCTTCACTGCAATCTTTGTCGTATCCGGTGCACTTTGGGTTATGATTAAAACAACTGGTGAAGTATCAGATCGTGCTTATAAAATTGCAAAACCATTTTCAATGGCAGCTGCAACCATTTTAGCTATCTTCTACGTCGCAACGGCAAACCTTACAAACTTATTCCAAAACTTTACGGAATACCCTGTACTGTTTATCATCCCGTTACTTGCGATGTTAATGAGTGTCATCGTAATCATTATGGTTTTCAAACGTAAAATTGGTTTAGCTTTCACATTTGTTTGCTTAACAATCGCTATGTTTATGGCAACTGGTTTTGCTGGCATGTTCCCAAGAATGTTGCCATCTCGCATTAACGATGCATACAGCACAACATTATTCCAAGCAGCAGGCAGTGAATTAAACTTAAAAATTATGTTCTTTGTTGCAATGGTCATGGTACCAATCGTTATTGGCTATCAATTATGGAGCTACACAATCTTTAAAGAGAAAATTCATAAAGACTCTGCGAAGGGATATCATTAAAATGAAAAAGAAGCCTGTTTTAGCAGGCTTCTTTTTCATTTTGACCGTGTTAAATTTTAATGCTGATATTCTAAGGAACTCTTCCTATAAATAAGTAGTTCAGTTTTTATGGAGAAATAATAGAAAAATCATACAAATTATCCTCTTTCTAAATGACAATTAATGTTAATTCATACTAATGAATATGTTAACATTTATTTAAAATAAAGATTTTTCGGGGGTGCAAAAACTGGATATTAAAACTCGAACAATTATAACTCTCGTGGGTAGTTTCCTATTATTTGCTTTTGGCACATTTAGAATAATTACAGGGTCACTATCATCAACATCCTTGTTCGTAGCGTATGTATTCGCTATCACTGGTTTTATTGGCATAATAGCTAATGGTTCAAAACTGAGAAAAATAAAGACAACCTAAACAAAAAAAGCGTTTCTTTAGCAAAAGAAACGAAATATCTTACAGCTACTGAAAAAAGAGGAATTTTTTCAAAGGAGATGATAATACCTTGAAAGATCATTTCGTAACTCTCTTACATTTGATTTCAAATCTTGAGATAGATGGTCGGTTTATTTTAGGGGTAGATGGGTTAAGCCGGTCTGGCAAAACAACACTTGTGAAAAAACTTAGCGAAGCTGTAAAAGAAAAGAATATCCCTTTCTATGTCTTTCATATTGATGACCACATTGTTGAGCGTAAAAAACGTTACAATACTGGGCATGAAGAATGGTATGAATATTATTATCTACAATGGGACATCACTTGGTTACGTGATCATTTTTTCGATAAACTCGGATTTTCGAATGATCTTATTCTACCCTTTTATAATAACGAATCTGATACACAAAGTATTAAGAGCATTAAACTTCCTAATACTTGTGTAATCGTAATAGAAGGTGTTTTTCTTCAACGTAAAGAGTGGAGAAGCTTCTATGATTATGTAGTTTATTTGGACTGCCCGCGAAATAAGAGATTTCTTCGTGAAAATGAACATACGCAACAAAACATTTCTAAGTTTCAAAATAGATATTGGAAAGCAGAAGAATTTTATATAAATACAGAATCCCCTACAAATATTGCCAATTTAGTTTTACAGGGATAATAGCACACAAAAATACTCAGAGTTTTTACGCTCTGAGCATGTCTTTTTATCCCTCATTAACAGGCAGTAAGACCCCTGCCTCAAGATTCAGGGAGAAGGAATGTAGGTGGGGGATAACTGCTGGCATGCGCCCGATTGGTTCAACTAACCATCAGTGGGAGATGAAAAAACTCTCCACTGATGGAAGTTTCACTTTATAGCAGTTCCCTCAGTTCTTCTGTCATTTGTTCTACTAATTCAGGTCTTCCATGAAATTGTGCTGGTGTATTTTGAAATAATTCGATTTTCCAATCATTAGAGTTATTTATAACTACAAGAGTGTGATGAGTGTTAACCTCTGGCTTTAAATCTGATTTTCCTGGAGGTATCATACCTGCGATAGCTCTTAAGATAGCTGCATTTTCACCAATAAAACGTAAATCTTTTATTTTACTTACAAATTGAGCAGTAGGATGGTCCCTAAAAATGGGGCTTAAATGAGAAAAAATTTCTTTACGTCCAATCGACTGACTTCCATCAAATCCTATACTCTCTCCATGTTCAGTAAACAAGTTTGCCATACCTTCTGCATCCCGATTGTTCCAAGCTTCAATAAGTTGTTCGTACACTTTTTTGATATGTAATTCTTTATTTTCGTTCATTTCATCACCTCTAGGTTCTTAGTTACTATATATTCTAAATTATTGTTACATCAACTCAAACGCTTTTCAACTCAATTGAGCTCCCCTTCTCGTTTCTCTGTGAATCTTGAGGCGGGGAGTCTTACTGCCCGTTAATGCGGGATGAACAAAAAACGCATGGATTAGTTCTCCACGCGTTTTATATATGATTTAGGAATCTCTGTACTACTTATTCACCACATGCTTCATATCAGGGCTACAAACGTTGGACTCACATGATTTATTAAGAGAACACGCTGCACATTTACCTTTTTTACTTCTCTTTACAAAGTTAATTAACGTATATGCTGCATACCCAAAAACGACAGCTCCAATTAAAATATTGACCATCATTACGATCCATCTCCTTCTAGAATCCCATCATAGATCCAACTTGGTATACGATTAGTGTTAATACATACGCAACAATAAGCGGATAAACAACAGAGAAAATAGTCCACTTAACTGATCCTGTTTCACGGCGAATTACCGCAACTGTCGCTAAACATGGTACATATAATAAGATAAAGAACATAAATGCATATGCTGATAATGCTGTAAACTGAGTTCCGATTATGTTTCCTAATACATCTTCTTTCACAGAATAAATAATCGCCATTGCGGAAACAACAACTTCTTTTGCTAAAAATCCTGTTAATAGTGATGCAGCTGCTTGCCATGTCCCAAAACCAAGCGGTGCTAGAACTGGAGCCAAGACGCCGCCAATCATTGCTAGGAAACTATCTCCCATATCTACACCGAATCCAGATGGACCAGCATAGTTTAATAACCAAATGACAACAGAACCACCAAAGATAAATGTACCTGCTTTACGTACAAATCCTTTTCCTTTTTCCCATGTACTGCGCCATAACGTTTTTGCTTGCGGTACGCGATAAGGCGGAAGTTCAATTACAAAAATAGATTTTTCTTCTTTTAAAACTGTAATAGACATAATCTTTGTAACGACTAGCGCAAGTATAATACCGATGATATATAAAGAGAACACAACGATTGCTTGACTATGCGGGAAAAAGACCCCCGCAAATAATGCATATACAGGAAGACGTGCTGAACACGACATAAATGGCGTCACTAAAATCGTAAGTAACCTCTCTTTATCCTGTTCAATCGTTCTTGCGGCCATAATGCCTGGTACGTTACAACCAAAACCGATGATCATTGGAATAAACGCTTTTCCATTTAGTCCAAAAAACTCCATAATACGATCCATTATAACGGCAATACGCGCCATATACCCAGAGTCTTCTAATAATGAAATGAAGAAGAACAATGCAAAAATTTGTGGAACGAATACTATTACCGCACCGACACCGGCAATTACTCCCTCTGTAATGAGCGCTTGAATGAATTCAGATGCCCCCATATTAGCCAGGGCTGTTGTTACCCAATCTGTGAACGGTCCGCCGATAAATGCATCAAGTTGATCAGATAAAGGTGTTCCAATCCACGAAAACGTCACCTGGAAAATAAAAAACATGATCCCTAAAAAGATCGGAAGTCCCCAGATTTTATGTGTAATTAACTTATCAATTCGTTCAGAAAAAGGAATGCTCCCTTCTTTCTCATGACGAATGACACTTGTTTTCAACTTTACAATATACGCTGCACGTACCCCGTACATATGCTGTTCCAGCGTTACATCCAGTTCTACTTCTAATGCAGAGCGAATCGCTACAAGTTCCTTATAAATAGGCAATTGATTTAATTCTTGTTCTACTACTTCATTATTGCTTAAAAATTGAAGTGCAAGCCATCTTGTATGCTCATAATTCGCTTGTTGCAATTTATCCATAACTTGCTGAATTCCTGCATCTATCTTTTCACCATAAGAAAGAATAAATGGCTTCTGTTCTCCGTAATCACTCTTATGAAGAGAAGCTAACAATTCCTCGCAGCCTTTTCCGCTCCTCGCAATAACCGGAATAACTGTTACACCTAGCATTTCAGCTAGTTTCTTCACATCAATGATAATTCCACGCTGCCTGGCAACATCTATCATGTTTAAACCAATTGAAAGCGGCTTACCGAATTCTAATAATTGCAAAGTTAAATGCATATTACGCTCGAATTGAGAAGCGTCTACAATGTTTAACATATAATGAAATTCTTCTGTTAATAGAAATTGTGTAACAACCCCTTCATCACGTGACACAGGGTTTAAATCATATACGCCTGGTAAGTCTATTAAAGTTCCCTTCTTATCTTTTAACTTACCAATCTTTTTTTCTACAGTTACTCCGCTCCAGTTCCCCACATATTCATAAGAACCAGTAAGCGCATTAAATAATGATGTTTTCCCCGTATTCGGATTCCCCAGTAAAGCAACTTTATTCACGCTAATTCCACCTTTATCATTTTCGCATCACAATGGCGAATAGAGATCAATTGCCCGCGGCATTCTAATGTACACGGACCATTAAACATTGCCTTTTGTTTTATACAAAGTTCGCATCCTTCAGCAAATCCAAATGAAGCTAAACGACGTTTTAATAATTTATCAAGAGATTGTAAATCTTTCACACGTACTTTTTCATCTATATTCATATCAACTAAGTTCATAACTTCTCCCCCTTGGAAGATAACGATAATTATTATCAATATCAATCATACCATGACTTTTTGAAAAAAAACTATACACTATGATGTGAATTTATTACTATTTTTGTACAATTTCAGCGTTTTTATGTTACGAAACAAGGTTATGTACGATTCATTTGTCATTCTTATCCATTTTCGTTACAATAAAGTGAAACTTCCATCAGTGGGGGGTTTCTTCATCCCCCACTGATGGTTAGTTAAACCAATCGGGCTTTTACGGGCAGTTATCCCCCACCTATCTTCTTTGCTTCTCTCTGAATCTTGAGGTGGGGGTCTTACTGCCCGTTAATGCGGGATAAAAATAATAATCTAAGAATCTCGTTGTCACAGGGGGAGCCACGTCGCTGAGAGGGAACACATCGTTCCGACCCTTTGAACCTGTTAGTTAATGCTAACGCAGGAATTGTGCAAACGTATATACATAAATAGTCATTTGTAACTTGTATATTTCAATATCCCCCTATGATAGTGATTCTTTTTTTGTAACTTGGATATAAGGGGAGCTATAAATGCGCAACACAAATTTACAAGCGATGATAGAAGCAGCGATTCTCGCAGCATTTGCGTTAGTCATCGATATTTTACCACTATCTATTAAACTTCCAACGAGCGGTTCTATCTCATTTGCTATGATTCCAATTTTTATTATTGCTTACCGTTGGGGATTTAAAACAAGTTTCTTAAGTGGTCTCATTTGGGGATTACTACAAATTGTCGTAGGAGATGCATACATTTTAACGCCAATACAAGCGTTTATTGAATACTTCATTGCATTTGCCTTTATCGGTTTTGCTGGATTATTTCATACACCAATCCAACAAGCACTTGCCAATAGACAAAGAACAAAAGCAATTACGTATATCATTATCGCTACATTTATTGGCAGCCTAGCTCGTTACTTCTGGCACTTTATTGCCGGTGTTATTTTCTTTGGACAATACGCACCAAAAGGACAATCAGCTGTTTTATATTCCTTCATCGTAAATGGCAGCACAATGATTGGTTCTTTCGCATTATGTTCAATTTTACTTGTCATTTTATTTACAACAGCACCGCGCTTATTTACAAGCGTAAATATGAATTATACAAACAAAAAAAGATTGCTTAAATAGCAATCTTTTTTTCTGTGCCTCAGTTTCCCATGTTACTTTCCTAATGTGAATCTGTGTGTCTTACCATTTCAGGAGTTTGAGAATGGAGTATGTCTATCTCTCTCGGCTGCTCTCGTTCACTTTTACCGTTATGCTTATGAATCCAAGATTTCATCTCATTCCATAAAACAACTCTATGCATATCATACCCTATGTGCTGCTTCTTTATATTCTCTTTATAGCTCTCATTCCATTTGTACCACACAATTTTATCATGTGAATCTACCCATACTTCTTGTCGATCAACTACAGTTTTACAGCCTTCATTATTAGCTAACATAATTGTATCATTCTCTAATAATAAAGATAGAGCCGCCGAGTGCTTCTCCATTCCCCAACTCCTTTCTTTTTTAGTGCCTGCCTTTTTTCCCTAAAATGTGTGTGCCTTACACATATGTAGTGTATACAAAAAAATCAGTACAAACTATCGATTTACCTTACAAAAAACCTTACAATTTTGTAAGGTGATAATAATAAATAATGATATATAAATATATAAAATTTAATTACATATAAATAATATGCGTGCTTTAATTGATAGTACTCTCTCGTGAAGTAGCTTGTATAATTTAGAGGCAAAATGCAGGAAATGCAATGATTAGTAGTATCGTAAAAAATTCAAAGCATCTGTACATACAATCGAGTGCATATCCTGGTTTCTTTTACCCGTTCTTTCGTCTTGATAATCGATCTGGCAATTGAATATTTATTGCTAGTTTACGAATAAAACCAGCTACTAAACCAAGTCCAATGAAAATATAAAAAATAGTAAAGAGCTTTCCAAAGTCTGTTTTTGGACTAAAATCGCCATACCCAACTGTCGTTAATGTGACAACACTAAAATATAAAGCATCAATTACGCGCATTTTTTCTACTGTACTATAAAAAATAGTTCCTGACGTAAGAGTTCCAGCCGTTAATACAAATAACACTTGAAATTCTTTATCTTTCCACGCTCTAAAAAAAGCTTCTAACATTCTTTTTAAAGTAAGTAAAAATGAAATCATATGACTCTCCTTTTCTATTCAGTTCATTTAATCAATGGAAAGTCTATCACTTTTCTGCGCATAAAAAAAGTAGCACTTCTACTTTAAAGAAAATGCTACTTAAATAAGTAAATGACACATTTACTTTACCTTATTTAAATATCGATAGATGGTTGCTTCTGATGCTTTCAAATGTTTAGCAACTTCACTTACGCCGCCTTTAAGTAAAAATACCCCTTTATCATTAAGTTTTTTTATCACTTCCATTTTTTCATCAGGAGACATTCTCTCAGGCGAAACTTCGTATTCTAATAAAACTCCTGTAATAAGTGATGAAAGAAGACTATCAAGATTTTCTTCTAAGTTCTCAGAAAGGTCTAATTCAAGATTAGGATGTGACTTCTCCACATCTTCATTCATGCTAGTATTACTCATAATCATACTGTCTAACCAGTCTCTTGCTTTTATCATATTACTAATATCAATATTCACACACAGCATTCCAATTATGTTATTGTGTTCATCTTTAATAAAATAGCTTGATGAACGAAACGTTTGATTATTTTTTGAGTTTCCTTTGTAATTAGAAATAAAATGTTTATCTATGTATTTTTTTTCTTGTAGAATCTTTAAAGCTAGGTCTGTTAAATGTCCACCAACTTTTCTTCCACTAAGATGTCCATTCGCAACTTCAATTATAGATTCGTCTGGATTCGTAACATCATGCAAAACAACTTCGCAATTTTCTCCAATTACATCTGCAATGAAATGAACAAGAGGAATATACCGCTTTAACTTTTCTTTATTTTCCATTGATATCGCACCTTTTTTAGAAGATATGAAGAAAGTATCCACTTTCGCATCAACATTTTCTTTGCTTGCTTCTTTCATACTATCATACTACTACACAATGCCTCTCTAAAGATAAAGTGAAACTTCCATCAGCGGGGGGGTTTCTTCATCTCCCACTGATGATTAGTTGAACCAATCGGGCTTTTACGGGCAGTAAGACCCCCACCTATCTTCTTCGCTTCTCTCAGTCTTGAGGTGGGGGCCTTACTGCCCGTTAATGCGGGATAACGAGGCGAATTCCACCCAATTTTTCTCATTTTTTACTTTCTATATGTAAATTTATCAACAAAAAATTCTTATTGCAATAAGAATTTTTTGATATTTTAAAGAATTTTTAAAATATTTGTTGAATTAAGAAAAAGAAACCATTAAAATAAAATCACATTATAAGAAATTATTATAGTTATGAAAAAAAATTATTACAGGAGGTTTTTTGGATGAATGCGGTTATTTCTACTCAACATGCACCTGGTGCAATTGGTCCTTATTCACAAGCGATGAAAGCGGGGAATTTTATCTTTACTTCGGGGCAGCTGCCGATTGACCCTAAAAACGGAGAAATGCCTGAAACAATTGAAAATCAGACAAAACAGTCATTAGAGAATGTAAAAGCCATCCTAAAAGAAGCAGGAAGCGATTTAAGTAAAGTTGTTAAAACAACTGTGTTTTTAAAAGATATGAACCATTTTGCACAAATGAATGAAGTTTACAGTACTTACTTTACAGAAAATTGTCCTGCTCGAAGTGCCGTGCAAGTAGCACGATTACCAAAAGATGCACTTGTTGAAATTGAAGTTATTGCAACTTTATAAAGCTTTTCATGTCAAAGTATACAGTTCAATGTAATGATATTGCTTTATTATAAGGAAGAATTGAATATTAAAAATGATAAAATAAAATGTCGCTCCTTTATTATCAAACGATTTAAAGACTCAATCTTTATAGTGAGGGAGTGCTAAGTTTCGAATTCATTGAAAGCGCTATCTTTAAAAAATCAACCTCTGAGGGGGAAAAGGATGGATACTCCAAAAAAAAATAAGTGGTTTGCACTTGTAGTGCTAATTTTAGGCGGGGGAACAATTTTTAAACTTCCGTTTTTAAAAGATGCTTTTTATATTCCTATGATGGATTATTTTCACTTATCTCATACCCAAATAGGTGTAATCTTATCTATTTATGGGATTATCCAAGCATTCGGTTATATCGCATCGATGTATATAGTAGACAGGTTTTCTAAGAAAAAAATCATACCGTTTAGCTTAATTGGTGTTGGATTATCAGGATTATATTTAACAACATTTCCTGGTTATTATGGTGTTTTAACCGTTTGGATTATTTTCGCTTTATTTGCAGAGACTGCTTACTGGCCTGCTTTAATAAAAGCTGTAAGGTTATTAGGAGATAAAGACGAACAAGGTAGAGTGTTTGGATTCCTTGAAGCAGGAAGAGGAGTAGTTGATACGATTGTTGCTTTTTCTGCCCTTGCGATTTTTAGTTGGTTAGGATCAGGAGCAGCTGGCTTTAGAGGTGCAATTATCTTCCTTGCAGCAACAGCAATTGTTATTGGTATCATTTCTTATTTCTTGGTAGAAGACGACATAATTAAAGATACAGACGAACATGGTAACAAAATTAACAAAAATAAAGCTGCACTAGAAGGTGCTTTACAAGCATTAAAAATGCCTGAAGTATGGGCAGTATCATTCACTATATTCTCTGTTTATTCCGTCTATATAGGCTTAACATATTTTATTCCTTTTTTAAAAGAGATCTATGGTATGCCTGTCGCACTAGTAGGTGCTTATGGAATTATTAATCAATACGCTTTAAAAATGCTTGGAGGTCCACTAGGAGGATTCTTAGCTGATAAAAAATTCAAGTCTCCATCTAAATATTTAAGAGTTGCTTTTATAGCCGCAATTATTGGGATGACTATTTTTATCTTCTTACCTCATGAGACGATGAATGTATATACTGGAATGATCTTTACACTTGGTTTTGGCACGATTATTTTTACTCAAAGAGCAGTATTTTTTGCTCCTATTGATGAGGTGGGAATACCGAGGGAAATCAGTGGTGCATCTGTTTCCATTGCTTGCTTAATAGGATATGCACCTTCGATGTTTGCATATTCTCTATATGGAAGCATGTTAGATAGAACACCAGGAATGGGCGGTTATAAGCATGTATTTTTAACAATGATTGCTTTTTCCGTACTTGGTTTGATTATTAGCAGTTATTTAGTCCGAATTGTTAAGAAGAAAAAGGAATTACTGAAAGATACTGCAAATGCAATTTCAAGATAAGAAAGGTGAGGATATTATGAAAATTGGATTAGAAACAGAAAGCTATCATTTATTTTTTCACAATAACCGAATGGATATCTTTGATTTTATAAGAAAAACAGCTGAACTCGGATTGGACGGGGTACAAATCAATATTATTACAAATGAGGCAGACAAAAATTTACATCCAGAGTGGGGCGTGCTTGGCGGGAACGATCCTGATCACTTGAAAAAGGTTCGAAATGAAATTCAAAAATATGGTTTATATGCTGAAATTGATACAAGAGGTACAGATATAGAGCATTTAACAAAAGTGATAGACATTGCGAATCAAATTGGTGCAGATGTCATCCGGACTTACGTTTGTGTAGGCGAATATGATGCCGAAAAGATGGCTAAAGCTCCTGAAGAACTCAAACAAATCGTGCCATTGTTAAAACAATATCGAATTAAACTTGGAGTCGAAAACCACGAAGAAGAAACAACAGCTGAGGTAATTAAAATTATTAAAGAAGTAAACAGTCCTTGGGTCGGAGCACATTGTGATCTAGGAAATGGAATGATGGCATGGGAAGATCCAGTTGAAGCAGTAAGGAATTTAGCTCCGTATGCCTACACAACTCATTTTAAAGATCACATTGTCATTCATGACGGTGAAGACCATATAGTTTGCGGGGTTCCAGCAGGAACTGGAAATATCGATTTGGAAGAATGTTTTAAAATCCTTGTGAATGAATCAACACTAACGAGAATCAATGTAGAAATGTGTTTTCCATACGTAGCCCCATTTAAGCGTCCAAAAGGGACTGGAGGCGTATATGAAGTCGGTGAAGGAGCATTCAAAGTAGAAAAGCCTCCGTATGACTTACATGTTATTACGCCTGCAGATTACTATTATCCGCCTGAACATCTATTAGAAAAAATGCTTGAAGATCAAGAAAAAGGTGTTCAACAATCTGTAGAATATGTACTAGCTTTAAGAGAAAAATATTGTAGACAAAAAAATTCTAATGAGATGACTAGTTAATTTCCGACTATATATGTACAAGTATTCTCTACACTCTTAAGTCGTATCATTTATCATTTTTAATAGCCTGTAAAGCAGTCTTAAGGCTGCTTTACAGATTATAGAGAAGTCCTTTTTTTCTATATAATCATTTTATTTCTTCGCTACTAACTTCCTTTCCCTAATCTACAATATACCCTCTTAATTTTCTATATTTTCATTTAAAAGTAAATCCCCCTTCTCTTTTTTGACTTTTTTGTATGAATCCTTTACAGTCAAACTGTTCATAAGTTTTACAATGTAGGAGGATTTTGATGGATATTCAAATAAAAGACACTTTAATCTCACAAGAACAGCTGCAAGAAAAAGTAAAAGAGCTTGCACTGCAAATCGAACGTGATTTTGAAGGAGAAGAAATTTTTGTTATTGCTGTACTAAAAGGTTCTTTCGTATTCGCAGCAGATTTAATTCGTCACATTAAAAACGATGTAACAATCGACTTTATCTCTGCATCTAGCTATGGAAACCAAACAACAACAACTGGAAAAGTAAAATTATTAAAAGATATCGATGTAAATATTACAGGTAAAAATGTAATTGTCGTAGAAGACATTATTGATTCTGGTTTAACACTTCACTTCTTAAAAGACCACTTCTTAATGCATAAACCAAAAGCATTAAAATTCTGTACGCTTCTTGACAAGCCAGAACGCCGTAAAGTTGATTTAACAGCTGAATACGTTGGCTTTGTCATTCCAGATGAATTCATCGTCGGCTATGGCATTGACTGCGCTGAAAAACATCGCAACTTACCATATATTGCTTCTGTTGCAACAGATAAATAATACGATATCAGCGTTTTTTACATATATCGGCCATTCACCAATATACGACAATAAAAAGCAGCTATGACATATGCCAATAGCTGCTTTTCTACTACTTCCCGCTTACAATCTTAAAATAAGAACGAACCGTTAAGAAGTAATATCCAATATAAATCACACTATATACTCCAATGCTCATTAATAATGGAATTAAAATTTCAAATGGCAATAAGTTAGCCAATCCTTTTAGCGCAAATAAGCTATGCAAAATTCCAATGACTAATGGAATCGCAAAAATAAAGCGAATTTGTTTTGCGATTGCTTTCTTCATCTCTTGCTTCGTTACCCCAATTTTACGAAGAACAACATAGCGATCACGGTCTGCATTTGCTTCTGTTAATTGTTTAAAGTAAATGATAGAACCTGTTGCAAGTAAAAATACCAATCCTAGAAAAATACTAATGAACATCATCATACCAGTTGCTTCCATTCCGCCTTTAAATCCTGTATAGAAGTCTCTAAATGACGATGCAGGTTCAGACTCTCTCGGCATAATCTTTGTTAATTTTTCCGTTAATGCCTTACTATTCTTCTCATTTTTCACATTAATATTTTTAACAACTCTCGTTCCATTTACCTTTTTCGTTTGCTCGTATACGTCATCTGGAACAACAACAACTAATTCTCCTAAGTTCGTAACATTACGACCTTCAACACCTTTAATTGTTAATGCCTTCGTTTCATTTCCAAGAGGAAATACCGCTTTATTTCCTGTATATACAGTACTAAACTCATGTCCTTCAATATACGTACCATCCAATACGAATGCTTCTCCAGCAGTTAACCTTACCGCATCCACATCCATTTTGTTCGCAATTGTATTGAAGGCGGATTGTGACACAAGTTGATATTGTTCTGTCATCATATAATGAGCATTCATACTTATATCAGCTTTTTCACCTTCAAATTTCCCTTTCACCGGCACCATTTCAATTTCGAACTGCTCTTTAATTGGATTATGCTTCTTCTCTTCCTCAAAGATTGCATTCACTTTTTGTTCTAAAGCCGCATCCTTTTTCTCATAAGAGAAGCTATACGGTGTATAATCTTTCGCTTGTATAAATGTGTTGTAATACATCGTGACAGATGTACCAACAGCTGTTAATGTTACTGCACTTAAAATAGCAATGGTTGCAAGCGATTTTGCATTTCCTTTAATGCGGTATAACAACTGAGATGTCGTTACCATATTCATTCCATTATAAAAGGATGATTTATTATTTCTTGCGCGTTTTAAAACGACAACTGTAAAGAACATAAATAATAAATACGTACCAAGTACGGTTGCAAGTAGAATATAAAATGCAATCATCATGAAGTCTGCGTATTTAATAGCTTTCGTAAACATAAGTGATAAGAAATATCCGGAACCAATTAAGAATATAGCGATAAATGCCATAATAATAGACCCTTTTGGCATTTGTTCTCCTTCACGCTCAGCGCGGAATAGCTCAATAAGTTTAAATCGATAAATTAAACGATATCCTTGCAGCGATGTGTACAGAATAATAACAAAGAACACAACTGCCGTATTCGTAATCGCCGCTAATGGCACTTCAAAATGAACATGTAAATCGAGCCCCATTAAGCTTACTAGTAATTCAAGAAATAGCTTAGACAGTAAGCTACCAATTACAATACCAATGACTAGGGACATTAATCCCATTAACATATTTTCATAAAACAGCATTCTCCCAATTTGGCGTTTCCGAATTCCTAATAAAGAATATAACCCAACTTCTTTTTTTCGTTTACGTGTAAAGAAGCTATTGGAATAAATAATAAATACCGCTACGAAAATAATGAGCATTACACTAGAGACTTGGAATGCCCCGCTAATTTTCTTTGATCCTTCTGCCGCTTTTTCCATTTGTGTATTATATTGAAGTGCTGCAAAGGTAAAGTAAATGACGATACTAAAAATCATCGACATAAAATATAAAGCATAATCTTTAAAATTTCGCTTTATATTGCGAAAGGCAATACTAGATAACGTCATCTACTATACCTCCAGAGATAATAGACATTACGTCTAATACTTCTTGGAAAAATTGCTTACGCGTTAATTCTCCTTTGTGCAGTTCTTTATATAACTCACCATCTTTAATGAAAATAACGCGCTGACAATAACTTGCGGCAAATGCATCATGCGTAACCATTAAAATTGTCGATTGATCATATTCATTTAATGCTTTCAAGCTCTCTAATAAGTCAGTTGCAGACTTAGAATCTAACGCCCCTGTTGGCTCATCTCCAAAGATCATACTTGGATTTGTAACAATAGCACGAGAAGCTGCGCAGCGCTGCTTCTGTCCGCCAGATACTTGGTATGGATATTGATCTAAAATATGATCAATACCAAATTTTTTCGCGATTTCAAGAACACGGCGATCAATTTCACCTGCTTTTACTTTTGATAACGCAAGTGGAAGCGCAATATTTTCTTTCACTGTTAACGTATCTAATAAATTATAATCTTGGAAAATGAAGCCTAAGTTATCGCGACGGAATAATGCTAATTTATCATCATTCATTTTCACAATATCATTTCCATCAATTAAAATTTCACCGCTCGTTGCGTTATCAATTGTAGAAAGAACATTTAATAACGTTGTTTTACCCGATCCAGACGGCCCCATAATTCCAACGAACTCGCCTTCTTTCACTTGTAAGTTAATTCCTTTTAACGCTTCGTATTTATTTCCACCGGTGTCATATATTTTTTTAATATTATTTGCTTCTAGCACTGTTTTCATTACTATATCCCTCACTTTACCTTATCTCATCATTACTGTTGCCACGATTGAACCCCCTTACACAAACATGATTGTTATATAAGTCACAATATCTTCTATAAAAATTATATTAAAATGATTTTCTTAAGTACTTTGTTACTATAGCACCGCCACTAATGCCACACTATCTATTTCTCTTACATGAACATTACATTTATGTAATGTTAGAAAAAAGCCACTCTTCCATTTGGAAGAGTGGCTTTTTTCTTTTTGAACGTTTTCATAATATATAATAAATAGATTGCTGATATAAGGGCTGTATTATAAGCCTATCCTAAAAGAATTATTACACAATAATGTTTTATCTATATATTAATATGAATATTTTTCCTTTAGAAAAGAACCTTCTTTTCATACTTTCATCTCTTTCTTATAAGCAAAATAAGAATATAGCATTGTGATTACTACTCCAGCTAAAACAGTAGTCAGTACAATATACGATTTCCAAGTAACAGGAGCAAAAATGCTTAAACACATGATAATACCTAAAACAATAAATACTTTTCCGCTAAAACGATGGGTTTTACGCCATACTTCTTCATTGCTTAATGTCCACGGAGTACGAATCCCAACGAAGAAATTCGGTTTACACTGAGGTAAATAGTTACCAATCACTAAAAATAAAATACCAACAATCAATTCTGAAACACGATTTATTCGTAAATTGGTTTTTATAATTTGTCAATTATATCCACAAAATGTAGTGGGTTCTTCTGACATAATGAAAACTGAGAAAACACATGTTACACTATACATACACAAAGTTAGAGGAGGATTTTCCATATGTACAAAATTTTAATTGTAGAAGACGATCCTAATATTTCATCTTTACTACAATCTCACATTCAAAAATACGGTTACGAAGCAATTGTTGCTGATAACTTTGATGATATTATGATTTCATTTAACAATGTAAAACCACACCTTGTTTTATTAGATGTAAATTTACCAAAATTCGATGGTTTCTACTGGTGCCGTCAAATTCGTCATGAATCCACTTGCCCAATTGTTTTCATTTCAGCTCGCGCTGGTGAAATGGAGCAAATTATGGCGATTGAAAGCGGTGCGGATGATTATATTACAAAGCCATTCCACTATGATGTAGTAATGGCAAAAATTAAAGGGCAATTACGCCGCATTTACGGTGACTATGCACCGAGTATGTCAGAACGTATTGTTGAAGTGGAAGGATTAAAACTATATCCTGAACGACCAGAGCTTCATTTTAGAAATGAGCAAGTATTACTAACAAAGAAAGAAGCAATTCTAGCAGAAATGCTCCTATCAAAATATCCTCGTACAGCAAACCGAGAAGATTTATTATCTGCACTTTGGGATGATGAAAGCTTTGTTGAAGAGAATACATTAAACGTAAATATTACGCGTCTTCGGAAAAAATTCACTGAACTTGGAATTGAAAATGCCATTGAAACAGTACGCGGCTTAGGCTATCGCTTTAACACCACTTGGAGTGAATAAATCATGAAGTTATTTTTACGTGATCATGTTGGTTTTTTACTTCTTTATATTGTAAACTTTGTCATCATCTTCGCTTTGTATGATGCCGTTGATGGATTTCAACACAATAAATTTTATTTTATTGTGTTAAGTATGTATCTATTCATCTGCTTTCTTGCTTACCGCTACGTTCGGAATCGCAGGTTGTATAAAAGACTAAGTGAACCACCTGAAAAAATGGAAGATGCGTTTATCGAACGAGCAACTGCCCCTATGCCACATAGCGTAAATGAACTTGTTCGTACACAATATCGTCTATTTCAGAAGGAATTGCAAACATATGAAGTCAAACAGCAAGAACATCAAATGTTTATTAATCAATGGGTTCATCAAATGAAAACGCCCGTTTCTGTTATGCAGCTGATGGCGCTTGAAATGGAAGACGAACACCTCATTCCGAAGTTTAAAAAAGAGCTAGAGAGATTAAATCAAGGACTGGATATGGCATTATATATGGCACGGTTAACGAACTTCCATGAAGATTTCCACGTGGAAACCATTTCATTAAAAGATGCGGTAACGAAAAATATAAACAACTTAAAAGAACTGTTTATTAGAAGCGGTGTCTTTCCTGTTCTAGAAGTGCATTCTGATTTAATGGTTACTTCTGATGCAAAGTGGTTAAAATTTATTATTTATCAATTAATGACAAATGCCGTGCGTTATTCAGCGGGAAGCGGAAAAAAAGTATTCTTGTCTGCTTTTCAAAGGGGAAAAGATATTGTTTTTGAGGTTCGGGATGAAGGTGTCGGTATTCCGGAAGAAGATATTCGCCGTGTGTTTGAACCGTTTTATACTGGGAAAAATGGGCGAGCATTTGGAGAATCTACTGGTATGGGGTTATATATTGTTAGCAAAATTTGTTCTTATTTAGGTCATTCTGTCAAACTAGACTCTGAAGTTGGAAAAGGGACAAGTATCAAAATTATTTTCCATAACGTTGCAATGAACAAAACGGAAGAGTATGAAGGATAATCCTCTTTTTCCCATTCATTCGTTCACTATATATGCCATATGAAACTGTAATAAAGTAAAACTTCCATCAGTGGTCCCCCACTGATGGTTAGTTGAACCAATCGGGCTTTTACGGGCAGTTATCCCCCACCTACCTTCTTAGTTCTCTCTGCATCTTGAGTGAGGTGGGGGTCTTACTGCCCGCGAATAGCGGGATGAAAGATAAGCATAGTTAGAAAGGTGATTTACATATGGACGAAGTACTACATATTAAAAATGTATCGAAAGTATATGAGGGAAAAGTCCCTCATACCGCTTTAAAAAATATTAATTTACACGTGGATAAAGGCGAATTTGTTGCCATTATGGGCCCATCAGGGAGCGGCAAGTCAACTTTATTAAATGTCATTTCAACAATTGATTCTCCTACATCAGGAGAGGTCTTTATTAATGGAAAACAACCGCATACGTTTCGCAATGAAAAATTAGCTGTGTTCCGCCGGCAAGAGTTAGGATTTGTGTTTCAAAGTTTTAATTTATTAGATACGTTAACAATTGGCGAAAACATCGTTCTGCCATTAACGTTAGATAATGTTCCACTTTCTGAAATGGATGAAAAGCTAGATACAATTTCAAACAAACTCGGAATCAATCACATTTTAAATAAACGAATTTTTGAAATTTCAGGAGGACAAGCACAGCGTACGGCAGTAGCCCGTGCTGTTATTCATCAACCATCTTTATTGCTTGCTGATGAACCAACAGGAAACTTAGATTCTAAAGCAGCTATCGATGTAATGGAGTTATTTACGAAGTTAAATAAAGAGGAACGAGCTACTATTTTAATGGTGACACATGACCCATTTGCAGCTAGTTATTGCAGTCGCGTCATTTTTATTAAAGATGGTGAACTTTACAATGAACTGCACCGCGGTCTCCACCGTGAAAAGTTCTATCAAGAAATATTAGATGTATTAGCATTGCTAGGAGGAAGACGTGGATGAAATTTTGGCAATTTGCTTTAAGAAATGTCGTCCGTAATTCAAGAGCTTATTTTGCTTATTTTTTAAGTAGTTCTTTTTCCATTACGGTCTTCTTTTCATTTGCTGTGTACCGGTATCATCCACGCCTGCAAAATATACAAGACTATAAAGATACCGGACCTCTTATGAATTTAGTTGGCTTTACCCAAGTTGTAATTGTACTGTTTTCTTTTTTCTTTTTGTTGTACTCCATCGGAGCGTTTTTAAAAGTACGTAATAAGCAGTTTGGCATTTTAACGATTTTAGGTATTTCAAACAAACAACTAAAACGACTTATTTTTTTAGAAAATATGCTGATTGGATTGCTTTCTATTTTTATAGGCATTCAAGTTGGCCTTGTGTTTTCTAACTTTTTCTTATTAATCACCTCAAAGATTTCAGGTGTTAACGGCCTTTATTTATACTGGCCATCAGAAGCAATTTGGACAACTGTAACGACATTTCTCATCCTTTTTATTATTGTATCAGTCTTTACACCTGCTTTAATTCAAACACGGAAAGTAACTCGTCTTCTAAAAGGAGGAATTCGTACAAAGAAGGAGAAACTGCCTTCCATTGTCATTTCAATTTTTAGTTTACTGTGTTTACTTTCAGGTTATATTTTTGCGGCTTATCCACAAAGTTATATAACAGCAGAAAGCTTAACAAATGGAGTTGGTGTACTCATTATCTTAGCCATTATTCCTCTTGTTACAGTTGGGACATACTTTCTATTCTCACAAGCTAGCTTCCTGTTCATTTGGATATTAAAAAAGAGACGACGCTTTTATATGAAAAAAACAAATATGCTTTGGATATCAGATTTGGCATCACGAGTTCGTGTCAATATTAATATGCTTTTCATTGTAACAGTGTTATCTGCAACTGCTTTTACCATTATTACAACATTATACACCCTTAATAAACACACAAAGGCTTCTATAACTGAAACATTTCCTTTTCCATTTACTTACGCATCTTACGAAGGGAATCCATTTGAAACGAAGCATATTACAACACTAGAAAATGAATTAATGAAAGACAAATTTACATATCAAAAACATAAATCAGTTGTATATAAAGATATGGCAGCCAACGAAGATATTTGGATTATGAAACAAAGCGACTATAATATTCTTGCTAAATTTCTAAATCGTTCTCAAATTCAACTAGCTAACAACGAAACATATGTTATTCCAAAATATTCGCCTGTAACATTAGAATTGTTAACAAATCCTTTTCTTAAGCAAGAAAATATTACGTTACAATCTAATAAAAAACAATTTCGTATAAAAGAAATAGCAAACAAGCCAATTATACCGCAACATACTTGGGTATATCTTATCGTACTGTCGGATGAGGCTGTAAACAACGAAATTCCACACCTCGAACCAATTACACTTTATAATTTCCAAGTGGATAATTGGGAAAATACGCTTCCGCTTACAAAGCGCATATTGCGTATGACCGATGCCGATGCACATAGTTTACTCCCAAATCCGCATCAGCAAACGATGCAGGATCAGAAAAGTTTCTTTCATATTTATACTGCCAGCGATGAATTATATGCAGAGAAGCGATGGAATGTTGCTTACCTCTTCACTGGTACATTTCTTGGAATTATTTTCTTTATCGGAGCAGGAAGTGTTCTGTACTTCCGTATGTATACTGATTTAACGAGAGAAGCAGAAAAATATAAGACGATTACAAAAATCGGATTAACAAAGTCTGAAATGATATGTTCGGCAACAATTCAATTAGCCATACTATTTTTCGTTCCTTATACTATTGCTTCTATTCATACACTATTTGCAATTAAATTTATACAAAGTACACTCTCTTTCTCTTTAATAAAAGAAGCCATGTTAGTATTAAGCCTCTTTGGAATAGTCGAAATCATTTTCTTTTTCCTAATTCGCTCATTTTACATTCAAAAGTTATCACAACATATTAAACTGTGAGTACAATAGCCTTGTGCAGAGCACAAGGCTATTTTCAATAGTTTTTAACTTATTAGCAGCCAAAACCACCATAACCACCATAACCGCCATAACCAAAGCCGCCGTAGCCACCACCAAAACCGCCGCAGCCGCCAAAGCAGCTAGCACCAATGATGATTAATAAAATAAACAATACGATTAAAAGCGCAAAGCCACTGCCGTGATGACGATGCCCATGTCCATGCCCATGTTCACAACTTTCACTCATTGCTCTTTTCCTCCTTTAATAAAAATCCTTTTCATTTGTGGGATCCTTTCAAGTGGATTCCATTTATCCTATGTTTCGAATGGGAATAAGAGCTTGTTCTTTTCAAAAACAGGCTTGTCCTCATATTACATGTTATAATGTCCCAAATAGGATTGATTTCATAATCACTCACACATTAACAGATAAAGTGAAACTTCCATCAGTAGGCGCTTTTCCCTACTGATGGTTAGTTGAACCGATCGGGCTCTTATGGGCAGTTTTTCATCGTGAAGCACCTAAAGATACTGCCCATTAGAGCGGGATAAAGTGAAACTTCCATCAATGGGCGCTTTTCCCTACTGATGGTTAGTTGAACCAATCGGGCACATGCCAGCAGTTATCCCCCACCTATCTTCTTCACTTCTCTCTGAATCTTGAGGTGGGGGGCTTACTGCCCGCGAATAGCGGGATAAAATAAAAAAAGCTAATCATCTACTTACATCCTGTAAATGATTAGCTTTTACTCTTTTAAAAGGCAATATATTTATTCTGTTTTTAATTGTTTCAACAGCTCTTTAATTTCCGCTAATTCGCTTTCTATATTGTGTAAGCGACTTTGCATATTATCAATCTCTTGCTCTGCTTTGTAATTGATCGCAAAGTCAATAACAGATTCATGTTTGTCACGTGCAGCTTGACGGTTTTGGCTCATCATAATAACGGGAGCTTGAAATGCTGCTATAAAAGATAAACATAAGTTCAATAAAATGAATGGCTGAGCATCAAAGTGTGCTCCTTTTGTTATAGACAAGCTATTCCAAATAATCCATCCAACAAGAAAACATGCAAACCAGATGATGAATCGCCAACTACCTCCAAACTGAGCAATTTTATCAGCTATTCGGTCTGCCCACTTTGTTCGTTGTGTGTATTCACTATCAAGTTGGTGAAGTATTTCTGACTCGTAGCGATCTACAAGTCGATCAATACGTGTTAAACTTTCTTGGTTTAAGTCAATATCAAAACCTTGGATTTTCGTAGTTTCTTCTTTTTGTCCTTTAATTTGCTTCCAGAATTTTTGTACCATTGTACAAACCTCCTCTCTTATAGAGGAAGTCATCTTTCCAAAGTTTATATGAAGCGGTAACTATTTTTACGCAGTAACCCGCTTCGGATATTCAGTTGTATGACTTCCTCTGACGTCGGTGCTATGTCCGACTCTCCTATACTCGGATTACTCATAAAACAGTTCCACCTCACTTTTTTTCTTAAAACCCTTTATCATTATATGCTATCTTATTTTTTATGACTATGCACTTATGGAGAAAATACACTTTGTTATCTTATATTTTTATAAAAAATTTATCCGACATTAACGGGCAGTAAGAACCCCACTGATGGAAGTTCCACTTTATATGAATAACATTTCATTCACATAATCCAAGTCATCGATAGCTTATATAATTCAATCCTTCTTTACATAAGTCCCCTTATCATTCAATAAATGAAACATATATTGATGATAATCTGTTATTAATGCACTTAACTGCTCTATATGCTTATCTTTTAGATGTCTACCTAATTTCCAAGGTACTTTTTCTTTATATTGGGGGGCTTCCGTAAAATCTGCTTGCTGTGGTTCTTTAAACGACATATTATCTTTGTTCATTATTAAAATTCTCCTTTATCATGAAATTCAAATGAACAAATATCAATGTTACTGTATCCAAAACAGCTCAATTCACACCTTTTATAATATTTTCCTCTTTTACTAAGATATCCTCATTTGAAAAATGAAATCCCTTTTGTATATCATATGCATATATGTTTTACATAGCGCACGATTATCGAAAGTTGTAGCTTTGAAAGGGCGTGCTTAAGAGTATTAGGTCCCTATTTGGGTTGTAGGTTCTTATAGAAAGTGTTTATAAATTCAGCGTGGTTATCTTGATCCATCACAGAAGAGTTATTTAACTCTTTTTCCAAAGCTCTTGCAAATGTGGTCTTCCCGCTATGGGTTTTACCTACTGTAATAATCACTAACCTTTTCATATAAGTGTAATTCCCCTTTGCCACCTTTTTAAATATTGAAGTTCTATACAATAAAAACTTTATCCTCCTAAACCACTCTGTCTGTTCAATAAAAAACTGAAATCACAAAAAAATTTCGGCTCATCATTTTTATAAACGATTAAACTTTTTTCAAAACAGGGGTAGCGTCACATGCCTATCAACCTAACAGAACAGGTTGCCCCAAAACGATAAAAATGAACTTCGGTGCTATAAAAAACACAAAATTTTCGTTTAGGGGGTACTTTAAAATCTTAGCTTGATAGCGAGGTGGTGCTACCCCTAATAGGAAAAACGAAAAAACTTTTTTAGGGAAAAAATCAAGATTACAACCAAATTTTTGCTAGTTGAGATACTCCTTTTATTATCTTTTCTTCACATAAATTACCCAATCCAAGTTGAATATGCGGATATTGTGGTATATATTTCGAGAAATATTTTGAGCAAGGATAAACTGCAATTCCGTGTTCATATGCCCTTTCAATTAGCATTTCTTCACTCATTTTTTTTTTAACTTCAATAATAACGAAAATTCCGGAGCTACCACCTTTTATTTCAACATAATTCTTAAAGTGTTTTAGTAATTCCCTATTCAATAGATTCATTTTACGTTTATACAAAGCTTTCATCTTCCTTAAGTGTGAGTACCAATATCCTTCATTCATAAAGGTCGCCAGTGTTCTCTGATGAATAGATGAGGATGTTTGCTCAAGCAAAGGGAGTATCTTTTTATATTCACTTACTAGCCTCCTAGGCAAAACCATATAACTGACACGGATAGAAGGTAGCAGTGCTTTTGAAAAAGTTCCTAAATAAACCACCCTATCATTAGAATCTAAACTTTGAAGAGACGGTATAGGTTGATGGATGTATCGAAATTCACTATCGTAATCATCCTCAATAATATATCCTTCCACCCTTTTTGCCCATTGAATTAACTTTAATCTTTCATTGACGGGGATAGTTACTCCATATGGAAAGTGGTGAGTAGGAGTGACATATAAAAGTCTAGAAGGCGACTTTAAAAGGCGATCGACTTGGATGCCTTGTTCTTTTACCGGGATCGGATCAATGATAAATGACTGAAGAGCAAATAGTTCCCTTGCCACATTATATCCAGGGTCTTCTACTGCCAGATAATGATAGTCTTGCTTTAGCAACAGCGACAAAAGTAATAACAAGTGTTGTGTGCTACTGCCAATAATAATCTGTTCAGCAGAAGTATTAACCCCTCTTGATTGAAACAAGTAATCTGCTAGTACCTTTCTTAATTTAATATCGCCTTGTTTTTCTCCGTATGAAAACATGCTAGAGTCTTTAACGATTTTGTTTGTAAGCATTCTCCATTTTTTCAAAGGGAAGTTCTCTTGATCCACTGTCCCAATCTTAAAGTCAATAATTTTTATGTCAGTTTGATTTTTTTCATGATGCTGTTCTCTAATGGGTTCATAATTAAGCGTCTCATCCGATATAGTTGCCTCTACAAAAAATCCCTTTTTGTTCTCACTTCGAATATATCCTTCCGATTGCAATTGTTCATAGGCTACCTGAGTTGTGTTTCTGCTGACCTCTAATTGGAGAGCAAGTTGTCTAATCGATGGCAACTTTGTATTCCTTTCTAATTTACCAGATAAAATCTGAGTACGTATGTATTGATAAACTTGTTGGTACATAGGAGTGTTACTTTCTCGATTGATATTAAATATTAGTTCATCCATCATTGAAATACCTCATCTGTCATTTGTGTTTATTGTAAACTGTACCTTTTAGAAATGACAGTATAAATGAATAATGAATTTAGAAAAAATTTTGATCAGGGAGATAACTTATGACAATATTTATGTACATATTTTGTTTGATTGTATGGGGACTCAACTTTATAGCAGTAAAAATTCAAGGAACTCCTGTCAGCTTGGAATTATCCTTAACTTATCGTTTAGTTATGACAGCCTTTTTATTTTTGATTCTTGTTTGGTTCCTTCAACCAAGAGGGAGGCCAACAAGAAAAGATATCCCATTTGTAATAGTTTTTGGTGTATGTAACTTTGCATTAAGCTACTTATGCCTTTATTACGCCACAATTTTGAGTTCTGCAGCAATCGTAACATTGGTTTTTTCATTAAAGGTGATTTTGACCCCGATTACTCTCCGGATTTTTTTAAAAGAAAAGTTACATTCACGCGTTTTGTTTGGGGGAATTTTGGGCGTATTAGGCGTATGTATTCTCATCTATCCAAATTTGAACAGCTTTCAAGGGTCCAATGACATAAAAGGAATTATGGTTGCGATCTTAGGTACGCTTCTTACAGCAGTAGGTGATGCCAGCTCAGCACGAAATGCAAGTCACAAGGTGAATCCTATCTACGCAAATGCCATTGGATTTACAGTGGGCAGTATATTGATGGGAGTAATTGTATTATTTCAAGGACAAGAATTTATATTTCCAACATCGTTTTCATACTTATCTGTGTTGCTATATTTAACTCTGGTTGCTTCATTTGTAGCATGGTTATTCTATTTGAAGCTTGTAGAAAAAATTGGAGGAGCTCAAAGTGGCTATATGGTTGCACTTTTCCCGGTAATTGGAGGAATAGCTTCCGTTTTAATCGGTGAGTCAGATCCATCATTGTATTTGTTTGCTGGTTGCTTTTCTAGCTGTATTGGCGCTGCCATCGCATTAGGGTTTGGAACTCGGAAGCAAAATGCGAAATTACCTCTAAAAAGAGCTAATTAAGAAGGAATAAGTCTTGTGAACTTGAAAATAGAGCTCATTTATTTGGTTCTCAGGTTGTTGACCAAGAATGCATGAACACTTAAACAAATGGAATATAGACTATAGGGGGTCACCATACATTACTATCAACCTAAGAGGAATTTATATCCATAATTCATAGAAAGCGTTATTCTTTTTGTAGAAATATACAGAAAGGATGGCGTTTTTGTATGAATCTATCGATTCAAGATGAGTTTTATTTGTTCGCTGAAGAATTACAGCGATATCTATCTCCACATATTCTTCAACAACTTGCACAAGAGACAGGTTTTGTAAAACGAAAAAGTAACCAACCTTAGCTTGATGGGCATGGGGTAGCGTCAAGAAAATGCGGATTTACAACGTTAAGGAAATTATAATATTAAAAAGCCGATCTCCACATTTGGAAAGTCGGCCATATTGATGTATTGAGTGGAGTTGGATCGGTAACTATCATTTTCAAGTATGCACCACCGATAAAGTTGGCTTCAACTTTTTGTCCCAATGGAAAGATTGTGAGACACCGCTCTGGTATCCACTGGAGCGGTGCTACTAATTAAATCTGGAGGTATTCAAAAATTAAAATATTTCGATATATCCTTCTGTTCCATGCACGCGAATTCGTTGCCCATCTTTTATCAGTTTGGTAGCATTTTCCACTCCGACAACTGCTGGTAAGCCATATTCACGTGCGATAACTGCTCCATGGGTCATCAGTCCACCAACTTCGGTGACTAGGCCTTTTATGGATACAAACAATGGTGTCCAGCTAGGGTCAGTAAAGGAGGTGACTAATATATCTCCATCTTCTAAATCAGCATCTTCCATGTTTAAGATGACACGAGCGCGTCCCTCTATAACTCCGGAAGAAACAGGTAGACCTACAATAGCTTCGGCTGGGAGATTTTCTCGTTTGTACTCACCTGCAATGATTTCACCATCAGACGTGATAACACGTGGGGGAGTTAGTTTTTCATATAATTTGTACTCGTCTTTTCGTTTGCTGATGATCTGGTAATCTAGTTTATTTGTGCGTACGACTTCGTGAAGTTCTTCAAAAGTAAGATAGTATATGTCTTCTTTTTCATGAATAACATTGGCTTGCGCGAGTTGTTCGGCTTCTTTCAGTAAAGCCTGCTTATAAACGAAGTAGCGATTAACCATGCCGTATTTTGGATATTCCCGATAACCGATGAAATTCCGGATTAGGTCGATCATTCGTTTTGTTTCTTTGGCTTTTTGTTCACCATCCGGTAATTGCTTCAATCGATCTAATAACTCTTGTTCTTTTTTCAAAGCTTCCTGTCGCCCTTGCTCAAATTTCCGATTGCTAGCATTAGGCTCAAAGTTTTTGATGTTACCGAGAATCACGGGGATGAGTGTAGTTGGTTTTTCGCTCCAACGGGTTGTAGTAATATCGATTTCTCCGCTACATCGCATTCCGTATTTGCTGAGATAAGTATAGATAGCGTCTTGGGTTTCCTGTCCACCATCAAACTTAACCAGTTCATCCAAAAAGTTATCATCTTTTACATGTTGTAAATAATCAATTACTTCTGGATAAGGACGAATCACATCTGCGACATCCAATAGCGCCAGACCCATTTCCGAAGTAATATTATTTGGTACAGATTGAGAAAGCGTGTCTGCTGCGTTTTTTTCACCTAACCACTTGTTCATTTTTTCATTAATCCATGATGAAGCATTTATAGCAGCCATAAATACAGCTGAACTTTGTGGGTCAAATAAAATCTTCTTTAATTGCTGGATATCTTCTAGAATAAAATCAATTAAATCTGATCCTGATTTCGTTTGGATGTTTTGTTTTAGCTCCTCTATGGATGTTTGACTGCGCTTAATCAAATCAGAAACGATTGTCGGGTCGTTTTCGATTTGTGCTTGAGAATTCGCAGACGACACACTTTTATTGCTTTTACCGGAACTCTGTTCTTGCTTATCATTTGTTAACGATTTTATGAAATCTCTTCGCTCTATTATGGTTATAAGTGCGTCTTTCATGAGCGGATCGTGTTGTCCCATGGCATCTAATAACATTTTTCTGCTGTCAGGTGAAGCCAGTTGATGTGTGACATCAACAAACAACCTTCCACCAGCTTTAAACCTGGGTCCGAAAGATGTTAACTGGAATAAAGACATTCCCAATGGTTTCAAGGGGTCGGTCATCATTTGTTGATGACCAACAGATACATAGACGTGATTTTCTTGATCATTCACTTCAGGGATGGGGTATAAAGTAGTGATTGGACGACTCTGGACAATATAAAATGTATCATCAACCAAACACCATTCGATATCTTGTGGGCAACCAAAATAAGCTTCGATCTGTCTTCCTATGCGTGCTAGTTGTAATATTTGTTGTTCAGTAAGTGTTTGAGTCTTTTGCTGATCAGGATCAATTTGCTGTGTCTCTGTTCCGCCTTCTTTTAGTGCATAGATAGCCAATTTTTTGGTTGCTATCATCTTATCGACGATTTTATCTTCCTGTACTTTATAACAATCGGGAGATACCAAGCCAGAGACCAGTGCTTCTCCAAGCCCAAAACTGGCATCGATTGATAGTAACTTTCGGTTAGAGGTAATCGGATCAGCGGTAAATAGAATCCCTGAAGCCTGTGGGAAAACCATCCTTTGAACGATAACGGATAAATAAACTTGTCTGTGGTCAAATCTATTTTGTATTCGGTATATTACCGCTCGATCCGTAAATAGAGAAGCCCAACATTTTCTGATATGCTGCAAGATGGCTTCTTTTCCGATGATATTTAAATAGGTGTCTTGTTGACCAGCAAAAGAGGCATGTGGCAAATCCTCAGCGGTCGCACTAGAACGCACTGCATAAGCATTTTCATCGCCAAACTGGGAGAGATAGTCAGCAACTGCTTTTACAACATCGGAAGGAATTTCTACTTCCATAATAATTTGTCGAATCTTCTTGCTGATTTCACCAATTTGATCTCGATCCTCTACTTTTAGCATTGTTATTTGATCCAACAATGCTTGAAACGTTTCGTTTTGTTCGATGGCTTTTTGATATCCTACTGTTGTAATACAAAATCCTTCTGGTACTTGTATTCCTTGAATTTTTGATAATTCCCCTAAATTTAACCCTTTTCCGCCAACGAGCAAAAGCTGTGTTTTTTCTATCTCCTGAAAACCGAGAACCAAAGAACTCATTCTACATCTCCCCTAACCATTAATGTTCTATTGATTTTAGCAGTAGTAAATGAGAATAAAAAGTCTATATTAACCATTTTTTAAATGCTATAATTAAATTAGGAAGAGTTCAAAAAATAGCTAAACCTTACCATACAGTAGTAAACTGATGCCTCGGTTCATCCACTCGAAAGTAGCTCATATGCCTTTTAACCCACAATGAATATGGTTAAAATCAACTTTTTTATAAACGTCGCGACTTTATTCAAAACATCGCGTCTTTTTTATAAACACCGTGACTTTATTTAAAAGCGACAAAAGTAAATCAAAAGGCTCATCCTTTACGTACGAAGGAGAGCCTTTTTCTCTTTCAAAATCTTTATCCCGCATTAACGGGCAGTAAAAGCCCGATTGGTTCAACTAACCATCAGTGAGGGATGAAGCCCCCCACTGATGGAAGTTTCACTTTATGCTTAGTCTAATGCTTTATATACGCTGCGCAAACAACTTTCCTTCTCGTAAAATATGACACTTCAGTTCGCTATTAGACAATGTATTCAAATGAACCGCATCCACTTTACCTGTCCCGTCCAGCTCTTCCATCAATTGAAACCAAAGCCATTGAAACTCACCTACTGAAATATGTGTTGTCTCAATTGCTATATCATAATCTGAAGAAGATGTTGCTTCTTTTCTTGCATGAGATCCGAAGATGTACGCCACTTTCACAAACGGTGTGTCTAATAAACGCGTTTGTATATGACGCAGCTCCTTTTCATACTTTTGCATATGTTCACCTCTCACATACAATGCATTGTTTCGTTATCTCTTCTAGTCTTGCCCGGTTTATGCCATAACCAAACCCTGCTTGCTGCGGAATAACAATTTTTCCGTTTTGCAGCGTTACTTCCGGTGAGATAATATCTTGCTTCCAATGCCTGTTCGAAGCTGAAATATCACCAGGAATTGTAAAGTTAGACAGCGATGCGAGTGCAATATTTTGTGCACGGGAAATCCCCATTTCTACCATACCTCCGCACCAAACTGGAATACCATGCTGCTGACAATAATCGTGAATCCGAATCGACTCTGTTAATCCGCCAACTCGTCCAGGTTTTATATTAATAACGCGGCAACTACCAAGTGTAATTGCTACCCTTGCATCTTCTAAGCAATGAATGCTTTCATCTAAACAAATTGGTGTTTCCATTTGCTTTTGCAAACGGGCATGGTCAAGAAAGTCGTTATCTGCTAACGGCTGTTCGATCATCATTAAATCAAACTCATCCAATCGCTGTAACTGCTTCATATCATCTAACGCATACGCAGAATTCGCATCTACCATTAATGGAATAGTAGGAAACGCTCTTCGTATTTCATGAAGCAACGCATAATCATTATCTGGTTTGATTTTCACTTTAAAACGTTTATATCCTTCTTCCGCATACATTTCAATACGTTTTAACATATTTGAAACTGTATCAAGGCCAATGACAACACCAACTTCAATCTCTCGTTTTACACCGCCAAGTAACGTAGCAAGCGATTGATTCTCACGCTTTGCATATAAATCCCATAATGCGCCTTCTATGCCTGCTTTCGCCATATTATTACGTTTTATATGTTGAAAAAGAGATGCGACATCGACAGGGTGCGAAAGCTTCTGTTCAAATAACACTGGCAACAAAAAATCTTGCAGCATATGAAATGCTGTTACAACTGTTTCTTCTGTATACCACGGCTCAGAAAAAGCAACCACTTCTCCCCATCCGCTTCGTCCTTCTTCATCTATTAATTCAATTACAATACTTTCACGTTTTTCATACGTCCCGTAACTTGCAGCAAATGGAATAACGAGTGGCATTTCTGTTACGTAAAGTATTGCCTTTGTAATACGCATTTACATTTCCTCCGCCAGCTGCCGCAGTTCACGGCGCAATAATTTTTTTGAAGCATTGCGCGGCAACTCAGAAAGAAAATAAATCGCTTTTGGCACTTTATACCGCGCTAGTTTATCTTCACAAAAAGCGAGTAGTTCTTCCGCTGTTACCTCTTCTGATTTCACGACGAATGCGACAGGAACTTGTCCCCATCTTTCATCATTTGCTCCAACTACTCCCGCTTCCGAAACAGCCGGATGCGCAAGCAAGACTTCCTCAATTTGCGCTGGATATATGTTCTCTCCGCCTGAAATAATTAAATCACTGCGGCGATCTAACACATAAAGAAAGCCATCTTCATCTAAATAGCCAATATCTCCAGTATGCAGCCATCCGTCTTGAATACTCTCTCTCGTCGCCTCTTCACGCTTAAAATAACCACCCGTTACATTTGGCCCCTTCACAACAATTTCCCCGGCAGTTCCTACCCCAGCTTCTCTTCCATCTTGTTCAATGTGAAGCTGACATGGAAACAATGGTTTTCCGGCCGAACCAACTTTCGTTAACATATAATCAGCAGCTAATGTGCAAATTTGCGAAGATGTTTCTGTCATACCGTACGTCTGATACACTGGAATTCCTTTTGCAACGCACGTTTCTAACAACGGCCTTGGAGCTGGTCCTCCGCCAAGTAATACGCAGCGAAGAGACGTTGGATAAGTATCTTCTTGCAACCTTTCTAATAAATCCGTCAGCATTTTAGATACGACTGAAATCATCGTTACGCCTCTCGTTTGCAGCGCTTCATGAATAAAATCCGGATCATACTTCGGAACAAGTAACACCCTCATACCGTACATAATATTCTTCATTAAAAGCGATAACCCGCCTACATGGAAACACGGCAAACACGCTAACCAGCAATCATCCTCACGAAGTCCTAAATTCAAAGAAGAACCAACTGCACTCCACCAATGATTCCCGTACGTAAGCATAACGCCTTTTGGCCTTCCTGTTGTACCTGACGTATAAATAATTGTCATTGTATCTTCTAAAACAAACTCATTCTGCACAGTTGCTGTTTGTTTTGGCAACGCGGCAACTTCTGTAAACAAGTATACGGGCACTTGCTCTGCCTCAAACTCTTCATCCGTAAGCAAACAAGAAACTTCTGCATCCTCCATTTGCCAAAGTAGCTCTTCTCTTGAAAGACGTGTATTCAGCAAGACAGCTACTGCCCCCATATAAGAAAGGGCATGAATCGTTATGACCATCTCCATACTATTTTTCATCAGAACAGCCACTTTTGTACCTTTTTGCAGTTGTAAATAAGCAAGATGCTCACAAAGTGAAAGAACTTTCTCATGAAGTTGTACAAACGTATATGTACTTTCTTTCGTTTCAATCGCAGTGCGCTCCGGTGTTAAAAAAGCTCTTTGCATAAGCCAATTGGGCATTCTCTCCATATCATATTCTCCTTTCACAGAATAGAAGACTAACATAGCTTCTTTTACTTCTGACCTATTTCTTTGCTTGTAACTAGTGTTGCTTTATTTCCATCTTATCTATCTCTTGCTTTTATATCAAATAGTAACTCTTTGTCTGTTTCATATACTGCAACAAATTATTCTGTATTATGTTCTTGAATAGCAAACAATCGCTCAGTACATAAAGTGAAACTTCCATCAGTGAGGGTTTTCTTCATCCCCCACATAGCTTCTTAGCTTATCTCTCAATCTTGAGATTGGGGTCTTACTGACCGTTAATGCGGAATACATGTATAAAATTGTCGAAAAAAGAAAAAAATTCAGTTTTTTTGTTGATTTTTTTAAATTTTACTGTTATTATAAATAATAATCATATAGATGTTGGGAATGTTGCTCCTATAATAGACTGAATTTTCAAACTCCAATACCGACATTGTGTGATTGTAAGCTCCCTCCCCTTTTTATTTTATGCCCGACAAAAAGAACCTTTTTGAGGTTCTTTTTGTACTTAGATTAAAAAAGCAAATTTTAAAATGATTTCTATTCATGAAATAAAGTCAAACTTCCATCAGTGGGGGTTTTTTTCATCCCCCACTGATGGTTAGTTGAACCAATCGGGCTTTTACGGGCAGTTATCCCTCACCTATCTCTTTATCAGTTCTATTTGCGTACATGTTTTCATTTTAATCATCTATTTCGCGGTACTTATAATTGGTATCCATACCTCTTCTTTTGCGTTTACATCGTCCGGACGATAATGATCATCCATAACTTCAAAATGTTCCCTTACGTCTAAACTATAATTGGAATTTGGTAACCATTCTTGAAAAATATACTGGAAAGTGCTCATATCAGATGCCGTTCCTTGATGGATAAAAACAGCATATAAGCCGCCTGTTAAGGTATGCGTGGACAATTCCGAAAAAGTCTCTGTTTCAAAATCTTCAACTTCAACAGCAGCCCACTTTTTATAAGCATAGTTTATATCATTCATATTTAAAGGCGTATGCAACACCTTTACAGAAAGGAAACAAGAGTTACTTCTATGAGGAATACAGCTTCTTAATGGCATAAATGTTTTCCATATTTCTCTTGTGACTTCGGGATCTGTTGCAAAGGTTGTTTCTCTCTTAATCCCAACAATTTTTTTTGCTGGAATGCTTACTATTTTAGGTTCCATTCTTTTATTTCCTCTCCTAATTCATATTCAACATGAATCACTTTAGTTTAAATCCGAAATCCTATATATGATATTCATAAAGTAGTTTTATATTTTTCCAATTAAAACGAATACTAGTACTCAACCATCTGTAATTCCCATATAAATAATTGAAATACCCTATGTATAGAGGTGAGATTATGAATTCTTCTTCGTTTTACTCTATTGTGATCATAATTGCTGCGTTGGTCTTATGGCGTAGAACTAGGGCAATGTATTGTCCGATTAAAGGAAACGGAATCCGTCTTCTCTTACCCATATTATTTCTACTATTACCTAGTCTTTTCATAATCCTGAATCCAAATGTACATGCCGCTGCCTGGGAATGGATTTGTGCAGCTATCTTTGGGTTCCTTTTGTCAATTCCACTTATTGGGACCACTAACTATGAACTCCGATCCGATCAGCATATTTATGCTGTAAGAAATAAGAGCTTTATCATTACCTTTCTCATCGTATTTATTGTCCGATTTTTACTTCGTGATTATTTAAAGTGGCTAGGTCCAGAAACAGAAGTAGCACTATTTATGACTGTAGCGCTGGGATATATCTTACCTTGGAGGATTATTTCTTTCATCAAATTTCGTCAACTATACAAAAGTCGAATCCGAACTAACGACAACATTGACTTCCGATAACATTGATTATGTGAATGGAAAGTTCCTTCAGTTCTTCTGAAGGAACTTTTAAAGGTTTTGTGATACATTGATTTTATGTTAACAAAAG
>NZ_CAKJTI010000020.1 GCF_917563915.1 Bacillus rhizoplanae | reverse complement strand
TTATAATAGTGTCGAAAAATGTAAAATTTGGGCGTAATTTTAAGTTTTGTAAAAAAATAACTAAATTTTATGATTCTATATAGAATTTTAATAGGTTTATTGTAATTTATCAATATTTTCTGAAAAAATGAATAAATCTTAATATCTATGTATATAAAATGAAGGATTTTTTCAAAAATATTACAAATTAAGACATTATATTGTAAATAGATTGAATTTTTAATATTATCAAAATATTGGTACATATTTGAGCTTAGGGAGGAAATAGGGATGAAGAAAAAGCCTTTTAAGGTGCTGTCTACGCTTGCGGCGGCAGCTGTGCTTAGTTGCACATTTGGGTTTGGAAGCCAATCTGTTTATGCGGCAACGCCGTCTAATGAAGTAACTTATAGTCCGATTGACGATCATTTAATTCCAGAGGAGCGCCTAGCAGAAGCGTTGAAAAAACGTGGTGTCATTAGCAACTCTGCGTCGAAAGAGGACACGTTAAAAGCTGTTGAAAAATATGTAGAAAAGAAAAAGGGTGAAAATCCTGGAAAAGAACCAGCAGCGGGGGATAGTGTTACGAAAGAAGCTTCTGACTTTCTGAAAAAAGTTAAAGATGAAAAGGCCGACACAAAAGAAAAGGCAAATCAACATGTCAGCGGTCCGGTAGCTGGACAAGCTATTGGTAAAGGGGGACTAAACGGCAAAGTACCAACTACTTCAGCAAAACAAAAAGAATATAACGGACCTGTTCGCAAAGATAAAGTTCTTGTATTACTTGTAGAATATGCTGACTTTAAGCATAACAACATTGATCAAGAACCTGGTTACATGTATTCAAACGATTTTAATAAAGAACACTATGAAAAAATGTTATTTGGTGATGAGCCGTTTACATTATTCGATGGTTCAAAAATTGAAACATTTAAGAATTACTATGAAGAGCAATCAGGCGGCAGCTATACAGTAGACGGAACAGTAACAAATTGGTTAACCGTTCCAGGAAAAGCTGCTGATTATGGTGATGATGCTGGTACTGGTCACGATAATAAAGCTCCTCTAGGTCCACGTGATCTTGTAAAAGATGCCTTAAAAGCTGCAGTAGATAGTGGTGTAAACTTAGCTGACTACGATGAGTTTGATCAATATGATATTGATGGTGACGGCAATAAAAATGAACCAGATGGACTTGTTGACCATTTAATGGTACTTCATGCTGGTGTAGGACAAGAAGCTGGTGGCGGTAAATTGGAGGATAATGCGATTTGGTCTCATCGCTGGACGATTGGACCAAAACCATATCCAGTTGAAGGCACACAAGCAAAGGTTCCATATTGGGGCGGTAAGATGGCCGCATTTGATTACACAATTGAACCGGAAGACGGAGCAGTTGGTGTATTCGCACATGAATATGGTCATGATTTAGGTCTTCCTGATGAGTATGATACACAATATACTGGAGCTGGTGAGCCGATTCAAGCTTGGTCTATTATGAGTGGCGGCAGCTGGGCTGGTAACATTGCGGGCACAGCACCAACAAGCTTCTCTCCGCAAAACAAAGAGTTCTTCCAAAAGAACATTGGTGGTAACTGGGCAAATATCGTTGAAGTAGATTATGATAAGTTAAATAAAGGGATTGGTTTTGCAACATACTTAGATCAAAGTGTAACGAAATCAGCTCGTCCTGGCCTGATTCGTGTAAATTTACCAGATAAAGATGTAAAAGGTATTCAGCCTGCATTTGGTCAAAAATACTACTATAGTACAAAAGGCGATGATCTTCATACAACATTAGAAACGCCAGTATTTGATTTAACAAATGCAACAAATGCGAAATTTGATTACAAATCATTGTATGAAGTTGAAGCAGATTATGATTTTCTTGAAGTACATGCAGTAGCGGAAAATGGAACAAAAACGTTAATTGACACAATCGGTGACGAACATGTTAAAGGCGGCATGGATACAACTGACGGTAACTGGGTAGATAAGTCATATGACTTAAGCCAATTTAAAGGTCAAAAAGTCAAATTAGTATTCGAATATATTACAGATGGTGGTTTAGCTCCAAACGGCTTTACTCTTGATAATGCTACATTAACTGTAGATGGCAAGGTTGTATTCTCTGATGATGCAGAAGGTACACCACAATTTACATTAAACGGTTTCGTTGTATCAAACGGTTTTGAGAAAAAGAAACATAACTACTATTTAGAGTGGAGAAACTATGCTGGTGCAGATGAGGCATTACAATATGGCCGCGGTCCAGTATACAATACAGGTCTTGTTGTATGGTATGCAGACTCTAGCTTTACAGATAACTGGGTTGGTGTTCATCCAGGTGAAGGATTCCTTGGTGTAGTCGACTCTCACCCAGAAGCAATTTGGGGAACATTAAATGGTCAACCAAGTGTTGCGAATAGCACACGATATCAAATTGCAGATGCTGCGTTCTCATTTGATCAAACACCGGCTTGGAAAGTTGTATCTCCAACACGCGGAACATTTGATTACAAAGGATTACCGGGTGTAACGAAGTTTGATGACTCTAAAGCGTATATGAACAACGCAATTCCAGATGCAGGACGTAAAGTGCCGCAGCTTGGACTGAAGTTTGAAGTAGTTGGAGAAGCAGACGATAATTCCGCAGGTGCAATTCGCGTATACCGCAAATAATGGAGAAGCTGTTGAAAGAGATTCCTTTCAACAGCTTTTTTCATGGGCAAATATGTTTCAAGTCATTTGTAAAGTAATATATAATTAAATTCTACTTATCGTTTTATCCCGCTATTCATGGGCAGTAAGACCCCCACCTCAAGATTGAGAGTGAAGCGAAGAAGATAGGTGGGAGATAACGACTAGCATGCGCTTGATTGGTGTGAGCTTTTCATTAGTTGAGGATGAAAAAATCATTGATAGAAGTTTTACTTTATTTTAAATAGGAAGAAACAAGAATGTATTATGATGTACGATGAAATAGAGAGGTGAATATTTATGGAGATTGCATCGATTATAGAACGACAAAAAACGCACTTTTATAGCGGGAAAACAAGAGCAATCGATGAGAGAAAGAAACAGCTACAAGCGCTATATGCAAGTATTCAGCGTTATGAGTCTGAAATTTTTCAAGCGCTAAAGCTTGATTTAAATAAATCAGAGCATGAATCGTATACAACAGAGGTTGGGTATACATTAAAAGAAATTTCATTTATGACAAAGAATCTTTCGAAGTGGAGTAAACCGAGGCGTGCTAAAACAGCAATGACTCATATTGGATCGAAAGGAAAAATTATTCCTGAGCCCTATGGTGTAACGTTGGTGATTGCCCCGTGGAATTATCCGTTTCAACTTGCGCTTGCCCCGTTAATTGGAGCATTGGCAGCCGGAAACACAGTTATATTAAAGCCATCAGAGTTAACGCCGAATGTCTCTAAGATTATTGCGAAAATGTTAACGGAACTATTCCCATCAGAGCTTGTCGCTGTAGTGGAGGGTGGTGTTGAGACGAGTACAGCTTTATTAAAGGAGCCGTTTGATTATATTTTCTTTACCGGGAGTGTCGGAGTTGGGAAAATTGTTATGGAGGCAGCTGCAAAACAATTAACACCTCTTACACTTGAACTTGGTGGCAAAAGCCCTTGTATTGTCCATAAAGATGCAAAGCTTGATGTTGCAGCGCGGCGGATTGTATGGGGGAAATTTTTAAATGCAGGACAAACGTGTGTTGCCCCTGATTATGTATATGTTCATTCCTCTGTTAAAGAACAGTTTATAGAAGAAATGAGAAAGGCTGTGCGTGAACAATACGGAGAGCAGCCTTTGCAAAATGAAAAATATGTTCGTATTGTGAGTCAGCGTCATTTTGAAAGATTGTGTTCATTTTTAGAAGATGGAGAGGCTGTAATAGGCGGTAATTATGATAAAGATAAACTACTTGTTGAACCTACAGTGCTTACAGGTGTGACGTGGAATCATGCAGTAATGGAAGATGAGATTTTTGGGCCAATCTTACCGCTGTTAGAATATGAACATATAGAAGATGTGATTGCAACTGTTCAACGTCATCCGAAGCCATTAGCATTATATGTTTTTGCTGAGGAACGAGATATACAAAAGCAAGTGACGCAATCCATTTCTTATGGAGGTGGTTGTATTAATGACACTGTGTATCATTTAGCGACTCCATATTTACCATTTGGTGGTGTTGGTCCAAGCGGATTGGGTAGTTATCATGGAGAGTATAGTTTTCAAACCTTTTCGCATTATAAAAGTATTTTATCTCAATCGACAGTGTTTGACATGAAAATCCGCTATTCTTCTACAAAAAGTGCTTTAAAATTCATCCGAAAATTGTTAAAATAGTGATGGTATTTATCAGTTAGCGTAGCTGTATGATAAAACCCCTTCATAATTGAAGGGGTTTTTCTATTCAAGGTATGTATCATATAAAGTGAAACTTTTATCGATAGGGTTTTCTCTCATCTGTTTTTTGATTCCTCGGAATTTTGAGGTGGGAACTCATTGTCTGTGAATAGCAGGATAAAAATGAATCAAACATACTACATAAATTGAAGCCTTCGTAATTATTCAGACTTTTACCGCTCGTTCGCGTGGTATAAAACATGATTTTTGCTTAGATTAATATAAAAAATATGAGATAGATAGGATGAGGAAATGAAAAATATTATTAAGATCGAAGCAGTAGAAAAATATTTTGGGGATCAAGTTATTATTCCACCGCTTTCTTTAGATATTAAAGAAGGGGAGTTTGTAACAATTCTTGGTCCGAGTGGCTGTGGGAAAACAACGTTACTTCGTATGATTGCTGGTTTTGAGACACCAACAAAAGGTACGATTGCACTTGATGAAGAAAAGATTAATGATTTGCCTCCTTATAAACGTCATATGAATTTAGTATTCCAGCATTATGCGCTATTCCCGCATATGACCGTTGAGAAAAATATTCGTTTTGGACTGAAGATGCAGAAAGTTGCTGAAGCAGAACAAAAAGAGCGTGCTGAGGAAGCGATGCGTTTAACACAATTAACAGAATTCCGTAATCGTAAGCCGGCTAAACTTTCTGGTGGACAACAGCAGCGTGTGGCGATTGCGCGTGCAATTGTAAATAATCCTCGTGTGTTGTTATTAGATGAGCCACTAGGAGCACTAGACTTTAAGCTTAGAAAAGATTTGCAACGTGAATTGAAAAACCTACAACGTAATCTTGGTATTACGTTCATTTATGTGACGCATGATCAAGAAGAAGCGATGAGCATGAGCGATCGCATCGTGGTTATGAACAAAGGTCACATTGAACAAATCGGAACACCAAAAGAAATTTATCATAAACCAAAAACGTTGTTCGTTGCAAAGTTTATTGGGGAAAATAATATTATTCAAACAGGGGAAACTTATGTGGCAGTACGTCCCGAAAATGTGAAAGTACGTTCAGTGGAAGAGCAAGCTGCCCCTGGATACCACCTTGGTCATATTGAAGATATTGAATTTGTTGGAAATATGGAGAAATTATATATTCGCGATGAGAAGACGGCAGAACTATGGATGGCATATCAAAGTGCAGAAGAAGTAATGCAGTGGAACATTGGTGATAATGTATATGTAGACTGGGAGCAAGCGGATGAGGTGACCTTAAATTGAAAAAAGGAAAATTACTTGCATTACCTACAGCTATTTGGTTGTGTGCCTTCTTCTTAGTCCCTCTCTTGTTTGTATTAGCTTTTGCATTTATGCAGCGCGGGACGTATGGGACAGTTGAGATGAGCTTTACGTTAGAGAATATGAGACGTGTGTTTGATCCGCTCTATATGGAGACGTTATGGGAAACAGTGAAAATTGCGGTTATTACAACAGTACTTTGTTTATTGATTGGATATCCATTTGCCTATACGATAACAATTGTTGATCGTAAGTGGCAATCTATTTTACTACTTCTTGCAACAATTCCGTTTTGGATTAACTTTTTAATACGTTCGTATGCTTGGATTATTATTTTACGTTCACAAGGACTTGTCAATACAGTATTGATGAAGTTAGGTGTTATTAGTGAACCTTTAAATTTATTATATAATATGCCATCTGTTATTTTAGGAATGGTATATTCACTATTACCGTTTATGATTTTACCTGTATATGCAGCAATTGCACAGCTTGATAAGAGAAAATTAGAAGCTGCATACGATCTAGGAGCCACACCGCTTAAAGCGTTTTGGCATGTAACAATTCCAATGACGATGTCAGGGATAGCGACGGGTTCGATTTTAGTATTTGTGTCATCTATTGGTATGTTCGTTGTATCAGATATCATGGGTGGTTCGAAAGTTGCATTAATCGGAAATGTTATTCAAAATCAGTTTTTAGGTGCACGTGATTGGCCGTTTGGATCAGCATTATCTATCATTGTTGTGTTATTCTCCGTTCTGTTAATTTATTTATATTATCGTGCTACGAAAGTATATAACTATGGAAACGGAGGGAAATAAACGAATATGAAAAAGTTTTTAGTCACCTATTCTTGGTTGATTTTATTGTTTCTTTATTTACCAATGATGGTACTCATGGTGTATTCGTTTAATGACTCGCGTATTAATGCGGAGTGGCAAGGTTTTACACTTCATTGGTATACAGATTTATTTCAAAAACAGGATGTACTGGATGCGTTTGTAAACAGTTTAACAATTGCGGTTGTTACGACAATTGTTTCCACGCTGCTTGGTGTTTTGTTTGCAGTTGCTCTGCATCGTTATAAATATCGTTTTGAAGGTGCAATTAATGGACTTGTATATTTACCAATTTTAATTCCAGATATTTTAATGGGATTATCACTTCTAATTTTGTTTAGTCAGCTTGGTATTGAACTTGGGAAAATGACAATTATTATTGCTCATATTACATTTAGTGTTTCATTTGTTGTTATTATTTTATCGGCACGACTTTCAGGTATGGGACGTGATTTAGAAGAAGCGGCAAATGATTTAGGTGCGACTCCGTGGCAAACGTTTCGTTATGTGACGCTACCAGGGCTCACACCAGGTATTATTTCAGCGGCATTATTGACATTTACATTATCTATTGATGATTTCGTTATTAGCTTCTTCGTATCAGGACCAGGATCAACAACATTACCGCTGTATATTTACAGTATGGTAAAACATGGTGTAACGCCAGAAATCAATGCGCTTTCTACAATTTTGATTGTTGTGATTGTCGGATTAATGATTGCTTCTGAAATGTTCCGTAACAAGGGTGCGGATGGGAAAAAAAATTCAGGAGGCCATTTGCCATTATAATAGATGAACGAATACAGGTTGCATCTATTAAGCTCAAATTCAGGAGGGAATGCAAATGAAATGGATGAAAGTAGCTGCAAGTACAGTACTTACTTTCGGAATTACCGCTGGAGTGTTAGCAGGATGCGGTGAAAAGAAAGAGGAATTAAATATTTACAGCTGGGCTGATAACTTTGATGAGCAAGTTATTAAAGACTTTGAAAAAAAATATAACGTTAAAGTGAACTATGATAAGTATGCAAGTAATGAAGAAATGCTTGCGAAATTACAAGCAGGCGGTTCGCAGTATGATTTAATTCAACCGTCTGATTATATGGTAAAAACAATGGTAAATATGAATTTGTTAGAGCCGTTAGATAAAAAGAACATTCCGAATGTAGAAAATCTTGTTTCGAACTTTAAAACGCCTCCGTTTGATCCGGAAAATAAGTATTCTATTGTTTATACATGGGGCGTAACAGGAATTGCTTATAATAAAAAATATGTGAAAGAAACGCCAACAAGTTGGAGTGATCTTTGGAATGAAAAATATAAAGGTCACGTAGAGTTATTAAATGATTCTCGTGAAGTGCTTGGTATGGGACTTAAGAAAAATGGATTTTCAAATAGTACGCAAAATGATGCTGAATTAAAAACAGCTTTCACGGATATTCAAAAATTATTACCAAATGTATTAGCGTTTGATACAGATAATATTAAGCAAAATTTCATTACAGAAGAAGCATGGATTGGTACAGTATGGTCTGGGGATGCAGCGTTTATTGCAAAAGAGAATAAAGATGTTGGTTACGTAGTTCCAAAAGAAGGCGGAACAATTTGGGCAGATACATTAGCGATTCCAAAAGGTGCAAAGCATAAAGAGCTTGCAGAGAAGTTTATTAACTACTTAATGGATCCAAAAGTCAGTGTGAAAAACTATGAATCCATTGGATATAGTAACCCAAATGAAAAAGCTCGTTCTCTTCATAGTAAAGAATATCAAGAGAATCGTATGATTTTCTTAACACCAGAAGAGTTAAATCGTACAGAATGGCTTGTCGATGTGGATGGGAAATTAAAAGATTATGATCGTTACTGGACAGAACTAAAGACAGGAAAAGGGAAGTAATAAAAAAACGCGATTTCTTAGCGGAAATCGCGTTTTTTTGTAGTAGGAGGAACTGAAGTTTGAAAAAGAAATTACATATGTATGAAATGATGTGCATCATACTTTTGCTTGGATTATTTAGTATTATTGCATGGAAAGTACGTTCAGGTGGAGTAACGATAGTTGATGAATATGTGAGAACGATGGTAAAAGGATTTCAAACAGAAGCATCGCTTTCATTTTTTCGTTATTTTACAAAACTCGGTTCTGCAATTGGAATTGTAAGTGTGCTAGTAGTAAGTCTTTTCTTTTTTTGGAAGAAGCGTTATTACGTAGCAATGGTAATATATCCTCTTTCTATTATTAGTACGAATCTTATTAATAAGCTCATCAAATCCATTGTAAAAAGAAATCGTCCGAATATAAATGAGGCGCTAGATGCACTTGGATATAGCTTTCCAAGCGGGCATGCGATGTTAGCGATTGTTACGTATGGATTTCTTGCCTATATCATCGCAGCAAACGTAAAAAGTGCAGTAGCGAAATGTTTTGTAACGATATTGGCAATTGTAGTCATTGTCTTAATTGGACTAAGTCGTATCATTTTATCTGTACATTACCCGACTGATGTTTTAGCTGGTTATTGTATAGGCGGTGTATTACTTATTATCACGATTTACTTACATCGCTTATTTTCAGCTCGTTTTCAAACAAATCAGGAACGTTAAAATAAGGCTATCCTTTTGGTTAAAAGGGTAGCTTTTTTTATCCCGCTATTCGCAGGCAGTAAGACCCCCACCTCAAGATTGAGAGAGAATCGAAGAAGCTAGGTGGGGGATGAAAAAAGCCCTACTGATGGAAGTTTCACTTTACGAGCTAGAGAATGGATATGATACACTAAGACATAGAATGGAGAAGAGGGATGGGTGATATTTGGTGAAAACAACTGTACATAAAGTAGATGCATGGGGAAAGGTTGGAGCGTTCTTATATCGATTTCGCTATACAACGATTGCTCTATTAGTATTGCTAGCTGTGACACTTGGCATATTTGCACCGAAGCTTCCAGGGGTATTAGGCGGGGATGGATTTCAAACGGAAGGCGATTATCAAACGACAAAAGGGATATTAGAGAAAGACTTTAAACAGTCACAAGATACGCTCCTGCTCGTCTTTCAAAAAGAACAAGGTGTGTCTCAGCAAAGATTTACAGAGAGAATTGATGAGATTGTAAAGAAAATGCAAAAAGAAGAAACATACGATTCTTTTCATCATCCTATAGAAAATAAAGCAATGTTACAGGATGATATTGCTTATGCAACCATTTTATTTTCCGGGAAAACAAGTAAAGAGCGGAAAGAAAAAACATTAGCCTTTGCAAAGGAGATTCAAAAAGAAAGTAACGGGGAAGTAAAAGTGTCTCCAACTGGATATCCAGTCATTAATGATGAAATAAATACAAGAACACAAAATGATTTGAAAGTAGCCGAGATGATTGGTTTGCCGATTGCTTTTCTTGTATTATTGCTTTCTTTTGGTAGCTTGTTTGCATCTATTTTGCCTATTTTAAACGGAGCGCTAAGTGTCATTAGTACGATGGGGATTTTATATTTTGTTGGAGAACAAAAGGAACTCTCTATTTTTGTACTAAACGTAGCGCCGATGATTGGGCTTGCTTTATCCATTGATTTTGCTCTTTTATTTGTGAATCGCTTCCGGGAGGAGCTTGCACATCGTTCTGTTAAAGAAGCAATTATCGTTACATATCAAACGGCTGGACGCGCAATTATTTTCTCAGGTTTATGCGTATTTGTCGGTTTATCTGGTTTGTTCTTTTTCAAAATTGATTATATTCAATCTGTCGCAATTAGCGGGATGATTGTTGTAGTAATGAGTATTTTATTTTCTTTAACGATGCTCCCAGCGTTGTTAGCATTAATGGGGAAACGTTTAATAGGAAAGAACCAACATGTTCATCGTACAGCACCAATGTGGCGTAAATTTGCACAGTTTGTAATGAAGTATCCGATTGTGATGACAGTTGCTGTATTTACATTTATTATTATTTGTTTATTACCGCTGCGCAGTGCAGATTTACAGTTCCCTGGTGTAGAATCATTACCTGAGAAAAGTGAAGCGCGCATTGCCTATGAACGTTATGAAGACGCGTTTAATAAAATGGTAAAAACTCATGCAGATGTAACACTTGTTGTTGAGACAAAAGGAAATGTAACAGAAAAAGAAAATTTACAAGCGTTGCAAAAGGTTGTACAGAAATTAAAGAATGATAAAGATGTATATGAGGTGAAAAGTCTATACGAGCAGCTTGGAAATATGTCTGCAGAACAACTGTCAGCAATGCTGCAATCGCCAAATCGTGCGCAAGTAGAGCCAGTATTAGAGGCGTATGTGAGAGATAATAAGACAACAATTGAAATTGTTTTAGATACAAAGCCAAGAACAGAAAAGGCAAAGCAGTGGGTGCGAGATTTTAAAGAAAACTATAAAACGGAAGGTGTAACGTATTATTTAGGCGGAATGACAACATTTCAACAAGAATTAGAAGATGAGATTAAAAATAAAGTTGTTGTTAGTATGTCTGTTATTTTCGCTTCAACATTTCTGATTTTATTGCTAGCATTTCGTTCGTTGCTTATACCGATTAAAGCAATTGTGATGAATGTGCTTAGTTTAAGTGCGACCATTGGAATTGTCATTTGGCTCTTTGAAGGAGGCCATTTTGGATTAGAACAGAGCTCAGTATTATTTGTATTACCTATCTTTATTTTCGGATTAGTATTTGGATTAAGTATGGACTATGAAGTATTTCTTATTTCACGTATTCATGAATTATACGAGGAGACAAGAGATAATGATTATGCAACATTAGAAGGATTAGTGTCAACGAGCCGAATTATTACATCAGCCGCATTAATTATGATTGTTGTTACAGGTGCATTTGCTTTTACTGATATATTGCCAGTGAAACAAATGGGACTTGGCGTTGCGCTAGCGATATTTCTTGATGCAACAATTATTCGATTAATCCTTGTACCGAGTTTAATGAAAATGTTTGGTGAGTGGAACTGGTGGCTCCCATTTAGGAAGAAGAAACAGAAAGAAATGCATTGAAAAATAGCTCTCATCTTATATGGTGAGAGCTATTTGTATGAATAGCCTCCCACCCTTTTAGCGAATAGTATGAGGTAAGAAGATTACATATAAGAGTGGGTGAAGACAATGTTTCGTTATTTTAAATTTAAATTGAATGATACTGTACAATTTGCAGAAAATGATGGGCATATGTATCGCATTGTCGGCTATCGGTTAGAAAAAGGTTTTTATCCAAATGATGAATGGACACATATTATTTATGAACTACTGCGAGAGTTTGATGGGTACACACTAGATGCGGAAGAGGATGAGCTTGTGAAAGTTATTCAAGTAGAGGAGGAGTATTATAAAATTCATGATATAGGAGAATATCGTTATCCTGTTAAAATGAAAACACCGCGGAAAAAATGTAATCATGAAACGATAGATCAATTATTAGATGCTTATAATGATTACAAGAGACTAGCTGAATTTTTTAAGGATTTTTCATATGAAAGAAAAGCTGAAGAACTGTTGCAAGAAATAAAAAAACTTCGCGCATAAAGTGAAACTTCCATCAGTGATGTTCTGATGGTTAGTTGAACCAATCGGGATCTTACGGGCAGTTTATTCTCGCTTATCTTCTTAGTTTTCATATAACTTTGGAATGGTAGCTTTACTGCCCGTTAGAGCGGGATAAAGTGAAACTTCTCAGTGGGGAAGTTTCACTTGCTGGATCCGGGTTATTAAGGACAGTTCATTAATTGTTGAACTGTCTTTTTAACTATGCGTTAGAAGGGATTTTCCGTTACAATAAGAGGATTAATAGAAATAAGGTGATTATATGAAAGTAAAGAAAATGGGAGAATGGTGTGAGATTACGGTTCCTTCTGTATGGGAGGGACGAACGATTGATTCTATTTTGAAGGAAGAATGGCAAGTTCCGAAAAAATTATTACATCACTATCGTATGGAAAAAAGCATTCTTGTTAATGGAGAAGGAAAACGATGGAGTGAACAACTGCAAGAAGGGGATAAATTGCAAGTTCATATGTTCATGCAAGAGGAGTATGACGTGGAACCAGAGTTTTATGATATAGAAGTCATATATGAAGATGATCATGTATTGATTGTTAACAAGCCAATACAAGTAGATACGCATCCTGCAAGTAAAGGCGGGACAGGGACATTAGCAAACTATGTAGCATTTCATTTGCAAATGCAAGGAATTGAAACAAAGGTACGTCACATTCACCGGCTAGACAAGGATACAACAGGCGGAGTCGTCTTTGCAAAGCATGCATTAGCTGGTGTGATTATGGATCGATTATTGATGGAACGTAAAATTAAGAGAACATATATGGCACTTGTTGAAGGGAAAGTACAAAAGAAGCGGGGCACAATCGATGCTCCAATTGGACGAGATCGTCACCATGCATCGAGGCGCCGTGTTTCTCCAAAAGGTGACCGTGCTGTAACGCATTATGAGGTCGTACAATATTCAAAAGAGAGTAATGTAACAATCGTTAAAGTTCAATTAGAAACGGGAAGAACACATCAAATACGTGTTCATATGAGTTATCTCGGTCATCCACTGGTCGGCGATGTATTGTATGGAGGTAAGACAAAGCTACTTTCTCGTCAAGCATTGCATGCTGCTCACATTTCAATGTTACATCCGATTACAAAACGTCAAATTGACGTAGATATACCTCTCCCTCATGACTTTTCTCATATATTACATTCTTATATGTATACAAAATAAATAGAGCCTTCTCAGAAGGCTCTATTTATTCCGCTATTTGCATGCAGTAATCCCAAAACTCCAAATTCAGCAGAAAGCAAAGAAGGTAGATAGGAGATAAACTGCTAATTGGTTGAACTAATAATCAGTGGGAGAACCCCCACTGATTAAAGTTTCACTTTATGCTTACTTTGAAATAAATTCTTGTGTCCAGTAGTTTCCGTTTTCTACGTAACCAACACCGATATGTGTGTATCCGCTATTTAAAATATTTGCACGGTGACCTGCACTATTCATCCAAGCTTGTACAACTTCTTCTGGAGTCTGTTGTCCTTGTGCAATATTTTCACCAGCAGATCTGTATGAAATACCAAACTGTTTCATCATATCAAACGGAGAACCGTATGTTGGGCTAGTGTGGTCGAAGTAATGATTTTTTTGCATATCTTCTGATTTAATACGTGCCATTTTGCTTAACTCAGTGTCTACTTTTAATGCTGGTAAACCTTGTTTTGCACGTTCAGCATTTGTTAAATCAACAACTTTTTGCTCAAATGCGCTTAATGAACCTTTTGAGTCTTCAGCTGGTTTATCAGCAGGTTTGTTTGTTTGGTTGTTATCAGCCGGTTTATCAGCAGGTTTAGTTGCTTGATTGTTATCAGCCGGTTTATCAGCCGGTTTATCAGCCGGTTTATCAGCCGGTTTATCAGCAGGCTTATCAGCAGGCTTATCAGCAGGCTTATCAGCAGGCTTATCAGCAGGCTTATCAGCCGGTTTATCAGCTGGTTTATCAGCAGGCTTATTAGCTTGGTTGTTATCAGCTGGTTTATCAGCAGGTGTATTTGTTTCGTTGTTATTAATTGGGTTTGTAATTACAACATCTCCCCAAGGAGTTGTAATCGTTATGTTAGTTGGTTGTCCAGGAATTACACAGTTACCTGGTTGGAAAGCACCTGGATTCCATTTTGCATATGAGTTTAAAAGAGATGTTAAGAAAGATTGGAAGTCTTGTTGATTCATATGTTGCATGAAAAATGGAGATTGCGAAATATTTTGAACTTTAATTGGTGATGGTTGCACTGTTTCTGCTTTCGCACCATTTGTTCCTAATCCAAATGTAAGAGCAGTTGCTGCTGCTACAGATAGTAAAACACGTTTTTTCATTATAATTGTCCCCCTATGTAAAAGTTTATGAAACTGTTATCACACAGATTTTATTTTTGTCGGCCTGTTTGACTGACAAATTCATCGTAGCACAGATTTTGTCGAAAAAAGGTTGGAAAAAAATTCATAGGTTATGAGATTTCCTTTTTTATCCTAGATTTTAGAGAAAGAACAAATGCCGAAATACTAGATGTTATAAGGAATAGACAGTATTTTTTCTGAGGAGAAATAAAAGAGAAATTGGGTATAACTTCCGGTGAAGAGGAAGAGAAAAGGGATAACATCAGCATTTATAGAGGAGTAACGAGGAATATTATGGATGCTTTTTTACATAACTGTAATCTTTTTGTCGTTCTTTTTTACGATACAGTAACATACTTTTAATGTTGTAGACCATAAAAAAGACGGGCGTATCTTTAATAGAGAAAGGTACGTCCGTCTTTCATTTTAAATTATCCCGCTATTCGCGGGCAGTAAGACCCCCCACCTCAACATTGAGAGAGAAGCAAAGAAGATAGGTGGGGGATAACTGTAAAAGCCGATTGGTTCAACTAACCATCAGTGGGGGATGAAGAAAACCCCACTGATGGAAGTTTCACTTTATCGTCCTTTTTGTGTTACTGCTTCAAGTAACAAGTCTACAATATGAACTCCTTGCATTTTATGGGAAAGGCCCTCACGTTCAATACCAAGTTTCATTTGCAATAAACAGCCAGGATTTGCTGTTACAATTGTTGTCGCTTCGGTTTCATGAACTCGTTCCATTTTGTAGTCTAAAAACTCCATTGATAGTTCGGAGTGTACAATATTATAAATGCCAGCTGAACCACAGCAACGATCAGCATCTTTCATTTCTTTATAGATTACACCTTGAATCGCTTGTAATAGCTTGCGAGGTTCAGAAGATGTACGCATCACATTTCGTAAATGACAAGAATCTTGATACGTAATGACTTGCGGTGGTAGACGTAAGTCGGTGCGTTTATGAAAATCTAATTCTACTAATATAGAAGAAATATCTTTAATTTTCGCAACAAATTGTTTTGCCCGCTCTGTCCATTCGGGATCATCTTTTAATAAATAGTCGTAATCAACTAAATAGGCTCCGCAGCCTCCAGCGTTTGTAATAATATAATCAATTTTTAAGTCTTCAAATGCTTGAATGTTTTTCTTCGCAAGCTCTTTTGCACCGCTCTTTTCACCAGCATGGCCGTGCAGGGCCCCGCAGCAATTTTGATCTTTTGGAATGACAACATTACAACCTGCAATTTGCAATAGTTTCATTGTCGCATTATTTGTTTCTAAGAACATTGTATCCATTAAACAGCCAGTAAAGAAAGCAACACGTTTTTTCGTTACTGCTTTTGCTGGTAAAAATTCAGGACGATTTTTCATTTCTTTCATTTTTGGTACTTTTGGAAGAACGAGATCCATTGTTGCTAATGTTTCAGGGAATAACTTCATAATCCCTGTTTTATGTGTGAATGTTTGTAAGCCGGAACGCTGATAAAAACCAATCAGTCCAGTTAATGTCCGCATACGATTTTGATGAGGGAATAATCCTTCAAAGACAATTTTACGAACAGCTTTGACTAGGGTAGAGAATTTCTTGTTTTGATTTATAATATCACGTGCTTCTTCTAATAAATGTCCATAATTAACACCCGATGGACAAACGGGTTCACAAGCGCGGCAGCCAAGACAAACATTTAGCGTGTTTTCTATGTCTTCATCTGGTTCAATTAAGCCATCAACGACTGCTTTCATTAACGCGATGCGTCCGCGCGGAGAGTGTGATTCTTGAAACCCAGATTGAATGTAGGTTGGACATGTTGGTAAACAAAAGCCGCAGCGCATACAGTTCAGCAGTTCATCTTCATTTAAACGTTCTTTAAATTCTTTTTGAATTTGTTTTGTATTTAATGTAGTCATTGCTGAGCCACCACTCTTTTACGAGAGTCTTTTGCAAACATTTTACCAGGATTCATAATATTGTTTGGATCAAATGCTTGCTTAATAGCTTTCATCGCAGCAATGCCCTCTTTACCAAGCTTTAGCTCTAAGTAAGGAGCCTTCATCGCACCAACGCCATGTTCACCTGTAATGGTGCCGCCAAGTTCAATCGCTTTTGCGAAGATCTCCGCAAAGGCTTGTTCCGCACGGTGCATTTCTTCTTCATTACGAGCATCTGTCATACAAGTAGGGTGGAGATTACCATCACCAGCATGACCAAATGTACAAATGGGAATGTTATATTTTTTTGCGATTTCATTAATTGCTTCGACCATCGGTGCAATTTGCGAACGAGGCACTGTTGCATCTTCTAAAATTGTTGTTGGTTTTAATCGTGCTAATGCAGATAGCGCACTGCGGCGTGCTGTGCGAAGTGCATCTGCTTCTGTTTCATCTTTTGCAACGCGTACATCAACAGCATGAAGAGAACGGCAAATGTTTGCCATCTTTTCAATATCACGGTTTACTACTTCCGGAGAACCATCTTGTTCAATGAGCAGAACGGCTTTTACATCTGTTGGTAAGCCGATTTGAGCAAATTCTTCTACGACTTCAATGGTCGGTTGATCTAAAAATTCTAATGTTGCGGGAATAATTTTGTTTGCAATAATCGCAGAAACAGCACGTGCAGCTTCATTAATATCTTGATATAAAGCTAGCATTGTTTTTTTCGTTTCTGGCATTGGAACAAGCTTTAGAATTGCTTCTGTTACAACGCCAAGTGTTCCTTCAGATCCAATAAATAAACGTGTTAAATCATAGCCAGCTACATCTTTTGCTAATTTTCCACCTGTGCGAATAATATCACCATTTGGTAGTACTGTTTCAAGTCCCATGACATAATCACGCGTTACCCCGTATTTTAAACCACGTAAACCACCAGAATTTTCATTAATGTTTCCACCGATTGTTGAAATTTTCATCGAGCTTGGATCTGGTGGATAAAATAATCCTTTTTCCTCTGCAGCTTTAATAATATCTAATGTAATGACACCAGCTTGCACTGTAATTGTTAAGTTTTCTTCATCAATTTCTAAAATGCGATTCATATGGCGGAAAAGAAGGACGATTCCACCTTCTAGCGGACAAGTTCCTGCGCAAAGATTCGTTCCAGAACCGCGTACGTATACAGGAATCTTATGTTCGTTACATATTTTTAAAACTTCTGCTACTTCTTGCGTATTACGAGGTGCGACAACGGCATCTGGCATTGCCTGAAAGTTTGGAGTCGCATCGTAACTATACGTTAAACGTCCCATGTTAGACGTATCTACATTCTCTTTACCAACAATGGATACGAGTGCATCAACAATTTGTTGTTTTAACATACTGAAAATCCCCCTCAAACTGTTATGCAAAGTTTTTCTGAATACAAACTTTGTCACAGTGTTTTTCTATTTTTATGATAAAAAAAAGCGGGGGCTCCCGCTATGTGTGAATAAACAAATATTATCCTATTTTTCCTTCTTTTTTTGGATGATTATCTAATAAGAGTAGGGCGAAATATAAAATGACTAAATCCTTTATTTGCTTTGGATCTAATTCGGTGTGTTCTTCAATTTTTTTTAAGCGGTAATGCAATGTATTAATATGAATATGAAGTATTTCCGCTGTTTGTTTATACGATTGATTGTTTTCGATAAATAAACGCAATGTTTCAATCAATTCAGTTTCTGTATGAAGTTTATGAATGGTGCGTTGTAAAAATGCTTCACGCGTACGGGGAGTAATATCCTGAAGACACATTTCTAAGCGCAAATCTTCATTAAAAACAATGTCTGTCGTTTTTTGAGAAACAGTAAGTGCTCGGAGTGCTTGTTCATAAGAGTGGTGCATCTCACTTGGCGCAACTGCTTGTCCAATACCGATGCTTAATATAATAGGAAATAATGTTTCACATTCATATTTTAATCGCTTTAAAAATTGAAATGTTTCTTTTTTTGTTTGAAATGGCTGAAATAAAATAAAGCGGTCGTTGCCCCAGCGTACAAACAAGTCTTGTTTTGGTAAAAGGTTACGTATATGTTGCCAAATTTTCCGCTGGAGCATCGTATCATCTTGATTACATGAAAGCAAAATGAGTTGTTTCTTTTGTTGTAAATCAATTCCAAGGGTTTTTGCGCGGTCTAAGAAGCTAGGGGACCAATCAGTACCTTGGAGCCAATCAAATACGAATGCTTCGTATGAGCGCTGTTCAAGCTCTAATTGTTCTACAAAATAGTTTTCGTGAATTAATAGCTCAGTCATTTTCCGTAATATTTCTCCGTACTGTGAAATATTTTCAGGATCTCCTGTAATTCCAATTACACCAATCACTTCATCGTGAAAGAGGAGAGGGAGGTTGATGCCTGCTTTTACGCCGCATAGACGCTGTTCATCTTCATTTGTAATAATTACCGTCTTTTTTTGTTCCGCACAGCGAAGAGCTCCTTCGTGAAAGCTTCCAAGCCTTTCCTGGTCTGTACTTGCGATAATTGTTCCGTTTATGTCAATAATGATAATATTTTCGGTAATGAGTCTTCGTACTTCACGGACAATTTTATTTGCTAGATCGGGAAATAGCATACATTTAACACCCACTATTTTTATATTTGTTTTACCATTATATAGTGATTATGATAAAGAAAGAAGATTTCACACTTTCCTCACAATTATTTGCTATTTTACAAGTATATCGAAACTGTCCATAATGGAGGTAATCTTTTGAAAAGGTGGTTTATTTCACTTTGTATCGTACTATTACTTACAGGGTGTAAGGGAGGGGCTTATCAGTCTATTGATCCAAAAAGGGATCTTCTCATTACGACAAATATAAAAGAAGGAAGTATTAGCTTTATTGATACTGATACGAAAAAAACAATTACAACGTGGCATTTAAATGAACCTATTATGGGAACAACGTTGTTACCAGACGGGAATCGTTTGCTTGTGTATGGTAAGCAACTAGATCATATATATGTGTATTCTTTAAAAGATGGAAAGCAGCTTGAGAAATGGAATACAGGAAAAGGAATAGCGAACATCTTATTATCTGAAAACGGAAAAGAATTATTTCTAGCGGATCAAAATCAGCAAAAAATTCGTATTTTTACAACCAATGGAAAAGAAACAGGAAGTGTTTCGGTTGGAAAGGGTCCGCTTACTATGGTGCAACATAATGAGATGTTATATGTTCTCAATTTTTATGATACGAAATTGTCTAGTATTGATGTAAAACAAAAAAAGGTTGTGAACTCTTTTATGATTCCGCCAGCTTCAACAGGTGCGGTTCTTAGCGAAAATGGAAGGGACATATTTATTGGCGGGCATGGTGATGGTAAACAAGTAAATGAAAAAGTGCTCGTGTATTCTCTGCAAGATGGACAAATGCTTCAATCGTTACATGCACCATTTATGCCGGTCAGTCTGTCTACAGATCAACAATTCATTTATGTACTTAGTCACGGGTCCAGCATGCTAAGAAAATTTGATGGGAAAACGTATAAAGAAGTAGATTCTCTTGAAGTAGGATCGAATCCATTTGCATTTTGGCAAATTGGCAGTGAAGGGTATGTTGCAAGCTATGATAGTGATGAAGTGTACGTTGTAGATTTAAACGAAATGAAAATAAAACAGACGATTTCAGTTGGTAAAGGTCCATTTCAATTCGTGCAAAGAGTAGGGGAGAAGAAATGAGTAAGTATAAAGTATTACTTGTTGATGATGAAAGTGATATGAGGCAACTTGTTGGTATGTATTTAGACAACTTTGGTTATGAGTGGAAAGAAGCCCAGAATGGAAAGCAGGCACTGCACATACTGGAAATAGAAGACTTTGATTTTGTTATTTTAGATATCATGATGCCAGAAATGGATGGGATTGCGGTATGTAAAGAAATTCGAAAAACATCGGATATTCCGATTATCTTTTTGACAGCTAAAGGGGAAGAGTGGAATCGTGTAAATGGACTGCGTACAGGGGCGGATGATTATATTGTTAAACCATTTAGCCCTGGGGAATTAATTGCACGTATGGAAGCGGTGTTAAGGAGATATACGAAATATGAAGAACAAGAAGAGATAGAATTTGGACCGATTGTAATTAATGAAAAAAGTCGCCGCGTTGAAATAGAAAATGAGAGTATTTCATTAACTGTTAAAGAATTTGATTTACTTTATTTTCTCTGTCAACATAATGGCCAAGTATTTAGCCGTGAGCAATTGCTTGAAAAAGTTTGGGGCTATGATTATGCTGGCAGCACTCGAACAGTGGATACACATGTAAAAACAATGCGCTTAAAGCTTAAAGAACAGGGGAATTGTATTCAAACTGTTTGGGGCGTAGGCTATAAATTTGAGGTGTAAGATGTTTACGATGGTACAAAAGTTATGGCTTACAGTTGCATGTGCTGTATGTGTAACAGTTTCTTTTTTATATTTTGTCTCACTATATTCGTATGAGAAATTATATGTCCAAAATATTGAAGAGACATTAAAAGCAGAGGGAAATCGTCTTGTGGCGCAATATAGAGCAGATGAACCCGTAGATGTATTTGAAGAAAAGGTAAAAACATTCGATAAAATTGCGAGTGCAGACGTACTGTTTGTTAGCAATCCGCGCGATTTAAGTGCATGCCTTCCATTTGATGTGCATTACAATTCAATTATTAGTGAGGATGATCGGCAAGCACTATTAGAAGGAAATACGATTACAAAGATTGGGTATGAAGAACATTTTCATCGTAACATAATGGGTGTCGTTATTCCTGTGTTAGACAATAAAAAGTTAGTCGGTGTTGTATATTCTTATATTCCTTTAAAGAGCATTAAAGATTTAATTTATGAAATGGGACTTATTTTAGCTCCTCTTGCCCTTGTAATGATTGTGTTAACTATATGGATTGGACGAAAGATTGTCATTGCAATTACAAAGCCGCTTTCACAAATGGAACGAGTTGCGCATCATATGGCAAAAGGAGATTTTTCGCAGCGGATTACGATTTCATCAGAAGATGAAATTGGAAGGCTTGGCAAAGCGTTCAATAAGATGGCAAGCTCACTAGAAGAAGAGGATGTACAGCGGAAAGAATTTTTAGCAAATGTGTCACATGAGCTTCGAACTCCGCTTAGTTATATTAAAGGATATAGTGAAGCGATTATTGATGGAGTAGCAAAAGGAGAGCAACAATTAAAATTCACCCAGCTTGTTCATAAAGAAGCAGGACGGATGCAACGGCTTGTTCATGACTTGCTGGATTTAGCACAGCTTGAAGGAGAGCGTTTTCCTCTTAAAAAGCAGCCTATTGTATTTGCGCAGTTAATTGAAGATGTACTAGAGACGTATGAATTACAAGTGATTGAAAAACAAATTGTACTGCATACAACTCTCGATCCAGATATTATTGTCAATATTGATGAAGATAGGATGCAACAAGTGCTTCATAATGTATTAGATAATGCTATTCGCTATACAGGTAAAAAAGGTGCTATTTATGTGCAATTAGAACAACAGGCAGGGCAATGTAAATTGCAAATCATAGATACCGGGATTGGCATTGGTCCGGAACATCTTGAAAAACTGGGTGAACGTTTTTACCGAGTCGATAAAGCAAGAAGCCGCCATAATGGTGGAACGGGACTAGGACTTGCGATTGTAAAGCAAATTGTGCACATTCACGGCGGAACGTGGCATATTGAAAGTGAAGAAGGCAGAGGAACGAAAATTTCGATTTATTTACCAATTATCTCTTCGGAATAATTTTTTGTCCATTTTATGAACAAAATGTTTGTACTTCTGTGTATTTAGTTCTAAAATAGATATGGATGCTATTTTCTATATAAAGTGAAACTTGCAGCAGTGGGGAGACGATTTATCTTCCTGCCGATGGTTAGTTGAACGAATCTGGCGCATGCCAGCAGTTATCTCTCGCCTATCTTCTTTGACTTCTCAGAATCTTGAGGTGAGAGTCCTACTGCCCGTTAGCGCGGGATAAATTGTTGTCATTGTTGTCTGGATGATACTGGGGTGATACAACTGGAGTATAAATCTATTAAGCCGAAAAAAATTTACGAAGAAGTATCGGAAGCCATTTTAGCAATGATTAAAAATGGTACATTAAAGCCTGGTGACAAACTTCTTCCTGTTCATCAATTGGCAGAGCAGTTTCAAGTTGGCAGATCTGCTGTGCGCGAAGCGTTAAGCGCTTTGCGAGCAATGGGCTTAATTGAGATGAAACAAGGGGAAGGTACGTATGTGAGGAATTTTGATGCATCTTCATTAACTACGTCATTAAGTACAACGCTATTAATGAAACAAGAGGATATTGTGAATTTATTGGAAGTGCGGAAAGTGCTTGAAGTAGGAGCAGTTCGTGCGGCAACAGTAAAACGTACAGAAGAAAATTTACACAATATGCAGCATTGGTTAGATGAGATGCAAAAGAGTATAGGAGATGAAGATGGCGGTGAACAAGCAGATTTTCGTTTCCATATGGCAATTGCAGAAGCTTCACATAACAACATTTTGTTAGAATTGATGAACCATGTTTCTGAAATGATTGCTGAAGCAATCGGTGAAACAAGACGGATTATTTTATATGGTGAACAAACAACAGCAGAACGACTTCTAGAAGAGCATCGAAAAATTTATGAAGCAGTGTTAGAGAATGATATTGAAGCAGCGCAGCAAGCGATGCAAGATCATCTAACGAATGTAGAATCTATGGTCACAGGCATCGAGAAAACAAATTCGTAATATTGTACTTTCAAAATTTTATTTTTTTGATAAAATAGAGAAAGAATAAGTAAGCGTTTTCTAAATAGAAGAAAGAATGAACATGAGCAGTTTATGTTTCGCTTCTTTCTTTTTTACTAAGTCATCTGATGACCATATGAATGTTGGCTGAGTTGAAATGAGGGGGAACTATAATATGAAAGTTACATTATTTGTTACGTGCTTAGTCGATATGTTTGAAACAAATGTCGGCAAAGCAACGGTTGAAATTTTAGAGCGATTAGGTTGTGAAATTGAATTTCCAGAAGCGCAAGTTTGTTGTGGACAACCAGCTTACAATAGCGGCCACGTAGAAGCAGCAAAAGAAGCAATGAAGCATATGATTAGCACATTTGAAAACGCTGAGTATATCGTTACACCTTCCGGTTCTTGTGCGACAATGTTTCACGAGTATCCACACGTATTTAAAGATGATCCAGAATGGGGACCACGTGCGAAAAAAGTAGCTGAAAAGACATACGAACTGACACAATTTATTGTTGATGTGTTAAAAGTTACTGACGTTGGTGCTCGTTTGGATGGCGTAGCAACGGTTCATAAATCTTGTCATATGACACGTTTACTAGGAGTAAAAGAGGCTCCAGGCATTTTACTATCAAATGTGAAAGGTCTAGAAGTGAAAGAACTACCAAATGTACAAAATTGTTGCGGTTTTGGGGGAACGTTCTCAGTAAAAATGACTCCAATTTCTGAGCAAATGGTAGATGAAAAAGTCGACAGTGTCATGGAAACTGGAGCAGATTATTTAATTGGAGCAGACTGTGGGTGTTTGTTAAACATTGGCGGGCGTATCGAGCGTTTAGGAAAAAATGTAAAAGTGATGCATATTGCTGAAGTATTGAATAGCCGCTGATGGAGGGGGAAGTAAGCTATGTCTATGAAAACTAGTGATAAAAAATTTAATGATCGTGTTGGCGAAAATCTTCAAGATTCATTTATGCGCGGAGCAGTATCGTCTGCACAAACGCGTCTATACACAAAACGTTTAGAGGCAGCTGATGAGCTAGGAAACTGGGAAGAGTGGCGTGACCTTGGTGAACAAATTCGTCAGCATACGCTAGAAAATTTAGATTATTATTTAATGCAGCTGAGTGAAAATGTATCAAAACGAGGCGGTCATGTTTTCTTTGCGAAAACGAAGGAAGAAGCAGCTGAGTATATTAAACAAGTAGCTGAAAAGAAACAAGCGAAAAAAGTAGTTAAATCAAAATCAATGGTAACAGAAGAAATCGGTATGAACCATGTACTTCAAGAAATCGGCTGTGAAGTCGTTGAGAGTGACTTAGGGGAATACATTTTACAAGTAGACAATGATCCACCATCTCACATTGTTGCACCAGCGCTTCATAAAAATAGAACGCAAATTCAAGGTGTGTTTAAAGAAAAATTAGGATATGAAAACTCTGATGATCCGTATGAAATGACGAAATTCGTTCGTAAAATTCTTCGTGAAAAATTTATGGATGCAGAAATTGGCGTAACAGGATGTAACTTTGCAGTTGCTAACACAGGCTCTCTTTGTTTAGTAACAAATGAAGGTAATGCAGACCTTGTTATGTCCATCCCGAAAACGCAAATTGCAGTAATGGGTATGGAACGTATGGTTCCAACAATGGAAGAACTTGATGTTCTTGTTGGTTTACTTTGCCGCAGTGCTGTTGGTCAAAAGCTAACAAGTTATGTAACAGTAGCAGGGCCAATTCAAGAAGACGAAGTAGATGGACCAGAAGAGTTCCATTTAGTTGTTGTAGATAATGGCCGTTCTGAAATTTTAGGTTCTGAGTTCCGTCAAGTATTGCAATGTATTCGCTGTGCGGCATGTGTGAATGTATGTCCTGTGTATCGTCATGTTGGCGGTCACTCTTACGGATCTATTTATTCAGGTCCAATTGGTGCGGTATTAACACCGCTTTTAGGTGGCTATGATGATTATAAAGAACTTCCATATGCATCTAGTTTATGCGGAGCATGTACAGAAGCTTGTCCAGTAAAAATTCCATTACATGACTTGTTATTAAAACATCGTCAAGTAATTGTGGAAAAAGAAGGACGTGCACCGCTTGCAGAAAAGCTTGCGATGAAGATGTTTAGTATGGGCGCTTCTTCTGCTGCTTTATACAAAATGGGATCTAAAATGGCGCCGGCTGCAATGAGCCCATTCACATCCGGAAACCGCGTTTCTAAAGGTGTGGGACCGCTTAAAAATTGGACGGAGATTCGTGAATTCCCAGCTCCAAGCAAAGAAAGATTCCGTGATTGGTATAAAGAGCATAAGAAAGGCGGGAATAACTAATGGCAGGAACGATTCAAAACCGTGATTCATTTTTAGAGAATGTCGCAAAACAGCTTGGACGGGAACGCAAAACAGAAGGGGTACAGCGCCCTTTATGGAAAAATAATGTGAATTTAGAAACGCTAAATGATTACTCACAAGAAGAACTATTAGAAGTATTTAAGAAACAATGTAACAACATTCATACGACTGTCATTGAAACGAATAGAGATGAATTAAGTGCAGCAATCAAGAAAGTTATCACAGAAAATGGCGGCGGGCCAATTATGTTATCTCAAGATGATCGTTTTGAAGAGTATGGATTACAAGAGCTGTTTGGAGCGGAACTTCCGGGTGAAAACGTAGAAGTGAATACTTGGGATCCCGAGAAGAAAGATGAAAACATGAAGCTAGCGGAAAAAGCAAATATCGGAATTTCGTTTAGTGATTATACGTTAGCGGAATCTGGTACAATTGTAGTGCAAAGTCATAAAGGAAGAGGACGTTCACTACACTTCTTACCAACTATTTACGTAGCTATTATTCCACGTGAAACATTAGTACCGCGTATTACACAAGCAGTGCATGATTTAAATACACGTGTAGAAAATGGAGAAGCCCCAGCTTCTTGTATTAACTTTATTACAGGACCAAGTAACTCTGCTGACATTGAAATGAACCTTGTCGTTGGTGTACATGGACCATTAAAAGCATTTTATTTTGTTGTATAAATAAAAAAACAGGCCTAGTAAAGGTCTGTTTTTTTATAGATAAAGATAAATTTTTGAAAATACAACATGTTAAACTTTTTTGCTATATTAGGTGCGAAAGGAGATGGCGAAATGCTATTTTATGTATATGCTTTTTTCGCTGGCTTGATACTAGGCTCTTTTTATCAAGTTGTTGCCTATCGCATTCCACTCGGTTATTCCATTATAAAACCGCGCTCACACTGTTCGCATTGTCATTATGTATTACAAGTAAAAGAGTTGATTCCTATTTTATCATTTTGTATACAAAAAGGACGGTGCACACATTGTGATATAAAAATCTCATTTTTTCATCCGCTATTTGAGGGGATTGCAGGTATATCGTTTCTCCTTACAGCACTTTTTATCGGTCCTAGTGAGCAGCTTATTATTGTTTGGACTCTATTATCACTTCTTTTCATTGTTACCATCACAGATCTTCTCTATATGATAATTCCAAATCGTATTTTATTCTTTTTTGCAGGGCTATTTGTAATAGAACGTTTTTTTATACCGCTTTCCCCATGGTGGGATGGGTTACTGGGAGCAGCGGTTATGTTTGTGTTTTTATATATGATTCAAGTAATTCATCCAGCAGGTATTGGCGGTGGAGATGTCAAATTGTTCATTTTACTTGGATTTGTAGTTGGAACAAAAGCAATACTACTGTCACTTTGTTTCTCTTCATTATTTGGTCTTTGCTTTCTTACTATTTCTGTTATCGTTCGGCGCATGACTTATAAAGAACCGCTTCCTTTTGCACCATTTATTGCGCTTGGAACAGTATGTGCATATAGTATGTGTATGTAGAGGAGGGATTAGATGAACGTATATATGGATGATCAAAGGCCGTGTCCAGCTGGCTTTATGCTAGCTATAACAGTACAATCGTTCACCATCTACCCTTTTTTCTGTTTATAAAAACATTGAGGATGAGAAGTTTAGATATTATTTTTTAACGTATAAGACTTTTTTATGATACGGTAATCCTATCGCCACCAATATAACATAAATTTATCGAAAAATTGGCAAGAAAACTCCACCTTCAAAACGTGCAGGGCATAGCCCAGTTTAAGGTGGAGATGAATTGCCAGAGCATTTGTAAAAATATTTTTGTAGTATGGCGAATATATGTTCTTTTTTTGGTGTTTTGTAGTATCATAAAGGAAAGAAGGAGGTGAAAATGATGACGAAAGAAAGAGAATATGCAACCTATCAAATTTGGATCAAGAAAGGTCATAAGCTATACTCTTACTTCCTAGAAATGTGTCAAAACGCCAAAAACCTTTACAATACAACAAACTTCTATATTCGCCAAGTATATACGGCCTTACGTACTGAGAAACCATTACAGCCACTTCAACAAGAAGTTCTTCATACATTACAAGCATATATTGAAATCATGAATGAAAATCAACTTCGTGCGTATCAAAAACGTGTGCAAAAACAGAAAGAAAAACCTGTTAAAGAACACAAAGAAATGAAATGTAATCTGTTCACATTACCTACAAAAGAGAAATCATTTCTATCCTATAACTTTCTAGATTGTTTGTTTAAAACAATGAAACAACAAGATTATATGAACTTGCCAGCGCAAACGAATCAAGCGGTCATGAAGAAGTTATATCAAAACTGGAAATCATTCTTCGCTTCCATGAAAGCATATCAGAAACATCCCTCCACTTTTACGGGCAGACCTCGCATTCCAAAGTATATTAGATCACCTATGAGAGAAATTGCATTCACAAATCAAGTATGTAAACTCCAAGATAAATACATTCGTTTTCCAAAAACAAGCATAAAATTAAATATTGGTAAATTGTTCGGACAGATTGGTAATCTCAAAGAGGTACGTGTGTGTCCTGCTTACGGGAAATTCAAGGTGGAAATTGTAACAGAACAGTCCGAACCATCACCTGAGTATGTAGACAACAATCGCTATATGAGTATTGATTTAGGGATTAATAACATTGCAACTATCACAACGAATACAGGGGCTACTCCTGTGTTAGTAAAGGGCAGTGTCATCAAAAGTATCAATCAATACTACAACAAACAAAAGGCTCATTTACTGGGGATTCTTCGTCATGGAAAAGAACCAAAAGAAGGACCACATACATCAAATCGCTTAGAGAGGCTTCATGAAAAACGGTTTCTCAAGATAAAAGATTTCTTTCACAAAATCAGTTACCACATTGTTCATTTCGCAGTTCAACATGAGATCTCTATGATTGTGATTGGGAAAAATACATCATGGAAACAAAACAGTGAGATGGGAAAACGACAGAATCAATCGTTCTGCCATATCCCACACAATCTCCTCATTAAAATGATCATCTATAAAGCAAAACGAAAAGGTATTATTGCACAAGTCGTGGAAGAATCGTATACAAGCAAGGCATCCTTTCTAGACAATGATGTGATCCCCACTTACGGTGAGGAAGACATTCCTGTATTCAGTGGGAAACGTATCAAACGTGGCTTGTATCGTACGAAAGAGAATAAACTACTGAACGCAGATGTGAACGGTTCCTATAACATCTTAAAAAAAGCAGTTCCAAAGGCGTTTGCCGATGGAATAGAGGGGTTGTGCCATCAGGCAGCTGTGTCAACTCCACTCGTGTTAAGCATCTCTTGAAGGTGATACACGAGAAACCCCCACTTCAAGATCCGGAGGAGATAAGTGGCGGGAGTTTTCATACAAAGAACGCTATCCTGTTTATAGAAAGAATAGCGTTTTTTCGTTTTGGAGATAATGATTTGTCATAGCCTGATGGGCATGTGACGAGAACCCCAAATGTATTCATTCATATTCACAGATGATATCCTTTTAGTAGGATTCTTATGCTGAAGCAGCAAAAAATTGTTGTTCTTTGCGCATTAATTTGATTTTTTATGGAAAGATATACTAGAAAGTATGCGATTTGAACGTTCTATTTTTTAGAGTATAACTGGAGGAGAATGAATATGTCGGAAATTGAAGTAGGCGAAATTTTTACCCTTAGCGATGAGAGTAATGAGGAGCAGGAAGTTGAAGTGCTCGGAACGATGAATGTCGAAGGAGCAGAATACATTGCTGTTGGCTTTGTAGAAGACATTCAAACGGAAACAGAGGAAGACATTGATATCTTCTTTTTAAAAGTAGAAGAAGATAGTGAATTCTCATATATTGAAAGTGACGAGGAATTTGAAAAAGTATCTGCTGCGTTTGAAAAAATTATGGACGAGCAAGAATAATATTGGTTGGACACAAGAGGGGGATGCATATCTGCCCTCTGTTTTTGTATATAGGGGTAACACCACATCGCCATCAAGCTAAATGAACGAGTTATCCCAAAACAATAAAAACGAGCAAAATGCACAGAATTTTCGTCCTGGGGGTATTATGAGATCTTAAGTTGATGGGCATGTGGCGGTATCCCTATCAGATCGAACAGGGCAACCAATTGAAAAGGTAGAACATGATACAGAAAGAGATTACTTTATGACAGCGGAAGAAGCGAAAGCATATGGGATTATTAATGCTGTTATTGACAAAAAATAACTTACAATAGGCCAGAGGACATTGGGTTCTCTGGCCTATTTTTGCGTAATAAATTAATCTTTTATCCATTCATTTACTAATGCCTGGTTCTTTTTAATCCATTTTCGAGTAGCCTCTTCGGGATCCTTTGTTTTATTTAACATAACCATTAATGTACCAAGCTGTTCATCATTCATTTTCCATCTATCGAAATATTTCACAATATCCGGGTAATCTTTTTCAAAACCTTTTCTTACAGAGTAATAAATGTTATCTTTTTCACCATATACTTTCTTAGGGTCTTTTAAATATTTTAAATCAAATTCTGAAAAGCCCCAGTGTGGATTCCAAAGCGTTACAACGATTGGTTTCTTTTGCGTATATGCTTTTTTTAGCTCACTCATCATTGCTGCTTCTGAAGATTGGACAAGTTTTAGCTTTATATCATATTCTTTCATTGCTTTATCGGTTAAATTCATAAGACTGCTACCAGGTTCAATACCGACAATTTTATTATTTAATTCATCTTTATGAGCATTTAACTCCTCGATACTGTTAATGTCCTTCATATAAGAAGGGACGACTAAACCTAGCCCAGTTCCTTCATACCATTTTGATTTTAAAACAATGTCATTTTTATACCGATCATTTAATGGTTTATCAGTAACAGGGAGCCATACTTCTAAGTTTGCATCTACATCGCCGCGAGCAACACCGGTCCAAATGGCAGCTTTTTCTAAATACATGAGTTCAACTTTGTATCCTTTTTGTTCTAATAAAACTTTCCACATATTTGCAACCGCAATATTTTCCTTCCAACTTGTTACACCAAGTTTAATTTTTCCTTTCGTATTTGCATTTGTTGCATTACAAGAGGTAATAATCATACCGATGAATAACAAAATGCATATAAGCCATATTTTTCGTTTCATTGAAAGCCTCCCGTTTCATAAATAGAAAATTTCTTTTTATGGGAATGTGTGTATTTAATTTTGTATAGCATTGCTAAATCTATATGCGAACCTTCTTATTATGAACGGAAACGAAGATTTTAAAAAAACTTATAGGAGTAATTTCTATGTAATATTTCTGTTTAAAATCGCTACACTATGTGAATAGATGGACAGAAAAGGAGTCGTTGTATGGAAAATACAAAAGTTCGTGTTGAAAACGTAACAAAAGTATTTGGAAAAAACCCTCAAAGAGCAGTTGCGTTATTAAAAAAAGGAAAAAGTAAATCAGAAATATTGAAAGAAACAGGGATGAACGTTGGGGTGAAAAAGGCAACGTTTGAAGTATATACAGGAGAAATATTTGTAATTATGGGATTGTCAGGAAGTGGGAAGTCGACTCTAGTTCGGATGTTAAACCAATTAATAAAACCAACAGCAGGTCATATATACATAGATGGAGAAGACATCGCAACGATGGGGAAAGAGGCGCTTAGGAAAGTCAGAAGAACGAAAATGAGTATGGTTTTTCAAAAGTTTGCGCTATTCCCACATCGTACTGTCTTGCAAAATGTTGCCTATGGATTAGAAATACAGGGGGTTCCGGTAGAAGAAAGAGAAGCGAAGGCTCTAGAATCACTTAAGTTAGTAGGATTAGATCATCATAAAGATAGTTATCCAGGGCAATTAAGCGGTGGAATGCAGCAACGCGTCGGCATTGCAAGAGCTCTTACAAACGACCCGGATGTCCTACTTATGGACGAGGCATTTAGCGCATTAGATCCACTCATTCGAAAAGAAATGCAGGATGAATTGTTAGAGCTGCAAGATAAGATGGAAAAAACAATTATTTTTATTACGCATGATTTAGATGAGGCGCTTCGAATTGGTGATCGTATTGCATTAATGAAAGATGGAGAAATCGTACAAATTGGAACTCCTGAAGAAATTATGATGAGCCCTGCGAATGAATTCGTGGAAAAATTCGTTGCGGATGTGAATTTAGGAAAAGTTATTACTGCTGAATCTATTTTGAAAAGACCAGAAACATTACTAATCGATCGCGGACCACGTGTAGCACTGCAAATTATGAGAAATGCAGGCGTGTCTACTGTATATGTTGTAAATAAAAAACATGAATTTTTAGGGATATTAACAGCTGATGACGCAAATAAAGCGGTTCAAAAACAGTGGCCGATTGCTGATTTACTGCTGAAAGATATTCCGCACGTGTATTTAGATACATTACTTGAAGAGACATATGCGAAAATGGCAGAGATGAAGCTCCCATTACCGGTTATTGATGAGAAGAAAAGGTTAAGAGGCATAATCAAACGAGAAAGTGTCATTCAAGCCCTTGCAGGAAATATTGAGGAAGAGGTGAATGACGATGAATAGTATTCCACGCATTCCATTAGGTGAATGGGTCGATGTGTTTGTAGCTAGTTTATATGCTCATTTTGAAGGGCTATTTAGAGGTTTTTCATACGTTATTGGTGGTTTCGTTGATTTATTTACAAATTTTTTAACGTTGATTCCAGCATTTTTAATGATCATCGTTTTATGTTTTCTCATTTGGTATACAACGCGGAAAATATCTTTAATGGTTTTTGCGTTAATTGGCTTATTATTCATTCTAAACATTCACTACTGGGGACAAACGATGCAAACATTAGCGCTTGTTCTTACGTCGGTTATCATTTCCATTATTGTCGGGATTCCAATCGGTATTTTAGCGTCACAAAATGAACGGTTTTCAAAAATTTTAAGGCCAACATTAGATTTTATGCAAACAATGCCAGCCTTTGTGTACTTAATTCCAGCTATTACATTCTTTGGAGTAGGTGTCGTTCCAGGGATTATTGCATCTGTAATTTTTGCGATGCCACCAACAATTCGCTTTACAGACTTAGGAATTAGACAAGTACCAGAAGATTTGATTGAAGCTGCGAATGCTTTTGGCTCTACTGCATCACAAAAGTTGTTTAAAGTACAATTGCCGCTTGCGACAGGAACCATTATGGCTGGGGTTAACCAAAGTATTATGTTATCATTATCAATGGTTGTTACAGCGTCACTTGTAGGAGCACCAGGACTTGGTGTAGATGTGTATCGTTCAGTTACGCAAGTGAATATTGGAATGGGATTTGAAGCTGGACTAGCTATCGTAGTGATTGCGATTATATTAGATCGAATTACACAAGGTTTTCATCGAAAAAGAAGAGGATAAATAAAAAAACATGCTTCGTTATAGAATCATAATGAAGCATGTTTTTTTATTTATCCCGCATTAACGGGCAGTAAGACTCCCGCCTCAAGATTCAGAGAGAAACAAGGAAGGAAGGTGGGGGATCAACTGCTTGCATGTGTCCGATTGGTTCAACTAACCTTCTGGGAAAAAAACGCTCCCAGAAGGAAGTTTCACTTTATCCCGCCCAAACAGCCGGTAAGAAGTAAGGCAAGGAAGAGAAACAAACCGTCTGTAAGGGCCCGATTGGTTCAACTAACCTTCTGGGAAAAAAACGCTCCCAGAAGGAAGTTTCACTTTATTTCGCATGCGCCTGTAATGGAATGATTTCTTCAGTTTGCGGGGAAACGATTCCATCTTCTGTAGATTCTAGGTTACTTTTTGTTATAGTCAAATAATGATATACCATGCCGACAAACACCGATCCGCCAATAATATTTCCAATGGTAACTGGAATTAAGTTATGGATTGCACCTGCAAAAGAAATTGTATCAGGGTGTGGTGATACTAAAGAAATTGTAAATAGTGATAGATTTGCGATGCTATGTTCATATCCAGATAAGAAGAAAGTAAAGACAATAAGCATCGTCATAAGCATTTTCGCTGTATCTCCTTTTACTTGAGAAGGAAGGAAACATGCAAGACAAACGAGCCAGTTACATAAAATAGCTTTAAAAAATAGATGCATTGTTGATGCGCCCATCTTTCCTCCGACAACTTCATTTAATAAGTGACTGTGACTAATTGTTTCAAAAATACCAGTCGCATAAAAGAGTGCTGCGAAAAATATTGCCCCTACTAAGTTCCCTAAATAACAAGCACCCCAGTTACGTAATGTATCAGCAATTGTTGTTTCTTTTCGTAAAGTTGCAACTGTGAAATACATTGTATTTCCTGTAAATAATTCAGCACCGCCATAAATAATTAAAATGAGTGCAATTCCAAAAAACATAGAAGATGCTAAATATGTTGCAGGTGAATGTGCATCATGAAAGAAATTCCCTAATTTAAAACATAGTACAATCGTAAAACCAATATAGATACCAGCAAGTGCAGCACGAAGAAAATATTGCATTGGATTGTTATCTAGCATTTGTTTCTTCTTCTTTGCAAGCTGCACAAGGTAAGCTACTCCCTGTTCTAGCATAAGTCATTACGCTCCTTTAATACATCGTTTATAAATACTCTTGATATGAATAAAGTACACGTATTTGTTCATACTTTCAATAAGTTTGTGCAATATTTCACAAAAAGGACATCATTTTAATGAAAGCGTTAACATTTATGTTATATAATATAGTGTGTTTTCAATGATTAAGAAAGTTCGGTCATTTTCAAAGAAAAAAGAAAAAGCGCTGAAATTACAGCGCTTTTTCTTTTTTCGAATCTTGTTGTACATTTGGCGTTGTTTCTTTTGATAAGAACCAGCCACATGCACCAATTCCAAGCAATACAGTCCAAAATATAATTTTCCAAGTAGCTGATTCTGGGAATTCATGTGGAATCACACCTAATGCAGGGTGAGCCAACGTATGAACTGCTAATTTCACACCAACCCAACCTACAATTGTGAATGCAGCAGTTTCTAACCCAGGTTTACGTTTCAGTAAGTTTACGAAAGCAGATGCGGCAAAGCGCATAATGATTAATCCAATCATACCACCTGCGAAAATAACGAAAAACTGTGCTGTATCGAGGCTACCGATCGTACCAAGATTTGTTTTCGGTAATGTCACAGCTAATGCAACAGCCGCTAAAATAGAGTCAATAGCAAACGCAATATCAGCAACCTCTACTTTAAATACAGTCCACCAAAAGTTTTCTTGTTTTTTCTCTGTCTCGTTTTCCTCTGTTTCTTCGTGCGCTGCATTCTTTTTTACATAAGTTTTTACAAGATGGTTACCAGCAATAAACATTAAATAGATGGCGCCGATCGCTTGTACTTGCCATACATCGACAAGAAATGAAATCATAAACAGCGATCCAAAGCGAAATACAAAGGCTCCTGCAAGCCCATAAAATAAGGCTTTTTTACGTTTTTCTTCCGGTAAATGTTTTACCATAATAGCAAGGACAAGCGCGTTATCTGCTGCTAAAATTCCCTCCAAAACAATTAAAATAAGTAATACCCAACCATACTCCAATAATAAAGATAAATCCATTTACATTCTCCTCTCGTTTGTATAGGTGCTAAACAAAAGAAGAAAATTCCCCATTGTTTAGCTTCCCCAAAATAAGCTCTACCAATGGCAGAGAAATTTCAAAACGAACACAAAAAAGACCTCTGCCGTTGATAGGCAAAGGTCTTGCTAGACATATGTAATAAAATATGCCAACAAAGCCGGAGGAACATAGTTCCACGTAATGACGACTTTGTTTCAGAGAATAATTTCTCTGACGCTACTCCCCTTTGGAAATATGCTGTTATTTATAATATATGGGAACTGTTAATGTTTGTCAACCATTTTAAAAATTTTTGCTCAGATATTTAACGTTTATGCGGGATTGGTTCAACTAACCATCAGTGGGGGATGAAAAAAACCCCCACTGATGGTTAGTTGAACTTTATATACTTTCTACAGGCAAAAGAAAAGAGGCAGAGAATATCTGCCTCAAATCCATTATTTATTTAATTATCCACGTAATTGTTGTTGTGCAAGTGAAACGAGACGTTTTGTTACTTCACCGCCAACAGATCCGTTAGAGCGAGAAGCTGTGTTAGAGCCTAAATTCACGCCAAATTCTTGAGCAATTTCATACTTAAATTGTTCTAGTGCTTGTTCAGCGCCAGGGACAAGTAGTTTATTTGTTTTCGCCATGTTAGATATACCCCTTTTTTTTATTTTCAGCTTATGATAGCTGATAATGTTATTGTATGTGTTCTGTTTTCACTCATACGCGGAAGTAATCGGTCATACTAACAGTTCTTGGATGAAATGAAAAAAGAGTAGCAGCGCTACTCTTTTTTCAGGACAGTTGCTGTACCTTCAACAACAACTTTGTCGTATTGATTATATACATTTGTTTGTAGTGTAATAATTCTTTTGTCATCGCGCTTTTCAATTACTTCAGCGACAACACGTAGCGTATCTCCAATTTTTACAGGGGCACGGAATGCCATATTTTGAGATAAATAAATGGTATTTTTCCCTGGAAGCTTTGTTCCAAGTATTGTTGAAATAAAGCTAGATACGAGCATACCGTGAGCAATACGTTCTTTAAACATCGTTGTTTTTGCAAAAGAATCAAGCAAATGAATTGGATTTACGTCACCGGTAAGTTTTGCAAAAGTAACAATATCTTCGTCTGTAATCGTTTTTGTTAAAGAAGCTTGATCACCAATGTGAATCTCATCATAATAAAGCTCATGGACAGATTCTGCTTCTTGAAAAGGATTCATTTCTTCCTCCTTCTGTTCCATGTTGAAAAATGTGGGCCATCCTGATGTAAGAGGAGAAAGAAAGAGACGAGTATTTTTTGCAGTAAGTTGCCACATTTTTCTTATTTCATGGAAGTGAATAGATTGTTTGAGTTTTCCTCGAACTTTTTTACGAGGTCTAGTTGCATGGATTTGAATTCTTCTAAAAAACTTTCCATTTGTTTTTGAACCTCTTGACGTTGTTGTTGTTGTTGGCTAATCAGTTGTTTCACTGCTTCTTCGAATTGTCCGCTTGTTTGTGAAAGTAAAGACAAAGATGCTTTTGTTGGAGAAACAGTAAATTGGTGCATATGACTAGAAAGTTCATTCCATTTTTCTTGCCATCCGTCAATTTGTTCATTAAAGGAGTTGCCAGAAAATTGCTTTACATATTCAGCATATTGCGCGTTTGCTTGCGCTGAAAATTGCTGGATTTCTTTTTCGATTTCTTCCGTACTTTCTGTTAATTTATGCAAAGCTTCCTGCTGATGTTTCAATGTTTCTAATGTAAGTTGTTCCATTTGTTTTCCCGCTGAAGAAAAAAGGGAAAGAGAGTGTGACCAGTTTTTCCAGAATGCATCAACAAGTTCGTGTGGTTTCGTTTCCATGACTTGACCTCCAAATAAATTTTTTACATATTGTGAACGCAGATTAATCTGCTGTGTCACCAAAAGACGATGAAGATTTCTCATCCTTTGTTGGAACATTGGAAAATGGAAAGAATGCACTCGTGTATAGGTTAAAAAACGTACGAAGCATTTTTTGATATTGCTCAAATGACGTAGCGCAAGATGTTAAATATTCCTCTCCATATTCCGTTAAAGAATAAATTCGTTTTGCTGGACCTCCTTCACTTGTATCCCAAGTAGAAGATATGAGGTTTTCTTTTTCTAGTTTGCGTAAAGTCCTATATACATTACCTTGATCAATAGAAGAAAAGCCAATATCCATTAGCATCTGAATGAGTTTGTAACCGTGAAGACTCCAGTCTTTAAGACAGAGAAGTAAGAATGGAACTAAGAAGTTTTTTGGCATGGAGTTTGGTTGTTTCGTTTGGGTTGTGTCCAAACTTTCTTTTTTTTCTGGTTCATTTTGTAGCATGATTGTGCATCACCTCATGAATCAGTTAGATGGAATTTTTTTCTTATATGTGCAATTTACACCTATCTGTATTTTTTGTCAATGTATTTTTAGAAAATAAAAAATAAATACACACTTGAACTTTCAGTCAGAATATTGGAAAATAATGAATAGATTGAATTGTTCCAATAACTAAATAAAGGAGTGTAGGAGAAGTGATTGAACAAAAACTCGATCCACTACAAGCTTGGAAAGAAGTTTACGAACAGACAGAAAAGTATTGGGGAAAAACGCTTAATGAAACAGTCAAGACAGAAGAGTATTCTGCATGGATGGGAAGCGTTCTAGATTTGAACTTGTTTTATCAAAAGATGATGAATGATGCAACGAAGGGATATTTAGAGAAAGTGAATATCCCAACGCAAGAAGATATTGCCAGAGTTGCTTCTCTTGTTATTAATTTAGAAAACAAAGTTGACAATATCGAAGAGTTTTTGGAAGAAAAGATAGAGTCTCTTGGACAATCTCCTACAATAAAGCGTGATGTCACAAAAGTGAAACAAGATATTCGTACATTAGAAAATAAATTAGATAAAATTTTTGAACTGCTTGAAAAACAAAATGAAGTATTAGCAAAGTTACAAGTACCAGCAGTACAAGCGGTACAAGCTAAAAACGATAATAAAAAATAATTTCGTTAAATATATATTCGTTCTGAAAGAGGAAGGGAGCACCTCTTTCTAGGGCGGTATATCATTTATAAATGTATGTATGCATTGCGGTGTTCATCTAGGCAAAGCTCATCCATCATGTGGCCGCGAATTATAACAAAGGGGGAGCAAAAATGGCTCAATTACATGGAAAAGTAGCAATTGTAACAGGTGGAGCAAAGGGGATTGGAAAAGCAATTACAGTAGCACTAGCAGCAGAAGGTGCAAAAGTAGTGATTAATTACAATAGCAGTAAAGATGCTGCTGAGAACCTTGTGAATGAGCTAGCGAAAGAAGGACATGATGTATATGCTTGTCAAGCGGATGTTTCTAAATTAGAGGATGCAAAGCGTCTTGTAGAAGAAACAGTACAGCATTTTGGAAAAGTAGACATTTTAGTTAACAATGCTGGTATTACGAGAGATCGTACATTTAAAAAGTTAAACCGTGAAGATTGGGATCGCGTTATTGATGTGAATTTAAGCAGCGTATTCAATACAACAAGTGCTGCACTTCCATACATAACAGAAGCTGAAGAAGGACGAATTATTAGTATTTCTTCTATTATTGGACAAGCTGGTGGATTTGGGCAGACGAACTATTCAGCTGCAAAAGCTGGTATGATTGGGTTTACAAAATCTTTAGCGTTAGAGTATGCAAGAACGAATGTAACAGTAAATGCAATTTGCCCAGGGTTTATCGATACGGAAATGGTAGCAGAAGTTCCGGAAAACGTTCGTGAGCAAATCGTAGCGAAAATTCCGAAGAAACGTTTCGGTCAAGCAGATGAAATTGCAAAAGGTGTTGTATATTTATGCCGCGATGGTGCATACATTACAGGACAGCAATTAAATATTAACGGCGGTTTATATATGTAATCTAACAACAAAGAAGTGCATGTCTATGATAGGTATGCACTTCTTTCTTTCTGAAAGAAAAGAAATGAAAATAAAGGAGTTGTGAAAATGACAACATTAAGAACGGAATGGGAAAAACAATTAGAGTTATATCCAGAGGAATATCAAAAAGCATATAAACGCTTTAGACGAGCAAGTGAAGTGTTACTTCGTGAACCAGAGCCGCAAGTGGGCTTAACACCGAAAGAGGTTATTTGGACAAAAAATAAGACGAAGTTATATCGTTACATTCCGAAACAAGAAAAAACACATTCTGTTCCTATTTTGTTAATTTATGCTCTTATTAATAAGCCGTATATTATGGATTTAACGCCAGGGAATAGTTTAGTGGAATATTTAGTAGACCGTGGCTTTGATGTGTATATGCTAGATTGGGGAACATTTGGTTTAGAAGATAGTCATTTGAAATTTGATGATTTTATTCTAGATTACATTGCAAAAGCTGTGAAAAAAGTATTGCGTACAGCAAATGCGGAAGAAATTTCTCTTCTTGGTTATTGCATGGGTGGAACCTTAACTTCTATTTATGCTGCGCTTCATCCGCATATGCCAATTCGTAATTTAATTTTCATGACGAGCCCATTTGACTTTTCAGATACAGGTTTATATGGACCATTATTAGATGAAAAATATTTTAATTTAGATAAAGCAGTTGATACACTTGGAAATATCCCTCCAGAAATGATTGACTTTGGAAATAAAATGTTGAAACCACTTTCGAATTTTGTAGGTCCGTACGTAGCGCTCCTTGATCGCTCAGAAAACGAACGGTTTGTAGAAAGTTGGAGATTAGTTCAAAAATGGGTTGCGGATGGAATTCCGTTTCCAGGAGAAGCATATCGTCAATGGATTCGTGAGTTCTACCAAAAAAATAAGTTAGTAAAAGGGGAACTTATCATTCGTGGCCAACAAGTGAAATTAGAAAATATTAAAGCAAATGTATTGAATATCTCTGCTAAACGTGATCATATTGCACTTCCATGTCAAGTAGAAGCATTGTTAGATCATATTTCCAGTGTTGATAAACAATATGTGTGTATTCCGACAGGGCATATGTCAATTGTATACGGAGGAACGGCAGTGAAACAAACATATCCGACAATTGGTAATTGGCTTGAGGAACGTTCAAGATAAAGCGAAACTTCTATCAGTGGGCGATTTTTCCCACTGATAGTTAGTTGAGCCAATCGGGCTCATACGGGCGACTTGGTATTGAGAGAAGTGAAAAATACCGCTGTTAGAGCGTTATAGTATAACCCAGCTAGTGAAAACTAGCTGGATTTTTTTATGGAAAATAAAGAAAAATAACAAGACAAAGAAAGACATCTTTATTTATAGGAGAGATTTCATGAAACTGCGATTTGGAAAATTGTTTTGGGATGAAGGGATTTCTGTACCTTGTTATGAAAAGCTGGAAAATGATATGATATGTGATGTGCTTATTATTGGAAGTGGTCAAGTGGGTGCTCATCTTGCATATATGTTATCGGCAATTGGACTACAAGTGGCAGTTGTAGATAAAGGGAAAGCTGCAAGTGGAAGTACGCTTGCGAATACAGGGTTGTTACAATACACTCAAGATAAATCATTAACTTCGTTTGTGCATACATTTGGTGAAGAAAAAGGCGTTCGGGCATATCGATTATGTTATGATGCGCTGGATACTTTGGAGCAAGTAGTAACAAAACTCGATATAGATCCTGAATTTATTCGTAGAGGAAGCTTATATTATGCAAGTAATAAAGATGATGTTTCATTTCTAAGAAAAGAATATGAAACCTTAAGATATTATGATTTTCCTGTTGAGTTTTTTACAGAAGAAGATATAACGAAACGTTACTCATTTACAAAACCAGCTGCTTTATACACAAGAGGAGATGCGGAAGTGAATCCGTATGTGTTAGCACATGCTCTTATTCATAAAGCAAAAAAGAATGGAACGGCTATTTTTGAGGATACAGAGATTATTCATATTAAATCTGTTCATAAAGACACAATCTGTTATACTAAAAATGGAAAGAAAATTATATCTAAAGCTGTTATTATAGCTACAGGATACGAAACGCAACAGATAAAAAAAGAAGCAAATGCAATTTTGGAAACTTCCTATGCAATTGTCACAAATGAACAACCAAATTTTGAAGGATGGTACGAGCAGTCGTTAATTTGGGAAACTGCGCGTCCGTATTTATATTGCCGCACGTATAAGAATCGAATTATAATCGGTGGCTTAGATGAACCGAGTATGTTACAAAAATATGGTGACACACATCTACTACATAAAAGAAATCTTCTTGTTCAAATAACATCAAAATTATTTCCACAGTTGAAACACGTAAAAGCAGAATATTATTGGGCAGCAATATTTGGCGGAACACATGATGGAATGCCCATTCTGAAAGAGGATGAATCAATTGCAAACCTCTATTATGCATTAAGTTATGGCGGAAATGGTACCGTTTATAGTATGGTATTTGCAAAAATATTTCAGGAATTATTTACACATGGCAGTAGTTCAGATTTCGAAATATTTCGTCGTAAAAAAAGTTAAAGAAGTGATGGAATGAAAGGTATTAGGAAATGGTTACAACATTTAAGACCAGTACAGCTCATCGTTTTATTTTATGGTATTGCTGTTATTGTGTCTGTTATATTATTAAGCATGCCATTTGTTATAAAACCAGAAGTTGAGTGGACATTTATTGATGCTTTATTTACATCTGTTAGTGCAGTAAGTGTAACAGGTTTATCTGTCGTGTCGATTCCAGATACATTTACTACAGCAGGTATTGTTATATTAGCGCTTATTTTACAATTAGGTGGCCTTGGTATTATGGCGCTTGGTACGTTTGTTTGGATGATTACAGGAAAGAAAATAGGCCTGCAGCAGCGGCGTTTAATTATGGCAGACCAAAATCAAAGGAATTTAGCGGGACTTGTTCATTTAATGCGCTCTATTTTAATATTAATTGTTTCAATTGAAGTAATTGGTGCACTGTTATTAGGAACAAGATTTTTACGTTACTTCCCTAATTGGAAGGAAGCATATTTTCATGGCTTTTTTGCGGCTGTTAGTGCTACAACGAATGGTGGATTTGATTTGACGGGACAATCGCTTGTACCGTACCAAGAAGATTATATCGTACAAATTATTCATATGCTTCTTATTATTTTAGGGGCAATTGGTTTTCCAGTATTGATGGAAGTGAAACAATATATAGGTAAACAGAAACATGAATTATTTCGGTTTTCATTATTTACAAAACTCACAACGACAACATTCTTTACTTTAGTGGTTGTTGGAACCATCATTATTTTTTTGTTAGAGTGGAATCATTTTTTACGTGGAAAATCATGGCATGAAATGTTGTTTTATACATTGTTTCAATCTGTTACAACAAGAAGTGGCGGCTTAGCAACGATGGATATTCAAGAATTTTCGCCCCCAACACTTTTCTTTATGAGTATATTAATGTTTATTGGCGCTTCTCCAAGCTCTGTCGGTGGTGGTATTCGTACAACAACATTTGCAGTTTGTATCCTCGTATTGTATACCTTTGCAAAAGGTGGTAGAAGTGTACGGGTATTTGGGAGACAATTACACGAAGAAGATATTATAAAAGCATTTGTTGTTGCATTGATGGGTGCTTTGCTATGTGCCGTAGCACTATTTGTGTTATGTATAACGGAACCATTTCCATTAATGAATCTGTTTGTAGAAGTATGTTCAGCATTTGGAACAGTTGGTTTATCGACCGGAATTACAGCAGAACTCACAACAGTTGGAAAACTCGTATTGATTGTGCTCATGTTTATCGGGCGAATTGGTATTTTAACGTTCATATTTGTAATTGGGGGCAAAGAGAGACCACTTCGATATAAGTATCCAAAAGAACGGATTATTGTTGGATAAAAAGCGATTCTATTTTATAACATAGAATCGCTTTTCTACATTAATCGTTAATACCAAACTGCGGATGCATAAAAGTTTCTTCTGCATCATTATTGTTTTTTTGCAGTAAGTCTTGATTTTCTTCAGCAATCCAGCCGATATCATTTGTTGGATGTATCCATTGGTCTCCGGCCATAATAGCAGGATCAATATCATCACTCCAATTGTTCAGGGGACTATTTTCTGAATTATATTGGCTGTCACCAATAATTACGCCATACTCATTGGTGAATGGTGGTTGCATCGTGATACCAGTTCCTTTAAAAGAAGGAAAATTCATTTGATGCGGAATTGTTTCATCAAGAATCGGAGAGTCGATCGGTTGGTTTCTTTTCACATTTACCGCTCCTTGTTTATAAAAGTGGAAAGGCATATGGACCTTCCTATTTTATAGCATTTCCTCACATTGCATATTCGCAACTTGTTAACAGTTACCATCTATAGAGTGAAGTTTTAATGTCCATATTAGTACTACAAGCATTGATTTTATATAAAGAATTAAGGAGTGTTTCGTATGGTAAAACGCAAGGTGAGTCGTAATGCAGCTGCAAAGAACAATCAAACTCCTAAAGAAAGCTTGCCGGATGCGGAATTTGCAGTAGAGTACGAAAATGAAAATGTTGCAAAATATGCAAATCGCAACTCAAAAAAAGGCAAGAAAAACTGAGGCGTTTTTTATAAACGCCTCTTTTTTTGCGGGATTTTTTATAGAATTTTTAATTGTTTGTAAATTTATTGTTATGTTGTAGGCGAAGACGAGGGGAGAAAACATAGGAATAGCAACCTATTACACAAAAACAAACATTAAACAAAAGATTAATCTTTGTTTAATGTGGTTTTTACATTTTACGTTTATATTGAAATTATACATATGAAAAAAAGGAGAGGGCAAAGCATGAAGGGGAATTTTAACAATAGGGATGGAAGTTTCACTTTATAGGATGCAGTCCAAAGAAAGAAGAAACAGTGGCAATAAAGTGAAACTTCCATCAGTGGGGGCATACTACCCGCGAATAGCAAGATAAAAACGAAAGATGAAAAATAGAGCTTATTATGAACGGAGAAGTAGTATTACATAGAAGAGAAATATGAATTTGTATAACTGGAGGTGAAGTCATGTCTGTTATTGGAGAAGAGCGTAAGCGGATTATTATTGAGCAAGTAGAGTTAAAAGGAAAAGTAAAGGTATCAGAGCTTGCAAAAGAATTTTCGGTATCAACAGAGACAATTCGTAGGTATTTAGGAGACTTAGATCGCGAGAAGAAATTGAAGAAAGTATATGGGGGAGCAGTCGGATTGCCAAGGACTAAAGTGGATCCTCCAATGCTAGAAAGAGAAATGTTATGTTTAGAAGAAAAAAAACGTATCGGCTATAAAGCAGCAACTTTTGTAGAAGATGGTGATGTCATTGTTATTGATGATGGTAGTACGCCACTCCAAATGGTGCCATATCTCATTTACCGAAAAAATTTGACTGTTATTACAAGCTCGTTTCCTGTTGCAATGCAATTAATTTCTTTTATTAATAAGAAAATGATTGATGGTCAAGTGATGTTTATTGGTGGAAAAGTGGCTCCAAAGCACTGCCGAGTATCAGGTTCTATTTCTCAGCAAGCTATTCATCAATTTCACTTTGATAAAGCATTCATTTCAATTGATGGACTTTTGCCTAATTTCGGAGTTTCGAGCTTTGAATTAGAGAAAGCGAAGTTATCAGAAGCTATGATTCGACAGGCAGAAGAAACATTTATTTTATGTGATCATACGAAGCTTGGTATAAAAGGAAATTATCGCATTTCTGGATTTTCAGATATACACCATGTTATTTGTGATAAAAGCATGCCGCATAGCTTTGAAGAAGAAGTAAAGGGAGCGGGGATTCGCTGGACTATTTGTTAGAATAACAGAGGCTTTCGGTAGAAAGCCCTTGTTCATTGTGAAATTATCTCAGTTTTGTTAATCAGCTTATATTTGTTGCGTATAATCGACATTGTGTTGTTTTTGGATTGTAGTAAGCAACAAGGATGGAAGGTTTTGAAATCATTTCACCATGTTTCATGTAATGGTGGTAGTCAAATGGTATATGCTCTACAATTGTGTGTTTATACAAATCTTTTTCTGTCAATTGAAGTGCAGCAAATGCGTCTCCTAGTATGTTAGGTCGTTCCATAATCATTTTATAGTAGGAATCTACTTCTCCCTTTTTCCTTTGTTCCGTTATCCATGATTTACGAGGACGATATTTATGATTTTGTAAATAATCAATTGTCAATAAGGCTTTAATCGTATAAAGTTGTGCAGTTTTTCTTGATTGTAAAAATTGATACAGACGTTGGAATAAATCTTCTAGTTGGTGTCCAATTCGGCTCCATCCTTGTGTATCCCAATAAGTTCCAAACTCTTGGAAGAAATCAAAAGGTGTATCAAATGTATGAGATATGACATATGGCACGGTATGATCCATACGATGAGCATTCCAATATTTTTCTAATACATCTTCAACTTGTTTAATTTGAAGAATATCATCAAAGGATAGTACATTATTTCCGAGCATTTCATATGGTGCATGATCCATGTATATATATTGATGATCATTTGCCCGAATTCGAAGGCCCGTACCACGCAGCAGTTTTAAAAAGCCAAGTTGTAATTCTTCTGGTCTTAAAGCAAAGACATCATTAAATGTTTTTCTGAAGGATTGATAGTCTTCTTCAGGCAATCCGGCAATCAAGTCTAAATGTTGTGCGATTTTTTGTCCATCACGAACCATTGTAACTGTTCTCGTCAATTTTTCGAAGTTTTGACGTCTTTTTACGAGGTCGTTTGTTTGGTCGTTTGTAGATTGTACACCAATTTCAAACCGGAACAAACCAGCAGGGGCATGTGTATTTAAAAATTCAATGACCTCAGGCCTCATAATATCGGCTGTAATTTCAAATTGAAATACGGTTCCAGGTACATGTTCATCAATTAAAAATTGAAACATCTCCATAGCATAGCTACGGCTAATGTTAAAAGTACGATCGACGAATTTAATAATACGTGCACCATTCTTCATTAAGTAGCGAATATCCTCTTTAATACGTTCGCGATCAAAGTAACGAACGCCAACTTCAATAGAAGATAAACAAAATTGACAACTAAACGGACAACCGCGACTTGTCTCAATATAGGTAATACGTTTACTTAAATGTGGAATATCTTCCGGAAAACGATATGGGGATGGTAATTCTTTTAAGTTTAGTTTCTCACGTTGCGGTTTTATTACATGGGTACCATCAGCTTTTATAAATCCGATACCGTCAAGATTTTCAAATTGCTGTGCACCTTGTATTTCAAATAGAAGATTTTTTACAGCAATTTCTCCTTCACCAATAATAATAAAATCGATTTCAGGAACACGTTTTAGCCAATATTTCACATCATATGTAACTTCTGGACCACCGACAAAAATGATAAGGTTTGGATTAATCTTCTTGAGCATTTGAATGACTTCAATTGTTTCTTCGATGTTCCAAATATAACAGCTAAATCCTATTACATCAGGTTTGCGCCTATGCAAATCAGTAACAATATTCATGACAGGATCGTTAATCGTATATTCAGCCATTTCTAAATCAAATTCAGGCTGGGCATATGCTTTAATATAACGAATTGCTAGATTTGTATGAATGTACTTTGCGTTTAACGTACTAATAACAACGTTCATATTTTTTCCCTCAACTTTAACGTATTTCCGAAATTCATCCCCATCTTCGTACGCGTGACGGACAATAGCCTAGCGATAAGATGGGGATGAATTTTGGTTAGGCACAGCCTAAAGCAAGTCATGGCAAATACACGCGTGTTTTGCCCATCCTAATAAGGATGTAGTTTCCCTTCGCCAATGTTTGTAGGTGTTGGCAACTTCTTATACAAGAAGGCTTGTGGTTGACCGTTCCTTCCCAATCAGAATTGTTACAGAGCCACCATAGAGCCAAGAACTAGGGAATCATTCTTGGGTATGCAACCTACAAACGGAGTCTATAAAAGACTGAGGCTAGACAACCAGAGCTTTTTGCAAGCCCCCACATCAAAACACGTTAGCGTTTCAGTGGTGGGTAGTTGACTTTAGAATTACATTGTTGAGTTTAGTATAGGCATATATATGGAAAAAAACAACATTCGCAAGATGTTGAATTTGCATAAAGTGAAACTTCCATCAGTGAGGGTTTTCTTCATCCCCCACTGATGGTTAGTTGAACCAATCGGACTTTTACGGGCAGTTATCCCCCGTCTATCTTCTTCGCTACTCTCTCAACCTTGAGGTGGGGATCTTACTGCCCGTTAATGCGGGATAAAAAAAGGACACATTTTCCCTAGATTGTCATATAATTTACCAACAGAAAAAAAGTTGGTTAGAGGAAAGAAGGGGAAGAGGTGAGTAAAAGAATGCGTGAGAAGGTAATTATATATGCACATATACTACAAAAACTACGCATTATTAATGAACAAGAGAAGAATGCAATGTTGCAAATTATGATGAACAAAAGAGCCTTATAAAGGGCTCTTTTCATTTGGATAAAGTTTATGGAACATGGCAAAAGCGTATTGACAAAAAGGAGTTCTCGTGTGATAATTCAATTAAATTTTGTGAATTATCAAAAAATATTTCCTTTTACATAGAAACAGAAGATAACAATACGGGGGTGACAATATGTTATTATTTTTAAAGAAATGGAAAGAATTACGGGATATTAAGATGGAATTAGCTCTTCGTGATTGGTTTTATGGGACAAAAATTAGCTTATCAATGCGTACGTCTAAAGATCCGCTTACGTTTTTAGTTAATATAGAAGGAAAAGATAAAGGACTATTTGTGGAGGATGATTTTATTGTAGTCAATAGTACGTGTGAACCAGTATTTGCGATCGATGAGAAACCAGCTTCTGAATCATTTATGCACGCAGATATTTATAAGAAAAGTCAGGCAGAATGCATTTTACAAGTACAAACAGTTGATAGTCATTTAATGTCTGAGTTATATGGAAAAGAAGGAGAAGTAACATTTGAACAAAGAAATGTAGAACGTGTTTTTGGTAAGGAAGGTATTACAGGTATTACAATTCCAATTGTAGAAAATGAAAGTAAATTTGCGAATTTGCTAGAAGAGAGTGTGCCTTGCTTTACCGAGGGTGGCGGAGCTGTGCTTGTTCATAATTACGGATTAATTGTATGGGGAACAACGCCAGAAGAAACGAAAAAATGGTTAGAAGGATTAGAGTATTTAATGAATTATCATGTGAAACTGTTAATGATTAAAGGAACAAAAAGCTCAGTTATTTAATTGAAAGTCCTCTTTAGGTAGAAATGCCTAAAGAGCAGTAGGATAAGGTACAAAGTAACTTTAAAAATGAAAGCGTTTTTATAAATGAAGTTTTACTCATAAAATACGGCTCTCCTTATTATATATAGATTACATGTCGTCATGTGGGGAGGAACGTATTTTGCGAGTTAAATATCATTTTCTTCCGAAGCAACAAGTTGTGACTTGCTTTGAGAGTGAAGATGCGGAGCGAGCGCTAGAGATAATGGATTGTAGCGGATATAGAGCGATTCCTGTTTTAACAGAAGATAGTAAGACTTTCAAGGGTATTGTTTATAAAGTAGGTATGTTAGAGAATAAATGTAGGGAGAAAGAAGGAAGAAAAGAAAGTGTTTCTGAGCTAATGGAAAATGAGCAAGCATTTATTTTTGAACGTGATTCTTTCTTTCGGGCTTTTTATACAATTCGTAGACTGCCATTTCTAGCTGTACTAAATGATTACCATGAGTTTGTTGGTATTTTAACACATTCTAATATTTTTGATGTGATTGAAGACTCATTTGGAATGAATACAGGTGGGTATATATTAACGTTAGCGACGCATGAATCTAAAGGAATCATTAAAGAGCTTGGCACATTATTAAAGTCTTATAATATCGGTGGTTTATTTACGCTAGATAATGGTGATCAATATATAAGGCGTGTTATTGTTAATCTTACAGAGGATTTGAATCAAAAAGAGCTAGAAACATTAGTGGCGAGATTAGAGAAAAAGGGTTTTCGAGTTAGTCATGTAGACCTTATTTAGAAATAGAGAGAGGCAGAAGCCTCTCTCTATTTTTGTGAAGAAACAGGTGGTGCTGGTGATACAAGATCAGATAAGAAGATGAAATCAGCCTTTTCTTGAATTTTCGGAATATAAGACCGGATGACGGAAGAGGTAATTTCACCTGGTGGTCCAACATGACCAATAGCTATCATAACAGATTCTTTTTCCACTTTTTTCAATAGAGAATTTGCTTGTTTTGTTACGTGAGCAGAAGTATATACATCATCAAAAAATAGTTTGTTTTCTACAGTAGGTACACCAATTTCTTCAGCAATTTTTTTTACAACGCTGTTCGGACTTGTCTTACTATCTAAATAAAAGAGACCATGTTCTTTACAAACTGATAGTATAATACGCATGACCCTTTCATCAGCAGTTGCTTTTGAACCCATATGATTATTCATTCCAATTGCAAATGGAACTTCTTCAATTGCTTGTTTGACACGACTTCTAATTTCATCATCACTTAAGTCTGTTGTAATAGCTTTTGGACCAAGCCACTCTTTTTTTCCTTTTACAGGCTCCATTGGCATATGGATAATAATTTCGTGTCCTTTTTGATGAGCTGATGTTGCATCTTGTTTTGTAGATGGAAGAAATGGCATAACTGCAACAGTTAACGGGATAGGAAGAGATAACATTTTTTCTGTTCCCTTCATATTATTTCCAAAGTCATCAATGACAATCGCTACTTTATTTGTATGAGCGTAGGTCGGTACAGAAAAAGTTATGATTGGCAGTAGTGCCGTAAGTAAAAAGATAACAATATATTTTCGCATGTAAGATTCTCCCTTCTTAATAATACAAAACACCCATCAATAGACGAGAGATTGTCCATTTTCGGTTTAAATGAATAGAATGAAACTACCATTAGTAGATGGTAGACCCATCTACATTCTTTAATTCCTCATAATCTTGAGATGGGGTGATTGTTTGTTAATGCGAGATAAAATGATAATCTACTGTTATCGTTTGCGTTTTGAAGGAATTTAATCGCACAAAATGTCGAAAATATAATTGTAAAAAAGAGGGAAAATCATAATTGAGAGAGGTTTTAGCTAAAATAAAACAAAAAAAATGTCTATTATTGCGAATGTATTTACAAAGATAGAATAATTTGTAATAATTCTCAAGGTGAGGATAAAGATTTGTAAATTACAGGGATAAAATGTTTAATTTTCTGAATGTTCGTATTTGATGGGCAAAGAAACAGAAAATTCCATTTTTAATAAGAAAGGAATACAGATTACGGAAGAATATCGAGGGGGATACGTATGTTTGTAGCAAAACGGAAATCTACAATGGACAAGCTTTTGTGCGATATTAATGTGAAGCGAGAAGAAATGATTCATTTAGGGCTTACAAATGGACTTAATAGCATAGAGACAATTCAAGTAAGTCAGGAATTGGACATGCTTATTATGAAATATCAACGTTACAAAGAGAGTAATGTATCGAAATGGCTTTTAATGCTAAAAACGCCATTTTTAAAAATGTCATATAATGTGAAATCGAATATGTTTTGGAGAATGTTTATTACATCATTTATGAAATAATCATCCCCGTATAAAAAAAGGGATGATTACGGTGAATGGAGCGGGAGTATAATGCAGACAGTTGTTCCTATATGTTCTTTACTTTTAATCGTAATTTGACCATTATACATTTCAACGATTCTTTTACATACGACAAGGCCTAGTCCTGTTCCTGTATCTTTGTTTGTAAAAAATGGATGAAAAATATGTTTTTGGATGTGTTCTGGAATTCCTTTCCCTGTGTCTATAATACGTAATTGAGCTATATTTCCATTTGATTCGGCTGTAATTGTCAATGTATCACCTAATGACATTGCCTCAAAAGCATTTTTTGTAATATTTAAAATAACTTGTTTAATATGATCATTTGAGCAACGAATAAGAATTGGATGTTCTTGCATATGTATGGAAATTTGAACATTATGTAAATTTGCCTCAGATTGAATAATTAACGAAACTTCTTTTACAATGTCTCTTAAATCGTATGTTTTTTCAATAATAGCAGTTGGTTTGCCAAGGAAAAGGAATTCACTGGCAATTTCATTAATCCTCTCAATTTCTTGTTCAATAACCGAGAAATAAAATTGGTCTTGTTCATTTGTATGTTTTTCTTTTAAAAGAGTAACAAGTCCTTTAATGCCTGTAAGAGGATTGCGGATTTCGTGAGCTGTACTTGCAGCAAAAGAGCCAACTAATTCCATTTTCTGTACTTCATTTTGTTTTCTTTCCAATTTTGTTTGTCTTTTCAGAAGCATATACTTTATAACTAAAAATAAAATATTCATAAGAAATAATGTTATTAAAATTTCCGTAAAGACGTTCCGATATAGAACGGTTTGTTGAATAGGTAACGGATAAATAGTAACGCTCCACGGTAATCTTGTTAATGGAACAGTAATTTGTTGTGTGTTTTTTTGAGCAAATTTGTGATCATCATCTTGTAAAAATGAAATTCCCTGCTTATCAAGCACTTCAAAATGGTATTCTGGTTTGATTGCATTTAAAGATGCTGCAATATAGTCAAAACGCAAACTTGCTACGAGGAGTCCAGAAACATCTTTGTTCTTATCGAGAACAGGAGTAGCAATCACAATGACTTGATGTCCAGAAACACGATCAGTAAGTGCAGATGAAACCGTTGTCTCTTTATTTTTCAAAGCTTCTTGTGCATAAGAACGATCGGCGATATCAAAGTTTCTTTTTAAACTGGATGATGCTACTGTAATTTTAAAATCTGTATTTGCATAATACAGACCAGAAAAGCGAGGGTCTCTTTCATCTGCATTCTGTAGGACTTGTTGTATTTGAATATTATCGTTCGCTGTTGCGCTAATTACCATGGCAAGCATTTCTAATGCGGATGTTGCTTCCCCTAGGTAACGATCTAAATAGTCTCTATATAAAAATACGACTGTATGAGCTGCCTGTTCATTTTCACGCTGCATTGTATATTTGTGGTATGAAAAAAAGAGAGTGCTAATACAAAGAGTTGGCAATATAACAAGCAAAATATATAAAAATGTGTTGCGTAAATTTACGTTCAAAATTGCTACCCCTTCTGTTTTTATCTTCATTATATATAAACACTCTTAAATATGCAGTGCTTTTATATTTTTTTATTATTTTTTATTGTAATATATTGAAACAAGACAGTGTTTTTGAAATTAGATATAATATCGCTATTTGAAAAGAAATTTAGTAAAGGATTGAAGAGTTATGACGTCTCAGTATGAGAGAGAAAATGTTTCCAAATCATTAAAACTATTTATCGCTTTATCACGCGTACACCGTTCGGTTATGGATACCGCCAATAAATCTATTCAAAGTAACGGGTTAAACCCAACAGAGTTTGCTGTGCTAGAACTGTTATATCATAAGGGAGATCAACCATTGCAACAAATTGGAGAAAGAATTTTAATTGCAAGCGGTAGTATTACATATGTTGTTGATAAATTAGAGAAAAAAGGACTTGTAGAGCGAAAGCCTTGTCCAAATGATCGGCGTGTCATTTATGCTCATTTAACAGAATCAGGGATACAATTGATTTCCAATATTTTTCCGAATCATGAAAAAGTCATACATGAATCATTTCATATGTTAAAAAAGGATGAGAAAGATCAACTATTAACGTTGTTAAAGAAGATAGGGAAATATGAGAAATAATAAAAGTTTTTGTAAGCTTTGAATGCACAGTTCAAAGTTTTTTTATTTCGTGGATAGTAAGCCCTCCGCTGATGGTTAGTTGAACATTATTTCTTACTTAATGGACAGTATGATGGAATTTTCAATGTATCTCAAGTTTGAAATTAAAATGTATGAATTTTAAAATGCGTGTAGGATGAATTTTGCTGATGAATAAAGGGGATTTGCAAAATATATGGAATAATAGTACGAGAATGCTTTTAAGAAGAGAAAGGAGCTATTTGCATGTCATTTGAGAGTTATGAATACAAACGTCCAAATATGGACGAAGTGAAAGAAAGGTTTACTGAAACTTTGCAGCAATTCAAGAATGCAAAAACAGTGGCAGAACAAAAGGAAGTGATTGCACATATTAATGCAATTCGCAATGATTTCAGCACTATGTATAACGTATGTTATATTCGTCACAGTATAGATACGACAGATGTATTCTATAAAGAAGAACAAGATTTCTTTGATGAGTATTCTCCAATTGTGAAAGGGTATGTGACAAAATACTATGAGGTATTAACACAATCCCCATTTCGAAAACAATTAGAAGAATATTATGGTACGCAGCTATTTGCACTTGCAGAGGCTGAAATGAAGACATATTCTGATGACGTGGTAGCAGATCTACAGTTAGAAAATAAATTATCTTCTCAATATACACAGTTATTAGCGGCAGCTAAAATTTTGTTTGAAGGAGAAGAGCGAACATTATCACAACTTGTTCCGTTTATGCAGCATACAGATCGTAATATGCGTAAACAAGCAAGTGAGGCATATTATGGTTTTTTAGCAGAGCATGAGGAAGAGTTAGACCGTATTTATGATGAACTTGTAAAAGTAAGAACGGCAATTGCGAAAAAACTGGGCTTTAACAATTTTGTAGAACTTGGATATGCAAGAATGTATCGTACTGACTATAATGCAGAGATGGTTGCAAATTTCCGTAAGCAAGTGCTTGATTATATTGTTCCTGTTGCAACAGAACTTAGACAAAGGCAACAGGCGCGCATTGGGGTAGAGAAACTTGCGTATTATGATGAGAATTTTGAATACGCATCCGGTAATGCCGTACCGAAAGGTGATGCGGATTGGATTGTGAACCACGGCAAAACAATGTATAGAGAACTATCAGAAGAAACAAATGAATTTTTTAACTTTATGTTAGAAAATAATTTACTTGATCTTGTTGCCAAAAAAGGAAAAGCTGGCGGAGGCTATTGTACATATATTGAAAACTATAAAGCACCTTTTATTTTCTCGAATTTTAACGGAACGTCTGGTGACATTGATGTGTTAACGCACGAAGCAGGACATGCTTTCCAAGTATATGAAAGCCGCCATTATGAAATTCCAGAGTATAATTGGCCGACATATGAGGCATGTGAAATTCATTCTATGAGCATGGAGTTTTTCACATGGCCGTGGATGAAATTATTCTTTGAAGAAGATACGGAAAAGTATTACTTCTCACACTTAAGTTCAGCTTTACTGTTTTTACCATATGGTGTATCTGTTGATGAATTCCAGCATTTTGTATATGAACATCCAGAAGCATCACCAGCTGAGCGTAAAGCAGCTTGGCGTGAGATTGAAAGAAAGTACTTACCGCACCGTGATTATGAAGAAAATGATTATTTAGAGCGCGGAGGTTTTTGGCAACGTCAAGCGCATATTTATAATTCGCCATTTTATTATATTGATTATACGTTAGCACAAATTTGTGCACTTCAATTTTGGAAACGCTCTAGAGAGAATCGTCCAGAAGCATGGGAAGATTATGTTCATCTTTGCCGCCAAGGCGGAAGTAAATCATTCTTACAATTAGTTGAAACGGCAAATTTAACCTCTCCGTTTGCTGATGGATGTGTGAAGGGTGTTATTGATGAAATTCATGCGTGGTTAGATGAAGTAGATGACACAAAATTGTAAAAAATATACACTGTTTTTTATGGAATTGCAATCGACACGTGTTTTGAAAAATGAGATAATAAAAGAAAATTAAGAATAATTTAAAAAGAGGTGTTTCTTTAGAAGAAGCGCCTTTTTTTAACCAAATAGGGGGGAGAAATATGATGCAATCTTATGCGAATATGAATATGGAGACGTTGTTACGAGGAATGTCATCTACAAGAAAGATGCTTTTATCGGAAATTGAAATGTTAACAGATACAGAAGTTAATACGAAACCGCGCCGTGATAAATGGAGCATTATGCAAGTTTTACATCATCTTCATCTTGTTGAACAATCTGTAACATCCGCCATTGTATATTCACTTCATAAAAACGAAAGAAAAGTTGTTCCACTCCAAGACCTTCAAGTTACACTCGATCGAACAAGAAAGAGAGAAGCCCCTCAGCAAATGCAACCAACAGAAACGCTAATGAAAAAAACACAAATGATTCAATTGCTGCAAAGTTCAAGAGAAAAGCTTTTGCATGTTCTTCATAGCATTGTTAATGAAAAAGAGCTACTTGAAAAATCGCTCAAACACCCTATATTTAATGAGCTTAATTTATATCAATGGGTACAATTTTTAGATTTACATGAACAACGTCATCTTACACAGTTAAAAGAAGCGAAACATTCAATTTTGCAAAGATAAAGTGAAACTTCCATCAGTGGATTCAATAGCTGATGGAAGTTTTTTTATGAATTGTTCAGAGTGCTGCAAGCGACATGCACCACTTTTGTTTCAATTTTCATGAATTTTCTATCACTTCACGTATGTATATTCCTACTTTATATGTTGGAACATATATAAGGACATCTTAAAAGGAGTTGAGATAATGGGAAATAAAAAGAAGGAGCAAGAACGACAATGGAAAGCGCGAAAAGAACATCAGCAGCCACATGGGAAAGTGAAGACTTTTGCAGAGCTTGTGGATGAAACGAAAAAACCGTGATGCAGTTGCATCACGGTTTTTTTGTTAAAGGAAATGTAAGAAGGAAAGATGTTCCAACATTTTTCTTGCTAGAGATATCAATTTTTCCGTTCATTGCTTTTATAACGCTAAACACAACCATCATTCCAAGACCTGTACCCTTTTCTTTTGTAGAGTAAAAAGGAGAACCGAGGCGTTTTACTTGTTCGTTGTTCATACCAATTCCGGTATCTTGAATATGTAATTGGATGTGTTTATGAGCGGGTGTTAAGGTAAATGTAAGGTCTCCGCCGTTTGGCATCGCTTCAATGCAATTTTTTACAATGTTTAAAAGACATTGATTAAGCTTTTGTTTTTCTCCCGTTATGTAAAATATTTTACTTTGTTTCGTATAATGAAACCGAACATTAGAAAGGTTCGCTAATGGTGTCATGAACGTAAGAACATGAAGTAATTCTTCTTCTAACTGTAACGTTTGTATTTTTTCAATACTTGGTTTTGCGAATGTTAAATAGTCTGTTAATACATGGTTGGCTTGATCAATACCGTGTATAGCGATGTCTAAGTATAACAGTTTGTCTTGTTCTGAATAGTTTTTCGACTGTAGCAATTGAAGAAATCCTCTCGTTGATGTAAGAGGGTTTCGGATTTCATGCGAGATTGAAGCAGCCATCTCACCAATCAATTGAAATTTCTCAGCATTTACAAGTTCTTTTGCAAGACGAACTTGCGATTGTAATACGTCCATTAAGTATAAAATTAAAATAGTTCCTATGATTGCGCATAATTCGTATGTAATGATATAAAGTATATAGTTCTTTGGATTTGGAGCCATAGATAGAAAATAAGGAATCCAAACTATGCCAAAAATCAGGCAGTAAAAAAAAGCTAAATACATTTTTGATTTTATTTTCCCTTTTATATATGTTTTGTATGTTGCAATAAGGGAAATGTACAAAGCGATAGATGCTATAAAAGAAGGCATGGCACCGCTCCCGCCAATAAAAAAACGATAAAGATTCATAACACCAAAAATTGTAGCACCTGCTACTGGGCCACCGGATAATGTTCCGACAATTAGCACGATATGTCGGAAGTCGAATTGAAATCCAAAATCAACTTTTGCAGCAAATGACATACAGAGAATAGTGGTAATGCTGCAAGAGAGGATAAATACAAACGAATTGAGCTTCGGAGAGTGATTTCCTTTTTCGCTCCAAAATAAATGATAAATTAACATTGTAACCAGAATAAACAATATATTTAAGAAGAGGTACATAATAAAAACCTTCAGCTATAAAACCTCCTTGTTGTGAGAAGTGAAAGATGCGACATATAAAATTATCATACTATTAATATGAAAGAAAATGAAATGTTATTTTTAGAAAAAAAAGAAAAAACAGACGTTTTTCACTCATACACCCGCTATGTTACAATAAAAGATGCAAATTGAAGAAGACAGTCCATGTATAGCATGGGAGAGGTTCGCGAACTCCCTCTATAAAAAACTAAGGAGAGAACAATATTCTTTATATATTGTTTTGTTTTTTTAGTATGACAGTTCAAGAACGCTCTTTCTTCTTGTAATCGAAAAAAGAGGAGAATGAGTGAAATGAAAAAGGAAAAAGCAGTTGTTGTTTTTAGTGGCGGTCAAGATAGTACAACATGTTTATTTTGGGCGCTTGAACAGTTTGAAGAAGTAGAAACAGTGACGTTTAATTATAATCAGCGCCATAAACTTGAAATTGACTGTGCGGCTGAAATTGCAAAGGAATTAGGTGTGAAGCATACCGTACTTGATATGAGCTTGTTAAATCAGCTTGCGCCTAATGCGTTAACACGTACAGATATGGAAATTACACATGAAGATGGTGAGTTGCCATCGACATTTGTGGATGGACGTAACTTATTGTTCTTATCATTTGCAGCTGTGTTAGCTAAACAAGTAGGGGCGCGTCATATTGTAACAGGCGTGTGTGAAACAGATTTTAGCGGGTATCCAGATTGCCGTGATGTGTTTGTGAAATCGTTAAATGTTACATTAAATTTATCAATGGATTATCCATTCGTTATTCATACACCGCTTATGTGGATTGATAAAGCAGAAACGTGGGAATTGGCAGATGAACTTGGGGCATTTGAGTTTGTCCGTGAAAAAACGTTAACTTGTTATAACGGGATTATTGGTGATGGTTGCGGTGAATGTCCAGCGTGTCAGCTTCGTAAAGCAGGACTTGATAAATATGTACAAGAGCGTAAAGGAGCGAAAGCATAATGACACAAAACTTCTTTGGATTTCGCATTGTTGAAAATTTACAAAAAATTGATCAAGACATTGGGCGTGAGCAACTAAAGTATCATAATAAGCGTGTTATGGTTAGTAAAGAATTTACGTTTGATGCTGCACATCATCTACACTGTTATGAAGGGAAATGTAAAAACCTTCATGGACATACGTATAAAGTAATTTTCGGAATTAGTGGTTATGTCAATGAAATTGGCCTAGCGATTGATTTTGGTGATATAAAGGAAATTTGGAAAAATGAAATTGAAATATATTTAGATCATCGTTACTTAAATGAAACACTTCCAGCAATGAATACAACTGCTGAAAATATGGTTGTATGGATTTTTGAGAAGATGGAAGAGGCGCTAACAAAAGGTGATCGACAAAATGAATATAAAGGAGCGCGTGTTGAGTTTGTGCGCTTATTTGAAACACCAACAAGTTATGCAGAAGTAAGACGGGAGTGGATGATGGGTGAGTAACATTCCTGTGTTAGAGATTTTTGGACCGACAATTCAAGGAGAAGGAATGGTTGTTGGACAAAAAACAATGTTTGTTCGCACAGCAGGTTGTGATTATAGCTGTGCATGGTGTGATTCTGCATTTACATGGGACGGTTCTGCGAAAGAGCAAATTCGTCAAATGCCGCCAGAAGAAATTTTTTCTGAACTGGTGCAAATTGGTGGTGAAAATTTCTCACATGTAACGATTTCAGGTGGGAATCCAGCGTTGTTGAAACATTTAGGAGAATTGATTTCTTTACTAAAAAAGAATGGAATTCGTACAGCAATTGAAACGCAAGGAAGTAAATGGCAAGATTGGCTACTTCATATAGATGAGGTGACAATTTCACCAAAGCCACCGAGTTCAAAGATGACAACGGATTTTGTTATGTTAGATTCAATCATTGATAAGCTAGAAGGAAAGGAATTTAGTTTAAAAGTGGTTGTATTTGATGATCGCGATTTTGGATACGCAAAAGAGGTGCATGAACGTTATCCGCACATTCCGTTTTTCTTACAAGTTGGAAATGATGATACGAAGACGACGGACGATGCATCGTTAATTCAACGTCTGCTCACAAAATATGAATGGCTCATTGACAAAGCAGTACAATGTAAGGAAATGAATGACGCGAAAGTATTGCCGCAACTTCACGCTTTAGTGTGGGGCAATAAACGCGGTGTATAATTACTGTATGAATGAAGGGAGATTTTTAAGATGACTGGAAGAAAAGATGAAGATTTGAAAGATGTTACATTACTGGGAAATCAAAATACAAAATATTTATTTGAATATAGCCCGGAAATTTTAGAGACGTTTGATAATAATCACCCGAACCGTGATTATTTTGTAAAATTTAATTGTCCGGAGTTTACAAGCTTATGCCCGAAAACGGGACAACCCGATTTTGCGACAATTTACATTAGCTACATTCCAGAGCAAAAAATGGTGGAGAGTAAGTCGTTAAAGTTATATTTATTTAGTTTCCGTAATCATGGAGACTTTCATGAAGATTGTATGAATGTAATTATGAATGACTTAATTAAACTAATGGACCCTCGCTACATTGAAGTATGGGGTAAATTTACACCACGTGGTGGTATTTCTATTGATCCATATTGTAACTATGGACGTCCTGGTACAAAATATGAAAAAATGGCTGAATATCGTTTAATGAATCATGATTTATATCCAGAAACAGTAGATAATCGCTAAGGAAAGAAGAGGCAACTTTGTAGGCTGCCTCTTTTTTCTAGTATTCTATGCATGTTGCGTAATAATTATATAGTTTTTATGATTGACAACAGTAAGCGGTTCCATATCTAAATCTTTAAAATTATCCGTAATTGTTATATCTACAATAACAGAGTTTTTATTTACTTTTTGAACGCGCCCTTGTATACCGTCTTTGAATTCAATGATATCTCCAGCTTCTGCGATTTTCATAAGCAACTCTCCTTGTTACATTTTTACGAAAAAGAGAACAAGATTCGTTCTTTTTGTATTTTTCTTTATTTTGAACGATATTTCATCTTTTGTAAATGTTTCCATGATAATTTTTTGAAAAAAATACTAATTTTTCACAAGAAATTCATAGTAGGAAACTCATATTCACAATTGTAACATGAATGTAAGAAACTCATTTTCATAATTGTAACATGAAAATATGGGAGTATAATGAAACGGGGGGCGATAAAATGGAACTTGAGATTGCGGGGAGCTTGATAGCTATTGTTTTATTTCTGTTTGCATATACGAAATTAAAAATGATTCGAGAACATGAAACATACATATACTATGAGGGAATTGATAGTGGATCTTCTTTTTCTAGTCATGAAGATGGGAGCACTGAATGAGACCTATATGGAGTTGTAGTAATATAATGTGAAACATGCTGAACGGAGAGTGAGAAAGATGCAAATTTCTTTCATAAGTCATGGACGCTCTAGTGTTCACAAAAAAGCGATTACAGTACGAGAATTTCAAGAATGGCTGCAAAGATATGAGGATGAAGATATTGTGAGAGACACAGACATTCCAAGTAAAACGCTTGAAGTGATTGAAGCCTCGAAGTTTATAGCGGCAAGTGATCAAAAAAGAGCTGTTCAATCAGCAACAATGTTGACTAACAATATTACTTTTATTCAGAATCCACTTTTTCGCGAAGCTGCTATTCCTTCTATTTTACCTGTACCAAGATGGATGAAATGTAAACCGAAAGTATGGATGTTTTTAGGTCGCGCATTTTGGATGGTCGGTTATTCGAAGAATGTTGAATCATACTTAGAAGTACAAAAAAGAGCGAAGCAAGCAGCGGATGTATTGATTGGATATGCAAATGTATATCAGCGAGTTGCCCTTATTGGACATAGTTATTTTAATGCGATGATTGGTAAAGAGCTGCGTACTCGAGGATGGCATGGACCGCTGCTGTTTCAGACGAAACCGTGGGGATGTACAATTTATACTTTTCACGAAGTAATAGAAGGAAATGTATTTGTAACGTATACATGAAGCAAAATAGGCGTAATGCAGCGTGTATAATACAAAGGCACAATCATTATTTTATGATTGTGCCTTTGTATTATACACGCTTAATTAAATGAGCATATGGTTCGCCTACGAGCATAATTGTGTTATCTTGTTTATAACCAAGCTTGTTATAGAGAGAAAATGCAGGCTTATTTTCTAAGTTTACTAACAATGAAATTTTTTTATGTCCTTTTTCTCGAGCGTGTGTTTCAGCTGCAAGGATTAAATTTGAACCGATACCTTGTCCGCCATGGGTAGATGAAACAGACAAGGTATCAATATAATATTCATCTTCTTCGGCTTCTTTTTCTAATATAATAGAAGAATCTTGTTTCACTTTTCGTAATCGTTTTACAATTGGGGCATCTAGCTTTGTTGCTTCACTTCCGTGGTAGGTTACAATAACACCAACTGCATTTCCATTACGGTCTTCAACGAAACAATTTTCATAACTGAGTCGATTTTGTTTTTTTGTAAACCAATACTCTAAACCTTCTAGAACTTCGGTTTCAGTTGTACCACCTGTTAATTTTTCAGCAACTTCATGCAGTGCGTTGTACAATAAAGGAGATATTGCTTTAGTATCTGTTTGTTTTGCTTTCCGAATCATGTTATCCCTCCTGGTTGTCCGTTTTATTGTATCATAAGAGTTAGCATGATAAGAAATGATTTGCTATATTAGAAGGATATATTCAGAAGTAGTCGTGAAATAAAATGAAACTTCCATCAGTGGGGGTCTTACTGCCCGTTAATGCGGGATAAAAATACTACAGAGAGGTGATTAGCATGGATAAACAACAAGTAAATATGATCTTAGATCAACTTAAAAATAAAGAAATAGAAGAATATGTTGTAACAAAAGAAATCTTCTATACGTTTCGTGAAGTTTTAGTAGAGCGCCAAGATTTTAAACATTTTCGCGGTAACGCACAGGGCGGGGGAGAAATTATCTATACATATATGGAAATGCCTCGTTCATAAGTCAATTACCTGCTACTTAAACGCTAATGTATTTGTTTGCTAATTAAAACAAGTAAATTCTTTTTTTGAAAGTTATTGTCTACCTAAAGAAGATAGGTATGCGATAACTGCCAAAAAGGGTGAGATAAAGATAAGGAGGGGAGCTTATATGGGAGAGTTTAAGCAAGGAATACTTCCGCATTGGGATTATTTTTGGAAAGATGAGAAAGGAAGGAAATTTGTTGGGATGATTATGTTTCCTGAAAAGCGAAAGCGAATGAAGGAGATCATTCAACAACTAAGAACAGCATATGAACAAGAACAAACAGTACTTGTAGCAGCTAAACTTCAAAATTCTATTCAAAAAGTTAAAGGTACGATTGCGTATTTCGATGAAGAATCACCTATTTTTACGATGCAATGTAAAGATGAAAATTTCTATCATATATTTGTGAAGGACATCGTGTACGTAAAAAATAATGAATAGGAGTCGTTTTTTTTGTTTTTTTTTTGCGTGTACATATGTTTACGATATGTTGCGCATTTTTCTTTTTCATAGCATCAGTAAATAGAATGTCATTTCATTATTTTTCTCCTTTTTGTCGTAAATGAACCAGAAATATACAAAAAAGGGATAGATTGTGAGTTTTTTAGTGATGAATATTCAAAAGAAAATCTCTTATTTGAATGTAACTGCCTCTTTTTAAAAAAGTAAGAGGTGCATCATATAGAAAATGTGTAACCGGTTTCGAACAGTTTCTAATAAGGAAACTGTTCGTTTTTTTATGACAAATGATCAATAGATTTCGTAGGTATGTTTCTTTTTTTGACAATTTTATACTGTTAACTTTTTTGGAAATGTGGGTAAATCCGTTGACAACTTTTTTGAAATACACTTTATTGACATGCGTTTTAGAATGTTGTTTCATATTCTTTGTATTGTAAAAAGATCGGCCGTTTCTGTCGAAAAAATAAATTT
>NZ_CAKJTI010000019.1 GCF_917563915.1 Bacillus rhizoplanae | reverse complement strand
TCTTTCCACAGCATCATTAACAGTGTGTACACTGTATAATTTTATGCATAAACGGCTGATTTTATGTAAAAAAAAAGAACCGTTAAGATTCTATTCTTAACGGTTCTAAAAAGGTATATTACATTTCATCACAATGTTCTTCAAAGTACGACTGTAATTTAGCAATTACCTGCATTGGTTCATGACCTTCAATTTCATGACGCTCAACCATTGTCACAATCTTACCGTCTTTTAATAATGCAAACGACGGAGAAGACGGTGGATATCCTTCAAAATATTCACGAGCACGTGCTGTTGCTTCTTTATCTTGACCTGCAAATACAGTAACAAGATTGTCTGGGCGTTTATCATAATGAACCGAATGTGCTGCTGCTGGACGTGCAATACCACCTGCACAGCCACACACAGAGTTTACCATTACAAGCGTTGTGCCTTTCTTTTGTAATGCTTCATCTACCGCTTCTATTGTTGTTAATTCTGTATAGCCAGCTGCCACGATTTCTTCGCGTGCTTGACGGACAACATCATTCATAAAAAAGTTGAAATTAATCAAAGTTTTCCCTCCTCACATATACCTATCTGTATCTTACCAATAACTATTTCTAAAATACAAGTAAACTTACTTGCTTTGTATCATTTCTACATATGCTGCAATCATTTTTTTATGCGATCCTACAATATACTCTGGCAACTCTGTAATCGGAAAAAACTTTAGTTGTATCGCTTCCTCCTTATTTACAGAAAGTTCTCCTTCATAATCACTCGTATAATATGCAGCCGTTACGGTTTGAAATTCATCACCATTTGCTAGTTTCACAAAATATTTGGCACCCGAAAACACATTAATTAACTGCAAATTTTTCACATGAATACCGGCTTCTTCATAAACTTCACGACATGCTGTTTCTTCTGGTGATTCCCGTAACTCCATTAATCCACCAAGAAGTCCCCATTTCCCATGCGGTTCTTGCCTTTGTTGTAATAGCACTTCTCCATCTTCATTCAATACAAGAACAACTGAACCGACTAAGATTAAAGGGCGATGACCAACTATTTTTCGTAACTCTTCGACATATCCCATCGTAACAAACCCTTCTTTTTATTTCGTTGTCCACACCATTGTATCATATGTATTAAATGGAAAAATGCATAATTCTTTTTTACTTTTTAAGTAAAATATTTATTTGTCCCTTTTCATCAACTGTTGCTAATTGAATCGATTGAATAGGTACTTTTTGCTTTAACTCGTCTCTTACCCACTCTTCTGTTTTTTCTAATAAAGCGAGAACATCCTTTTGGACATTCCCATTCTTTACCAGGATAAATGTAATAGGTGATTGTTCTGCATATATTTTCATATCTTTTCGAGACACTTTTTCATATGCTGCATATTGAAATACAGAAACCACTCCACTTGCTTCCCATAACGCTAGTTTTACTGTTTGAATATCTGTAATACCTTGCAATCTCAGCTCAGAAAATAAATATTCTACTGTAATCCGTGCCTTCTTTAGATTATTAAACTGAACAGAACCATTATGTAGCAGAATAATCGGTGCAGGCTCTAAAAAACGTCTCCACCAATCCACCTTTAATGTCAAAATGGAACTTACTATATGAAGTACTACGAGAACAAATGATGTAATCAGAGAACCGAGAAGGCCTACTCTTTCATCAGATAATGCGTTCGATATATTTCCTTCTAATAATAGCACTAGCACAAGATCTAAAAAACGAAGCTGAGCAATAGAGCGTTGCCCCATTGTTTTTGCTACAATAATCAAAAACATATATGCCAATATGGCACGAATCACCCATCCAAAATTCGAAAGATGCTTTGTTCCTTCAAAGATGTGCATATGCATAATAAATGGCACCCCTTAATAAAATTCCTCCTTTTAGTTTGTGTTTATCTATATTGTCTATGTAAAAAACAATATAAATCTTTAATGAAATTACAAATCTACATAAGAAATGCGCTTTCAATTGATATTAATGATAAAAAGCCCGCCAATTGGCGAGCTTTTTATCATTAATATACAGAAGTATTATCTGCAGACGTATTTTCAAGAATTTCTTTTACGCGTCCTAAGAACTTACCGCAAATGAATCCGTCTAATACACGGTGGTCAAGAGATAGGCATAAGTTAACCATATCGCGTGCACCGAACATACCGTTATCCATAATTACTGGACGTTTCACGATAGATTCCACTTGTAAAATTGCCGCCTGTGGATAATTAATAATACCCATAGACTGAACAGAACCGAATGATCCTGTATTATTGATTGTAAATGTTCCACCTTGCATTTCGTCAGCTTTTAATGACTTCGTACGTACTTTTGTTGCAAGCTCAGTAATTTCACGAGCGATACCTTTAATTGTTTTCTCATCAGCGTGCTTAATAACTGGAACGAACAGTTCATCGTCAGTTGCAACTGCGATAGAAAGGTTGATATCTTTCTTCTGAACAATTTTATCGCCAGCCCACATAGAATTAATTTGTGGGTATTCTTTTAATGCTTGTGCAACAGCTTTTACAAAGAATGCAAAGAATGTTAAGTTGAAGCCTTCACGCTTTTTAAATTCACCTTTAATTGAATTACGGTATGAAACAAGGTCTGTTACATCCACTTCAATCATCATCCAAGCATGCGGTGCTTCATGCTTACTGCGCAGCATATTTGCAGCAATCGCTTTACGTACACCAGTCACTGGGATTTCAATATCTCCAGGCATTGTTGGTACAGATACTGGTTTTGCCGCTTCTGTTTTTGGAGCTGCTGCCTTTGGTGCTTCTTGCGTAATTGGTGCAGCTGCTGCTGCTTTCTTCGCACCTGCTTGTGGAATATTTCCAGATTCCACTAATTTTAAAATATCTTTGCGCGTAATACGGCCATTTGTTCCCGTACCTTCTACTACATCTAAGTCAATATTATGTTCACCTGCAAGTTTTAATACAGCTGGTGAAAAGCGTGGCTTACCATCAGTTGGTTGCTTCGCTTTTGGCGCTGCTGGTGCAGATACAGCTGTCTCTGCTTTTGGCGCCTCTTCTGTTTTTTCTTCTACAGCTGTTGCAGCTACTTCATTTGCACCTTCAACTTGAATCATACAAATCACTTCACCAACAGCTAATGTATCACCTTCGCCAGCGATTAACTCTGTAACAACCCCAGTGAAAGAAGATGGTACTTCTGCGTTTACTTTATCTGTCATTACTTCTGCAAGCGGATCATATTTATTTACATGATCGCCAACAGAAACAAGCCATTTACTAATTGTACCTTCCGTTACACTTTCCCCAAGCTGAGGCATCGTAATTTTTTCTACAGCCATGTATAGTCCCCCCGATTAAAATTCCGCAAGTTCGCGCATTGCTTTTTCAACTTTATCTGGATTTACCATAAAGAATTTTTCCATTGTTGGTGCATATGGCATTGCTGGAACGTCTGGACCTGCAAGACGAGCAATTGGTGCATCAAGGTCGAATAAGCAATTTTCTGCGATAATTGCTGCTACTTCACTCATAATGCTTCCTTCTTTATTATCTTCCGTTACAAGAAGAACCTTACCTGTTTTTGAAGCTGCTTCAATAATTGCTTCCTTATCTAATGGATATACAGTACGTAAATCAAGAATGTGAGCAGAAATGCCATCTTGTGCTAATTTTTCAGCAGCTTGAAGAGCAAAGTGAACACATAATCCGTATGTGATAACAGTAATATCATCACCCTCACGTTTTACATCTGCTTTTCCGATTGGTAATACATAATCATCTTCTGGCACTTCACCTTTAATTAAGCGATATGCACGTTTATGTTCAAAGAATAATACTGGATCTTCATCACGAATTGCTGCTTTTAATAAACCTTTTGCATCATATGGTGTAGAAGGAATGACAATTTTTAAGCCAGGTTGGTTTGCAAAAAGTGCTTCTACAGATTGAGAATGATACAATGCACCGTGAACCCCGCCGCCAAATGGTGCGCGGATTGTGATTGGACAAGTCCAGTCATTGTTAGAACGGTAACGAATTTTTGCTGCTTCAGAAACAATTTGGTTTACCGCTGGCATAATGAAGTCAGCAAATTGCATTTCTGCAATTGGGCGCATTCCATACATCGCTGCACCGATTGCTACCCCAGCAATTGCCGATTCTGCAAGTGGTGTATCAAGCGCGCGCATTTCACCAAATTGATCATATAATCCATTTGTCGCTTTAAATACGCCACCTTTTTTACCAACGTCTTCTCCTAATACAAATACTTTCTCATCGCGTTCCATTTCCTCGCGCATTGCTAATGTAATCGCGTCAATATAAGACATTACAGCCATGAAACGTTCCCCCTTATTCCGCGTATACGTGCTTTAATGCAGATTCTGGATCTGCATACGGAGCATTCTCTGCATATTCTGTTGCTTCGTTTACGATATGCATCACGTCATCTAACATTTGTTTTTCAGCTTCCTCTGTTAAAATACCTACTTCTGTTAAGTAGTTTGCAAATGTATAGATTGGATCTTTTTTCTTTGCTTCTTCCACTTCTTCTCTGTCACGGTACACACGATCATCATCGTCACTAGAATGAGCTGTTAAACGATAAGATACCGTTTCAATTAATGTTGGACCTTCACCACGGCGACCACGATCTGCCGCTTCTTTTACAGCTTTATATACTTCAAGCGGGTCATTTCCGTCTACTGTGTATCCTGGCATACCGTAACCGATTGCACGGTCAGATACATTTTTACATGCTAATTGTTTTTCAACTGGGATAGAGATTGCATATTTGTTATTTTCGCACATGAAAATAACTGGTAATTTGTGTACTCCTGCAAAGTTCGCACCTTCATGGAAATCACCTTGGTTGGAAGAACCTTCACCGAATGTAACAAATGTTACTAAATCTTTGCCTTCCATCTGTCCTGCCAATGCAATACCTACTGCGTGCGGTACTTGCGTTGTAACTGGAGAAGATCCTGTTACGATACGATTTTTCTTTTGTCCAAAGTGTCCAGGCATTTGACGTCCGCCAGAGTTTGGATCTTCTGCTTTTGCAAATCCAGATAACATAAGCTCTTTTGCCGTCATACCAAATGCTAACACGACACCCATATCACGATAATATGGCAATGCGTAGTCCTTTTCACGATCAAGTGCAAATGCTGCGCCTACTTGTGCAGCTTCTTGTCCTTGACAAGAAATTACAAAAGGAATTTTTCCTGCGCGGTTTAATAACCACATACGCTCGTCAATTTTACGTGCGAGTAACATCGTGCGATACATTTCTAATACTTGCTCATCGCTTAAGCCAAGCTCTTCATGGCGCTTTGCTTTTACTTCAGCCATTTTAACACCCTCCTAAATCCTTTTTACCCCGCTCTATTATAAAGCAAGAACGATACACTATCCATTCCCAATGGTTCACTTTTATCCGTGTAACGCTTTTCCATCAACTGCTAACGCAGCTTCACCAATTGCTTCTGATAGTGATGGATGCGGATGAATTGTATGTGCAACTTCCCAAGGCGTTGCATCTAATACTCTTGCAAGACCTGCTTCTGAGATCATATCTGTTACGTGCGGTCCAATCATATGAACACCAAGAATATCATTTGTTTCTTCATCAACAACAAGTTTCACAAAACCATCAGATTCTCCGTATACAAGCGCTTTACCGATTGCACGGAATGAGAATTTACCTACTTTTAATTTGTAGCCTTTTTCTTTTGCTTCTTGCTCTGTTAAACCGACAGAAGCAACCTCTGGGCTACTATATACACATTTAGATACCATAGAGTAATCAATTGGCATCGGCTCTTTTCTAGCAATATGTTCAACCGCTACAATTCCTTCATGAGAAGCAACGTGTGCAAGTTGCAAGCCGCCAATTACATCGCCAATCGCATAAATGTGTGATTCTTTCGTTTGATAATATTCATTCGTTTGAATATAACCTTTTTCAACAACGATATCTGTATTTTCTAGACCGATATTTTGTGTGTTTGCTTGTCTTCCAACAGATACAAGCATTTTTTCAGCTTTAAATTCTTTATTTTCACCGTTAAGTTCCGCTTGAATCGTAACACCATTATCTTTTACTAAAGTTTCTGGTAATACTTTTGCACCAGTTACAATTTTAATACCTTTTTTCTTAAGCAAGCGCTGCATTTCTTTAGAAACGTCTTGATCTTCAAGTGGAAGAACATGTTTTGCATATTCAAGTACAGTTACTTCCACACCGAAATCAGCAAGCATAGACGCCCACTCAATACCGATTACACCGCCACCAACAATAATAACAGATTCAGGAAGCGCTTCCATTTTCAAAGCATGGTCAGATGACATAACATATTCACCATCAAGCTCAAGTCCTGGTAAAGAATTTGGACGTGATCCTGTTGCAACGATTACGTTTTTCGGAATAAGCATTTCATTCTCTTCACCGCTTGCTAATTCAACAGAAATCGTTCCCGGCATCGGTGAGAAAATAGATGGGCCAAGAATACGACCAATTCCTTCATACACATCGATTTTCCCTTGCTTCATTAAATGCTGAACACCTTTATGAAGTTGGCTAACGATTTTTTCTTTACGTTCTTGTACTTTTGCAAAGTTTAATGAAACATCGCTTGTAACAACACCAAATTCTTCCCCTTTTTTCGCTGTTGCGTATACTTCCGCACTACGAAGTAACGCTTTACTTGGGATACAACCTTTGTGTAAACATGTACCACCAAGGTTCTCTTTTTCAACAAGCGCTGTTGTTAGTCCTAATTGTGATGCACGAATAGCAGCAACATATCCGCCTGTACCACCGCCAACAATAACTAAATCGTACTCTTTTGCCATATTTTTCAGCCCCTAGCTACGGTTTCTTTTTCCCTTACAACATACTCTTTTGCAACTTCTTCTTCACGAAGTACACGAAGCGCACCTTCTGCTAATGCTTGCAGTTCATCTTCTCCTGGATGTACAATGACATCTGCAATCCAATGAACGCGCTCTTTAATTTCATCAACAAGGATTTTGCTATATGCAAGTCCACCAGTTAAAACAATGGCATCTACTTTCCCATGAAGAACTGTACTTGCCGCACCAATTTCTTTTGCAACTTGATATGCCATCGCTGTATAAACAAGCGTTGCTTCTGGATCACCTTGTTCTACCATCTTTTCTACTTTAATTGCATCGTTTGTACCAAGTAAGCTTACTAAGCCTCCTTGTCCAACGATTTTTTTCATCATTTCATCACGGTAATAGTCACCAGAGAAGCACATTTCTACAAGCTGACCTACCGGAACTGTTCCCGCACGTTCTGGGCTGAATGGTCCTTCCCCATTTAAACCGTTATTTACATCAATAACTCTTCCTTTTTTATGAGCACCAACTGAAATACCGCCGCCCATATGTGCAATTAATAAGTTTAAATCTTCATATTTACGATCAAGTTCTTTTGCAACTTTACGAGCTACTGCTTTTTGGTTTAGCGCATGAAAAATACTTCTTCGCTCCATACCAGCTATTCCGCTAATACGAGCAATATCATTCATCTCATCTACAACTACTGGATCAACAATAAACGCTGGAATGTTAAGTCCAGAAGCGATTTCATATGCTAAAATACCCCCTAAATTGGAAGCGTGGTGACCACTATAACCATTTTTTAAATCTTCTAGCATAGCTTCGTTTACTGTATACGTACCACCTTCGATTGGGCGAAGTAATCCGCCGCGTCCACATACAGCATTTAACTTAGAAATATTAATGCCATGGGAATGAAGCACCTCTAAAATAGTTTGCTTACGAAATTCATATTGATCAATAATACGCTTATATTTCCCAATCTGTTCTTCGTCATGACGAATTGTTTCTTCTAAAACAGGTCTTTCGTTATCAAAAACACCAATCTTCGTAGATGTACTACCAGGATTAATGACAAGAATTCGATTCACGGACAAGGCTGCTCCCTCCACCATTTATTTAGAAAGACAGTAGCAACTTCCAAATAAAGCCGCTACTGCTTTCACATTTACTTTTTCTATCAATTAGCGACGGCTTAAAATATTGTGGCCGTTACTTAAAAATGTGCTGCGTGTATTTTTTAAACTTGCGATGCGCTCTTCAGCAAGACGATCTGCTGCTACATATGTTGGCACGCCATCACGTTTTGAAATTTCGATTACTTTTGCAATTGTGTCATAAATTGCTTCTACACGTTTTAATGCACGCTCTCTATTGTATCCGTATAACTCATCCGCTACGTTAATTACGCCACCTGCGTTAATAACATAGTCTGGTGCATATACGATACCCATTTCATGAACGACATCACCATGACGATCTTCTTTTAATTGGTTATTTGCAGAACCAGCAATTACTTTCGCTTTTAATTGTGGAATTGTTTCATCATTTACTGTTGCTCCTAATGCACATGGTGCATAGATATCACATTCTACACCGTAAATTTCGTTTGGTTCAACAGCAGTTGCACCAAATTCTTCTACAGCACGTTGTACAGCTTCTTTATTAATATCTGTAACGATTAATTTTGCACCTTCTGCATGTAGATGTTTACATAGGTGATAAGCTACATTTCCTACACCTTGAACAGCAATCACTTTACCTTCTAAGCTATCTGTACCGAACGCTTCTTTTGCAGCTGCTTTCATACCAACGTATACACCGTAAGCAGTTACTGGAGATGGGTTACCAGAAGAACCGAATGAAGGTGAAATACCTGTTACGAAATCTGTTTCTTCATGAATAATATCCATATCATCTACAGTTGTACCAACATCTTCTGCTGTGATGTAACGGCCGTTTAACCCTTGAATGTAACGTCCTAATGCACGGAACATTGCTTCGCTCTTATCTTTGCGTGGATCGCCGATAATAACTGTTTTTGCACCGCCTAGATTTAAACCAGCTGCTGCGTTTTTATATGTCATTCCTTTTGCAAGACGAAGAGCATCTTCAATTGCAGCTTCTTCAGAATCGTATGTCCACATTCTTGTTCCGCCAAGAGCTGGTCCAAGAGTTGTATCATGAATTGCAATAATTGCTTTTAATCCTGATTCTTTATCTTGACAGAATACTACTTGCTCGTAATCGTAAGTTTCTAAGTATTTGAAAATTTCTAATGTCATTGTAATTTCCCCCTTGATATGTTTAACATTTTCGATTTTAGCCCGTTATACTGGACTCATTTCCTTAATCATTAATGAAAATAAAACATGTACTGCAAGAAAGTTTATTTAGAAGCAGTCGTAACTGCCAATGCTAATGAATACACTTTTGTTTCTGCTGAATCTGAGCGAGATGTTAACACAATCGGTGCTTTTGCTCCGGCAATAATCGCTCCTACTTTTGCATTTGCAAAGTATACAAGCGATTTATATAATACATTTCCAGCTTCAATTGTTGGGACGAGTAAAATATCTGCTTTACCAGCTACATCACTTTGAATTCCTTTATGCTCTGCTGCAATTTGTGAAACAGCAATATCTAAAGCAAGTGGTCCATCAATGATACAATTTTTAATTTGTCCTCGACGATTCATTTGCGTTAACATTGCTGCATCAATCGTTGCTTGCATTGCTGGATTTACAACTTCCACAGCAGCGATCGGAGCTACTTTCGGTAATTCCACTCCTATTGCCTGAGCAACTTCAACTGCATTTTGTGCAATTGCCGCTTTTTGCTGCACATCTGGAGCAATATTCATCGCTGCATCTGTTACAATGATAAAGCGATCATAATTGGGTACTTCAAAAGCTGCAACGTGTGATAGCACACCGCCTTTACGAAGACCCCATTCTTTATTTAATACTGCTTTCAAAATGCTAGCGGTTGGAATATTCCCCTTCATAAGTACATCTGCTTCTCCGCCTCTTACAGCTTTTACTGCTAATTCAGCAGCTTCTGCATTAGATGTAGCAGAGATTACTTCAATATGTTCTGAAGGCTGTAATCCATGTTCCTGTAACATATTCATAATCGTTTCTTGATTTCCATATAGACGAAATTGAGCTAACTGTAATTGAACAGCCTTTGCAACTGCTTCAATTACTTCATGATCTTCAGCGACTGCAACAGCAACTGTTTTTTTCGGCTGCTCTGCTGCCTGATCAATTAAAGTTTGTAACTTCATATTTTGTAATCAACCCTTCCTCGTCGTCCCTCGCTTATATTAAAGCAAATATCGTGCCAACTTTTATATCCCCTTCAAATGTTTTTGAAAACGCATTCAAAACGTAGAAAAATCAACATTTTGTAACTAAACAAAAAATTTCGTCTAATTTCGTCACATTATATTTACCGTGCAATTTCTTGCACGGTATGAAAATTATTGCATGCCATTTTTTGCACGTTCGTATTTTTCTAGTTTATAATATAAATTCCGAACCGAAACCCCTAATGCTTGAGCCGTTTTCGTTTTATTCCCATCAAATCTAGATAAATACTCATGAATAATATTCCCTTCAAATTCAGCTACTAAATCCTCAAGAGGCTTTTCTTCTAAGTCAGGAAGTAAATTACTCCCTTTCAATTCAGATTGGTCCTCTTGATGTAACGGAGGTAAATGATGTACATCAATATACATTTCATTATAATTCATAAAAATAATTGCTCGTCCTAAAATATTTTCAAGCTCTCGAACATTTCCAGGCCAATCATACGACTGCAAATACTGCACCGCTGATTCCGTTAACCCTTCGACATTGCGCCCATAATCTTGATTAATTTTTTGAATTAACCGATCAGCAATTTCAGCGATATCATCTTTACGTTGACCGAGCGATGGAATATGAATCGGAATTTTATTTAAGCGATAATATAAATCTTCCCGAAAATCACCATCTAAAATTGCTTTTTCTAAGTTCACATGTGTTGCAGCAATGACTCGAACATTAATAGGAATCGGCTTCGTACCTCCGACCCTCACAATTTCTTTCTCTTGCAAAACACGGAGTAATTTTGCCTGTGTATTCGCAGACAGTTCTCCTATTTCATCTAAGAAAATACTTCCATTATTTGCTTCCTCAAAAAAACCACGCTTCCCTCCGCGTCGCGCGCCGGAAAATGCTCCTTCTTCGTAACCAAATAGTTCACTTTCTAATAATGATTCGGAAATCGCTGCACAATTTACCCGAACAAACTTATTGTACTTCCGATTGCTGCCATTATGAATGGCGTGTGCAAATAATTCTTTTCCAGTTCCTGACTCTCCGCGCAGTAGTACCGTCGCTGGTGTATTCGCTCCTAGTTTCGCTTGTTCAATTGCCGCTATAATCTCTTCTGACGTCCCAACAATATCATCGAATGAATATTTCGCCTCCAACGTACGAATAATTTGTCTTGCCCTATTTAATTCATTTGTTAATTTTTGGATTTCAGATACATCACGAATGACACCAACGCTTCCCTTTAAAATCCCATCAACAATAACCGGGGCTACGTTTACAATAACATCTCTCTTTTTTTGACCAATCTTCATATGAATACCACGCACTGCTCTGCGTGTCCGAAGCACTTTCATATGCATACTTTCTCCTTCTACAATATCCGTTGTCGCCGGTTTACCAATAATATCTTCATCAGAAAGACCTGTTAATTTTGTATAGGCTGGATTAATAACAAGCCCTCGTCCTTGTTCATCAACAACGGAAATCGCTTCTTCAGAAGAATGAATAATTGCTTCTAGCAGCGTTTGAATTTCTTTTAAATTCGTCACTTCTTCAGCCAAATTTAAAATTTCGGTAATATCTTTAAAAACCGCAAACGCCCCTTGCACTTCTCCAATTTCATTTAAAATTGGAATGCGCGTTGAAATAATTTTCTTTCCATTATGCAATGTTAATTCTTGATTAATCTCAATTTGTTTCGTACGAACAATACGAAGTAACTTACTTGTTGGAATTACTTCTAAAATGTACTTATTAACAACATCTTCGCTTTTATACCCTATCATTCGTTCCGCACTTTTATTGAATAATAGTACATTCCCATCTTTATTAACAACAATCATACCATCGTGCGTTGAATTTAAAATCAGGTCACGCTGCTGCGTTTGTTCTTTTAACTGCCCAATTAACATTTCTTTTTCATGCGCAAGCTTAACAACAATATTCGCAACGTCACCCGGGACAAGCAGTACATCTTCTTTTTTCTTCACTAAAACCTTTTCATACACACTGTAGTCACCTGTCATATCAAAGATGGCATCAATATCCTCTCGTATAAACGCTTCCCAATCACTTCCTGTAGAAATATAAAGACCCTTTGCAAGTTGTATACCTTTTGCCTTTTCATCAATATCCACAATCGCAACCACTTCAAATATATTCGATTTTTGCAGCAGACCTAGAATCGCACTACCTCCAGCACCTGCTCCAATAATTAATGCTCTTTGTCTCATATGCCACCAATCCTTCCGCAGCACCTCTGCAAAATTTTTCACACCTCTATCTTACTTGTTCCGAAACCTCTTGACAAACGAATACAAATTATAACATCATTTTGTATATACTAAATTGTCTGAAAAGGAGTTTTCCGCATGCAGCGTTACCTCGCTCTTCTTTTAGCTGTTATCCCTATTTTACTAGCTGTGGTAGGCATTAAACTGATGAGAGATACTGTCTTCGGTATTCTTTTCTCTCCAATCCCTGTATTATGGTTACAATTTTTAATTGGAGCACTCTGCTTTGCGATTGGTTTTTATATTTTTGGCGGCTTCGTTTTATATCGTGACCGAAAACGAAATAAAGTACAAGCTCGCTTTCGAAGATAAAGTGAAACTTCCATTCGAAGGCGCTTTCCCTTCGAATGGTTAGTTGAACCAATCGGGCGCATGCCAGCAGTTATCCCACACCTATCTTCTTCGCTTCTCTCTCCATCTTGAGGTGTGGATCTTACTGCTCGCGAATAACCGAATAGAATTCTTCACCTTGAAATATTCCACAATATCAAACGTTCATACGAAAAATGAGACCTTCTCTGAAGAAAGGTCTCATTTTTCACCTTGCAATAGCTTTTTCACGCGCTCTGGATAGTCTGTAATAATAGCGGTCACATTCATCCTCAAAAACTTTCTCATTACTTCTTCATCATTAATCGTATATGGACGCACCGCTACACCATTTATCATCGTTAATTCTATAATCCCATCCGAAATATAACGATAGTTCGGATGAATAGCACTGGCTCCCATCTTTTTCGCATAAGCCCACGGACTATGCAGCCCTTCTTTATATAAAATTGCTGTTTCAATATCAGGAGCCATCATATGACACTTTTTCATACTATAATGATTAAAAGAAGATAGAATAATTCGCTCCTCCATATTATATTTTCGAACGAGCGTAATCACCTCTTCTTCTAACCCTCGATACGGCACCTTATTATTCTTTAATTCGATATTAAGAAAAAGGTTGTTTGTTTCTAGCCATTCTAACACATCTTCTAATAAAGGAATGCGGCACGCACCGACCTTATCATAAAATGTATAACTGGCATCTAGCGCACGCAAATCTTCATATAAATAATTCCGAACTGCACCTTTTCCATTCGTCGTTCGATTTACTGTTTCATCATGAATAACAACAATTTTTCTATCTTTTGTCAACTGAACATCCAATTCAATTCCATCCGCTCCGAACTGCTCCGCCGCTTGAAAAGAAACCATTGTATTTTCTGGGTATGTTCCCGCAGCCCCGCGATGTCCAAAAATAAGCGTCATCTTCTCACCTCAAATCTTATCTGCTCTAACGGCTAGTAAGAAATCATTGCAGGTTACAAATCTTACGAGCTACTACCATTAGTGAATCTCCCGCCAATGGAGACTTCTCATTATGTTATACTATACAAAAAGGAGGTACTTTTATGAAACCATTACAACTTTCACCAGACACAGCTATTAAGTTATCTAAAGCTCTCGGTGTTCCACTTGAACAGCTTATGCATATGCCTCAGCATATTTTAATTCAAAAACTTGTTGAATTAGAAAAACAAAATCAAGATAAAGAATAAACAGTCCTGTTATGTACAGGACTTTTTTTATAAAATTTCAACCCGCTGAAACAATAAAAATGAACATTCCTTTCATGATGGTTATCTAAAACTACCATAAAAGGAATGTTCATCGATTTGTATATCAATGTTTTATTGATTAAAAAAGAAATTTATTGCTGAACTTACTTTTATAAACAAAACCTCTTCATCTATTGATATCGTTAATTCAGCTCGCCTTATGCTCAAGCCTTAATTTACCTGCAACCATCGCGATGAATTCACTGTTCGTAGGTTTCGCTTTTGACATGGACACAGTATAACCAAATAAAGAAGAAATAGATTCAATATTCCCTCGGCTCCATGCAACTTCAATCGCATGACGGATTGCACGTTCTACACGGCTTGCCGTTGTATTATATTTCTTTGCGATATCTGGATATAGTACTTTTGTAATTGACCCAAGCAACTCAATGTCGTTATATACCATTGAGATTGCTTCGCGCAAATACATATACCCTTTAATATGAGCTGGTACACCAATTTCATGAATGATACTTGTAATGCTCGCATCTAAATTTTTCGGTTTTCCATCAGACGTTGTTACAGAACGAAAAGCTGAAAATGGGCGTTTAATTGTTGTGCTTGATTTCCCACTCACTTGACGAATGTGACTTGTTAAGTTTTCCATATCAAATGGTTTTAATATAAAATATGATGCACCTAAATCAACAGCTTTTTTTGTCACATCCTCTTGTCCAAACGCTGTTAGCATAATAACATTTGGCTGTTTGGAACGGTCAATATGACGCATTTTTTCTAACACTGCGAGTCCATCTAAATGTGGCATAATAATATCAAGGACCAGTACATCCGGTTGTCTCTCTTTTAATAAATTTAAGCACTCTTGACCATTGTAAGCTACCCCAATCACTTCCATATCATCTTGAGCGGCAACATAACTCTCTAACATAGATACAAGTTCTTTATTATCATCCACGAGACACACTTTAATTTTCTCCACAGCTCTTCCTCCCTACTAATGATTTCTCCCGACATAAAGTATTAGCTTCTAGACTACATGAATTGTTCGACAATTATGTGAAAATCCCCTTTAAAACTTTCTTAAATTCCGAAAAAATCACAAAAAAACATCTTTATCGTTCATTTCTTAGTTTTCTTTTACATATTCCATCATATGATTACAACTGGATATACATACTTTACTTTTATTTTACAACAAAACACAACCATTGCGAAACTTTTGTAACTTTTCAACGACTTTATAAAGTGAAACCTCCTTTCATGAACGCTTTTTTCATGAAAGGTTAGTTGAACCAATCGGGCTTTTACGGGCAGTTATCCCCCATCTATCTTCTTCGCTTTTCTCTGCATCTTGAGGTGGGGGTTTACTGCCCGTTAATGCGGGATAGATCAAAAAAAGCAAGCTGAATAAATTCAGCTTGCTTTTTTCTGATCAGTATAAATATTAATACCCGCTTCATGCAGCATCCATTCAATATGAACACCATATCCAGATGTTGGATCATTGACAAATACATGTGTTACAGCTCCAACTAATTTCCCATCTTGTACAATAGGACTACCACTCATTCCTTGTACAATTCCACCTGTTTTTTCTAATAGACGTTTATCTGTAATCTTAACAACCATCCCTTTTGTTGCAGGGAATTTTTGCGGAACTGTACTTACGATTTCTATATCGAATGCTTCCACTTTATCTTGCTCAATAACCGTCAAAATTTTTGCGGGTCCCTCTTTTACTTGATAAGAAAGAGCAATTGGAATTGCTTCATCCATAATTCCATTTTTCATTCCTGTATTTAACTTACCAAAAATACCAAATGGACTATTCGTTGTAATATTACCAATAATTTCATGATCTGGTGAAAATCTTGCTAGTTTTTCACCCGGATCACCATTACTACCACGTTCAATGGATGTTACTGTCGAACGAACAATTTGTCCATCTTCAACTTGAATTGGTTTTTTCGTATCATTGTCAGAAATAACATGACCAAGTGCACCGTACTTCATTGATTCTGGATGAATAAAAGTCATTGTTCCAATACCTGCAGCTGAGTCACGAATATACAACCCAATTCGATATGACTGTTCTCCCCCATCTTTTTGCGGAGTTAATTTTGTTCGAATATATTTTCCATCTCGCAATAAAACAAGATTAAGCGATTCCCCTGTTTTCCCGCTATCATGAATAAATGGTGCAATATCACTCATTCGTTCAATCGTCTTACCATTTATTTCAGTAATCATATCCCCTACTTGCACACCTGCAAGTTCACCCGGAGATACTTTTCCTTTTTCTGTTTGGATTAAATGATGCCCTACAACAAGTACCCCTTTTGCATTTAACTTTACTCCTATTGATTGCCCGCCTGGAACCACCTTAAAATCTTTTAATACTTTTACATTTACTTTTTTCACCGGCAATCCTGCAAGCTCATAAACCATATCAGCTTCTCCGCTTTGATGCGGATTTACTGCAATTGTTTTTTCACCAGCATGTTGAGAAACAATTGTAAAAATCGTTTCATCTGTTGACTTTGTTTGAAATACAGGTAAAGAAGATACTTGTGAATCTTGATTTTGAAACATAACAAGTTGCTTCGGAAGTGAAATAAACTCGCGAAGCGGTTTATAACACCCAATAAAGACAAGCGAAACAAGGAGACAGATTCCTATGATTTTTCGAAATTGCTCTAATTTCAATCTTTTCACTCTCCTCGCTCCTAACCCACATTCAGCCAAGCGGCTTCACTTTTTAATCTCCCCTTGCTACCCTTTCTTTATAACCGGAAGAATTAAGAAATCATTGTTGTTACCTAAGAAATCATTGTTGTTACCAAAAAAGCTATCCATTATTGGATAGCCTCTGCTGCTTGTTTAAAACGATGCGCTTGCGAGAGTAACTCTCTTGCATGCTCTGTTGTTAAATCAGTAATTTCTACACCAGAGATCATGCGAGCAATTTCTGTTACTTTTTCGTCCTGACTTAGTACAGTAACAGATGTAACTGTTCGTTCATTGACAATTTGTTTACGAATAAACAAATGAGAATCTGCCATAGACGCGACTTGTGGTAAATGTGTAATACATAGCACTTGTGAATTGACGGAAACACGATAGATTTTTTCAGCAATTGCCTGTGCAACACGCCCGCTTACTCCAGTGTCTACCTCATCAAAAATAACAGAAGCAACACCTTGATGTTTAGAGAAAATACTCTTTAACGCTAATATAATACGGGATAATTCTCCTCCTGAAGCTACTTTAGAAAGCGGCTTTAACGGTTCTCCTGGATTTGTAGAAATATAAAATTCCACATAGTCATACCCACCTTGGGTCATTTTTACAGGAGCTCCTTCGACAAGAGGATCGTCAATTGTCCCTTCTTTTTTCTTTATCATTACTTCAAATTTTGTTTTTTCCATGTACAGCTCTTTTAATTCTTGATGAATTGCTGTTGTTAATCGGTTCGCAAGATTATGACGCATGTCACTTAATAATTTTGCTTCTTTTACTATAAGCTGTTCTACTTCTTTTAATTTTTTTCTCGTCGTTTCAATGTGTACATCTTTATTTTCAATAGTAAATATTTCTTGTTCAATTTCATCCGCATACGCTAAAATTTCTTCTACAGTATTTCCATATTTACGCTTTAACATACGAATTTCATTTAAACGCGTTTCAATTTCATCTAAACGATTAGGGTCATACTCCATCATATCTAACTTTTCACGCAGCTGATAAGCGACCTCTTCCAATAAATAATAACTATTTGCAATCGCATCATAGTTTTCTTGATATGCTATATCCAAATCCGTAATGCTCTCCATTTGATTCATTGCATTTCGTACATGATCTAAACCAGAACGGTCTTCAGTTAAAGAACGATACGAATCACCCAACGCCTTATAAATCTTTTCGAAGTTCGAAATCTTCAATCGTTCTTCTAATAAGTTTTGCTCTTCATCTATTTTCAAGTCTGCATTTCGAATCTCTTCATGTTGAAATTGAATCAAGTCTAAACGATGGGCCATTTGTTGCTCGTTCTCTGTTAAAGAGAGCAATTGTTTTTTTAATTGCTCGTATTCTCTATAAACATTTTGATACTTTTCTAACTGAACTAAAATATGGTCCCCATCAAAATGATCAAGCATAAATAAATGACGGTCTTCATTCATTAAATCTTGTGTTTCATGTTGCCCATGAATATCAACAAGCGTTTTCCCAATTTCCTTTAATACACTTAATGTAACCAGTTTTCCGTTTACGCGGCATACACTTTTCCCGTTCACAGAAATATCCCGTTTTAAAATCATCATGCCATCTTCAATTTCAATATCAAGTTCTTCTGCTTTCATAACGCAAGGATGATTTTCATCCTCAATATAAAATAACCCTTCAATTTCAGCTTTATCTGTCCCATAGCGCACAAATTCCGCAGAACCGCGTCCTCCAACAAGAAGACTAATCGCATCAATAATGATGGATTTCCCTGCACCCGTTTCACCACTTAAAACAGTCAGCCCTTTTTGAAAAGAAATATTTAATGATTCAATAATAGCAAAGTTTCTAATCGACAATTCTGATAACAATGCCTCATTCACCTCGTTATCTAATTCACACTCCATACTGGAGGCTTAAACTATTCTCACATACATTCTTCTATTAATTCTTTTCTTGATGAAGAATATATTATGTAATCTGCTTCATTGTACCAAACATTTGTTTTTACGGTCAATGTAACAATAATGATATTTCGATATGGAAATGTGTATTTTTACGTGCCATTTTGGATTTTTATCCCGCATTAACGGGCCCCCCGCCTGAAAATTTTGGGGAATCTGAAGAAGGATAGGCGGGGATAACTGCTGGCATGCGCCCGATTGGTTCAACTAACCATCAGTGGTGGATGAATCCCCCCACTGATGGAAGTTTCACTTTATATTTCTTCATAACAAAAATATCTTGCTTACTTTTCACTCTTCTGAGCAATAAAGCAAACAAGATTCTTTTTGTTACAGCATATTTAAAAAGCGATTCGATACAACTCCTGTATCTTCAGGTGTACGGCAAATAATTAAACACGTATCATCACCGCAAATTGTGCCAATAATTTCATCCCATTCTAAATGATCAATAAGTGCACCAAGAGCATGTGCGTTACCTGGCAATGTCTTTAACACGAGCATATGACCAGCTGAATCTAATTTAACAAACGAATCGATAAGATTGCGTTTTAATTTTTGAAGCGGATTAAATCGTTGATCGGCTGGTAAGCTATATTTATACCTTCCGTCATGAAGTGGCACCTTTACTAAATGTAATTCTTTAATGTCTCGTGATACTGTCGCTTGCGTTACATTAAAACCTTCATTACGCAAAATATCTACTAGTTCATCTTGTGTTTCAATTTCTTTATTCGCAATAATTTCTCGGATTTTAATATGGCGCTGCCCTTTATTCATATTTTTGCACCTCGCACTATCTCTTACCTTAGTTTTAACGTCGCTATACTTCACTTCTTTATGTTAACGTATAACTGGTTACTTGTACACCGTTGTTTTTACAATTGTGTTTACAATTCTAGCTTGCTGTATGTTAAAAAAAAGGAACAACAATTGTTATTCCTCTTTTCCTTTTTGTTTCAGGGCTTCGTGAGCTTCTGTCACAACTTCCTCTACTCGAATAGGAGAATGATTTTCCCCTTGCGCACGCTCACCATACCACTTTAAATGAATTAAAAATTCAATATTTCCATCTCCGCCTGTAATTGGGGAGAATGTTAAATTTTGAACATCATAACCCTCTTCTAATGCAAAATCGACAATCATTTCTATAACCGCTTCATGCACTTTACGGTCGCGAACAATTCCCTTTTTTCCCACTTGCTCTCGCCCAGCTTCAAATTGCGGCTTAATAAGCGCTGCAACGTCACCACCAGAAGTTAACATTGTTTTCAATACAGGTAAAATTAATTTTAAAGATATAAATGATACGTCAATGCTCGCAAATTGTGGTAATCCCTGCTGCAAATCAGCAGGTGTTACATAACGGAAATTCGTCCGTTCCATTACCACAACACGCTCGTCCTGACGCAGCTTCCATGCAAGCTGGTTATAACCTACGTCTAACGCATATGATAACTTCGCACCGTTTTGCAAAGCACAATCGGTAAACCCACCAGTTGAGGAACCAATATCTAACATAACCTTATCTTGCAAATCTATTTGAAATGTTTCTAATGCCTTCTCTAATTTGTATCCACCACGGCTTACATACCGCATCACTTGTCCTTTTACTGTAAGCTCTGTATCTTGCGGTATTTTTTCACCCGGCTTATCTAAACGCATTTCATTAGCATATACAAGACCGGCCATAACAGCCCGCTTTGCCTTTTCTCTTGTTTCCACAAGTCCTCGTTCTACTAATAGTACATCTACTCTTTCTTTTTTTCCGCTCATTCGTTACGCCCTTTTTTGTTTTAATGGAATCATTGTACAAATGCGTTCAACAACTGCATCTGTTGTTAAGCCAATTTCTTCAAGAAGTTTAGATACACTGCCATGCTCGATGAAATGATCGGGAATACCCATACGCTCAATTAGTGCATTATGGTACCCATGCTCACTAGCAAATTCTAACACACCAGAACCAAATCCTCCGATTAAACACGCTTCTTCAATCGTTAAAATCGGCATTTTCTTTCCTAATAACTCATGTAAATACTCTTCATCCATCGGTTTGATAAAGCGAGCATTAACAATTTTTACAGATATCCCCTTTTTCTCAAGAGATTCCGCTGCCTCTAAAGCCATTGGAATTGTCGTACCAAATGTTAAAATGGCTGCTTGTGAACCTTCACGAAGTGTTTCCCATGTACCGATTGGAATTTCTTTAAACTCCTCATCCATAGGTACACCAAGCCCATTTCCACGCGGATAGCGAAGCGCAATCGGCCCATCTTCGTAATTGATGGCTGTATATACCATATGTTGGCCTTCGTTTTCATCTTTTGGCATCATGAGAACGATATTCGGAAGATGGCGTAAAAATGCAATATCAAATATACCTTGATGCGTTTCTCCATCAGCTCCTACTAACCCTGCGCGATCAATCCCGAAAAAGACATTTAAATTTTGGCGGCACACATCGTGAACGACTTGATCATAAGCACGTTGTAAAAACGTAGAATAAATCGCTAAAAACGGCTTCATATCTTGCGTCGCTAAACCGGCTGCCATCGTTACCGCATGCTGCTCAGCAATCCCTACATCAAACATACGATTCGGAAATTCTTTTGCAAATTTTTCAAGTTTTGATCCGACCGGCATTGCTGGCGTCACAGTAACGATACGCGGGTCATCCTTCGCTAATTTACGAACTGCTTCGCTAACAACAGAACTCCATGCCGGGGCAACTTCCTTCGGTTTCACAAAATCACCAGATTCAATTTTGTATGGTCCTGTACCATGCCAAGTTCCAACTACATCACTTTCAGCTGGTTTATAGCCTTTTCCTTTTTTCGTAATCACATGAACAAGAACAGGGCCTTTCGTTTTCTTTGCATATTGAAGATTTTCAAATAAACTTTCATAATCATGACCATCAACAGGGCCTAGATATGTAAATCCTAATTCTTCAAAAAACACACCGGAAACGAGTAAATATTTCAAGCTATCTTTTACTTTTTCTGCTGTTGCAGCTACTTTACCGCCTACTGCCGGAATTTTCTTCAATAAGTATTCCAGTTCGTCTTTTACCCATTGATATTTCCCTGCTGTACGTAAACGTCCAAGTACGTTATGCAATGCACCAACGTTCGGTGCAATTGACATTTCATTATCATTTAAGATAACTGTCATATCTGTTTGCTCATGTCCAATATGGTTTAGTGCTTCTAGTGCCATTCCACCTGTTAACGCACCATCACCAATAATCGGAACAATATAATCTTTCGTTTTCTTTAAATCACGCGCAAGCGCCATTCCCATTGCAGCAGATAATGAAGTCGAACTATGTCCAGTTTCCCATACATCATGCTCACTTTCGCAACGCTTTGGAAAACCACATAATCCTTTATATTGTCTTAATGTCCCAAACTCCTTTGCACGCCCTGTTAAAATTTTATGTACATAGGATTGATGTCCTACATCCCATAAAAATTTATCTCTTGGACTATCAAATACTTTATGCAAAGCAATTGTGAGTTCTACTACACCTAGGTTCGGAGCAATATGTCCACCTGTTTGAGAAAGCTCTTCAATTAAAAACTTTCGAATATCTTCGCTTAATGCCTCTAGTTCGCCTATAGACATATCCTTCAAAAAACTAGGATTTTGAATTTGCGTCAGATCCACAAGGATCACTCACTTTCGTTTCATAATCTGTCATCATATCAACTAGTATACAAAATACCTGTAAAACATAGTTGTACTTAATTGTATTACAAAAATCAAGCATCTTTTTAGTTTTATACGATGAAAAAAGAGCCGCTAACACAAAGTGATAACGGCAATGTAATCTACATATATTTTTGCCAATAACAAGAAAAGAAAAACCTTTGTCTACATTTATACCATAAAATCCCCAATGGCTCAACAAATGCAAACGTTCTGATACTAGTGATTACGCTTTGCAATTAAATCACAAATTGTTAACAAATATTCATCTTGTAATTTTAAAGAAGAAATTGCGTCTTTTGCTTTTGTAATTGTTCCTTCTAAAATTTGCTTCGCTTCTTCTAGTGTAAACAACGTTGTATATGTACTTTTTTCATTTGTCATATCGCTTCCGACTGGTTTCCCAATTTCTTCTTCTGTTCCTTCTACATCTAGAATATCATCACGAATTTGAAAAGCAAGTCCAATATACTTCGCAAATGTAAGTAGTTTTTCTTGTTGCTCAGTCGTAGCCCCTGATAATAGCGCACCAGCTAATACTGCAAATTCTAATAAACGGCCAGTTTTATGCTTATGAATATATTCTAACTCGTGAAGCGTTAACTGTTTCCCTTCCGCTTCCATATCCGCAACTTGTCCTCCAACCATTCCTTCTGGTCCTGCTGCTTTTGCAAGTTCTAACGCAATGCGCATCTTTATTTCAGGAGTAATGTCTTTATGCTCTTGCCCTGTTACAACTTGGAATGCATACGTTAACAATCCATCACCAGCTAATACAGCCATCGCTTCACCAAATACTTTATGATTTGTCGGTTTTCCACGGCGTAAGTCATCATCATCCATACAAGGCAAATCATCATGAATTAAAGAATATGTATGAATCATTTCTAAGGCACAAGCTGTATCTATTCCTAAATCTCTATCTTTCCCAAACGCTTGTAGCGTCGCAAATAAAAGTAACGGCCGGAGACGCTTTCCGCCCGCTTCTAATGAATATGCCATTGCCTCGCGAAGCACATTCGGACATTGTAATGTATTTGCATAACGGACAAGCTGTTCTTCAACAAGTGCTTTGCTCTCTTTCATAAAGGCATCAAAAGCTATATACGCCATTATGCTTCATCTCCTAGGGCAGTAAAAGGACGAAGTTCACCGTTTTCACCAAGTATAACTGCCATTTGGTCTTGTACATCTTTTAATTTATCATCGCAAAGCTTAGAAAGCTCCATACCTTCTTTGAAATACGAAATTGCTTCTTCAAGCGGAACATCGCCTTGTTCAAGCTTAGAAACAATTTGCTCAAGCTTTGCAATCGCTTCTTCAAAGCTCACTTTATTTTTCATCGCCTAGTTCACGCTCCTCTATTCCCCATACATTACATTCTAACACACCATCTTGAAGCTGTACGGCAACCGTATCTCCAAGATCAATTTCTTTCACGCTTTTTAACACCTGTTTTTTATTGTTATAGACAAGACCGTAGCCTCGCATCATCACTTTAAGAGGACTTAACGTTTCTAACTTCTCTACTGCTCTTGTAAAAGCAAACTCTTTCGCTTGTAGAAGAGTTTGCATTTCGCGTTGCAGTTGTTTTTGCAATGCGTCCACCATAAGCTTTGTTTGTTCAATTTTTTGCGAAGGATGATGCTTTCCTAAATAAAATGACAGCTGCTGAAGCTGATTCGCCTTCTTCTCTATGTAACGTTCTTTCGTTTGCATCAGCTTATCAATTGTACGATCCAATTGTTCTTCCTTTTGCTCATACAGTTGTTTTGGATAACGAAACGCATATGATTTTTGTAATGCTTGCAGATGCTCCTGCTTATAGTTCATCATCTCACGCATCGCTCGCGTTAACCGAAGTGTACGTTGCATCACTTTTTCTTCTAATTCGAGAATGTGAGGCGCTGCCAATTCAGCTGCCGCTGTTGGCGTTGGCGCTCTTAAATCCGCAACAAAATCAGCAATTGTAAAATCTGTTTCATGACCAACTGCAGAAATAATCGGAACTTGACTCGTAAAGATTGCCCGAGCTACTGTTTCTTCATTAAACGCCCATAGTTCTTCAATTGAACCTCCGCCGCGACCAACAATTAGTACATCCATATCGTTCATTTCATTTGCTTTTTCAATAGCCTGTACAATCGAGGGAGCTGCGAACTCCCCTTGTACAAGTACTGGAAATACAATTACATTTCCAATAGGATAACGACGTGTAATCGTCGTTATAATATCCCGAATCGCCGCACCCGTTGGTGACGTAATAACACCAATCGTTGTTGGATAAGCAGGAATTGGTTGTTTATATACTTGTGAAAACAGCCCTTCCTCTTCTAAACGGGCCTTTAACTGTTCATATGCTAAATGAAGATCCCCTACTCCATCTGACTGCATATCATGAACATAAATTTGGTATGAACCACTTGCTTCATAAACAGAGATTTTCCCTTTTACAAGCACTGTCATCCCGTCTTCTGGTCTAAATTTCATATTACGATTATGACTTGCAAACATGACCGCAGCAATTCTTGCATTTTCATCTTTTAATGTGAAATACATATGACCGCGGCTATGATATTTAAAATTTGAAATTTCTCCTTTTAACCAAACAGACTGTAAATGAGGATCATACTCTATTTTTGTTTTCATATAACGAGTTAATGCTGTAACGGTTAAATATTGCTTTTCCATCTTTCTCTCCTCATAGCCGCTTTGCAATTACTTACAAACAACACCTGCGCGCTCTGCAGATAGTACCGTATTTTCTAGCAGCATTGTAATCGTCATTGGACCTACGCCTTTTGGTACTGGGGTAATATAGCCTGCAACGTTTAATACATCATCAAAGTCAACATCACCGCACAGTTTTCCTGTTTCTAAACGGTTTACTCCGACATCGATTACAACCGCACCTTCTTTTACATAGTCAGCTGTTACCATTTTTGCTCTTCCAACTGCAACAATTAAAATATCAGCTAGCTTCGTTAATTCTTTTATATTCGCTGTTTTTGAATGACAATAAGTAACTGTCGCATTTTCATTTAAAAACAGTTGTCCTACTGGTTTTCCAACAATATTGCTTCGTCCAATAACAACAACGTGTTTCCCTGTAATATCAAGGTTTGTTTCTTTTACTAATTCTAAAATGCCGTGCGGTGTACATGGAAGGAACGTATCTTGTCCTGTCATCATACGACCGATACTAATTGGGTGGAAACCATCCACATCTTTCTCAGGAGAAATTTTTTCAATGATAGCCTTTTCTTCAACGTGATTTGGCAAAGGTAATTGCACTAAAATACCGTGAATACGATTATCGTTATTTAAACGATCGATTTCTGCTAATAAACGATCTTGTGTAATTGTATCGGGAAATGTAATTAATTCAGAATAAATGCCAACTTGTTCGCATCCTTTTTCTTTCCCCTTTACATACGAATGAGAAGCTGGATCATCCCCAACTAAAATAACAGCTAGTCCTGGTACAATTCCTTGTTCTTTTAGTTCTGCAACTTTCTCTTTTAGCTGCGCTCGCTTTTTCTCTGCAACTTCATTTCCTTTGATGATTACTGCTACCATGTTAAAATTCCCCCTTAAAAAATTACAAAGCTACTTTTCTTCTACCCCGCTCTAACGAGCAGTAGGGCCCTCACCTTAAAGGTTTGAAAAATCAAAGAAGATAGGTGCGGGTTAACTGCTCGTAAAAGCTTAATTAGTTTTACTAATCATCTGTGGGAGTGAAGCTCCCCGCAGATGAAAATTTCACTTTATCCCGCACTAACAGGCAGTATGATCCCCACTTCAAGATTAAAAAGAAACAACAAAGATAGATGGGGAATAACTGCTGGCATGCGCCCGATTGATTCAACTAACCATCTGTGTGGGGGAAAGCTCCCCGCAGATGAGAGTTTACTTTATACTAGATAAAACGCCGTTAATAAAACGACGAGATTCCTCGTCCCCATATGCTTTTGCAATTTCAATTGCCTCGTTAATAGATACGCTATGCGGAATATCTTCCATATATTTTATTTCATACACAGCAAGTCGTAAAATACTGCGATCAACAATGCTAATGCGCTCTAATTTCCACTTTTTTAAATTTTGACGAATAAGCTCATCGATCACTTCTTTATGCTCTACACACCCGAAGACAAGTGTTTCTAAAAATTCATTTGTACTTTCGCCTTCTTCAAGTGTATTTTCTACTGCAGCTTTCGGATTATATTCTCCGGTAATATCCATTTGATAGAGTGCTTGCATTGCTCTTTCTCTAGCCGTCCTACGTTTCATTATAACTCTCCTTTATACTTCAAGTCTTCCTTATGTTTTGTTATATTATTATAATTTATAAGCCGTCGAATTACTTACTCTTTATAATTTCCGCTGAGTGTTCAACCTTATAATACAATGATAATACCACAATTTATCGTTTCATACACGAGTTCCCTAATGGAAAAATAATAAAAAGATTAACTCCAAGTTCCATATCATACCACAATGTACGTTTTTTTCAAAAATACGTATTTACCCTTATATATTTTTCATTTTTTTGAATAATATAACGTTTCCGGAACTTGAATAGAGGTATACAAAACGATAAAAAAAGGTGCCTGTATAACGAGGCACCTTTTTTTAGTATTATACTGGCTCAATTTCTGTCTTTGGTGTCTCAAATGTTACACCAACGATATGCACGTTTACTTCTTTCGGTTCAAGGCCTGTCATTGTAAGAAGCGCTTGACGAATATTATCTTGAATGTTTTGTGCAACAACTGGAATTGCTACACCAAAATACATTAATACATAAACATCAACGATAATGTCATCGTTTGCTAACTCTACTTTTACGCCCTTTCCGTGATTTTTCTTCCCTAACTTCTCAACAACATCTGTTGCAAAATTACCACGCATTGCCGCTACACCTTCTACTTCAGAAGCAGCAATACCTGCAATTACTTCAATTACTTCCGGTGCGATTTCTACTTTACCAAGAGTTGTGTCTTGCCCCATGTCTAACATATGTTCAGCCATGAAAAAACCTCCTTTAAATGTATCAGTGCGCCGTTAAATCATGCTGTTCTAGAAACTTAGTGTTAAATTCACCTTGTACAAACTCAGGATGGTCAAGAAGTTGTAAATGAAACGGAATCGTCGTATGTACACCTTCAATGACGAATTCACTTAGCGCTCGCTTCATTTTTGCAATTGCTTCTTCACGTGTTTTTCCGTAAACAATAAGCTTTGCAACCATCGAATCGTAATAAGGTGGAATCGTATATCCAGGATATACAGCTGAATCGACGCGAATACCAAATCCTCCTGGTGGTAAATACATTTCTACCTTTCCTGGAGATGGCATAAAGTTTTTGGCAGGGTTTTCCGCATTAATTCGACACTCAATTGCCCAACCGTTAAATTGTACTTCTTCTTGCTGCAGCGATAACTGCTCTCCTGACGCAACACGAATCTGCTCTTTAATAAGATCTACTCCCGTTACCATTTCAGTTACAGGATGTTCGACTTGAATCCGCGTATTCATTTCCATAAAATAGAAACTTTTCGTTTTATATTCGTAAATAAATTCAACTGTGCCAGCACCTGTATAATCTACTGCTGCCGCTGCTTTTACTGCTGCTTCTCCCATTTGTTGACGAACGGTAGCATCTAAAGCTGGAGAAGGCGACTCTTCTAACAGCTTTTGCAAACGACGCTGAATTGTACAATCACGCTCTCCTAAATGAATGACATTACCATGATTATCTGCCATCACTTGAATTTCAACATGACGGAAATCTTCAATGTACTTTTCTAAATATACACCAGGGTTTCCAAAAGCGGTACTTGCCTCTTGCTGTGTAATTTGAATCCCTTTCACAAGCTCTTCTTCAGTGCGTGCAACGCGAATACCCTTGCCGCCGCCGCCCGCTGTTGCTTTAATAATAACAGGATATCCAATTTTCTCTGCGAGTGCTACAGCTTCTTCGATATTTTTAATGATTCCTTGTGAACCCGGTACAATCGGAACCCCTGCTTCTTTCATTGTATCACGTGCAACGTCTTTTGTGCCCATTTTTGAAATAGCTTCTGGACTTGGACCAATAAAAATCAAATTACATTCACGACAAAGCTCTGCAAAATCAGCATTTTCTGCTAAAAATCCATATCCAGGGTGAATTGCATCACAGCCTGTTAATTTCGCAACACTAATAATGTTCGTTAAGTTTAAATAGCTCTCCTTTGATACAGTTGGACCAACGCAGTATGCTTCATCTGCCACTTGTACATGAAGCGCTTCTTTATCTGCCTCAGAATAAATCGCAACTGTTTCAATATTCATTTCTTTACAAGCACGAATAATTCGTACAGCAATTTCCCCGCGGTTCGCAATTAATACTTTTTTAATCATAATTCAAGACTCCCTTATTATGCTTTTACAAGAAATAGCGGTTGTCCATATTCAACAAGCTGACCGTTATTCACAAGGATTTCAACGATTTCTCCATTTACTTCTGCTTCAATTTCATTAAAGAGTTTCATTGCCTCTACAATACAAACAATTTTCCCTTCTGATACGCGATCTCCTACATTTACATATGCAGGCGTATCTGGTGATGGAGATCCATAGAACGTTCCAACCATTGGAGAAGTAATCTTTTGTAAGTTTTCCTCTTGTACTGCTGGTTTTTCCTCTTGTTTTGGCGTTTCAGCTTGAGCTGGCGCAGCAACCACTTCTGTTGCTATAGCTTGTACAGGTTTCTGCGCTGCAGGAGCAGATTGCACAGCAACTACTTCATTGCCACGCTTTTTCATCTTAATTGTAGTACCATCTTTTTTGTATTCAAATTCATCAATATTAGAATCATCAATCAACTTAATCAATTCACGAACTTCCTGAATTTTAAACATGTAAAATCCACTCCTATATACTTGTTTGTCATGCTGCAACAGCTCAGCTGCTTCTACAAACCATCAGTCATAAACGCCACTGATGAAAGTTTCACTAAATCCTGCTATAACAGCCAATAATAAATTACTTCACATACTCTTAATAAAAAAATACTATGAAGTTTCATACTATATCCATCTTACGATAAATATTTTCAACATTCCAATTTATTTTTCTTTATGATAAATAAAATCTTCTGTGAAAATAACAGTATGGTATATTTTATCACCTAGTAATAATACCAAGTTTCACTCAAAATTGGCAAGACCACTTCTGAAAAAACAACGTATCCTTCCTTATTATGTAAGTTTATATATTTTTTACTAAATATTCAAAGTTTATTTACCTCCTCTTCATATCCCCTTCATATAAAAGAAGTATCGTCAAAGTAGAATCATATACAGTGACGTGTGGAAACGTGAACATTTGGCTTATTCTCTTTCTACCAACTGTTATTATTTGGGATGTAGCTCTCGCTATTCAAATGAAATGCGGACAAAGTAATCACCTTCATCAAGAACCGATGATTTTTTGCTCACAACGAATTTCTCCTATAAAGTGAAACTTCCATCAGTGGGGGGGTTCTTCATCTCCCACTGATGGTTAGTTGAACCAATCGGGCTTTTACGGACAGTTATCCCCCGCCTATCTTCTTCGCTTGTCTCTGAATCTTGAGGTGGGGGTCTTACTGTCCGTTAATGCGGGATAAAAGGAAAAAAAACTGAACTACGATTGCTAGACTAACTTCTAGTAAACAAAAAAAGCTATCGAAAAATCGATAGCTTTTTACTTTGCTATTTCAAATCGAACATCTGCCATTAAGCCCGTTTCACTTTTTACAAGCTGCATAATTTTATTTGCTTCTTTTGCAGAGAGCTTCGCTGCTTGCACTGTTACTTTAATGTCATTTCCATCTGCACGTACAAGTGCGTCTTTATAGCCACCTTCTGTTTTAATTAATGTTTCTAATAACGTTTCTTTGGCTGCTAAATCACTTAATGCATTAAATTCATCTTTTGCTTTACTTCTCTCTTCAGCAGAAGCGTTTGTTGAGTTCATTACATCTTGCAATTTTTCTTTCATTTCACTGCGCTGATCCTCCATTTTTAAACGTAGTGCTGTGAAACTATCATCACTAGCAGAATGACTAGATACATTCCCTTCTTTTTTACTTGTTTCTTTTTCAGATCCTTGCTTCTCTTTCGTTACTTCTTCAAGAGATGTTGTAACAACCTTACTTTTATTATCTGGCGTCATTACATAATATACCGAAAGAACAACAACTAAACTTAACATCGTTAATAACCAAACTGTTTGTTTTTTTAGCACTTTATTTCCTCCCTAATTCTTTTTTGGCAAGACAGATACACGGTGGCTTGGGACATCAAGCATACGAGTAACAGCCTCTCTCACCATTTGTTTTACTTGTATATTATCCACTCCTTTTGCAACAACAAGAACACCGCGAACTTTCGGTTTCTCTGTTTTGAGTACAATAGGAGTTTCTTTATCCCCTTCACGTATAATTACCGTTTTATCATCAGTAGACTCATCTTCAACTTTTCGTGTTCCACCTTCTTTATCTGTTTCATCTGTGCTTTGCGATCGCTTCACCGTATTTTTGTCGAGTATTTTTTCTTCAGATGAATCAAGATTGACTGTAATTGATACATCTCTTACACCTGTAATACTTTCTAGCGCTTCTTTTAATTGTTGTTCATATTCTTTTTCATATTTGTCAATGATAGATTTGTTATCACTGCCTTTTTGTCCAAACGTCGGGACATCTTTTACTTGCTCTTGTCCTGTTTGCGATTTGAGAACTGGCACTTCTGGTTTTTTCGCTTGAAATAGATTGCCAGAAAACATAAGGAGCATACCAAGTATGAGTAAAATGATTAAAAACTTTGATGTTATTTTTTTCTCTTTCTCATCTTTTTCATTTCCTTTAAAAAGATTACGAAGAAATTGAAATTTGTTATTCATTTGCTTCTCCTGTCCCCCCTTCCATCTGAACTTTAATTTTGTTCTCTTCTAATTGCCATTTGGTTGAGAAGAATTGTTTCATTTCGGCTGTGTTTTGTTCTGATGTCTTTCGAGGTTCCTTCGAATTAATTTCTACCTTTTGAATTGTTTCAATAGCTCCTTCTCGATTGCGTTCCTTTTGTTGAAGCGTTACAACAACAGACTGAATATCTTGCTGAGACTTCACTTCCTTTTTCTCTTCTGGTACTTTTATCTGCAAACTCATAACGGCCATGCCATATTGCTCTTCCAGTTCTTTCCCAACTTGTTTTTTCATTTGGACAGCCATCTGTTCTAAAATATATGCACGTTGTGAAGCTTGTATTTCTTTTTTCTTTGTATCAATTTGATTTTCTATTAATCCGTTTGCCACATACTTATCTTGACTAACGTTTGCAATTACATCTTGAACGTCTGTTTGTAGCAATTTAAATAAGGGCGTTAAGATTAAAACAACTAGAAGCAAACTAACAACAAATTTGACATACTTTTGTAAATTTGAATTAGGAAGTAACATATGAAGCATCGTCGCTAATAGTAGAAACACAATAATATTCCGAATCCACTCTACTACAAATTGCAACCTGATCACCCCCTAACGCATCATTAACGTAATATTTCCAGCTGCGATAATAATAGTGATACTTAAAAAAAACATAAACGATACAATAGCCAAACAAGCAAACACGTATATAATGCTTCTCCCGATAATATCCAGGCATTGGATAATCGTTCCTCCACCAACAGGTTGCAACACCGCTGCTGCAAACTTATAAATGAAAGCAATGCAAAAAATTTGAATAGCAGGAAAAGCAACGATAAGTAATAAAATAACCATCCCAACAATTCCAATTGTATTTTTTAATAATGCAGATGCACTAAGTACTGTATCTGCCGCTTCGGTAAACATTCGCCCCACAACTGGAATAAAGTTTCCTGTTACAAATTTTGCTGTTTTAACAGCAATGCCATCCGCAACTGCTGTTGCCGTTCCTTGTACAGAGAGCACCCCGAGAAAGATTGTTAAGAAAATCCCAATGATGCTAACGCTAACATTTTGCAGCAGCTTGGACAATTTTGTAACTTTATATTGATCACTCATTGTACTTACAATACTTAAAATCGTTGCAAGCAGAAGAAGCGGTAAAACAATGAAATTCATGAGCATCCCGCTCGTATTCATAAGAAAAACAATAATTGGATGAAAGAAGGAAACAGATACAACACCGCCTCCAGTAGCAATGAGTGCCAACAAAATAGGGAGGAGCGCTAAAATAAAATCTATCATTGTTTGAATGGTGTCTCTTGCATATGTCATTACAACGTAAAAACTATTTAAAGCAAAAACGATAAGTACCATATATACAACAGCATCTGCTATTTTCCCAATACTGCTTTTTTCAAAAGCAGATTGAAGCGATTGAAGAAGTGCACTAAAAATAGTAAGCATAATCAGTGTCCCAAGTAGCTTTCCATTAGCCAGTAATTCATGAAATAAATATTTTAGTAATCCTATCATCCACTCTTTAATTGAAAAAATTTTTTCTCCTTTTACAAACTCCATAAAACTTCCCTTTTGGCTTTCCGGCAAATATCCCCCGTACTTTACAACAAGGTCATCCCAATATTTCTTTACATCTTCTATTCCAAGCTTTCCTAGCTGTTCATCCACAACATTTTGTTCTAAGGGAGAAGCTTGTACAATAATTGGTAAAGAAAAAAAGAGGAAAAAAGCAAACAAAAGCTTTATTCCAAACGATCGCACGATTCATCCCTCCTTTATCCGGTTGGCAAAAAACCGAGAATTGTTTCAATTACAACCGTTAATATTGGAATCGCCATCACTAAAATTAAAATTTTCCCTGCTAATTCGATTTTTGAAGCAATCGCTCCTTGTCCTGCATCTTTCGTAATTTGTGCGCCAAATTCTGCAATATAAGCAATTCCAATAATTTTCAGCAGCGTTTCCACATACACATTGCTCACTTTCGCTTCATTTGCAATACGTTCAATCATCGTTAAAATGGAGTGAATTTGATCGATTACAAGTAAAAACATAACGCTACTGACAAATACAACAAACAATGAAGTTATACTCGATTTATGCTGATTCAATACTGCCGCCAAAAAAGTCGCCACAAGCCCAAGTCCTACAATTTGTAATATTTCGATTCGAATCGCCCCCCTTTACTGAAAGAGAAAGACGCTTTTAATCTTGTCAAACAAATTGTTAATTAAAAACGCAACCTGGAATAAAATAACAACAAAACCAACGAGAATAACCCAATTGGCAATATCTTCTCGCTTTAGTTCTTTCAGCACAGTATGAATGAAAGCTAAAATAATACCAATACCTGCAATTTGAAAGATTAATCCAACATCGATCGACATTACCATTCCCCCTTACAACAATAAAATAACGATAAGTAATCCTGCTAATACCCCTAAACTTTTCAGCATTTTTTCGTACTGGATTTGCATTTCCTTTGCTTCGCCTTCTTCTCTCTCTAGATGTGTAATACATAAACGAATATGCTTTTGCTGTGATTCGCGATCGTGTTGTCCTAACGTTTCTCCAAATTGCTGTAAAATTTCATATTCTGTTTGCTTCAGTGCTGTGAGTTTCCAATTTTCTTGTAAGCTATCCATCCATGCTTCCCGCACAGTTTGCTCTCCCATTTGTAATCGCTCATGGAAGCTATGAAAAAACCAGTTCAAAGGCTTTGGCATTTGTTTCACAAGGCGTGCAGCTGCCTCAGATAACGGAGTATGTCCATACATAATTTCCGCTTCTAACGATTGCAGGGCAGCCTTTAACAATCGCAGTTGACGAGGGCGCTCACTATATTTTTTCGCATGTGAAAAACCAAAAAACGTTGATACCGCAACAATAAGTGCAGCGCCAAAGAATTTAATCATACGCTCAGCACCTTCTCACCTCGGCGCATTGGCCTTCCGTTACCATCTTTCATGTTCATAATAGTTCCTGGTCCTTTTATTTTTGAAAGTTCAATAAAACGTTCAAACACGCCCAGCTCTATGATTTTTCGCAGCGAAGGTCGTTTCAGTATGTCTTCGTATCCAAATCCATGTGCACTAATAAACAATTGAACACCAGCATGAACAGCTTCCATAATCGCTTCGCTATCCTCTTGCCGGCCAATTTCGTCAACGATTAATATATCGGGACTCATGGAACGAATCATCATCATCATACCTTCTGCTTTTGGGCATGCATCTAGCACATCTAATCTTGTTCCAAACTCATATTGCGGAACACCTTTCACACATCCAGCAATTTCTGATCTTTCATCTACGATACCAACTTTACAAGAAGGAACATGTTGCCCTGGAACACCGGCACTCATACAGCGCGCTACATCACGCAATAATGTTGTTTTCCCTGTTTGCGGCGGACCAATAATCATCGTATTTAGCCAACGCTTCTCGTATAAATACGGTAAGAGAGGCTCGGCAATCCCCATTTTCTGCCGAGCAATTCGAATATTAAATGACGCCACATCTCGAATCATTTTCACTGCACTCTTTTCCATAATTACCTTTCCTGCTAAGCCAACCCGGTGCCCCCCACGCAGCGTGACATACCCTCGCTTCAGCTCTTCTTCCATCGTATAAAGTGAATATTGACTCAATTTATTCAGTAAATATGCCGCGTCTTCTACCGTCACGATATAGTTATAAAAATGCGCTTCCCCGCGCGCAATACATTCAAGCGGCCGACCAATCCGAATCCGTATTTCTTCTAATGTGTCATATTCTTTGCAGTCTTGTATAAAACGTTCGATTTGCTTTGGCAACATCTCTAATACTTCTTTCATAGCTCTCTCCCCATCACATCGCTATTTCAGTACTGCAATAAAAATACAACTAATCCCAAGCACCAGAAAAAATAGTTTCAAAAATGAAATTTCGTTCGTAACACTCGCAATTCCAACTGACATCGTCACAATTAAAACAGTCGGTCCAACAAATGCAAGCATGCCATTTACGAACAATGCTTTTTTTACATCATTGAAATACAACATAAGCAAAGCGGCGAAAATCTCCATGCTTCCCGAGAAGAGCCTAAGAAGCGCCATCACGAGCACAGACGTTTCAAATGCCGCTAGCCACTGTTTCATCCTCTCACCTTCTCTCGTTATCCTTACACCGTTCTAACAGCATACATATATCCTGCTGAAACAAGATGAAAGAGTACGTTTGTACAACCATATGCAAGGGTTGTCTATTTCAGAAGTAGAAAAGTAATTTTTTAATTATCAAACGTAAATAAATAGAATTTTCTGTTAATTTATGGTATACTGAAAAAAAAAGGGAGAAAAGTATGAAAGTTTCTAAAATTATTCTTACTATCTCAGTAGAAGTAGTTGCTATTTTCTTATTTACAAAACTTATTGATTGGTCATTTATAGAAATTTTCTTTTTAGGGAGTTTAGCCATTTTCAGTATCACTTGGCTATTGCTTTTAAATATGAATCGCAACGCCAATATGGAGCGTGCTATCACAAAAAGCTGGACAGGAGTTGATACCGGGGAAGTAACACCTTTTCAAGTTCGTATGAATCCCTATATGATTGGAACCCTCCTTCTGCTTACGATTAGTCTTATTATTACCGTCATTTACTACATACCTTATTTCACATAAAGTGAAACTTCCGTCAGTGGGGGTTTTATTCATCCCCACTGACGGTTAGTTGAACCAATCGGGCTTTTACGGGCAGTTATCCCCCACCTATCTTCTTTGCTTCTCTCTGAATCTTGAGGTGGGGGTCTTACTGCCCGTTAATGCGGGATAAAAAGAGGCACTCATGGATGACCCACGAGTGCCTCTTTCAATTACGCACGAGAAACGTATTTTGATTCTCCTGTGTTGATAATAAGCATTTCACCTTCATTAATGAAGATTGGTACTTGTACAACTAGACCAGTTTCTAATGTAGCTGGTTTTGTTACGTTAGAAGCTGTGTCACCTTTAATACCTGGTTCTGTTTCAGCAACTTTTAACTCAACAGTGTTTGGAAGTTCCACACCAAGTACTTCGCCTTGATATGTCATGATTGATACTTCCATGTTTTCTTTCAAGAATTTTAATTCGTGCTCGATTTGCTTGTCAGCAAGTTCGATTTGCTCGTATGTTCCATTATCCATGAATACATGCGCTTCACCGCTTGCATATAAATATTGCATACGACGGTTTTCGATATGTGCTTTTTCTACTTTTTCACCAGCACGGAATGTTTTTTCTTGAACAGAACCTGTACGAAGGTTACGTAGTTTAGAACGAACGAACGCTGCACCTTTACCTGGTTTTACGTGTTGGAAATCTATAACCTGCCATAGGCTATTGTCCACCGCAATTGTTAAACCTGTACGAAAATCGTTTACTGAAATCATGCAAAAAATCCTCCTGTGTATTACAAAATAATGAGTTCTTTCGGAGATTTAGTTAACACTTCATTACCTTCAGCTGTTACTATAATATCATCCTCAATACGAACTCCGCCTACATTTGGAATATAAATTCCAGGTTCTACAGTCACAACCATTCCTGGCTCAAGTACCGTTTCAGAGCGGAATGCCAAACTTGGTCCCTCATGAATTTCAAGACCAATTCCATGACCTGTAGAATGCCCAAAATACTCACCGTATCCTTTTTCAGTTATGTAGTCACGTGTTAACGCATCAGCTTCACGGCCAGTTAAACCAACTTTAATGCCGTTTACACCGCGCAGCTGCGCTTCTAATACGATATTATAAATTTCCTTTAATTTGTCGGACGGCTCACCTACTGCAATTGTACGAGTAATATCAGAGCAATATCCTTTATAGTAAGCACCGAAGTCTAATGTAACAAAATCTCCATTTTCTATCAATTTTTCAGATGCCACGCCGTGCGGCAATGCTGAACGAAGTCCCGAAGCAACAATAATATCAAACGAAGAAGAAGTTGCTCCTTGCTTTCTCATGAAAAATTCAAGTTCATTTGACACTTCAATCTCAGATACTCCCGGGCGAATAAATGATAGAATATGTTCAAAGGCAGCATCTGCAATCTGTGCAGCTTCCTTTAATATCTTAATCTCTGAATCAGTCTTAATCAAGCGTAACTTTTCCACAATACCAGAAGTTGCAACAAATTCTGCATCAACTTCTTCTTTATATGCCGCATAAGAGCTGTATGTAAGGGTATCTTGCTCAAAACCAAGCTTTTGGATTCCTAGGTCTTTTACTTGTTTTGCAACTTCTTCAATAATCGGACCTGTATGTTGCACGATCTCATAGCCAACCGTTTGTTTTTGCGCTTGTTCAACGTAGCGAAAATCTGTAATGAACAAAGCGCGTTCATTTGAAATTAATACAACTCCTGCCGTTCCTGTAAAGTTTGTCATATATCTACGGCTATGTTGATTCGTTAATAAAATGCCATCAATACCAGCTTCTCCAAATGCACTTCTTAATTTTGTAAGTTTCTCCATTGATTATGCCTCCCCGATTTTCTCCAATAATGCAAGTAACGCTAAGTGATAGCCGTACAAACCAAATCCCACAATTTGTCCTGCTGTGACCGGTGCCGTAACAGATACATGACGAAACGATTCGCGCTGATGAATATTTGAAATATGCACCTCAACAACAGGAATCGAAACGCTCGCAATCGCATCACGAATTGCATAGCTATAATGCGTAAATGCTCCTGGATTTAGAATAATTCCTTTATATGTACCCTCAGCCTCATGAATGATATCAATAATGGCACCTTCATGATTGGATTGGAAACACTCTAGCTCCACTCCCAAATTTTCTGCTTGTTGTTTCATATCTGTTTCTAGCGATGCTAATGTTCCCGTACCATATACATTAACCTCTCTCACACCGAGGCGGTTTAAATTAGGCCCGTTAACGAGGAGCAATTTATTCATATACCTAACTCCTTAATAAAAAAAATGTCTATATAACATTTTACCATACCTCTCACTTATTTGAATAGTTTGTCTTTTCCTCATTCCCTATCCCTTTTTCGTTATTCACCTCAAACGAAACAGAGTATGCAATAAAAACACCATATAAAATAAAAATACATGCTGTCGTTACAATTGTTGCCCTAGGCATTTCTAACGCACTTCTTATGACAGGTGCAACAGATCCAATTACAAAAAATAATATTCCCCACCAAATAAGACCATATATAATGCCTGGAATCACGCCTTCAAACTTACTCAAAGCTACCTTATATACAAACGCCACAACAATTGAAAGAATCCCCATACACACAATTGCCGCTACGTTTCCCCATACACCTTCTTTCCAATTTCCAAGTGCAAACGGGAGCAACAAATAATTTGGACCCGCATCAGTAAAGGAAAAAATATGGAGAAAGTACCAAACAGCTCCCCAAAACAAACCTCCAAACACACCAATTTGGGCTATTTTTTTCGTGACAGATTGTTCTTGTTTCACATCCACACCTCCGCCTACTAGTATGTCCGAAACTTGTTTAAAGCATGTTTAAATACTGCAGAATTTGTCTATAAAAAGAATAGGAAATGTCTGACTAACCTGCTGATTTTTCTTGTCAGAAGTACACTTTTGTCGATAAAATAAAGGAAACTGTAGTGTTGTCATACAATATAATGACAACACCTAGAGTCGCTACCTCTTTTCTGATAAGAGAGAACAAATACAGGTTGGTGTTGACATGACAGAGAAGACAAAACAAATCTACGGCGGTCAAGCAGTAGTAGAAGGAGTTATGTTTGGCGGTAGAGAATATACTGTTACAGCGATTCGTCGCAAAGATAAATCTATCGAATTTTATCGATTACCTCGTGCTCGTAATAAAGTGTTATCGATGTTTAAAAAGATTCCATTTTTACGCGGCATCGCGGCAATTATTGATGCAAGTGCAAACGGGGCAAAGCATTTAAACTTCGCTTCAGAACGCTTTGATGTACATCCTGCAGATGATGAACAATTCGTACCAAAAAAAGAAGAACAATCGAAGCTAACGATGATACTTAGCGTTGCAGCAGTCGGGGTCTTATCCTTTATCTTTGGAAAAGTGATTTTCACTGCGGTTCCTGCACTTTTAGCAGAACTGACAAGACCCGTTTTCCCATCTCATGCTGGGCAAATCATTGTCGAAAGTATCATTAAGCTTGTATTATTACTTAGCTACATTTACTTTGTTTCATTGACTCCACTTATTAAACGTGTATTTCAATATCACGGGGCGGAACATAAAGTAATTAATGCTTATGAGAATAATCTTCCATTGACAGTAGAAAACGTACAAAAACAAACTCGTCTCCATTATCGTTGCGGTAGTAGCTTCATTTTATTTACTGTTATTATTGGGATGTTTGTATATTTTCTCGTTCCAACAGATCCTCTTTGGATTCGTCTTATGAATCGTATTTTGCTCATTCCTGTAGTGCTTGGTATTTCATTTGAAGTACTGCAATTTACAAACAGCTTACGAAGCGTTCCAGTACTCCGCGCATTAGGATATCCCGGTCTATGGCTTCAGCTGTTAACAACGAAAGAACCAACAGATGATCAAGTTGAAGTAGCAATTGCATCTTTTGAAGAACTATTGCGTCTAGAAGAGAGACAACAATAACTTTTTCATATTATTATTCAACTCCTTCGCCTTTCGTTAATAAACTAATTAAAATATCTTTCTTTTTAGGAGGTGTTCCTTATGAAGGCTCGCTCATTTACGTTCGCTCTATTTGTTGTAATTGTTGGGTTAGCAGTATTTGGCCTTGTATCATTCACAATTGAAAATCCAATGGGAGTTGTAAAAAACATTGCAATAGCGCTCATTGTTATCGGTGTCTTTTATTTACTTTATAAGATGCTTACGAGTTCAAGCGGTTCAGCTAATAACTCACACTCTTCCTACAAACGTGCTGCGAAACAATCGAACCGAAAATATGGAAAACAAAATGTAACACCCCTAAGTAAAAATTTGTTAAAGAAAAATGCTTCCGATGCTAAAGGAAAAAAAGGAAATACTTCCTTCCTAAAACGAAAACGAAAGCAATCTCACTTAACAGTTATTGAAGGAAAAAAAGGCAAAAAGAAAGACCGCGCTTCCTTTTAGAGAAGCGTGGTCTTTTTTACTTTTGCTTAATAAATTCAATAACCTCTGCTAAATTCTTATCTTTCATAGAGTTTAAACGTAAATGATGCGCTTCAAAAGACAAGGATTTCGTCACCTCATTTGGCACAATTACACATTTTAACCCGGCTGCAACTGCAGCCCTTGCTCCATTTACGGAATCTTCAAAAGCAATTACTTCAGAAGGATGTACGCCAAGTTCATTAACAGCACTCACGTATAGTGCTGGGTCCGGTTTTACTTGTAATACATCTTCTTTCGTTTTAATAACCTCAAAATATTTTTGTAATCCCAATTCCTTCAAAAAATTCGTCACCCATTTCCTTGAGGAACTAGAGGCCAAACCAATTTTCAAATTGAGTTTCTTTGCTTCTTCTAAATACTCGTTTACCCCTTCACGAGCCACAGGTAATTTCATTTTTTCACGATGCAATATTTCTACTTTTTCTTCTATATGCCCTTTATTCCATTTTTCTTTTAACTCACCTTGCAAAAATGTATGTAACACTTCATCTGTCGTTCCAATACATTTTGCAAACTCTTCAAGTGGCAATTCTCCTCCGTATTCACGTACAATTTCCTGATATGCTGCAAACCATACCGTTTCTGTATCTACAATGAGTCCATCAAAGTCAAACACAATCGCTTTCAACATATTCTCTCCCTACTCGTGTAATCAACATATATATTCTACGCTGTGCACCAATCTCCCTTTTTTACAAACAAAAAAGGAAACTGACCCTCAGTTCCCTCTCGTCTCTTACTGCGCCTGTTCTTCATTTGCCTTTTGAACACCACGAAGCTTCTCAACGCGAAGCTCATCTTGTTCAAAGTACTGCACTAAATCGCCAATACGATCGATAGCTTCCCAGCTTAAATGATGTTCAATTCCTTCTACATCATTATAAATCTTACTTTCATCTACACCGATAATACGCATAAACTGCTCTAACAATTCATGACGATAAACAAGGCGCTTACCAATCTTTTTCCCTTTTGATGTTAATACAAGCCCTCTATATTTTTCATAAATTAGATATTCATCTTTATCAAGTTTTTGTACCATTTTTGTTACAGAGGATGGATGTACATTAAGCGCTTCGGCAATATCAGATACACGGGCATATCCCTTCTCTTCAATTAACAAATAAATTTGTTCAATATAATCTTCCATACTAGGAGTAGGCATCGGTTTCCTCCATCCAATTCAGTTTATATATTCCGCACTAAGCAATCAATAAAATGATACACCAGAAAGGATATCGTGACAAGGGTGGAAACAAGCCCATTTTCCCAATACACAAAAGAACCCACATACATATCGCGGGTTCTATCATGTAAGATATTGAATTTCAGCATTTGGAAAATATTTATGAATATAACCTCTGATTGTTTATAAATAACAATAATGACAATGCCCCATGCACCCTGTTGCAAGCGGAATTGCATATTCAGCAGACGGCTTAGATGTATTAAATTTAACATACTTCCAAAAGAATTCCCCTTCCTCAAGGAATAAGAAGGGTGAAGCCCAATGAGTAGGGAGGGGATGAATTTTGGTTGGCGTAAGCCAACGGAATGAAAAAGGAATTTCCTCAAATGAGACAGAAATTATAGAAAGAATACTTTTGATCTCAAAGTTATTGTTTGCTGGCTGTAGGCAGTGCACCATTAGAAATTCTAAAACAATACCGAAGCACAAGGACAAAACGAATGGGAGGTGATGACAATGTTGTTGAATCAAAAATATGAAATCTTTCCAACAGAAGCGCAAAAAGAAGTGTTAGACCGTTGGCTACAATATTGTCGTCAAACCTATAATTCTGCCTTGCTAGACAAAGAACGGAAATATAAGCAAAATAAAGAAAATTACAATCGTTATGATATGCAAAGACAACTTACATTGGACAAGAATACGTATCCTTTTCTAAAAGAAATGCCTTCTCAGCCGCTACAAGAAGTTTTTGCGCGTCTGAAAAAAGCGTTTGATAATTTCTTTCGTAAAGATGCAAAGTATCCAAAACAGAAAAAGTATAAAGACTACACGAGTATGACATTTCCGCAATTTGGGTTCAAACGAAATGGAAAGCATCGCTATGCTATGTCTTTTTCTGATAATGGTAAATTATACAATACAAAGCTGGGAGAAATAGATATCATCCTTCACAGACCACTCGAAGGAACAATCAAGCAACTGATTCTCAAACGTCAAGGGAAAAGATGGTACGCTATTTTCTGTGTCGAAAGACAAGTGGTTCCATCTGGTATCGATACCAATTGTGCGATAGGAATTGACGTGGGATTACATAAGTATGCCGTTCTTTCTAATGGTTCAGAGTTTGAAAACCCTAGATTTCTCCGTGAAAAAGAAAAACAACTAAAGAAAGCACAGCGAAAACTTTCTAGGAAGAAAAAAGGTTCTGCTAACTTCATAAAGCAAGTCGAGCTTGTTCGCAAGCTACATGAAAAAGTAGCGAACCAGCGCAGAGATTTTCTTCATAAACTCAGTTACAATCTAGCGAAAGAGTATTCCGTTATCGTTGTAGAAAATCTAAACATTCGAAACATGCTTGCTTACAAAAAGGATTAGAAGAATTGTTTGCCACAAACTAAAGTCTACAAACTGTAGGGCAGGGTTATGTCCGAACAGTATAATCTTCGCCTGTGGAGACTGTGTAAGACGCAGTGGGACACCCCACTATGCAACAGTCTATGAAGCGGGAAGTCCCTTCTTCAATCAGACCGGAAGGTGGATAAGGAGGGGTTATTCACGCGTCCTCCTTATTCCAACAACAAGCGTTGATTTTGCATACCGATATTTTTGTAATTCATTATCTTCTGGTAAATCTCGAATTTGATTGTGCGATGTTGTTTCACGTATTTCTAACCCCATATTTGTAAACTTCCCATACAATTCTTTTCCAAGTGGATATTCTAATGCTTGTGTTTCAAAATATACAAGCTTTGGCATAAAGTGAAACTTCCATCAGTGGGGGTTTTTTCATCCCCCACTGATGGTTAGTTGAACCAATCGGGCTTTTACGGGCAGTTATCCCCCACCTATCTTCCTCGCTTCTCTCTCAAGCTTGAGGTGGGGGTCTTACTGCCCGCGAATAGCGGGATAAATGGTTCCAGAGTAATCTCCACCTTCTTTTCTTAGTATGAGCGAAAGACTAGATGAAAACGCGGTTCAAACTTTTCCACTTTTACTCATCTGTATTCTTAAATATTCAATTTTTAAAAAGAGTATCTATCCTATCACTTAACGATATGGCAAGGTGCCGTATTAGCCCTTTTCTTCTACGTTTTATATAAATTTTTATTTAAAACCTCAAGGTTTTAACAGCTCTTTTCAGGGCTGTTTTTCGTTTGTCTAAATTTACAAAAAGAAAAATAACATAAACAAAAAAGAAAAATACAAAATAATTAAAGTAAATTGTTGACGGGATGCTTTTATTATCGGTATCATATTTCTTCGTGAGCAATTATTTTTCGTTATACGATTTTTTTATTATTACTGAATTTTTGAGAGGGGAAATTTGATGTCACTTAAGAAGAAAACGCAAGTACGCACCGGCAAAATGGTACGTGAGCTAATGTTAGCAGACGAAGATGTAAATGCTTCGCTAATTATGGTATATAGTGAAAACGGTGTAAACGCAGAAATTAAAATCGAGGGCTTAACGCCGAAATGTAACGAAGAATTATTTTTGAGCGGAAACGTAGATTGGAACAAGAGCGTTATTTATAAAATTGTCGATTTTACTGGCAATGCTGAAGTTGGTAAAGTGACATTAAGCGCAATGAACAAAAACAATGTTTCACTGCAGATCGAACGCGTCATGTGGAGTAAAGGAACGAAAGAAGAAACGACAGAACTAGAAGACAATACACTATCAGTTGTCGAAACTCCAAACAAAGAGACAGCAGTTGAAACTTCAAAAGAAGTGACACCTGTAACAAAATCAGTTGTAAATGTTGCACCTACTCCAACATCAATTCCAAAGCCAGCGCGTCCAGAACCAGTAGTCAAATCTGCACCAACGCCTGTACAAAAAGAAGTAACTGTACCAACTACAGTGCAAAAAAAAGCAACTGTGTCAACTCCAGTACAACCAGTAGTTCCAGTTAAACAACCTGTAACAAATCAACCAAACTCTGAATTACAAGAAAAATATGTTCGTCTTGTAAAACAAGCTGTGGATGTATGTCAAGATTACGAACTTGGTGTGGATGTAGACGATTCTATCGAAAATTTAAAAAATGAATTACAAAAACAAGGAATATCGGTAGCATTTGATGCAGAAATTATGGATGTTGTAAACCGTTTACGTTCACTAAAGCAAAAGGGCATTAAAGTAGAAAAAGTATTGAACTTATTATAAAAAATAAGGAGATGGTTCACCCATCTCCTTATTTTTTATAATTCCATTCGTCACTTTCATATTTTTCTTTTGCTAATGTTTCAACTTCATGCAGTTGTTCTGCTGTTAACTGATACGGAACAAGTTCAACATTTAACCCTTTCTCGAATCCAATCTGAAATGCATCGATAAGTTGTTGAATTGTAAATGTACGATCTGTTAATTCATTAATTGCGATTGCTTTTGAAGAGAACATTTTTTTCATACGTTCTTTCACACGTTCATTTGAAAACAGAAACAAATCATACAGCGTATCTAGGTCAATTTCTAACGGAATTGAGCCGTGCTGTAAAATAACTCCCTTTTGACGCGTTTGTGCACTTCCAGCAATTTTGCGCCCTTCTACAACGATCTCATACCATGACGGAGCATCAAAACAAACTGCTGAACGCGGATTTTTCAAATTATCGCGCTCCTCCGCTGTTTTTGGTACTGCAAAATATGCTTCTAAACCTAGTCCTTTAAATCCATCTAACAAACCTTGTGAAATGACGCGATATGCTTCCGTCACTGTTTTAGGCATGCTTGGATGATCTTCAGATACAATTACACTATAGGTTAATTCATTATCATGAAGAACGCCCCGGCCACCCGTTTGACGGCGTACAAAGCCAAAACCATTTCTATTCACTGCATCCATATCAATTTCTTTTGAAGCACGTTGGAAATACCCCACTGTTAACGTCGGAACTTCCCACTCATAAAAACGAATTGTTGGAGGCATTTTCTTTTCACTTTGCCAATTTAATAAACATTCATCTAACGCCATATTAAACGCCGGAGAGCATTTACCAGAATTTATATAACACCATTTTTCCTTTTCCATCCCACACCTCATATAACTAATTTTTCTCACATTCTCTAGTCTATCAAATTCGACAAAATTTGTGAAAGAATACGAAATTTCTTCTAATACAAAATGAACTTGTTGCATAAATACATATGGGCATTATAATATTGAAAGTAGGATAAGAAAAAAGGGAGCGATACAATCGTGTCAACAAATGTTATTATTTTACTAGCCATAACCGTAGGATTCATCGGCTACTCTGTATGGATGTATTTCTATCAGAAAAAATTAGTTAAAACACTTCCAGAAGAAGAATTTCGCGCTGGATATCGTAAAGCACAACTTATCGATGTTCGTGAAGCGGACGAATATAATGCTGGTCATATTTTAGGAGCGCGCAATATCCCGATTTCACAAATACGTCTTCGTTACAAAGAACTTCGTACTGATCAACCGATTTATATGTATTGCCAAAACGGTTTCCGAACAGGCCGCGCAGCACAGTTTTTAAAGAAGCATGGTTACAAAGAATTTTATCAATTGCGAGGCGGCTTTAAAACTTGGTCTGGTAAAGTGAAAAAGAAGGATTCATAATAAATAGCTAGCTTGTTTATCACAAGCTAGCTATTTCATTCCATTTTACTAGCGATATACATTAAATTTTTCTTTACATCTTCACTACCTTGATCACGCACATTTCGGTAGAGCAACTGGTATTCTACTTTCTCTTCTTTCCAAGTGAGCGTCGCAATGTCTTCTCCATCCATTTCTCCGTCACCATTTTTAAAATAAGCTGTTATACCATTTGCAAGCTTTACTTGCTCCTGAAAATGATTTTGCTCTACAATAAAAGGAAAATTATACGAAAAATTGGCAACTGTTAATTCAATATAATCTTTCATGCTTTTTTCACGTCGTTCATATTTAATACCAAGAGCAATTCGCTTATCTCCCATTTTTCGAACTACTGCTTTTGGGTTATCTTTTGACTCATACGGTAAATATGATGGTGTTTGAAACGAAAACGGGAGAACGTTTTTTACAGCTTGTACCGATACTGGATCAGACATCATATCTTCACTTGCCTCTAAACTTGCTGCAAAATTTCTTTCCTCAATCATCGTTTGTTGAAAAGAACATGCAGTTAGCACCATACTAGAAAACACGAAACATATCATCCGTTTTTTCAATGTGTATCCGCCCTTTCTCAACATTCTCTTTTCTATCAAGATACAATTGAAGCTTTCGTATGTTATGTTCATATTCTCTTTTTCTTCCTGTTTCACCTCTGAAAACTTTCCTCGTTTATCTCACACAATTTGACAAAAATACTTTCCCTATTCTCACGCCAAGTATGATTGTTACGCGAATAGAGGAAAGCATTATTAACAAAATAGAGTATGAAAAGCTTTTCATGTCAAGTGTTTCATAAAATTCCCCTCATCCTTTTCCTGTATAATGAAAATAGAGGTGAAACATATGGTAAATATAAAACAAATTGCGAAAACGGCCGGAGTCTCTATTACGACTGTTTCACGCGTCTTAAATGAACATCCATATGTCAGTGCAGAAAAAAGAAAACGTGTCCTAGACGCTGTCGAAGAATTGAATTACGCCAAAAATGTAAATGCAGTTCATCTTCTAAAAGGAAAAACATATACGATTGGTGTTATGCTTCCTTTTATTAATCTGCCGTACTTTAGTACAATCATTGAAGGAATTGGAAACAAGGCGCTTGAAGCAGGATATCGCATTAATCTTTGTCAAACAAATTACGATAGTATTGAGGAAATACGTGTCCTCGAAATGATGAAGATGAAACAATTTGATGGAATGATTATTTGTTCTCGAACAAGTTCATGGGATGCAATTGAACCTTATGCAAAGTTCGCTCCTATCATTTCGTGTGAAAAACTGCTACATCCTCTTATATCTTCTGTGTTTGTCAATCATTATGACGGCTTCCGTATTGGGACAGAATATTTATTACAAAATGGACACGAACACATTGGATTTTGTTTAGCACGCGAAAAAAGTGTGAATACAAAACAGCGCGAGCAAGCATTCTTTGATGCGCTTCGTACAGCTGGAAAACGCGCACAGACAGACTGGCTATTTTATCATTGTTACAACATTCAAGACGGCGCAAACGTAATCAAAAATATACTAACTATGAAAAGTCGCCCCACCGCTCTTTTCGCTGCAAGCGACCAAGTGGCTGCTGGCTTATTAACAGAAGCAAAAAAACAAGGATTGCGAGTCCCAGAAGATTTGGCAATTCTTGGATTTGACAATCATCCCATTTCTGAGGCACTAGAAATAACCACCATTGAACATCCTGGACTAGCAATGGGGAACCGTGCTTTTTCACTATTTTATGAACAAGTACAACATGAGCAGATTATAGGGACTTCTGAAGAATTACCGTTTCGTTTAATTGAACGAGAAACAGTGTAAAGCTCCTATTATTAGAGCTTTACACTGTTCAATTTTGTATAATTGTCCTTCTTGACTATATATTTTTTTTATCTTATACTTTAACTAACGAACGGTAGGTAGGGGATGAACATGACAGCAAACCGCATAAAATCTGTAGCACTTTCACACTTTGCACGCTATGGCTATGAAGGAACTTCACTAGCAAACATTGCACAAGATGTTGGTATTAAGAAGCCGTCAATATATGCACATTTTAAAGGAAAAGAAGAGCTATATTTTATTTGCTTAGAAGAAGCCTTACAAAAGGATCTACAATTCTTTAAACAGTATGTTACGAATCCGGAAAACACACCGTTTGGAGACTTTTTATTCCGCCTTCTTAAAGATTACGGTCATCGCTTTCAAGAGGGCATTGAAACAATGTTTTGGCTTCGCACTTCATTTTTTCCACCCGATGCTTTTCGCGAGCAAATTGTAGAAAAAGCAAATGCATACATTGAAAACATCGGGCAGCTTCTAGTACCTATATTTGAACAAGCAAAAGAAAAAAAAGAACTTTGTAACATTGAAGTAGCAGAAGCTGTTACAGCTTATTTGTGTTTAATTGACGGATTAATGGTTGAATTTTTATTTGCTGGAATACACCCCTTTGAAAATCGATTACACGCATCTTGGAAAGTGTTTTGGCGCGGATTATCAAAATGACGGATTGCATACGCAATGCGTCATTTTCCGGTCCCAAACCTAACGACTGGTAGGAAGGAGAATGAATGATGGAATGGATTTATGTTATTTTAGCAGGAATCATTGAAATTATTTGGGTAATTGGTTTAAAGCATGCAACAACACCACTGGAATGGATCGGTGTAGCGATTGCAATCGCTATTAGCTTTTTCCTATTATTTAAAGCTTATGCAAAACTCCCTGTAGGGACTGTGTATGCTGTTTTCACAGGAATCGGAGCTGGAGGTATTGTGCTAACAGAAATTTTTGTTTTTGGCGAACCATTTTCGATTGTAAAAATCTTTTTTATCGGTTTAATTTTTGTTGGTGTTATTGGTTTAAAACGAGTAACAGGTGAACAAGTAGAGAAGGAGGCTGCATAAACATGGCATGGTTATTTTTAATTATTGCTGGTATATGTGAGATTACTGGTGTTATCTTTATGAAGATAGCCACTGAAAAAAAAGGATGGATGCCAAAACTCATTTTAGCTGCAAACTTCGGTGTAAGCTTCCTTTTCCTGTCTCTCGCAATGGATACACTGCCAATGGGAACGGCTTACGCAATCTGGACGGGAATCGGAACTGCAGGAAGCGCACTGCTTGGTATTATCATTTTCCGCGAATCTGCTGATTGGCGCCGCCTTGCTTTCTTAAGCTGCATCTTATGCGGTGCGGTTGGTTTAAAACTCATGAGTTAATGAAGTGAATGCTGTGTGGAAAAAAGAGGAAAACAAATTATGACAGGAATCGTACTTGCAATTGCACTCTTATTGCAATCTATATTCCATATTGTAGAATGGTTATTTCATAAAGCATTTTTAATCATCTCTTTTATTCCAAACATGGCTCTTGAAGTAACTTCCGTTGCTTGGTCGATTATCGCTTCAATTGGAATTATCATCATTTGGAGTATCGCGAAACTTTGTAATAAATTCTTTTTAAAAGACAGTTCTTCTGACAAGAAGTAGCTGTCTTTTTTCATATAATTCCCTCCTTTGCACATACTACCAAAAAAGGAGCTGATTATATGCAAACTTCTGTACATAAACATATTTTGCTACTATTTTTTGTCTTTATTGTATGTGTTGTATTTTTTAGTTTCGTACTACATACGTATAACGTGCCTGCCTATTCACCAAGCATGGTGTCAATTTATAAATTTGTTGTACATAATTTGTTGCATTAAAAAAGACCAACATTTCCCTGTTGGTCTTTCATATATGTATCACTTCTCAAAGCGATTTAACATCTCATCTCTCATACCAAAGCTCACAACCGCAATTCCGACATACATAAAAATAAGAACTGCTGGATGTACTGTATTGTACCAGTGACTATCAATAATTAAATATACCGTTAATACTGTAACAAGTAAAAAAGCAACAATAAACATGTAAAAATGTCTTTGACTACCCATAACGAACTCCTCTCTAAATTACTCATTTATTGTAACGAATTCTCCCCTATGACTCAAGACTAACTTTCCTGTAAATGGTCTAACTCAACTTTCACAATATCATGACAAGCGATTGGAATGAGTGTTCCTTTACTATCGATTGCGGTTACACTTTTATTATCTAATACGTGATGTTTCACTCTCTCTAACATTTTTTCTGTATCTTGGTAATAAAATTCTTTAATATCCTTAATCATCTCACCATTTTCTAAATGGTACACCATCCTATAACGCTTATAGCCCATCTTTTTCATCCCCTTGTTCATTTCTTCACATATGTATGAAAAATTGACATTTTTGCTTCTCATTTACTTTAATTTCATTAAAATTCTAACAAAAATACACAATTTTATCAAAGGGACTTTTTCAACAAAAATGTTGAGAAAGTATGACAATTCCACAATCTTACATAAAACCTGCAATTTTATAACATCTTTTTTAGGTAATAATACTTTCTTCGGCAATATATGAAAAGAACTCGCATATAGCGAGTTCTCTCCAACCTATTATTGATAATTAAACTTGTACCACAGCTGGTTTTTGATAACGTAAAATCGGCTTACGCGCTGCCATTGTTTCATCAAGGCGCTTAATTACTGTTGTATGCGGCGCTTCTTGAACCACTTCTGGGTTCTCTTCTACCTCTTTTGCGATTTGAATCATTGTATCGATAAATCCATCTAATGTTTCTTTTGACTCTGTTTCTGTCGGCTCAATCATGATACATTCTTCCACATTTAATGGGAAGTAAATTGTTGGCGGATGGTAGCCGAAATCAAGCAGACGTTTTGCAATATCAAGTGTACGTACGCCAAGTTTCTTTTGACGACGACCAGATAAAACAAATTCATGCTTACAATGTCTATCAAATGGAAGATCATAGAATGGAGCTAATCTTCTCATCATATAGTTAGCATTTAATACTGCATATTCTGTTACTGCACGAAGTCCGTCTGGACCCATAGAACGAATATACGTATAAGCACGAACATTGATACCGAAGTTTCCATAGAATGGTTTCACGCGTCCAATTGCTTGTGGACGATCGTAGTTAAAGTGATAACCATTTTCTGTTTTCTCTAAAATTGGTTTTGGTAAAAACGGAATTAAATCAGCTTTCACACCTACTGGACCAGAACCTGGACCACCGCCGCCGTGCGGACCTGTAAATGTTTTATGAAGGTTTAAATGCACAACGTCAAATCCCATATCTCCTGGGCGCGCTTGACTTAATACTGCATTTAAGTTTGCGCCATCATAATACAATTTACCACCTGCATTATGAACGATTTCCGCCATTTCTAAAATGTTTTCTTCAAATAAACCAAGTGTATTTGGATTTGTTAACATAAGTGCCGCTGTTTCTTCGTTCACAACACGTTTTAAATCTTCCAAATCAACAAGACCATTTTCATTTGATTTTACCGTAATTGTTTCAAATCCTGCTACTGTTGCAGATGCTGGATTTGTTCCGTGCGCAGAGTCAGGAACAATAACTTTTGTACGGTTATAGTCACCGTTTGCTTCATGGTATGCACGGATTAACATTAACCCTGTCCACTCTCCATGTGCACCAGCTGCTGGTTGAAGTGTAACAGTATCCATACCTGTGATTTCGATTAAATGTTCTTGTAAATCGTACATTAATTCCATTGCACCTTGCACTGTCTTTTCATCTTGAAGCGGATGAATATGCGCTAAACCAGGGAAACGTGCTACATTTTCATTGATCTTTGGATTGTACTTCATTGTACAAGATCCTAATGGATAGAACCCAGAATCAACACCATGGTTACGATTTGAAAGAGCTGTGTAATGGCGCATAATATCAAGCTCTGATACTTCTGGAAGCTCAGCATCTTCTACGCGGATATAATCGCTCTCAAACACATCCTCTAACTTTACTTCTTCTACATCTAATTGGGGTAAGCTATATCCTACGCGTCCTTCTCTACTCATTTCAAAAATAAGTGCTTGATCTTGATTCTTCATTGGATAGCCCCCATTTCGTTTACAAGTGTGTCAATTTCTTCTTTTGTGCGAAGCTCTGTTACAGCTAGAAGCATATGATTTGCAAGTTCTGCATAATCACGGCCAAGATCGTAACCACCGATAATATTTTTTTGTAATAATACATCGTTTACTTCTTGTACTGGACGTTTGCAATCTACAACAAATTCATTGAAGAACGGTCCAGCAAACGTTACCGTAAAGCCTTTTGCTTCAAGTTGACGTTTTGCGTATTGTGCTTTAGAAACATTTTGACGTGCCATTTCCTTCACACCTTGTTTTCCAAGTGCTGTCATTGCAACAGAAGCTGCTAATGCGTTTAACGCTTGGTTTGAGCAAATATTAGATGTCGCTTTATCACGGCGAATATGTTGTTCGCGTGCCTGCAGCGTTAATACGAAACCGCGTTGTCCTTCAGAATCTACTGTTTGTCCAACAAGGCGTCCTGGAATCTTACGCATAAACGCTTTTGTTGTTGCGAAATAACCGCAGTGAGGGCCACCAAACTGAGTTGGAATACCAAATGGCTGTGCATCGCCTACAACAACATCCACTCCAAATTTACCAGGTGGTGTTAACGCTCCTAATGCTAATGGGTTAGAAGAAACGATAAATAATGATTTTTGCTGATGAACGATTTTCTCAATATCAGCTAGTTTCTCTACTTGTCCGAAGAAGTTTGGATATTGAACGATTACGCAAGCTACTGTATCATCTACTTTGCTTTGTAATTCGTTTAAGTCTGTTATGCCATCTTTATAATCAATTTCAACAACCTCAAGGTGTTGACCTTTTGCATATGTTTCAAGAACTGCTCTTGATTCTGGATGAACTGCTTTAGAAACAAGAATTTTCTTTTTACGAGTATGACCTGCTGCTAGCATCGCCGCTTCTGCTAACGCTGTACCTCCGTCATACATAGAAGAGTTTGCTACATCCATTCCCGTTAATTCACAAATCATTGTTTGGAATTCAAAGATTGCCTGTAATTCCCCTTGTGAAATTTCCGGTTGGTATGGTGTATAAGCTGTATAAAATTCTGAACGAGAAAGAACATGATCAACAATTACTGGTGCATAATGATCATATACACCTGCTCCTAGGAAGGAAGCATAGTCTTTTAAATTTGCATTTTTACGAGCAAGCTCAGACAGTTCTTTTAAAAGTTCTGGTTCTGATTTTGCTTGTTTAATATTTAAATCCCCTTGAAAACGAACGCTTGTTGGAATATCAGAAAATAATTCATCAATCGATTGTACACCAATCGTTTGTAACATTTCTTTTTTGTCTTCTTCTGTCATTGGAAGATAACGATGCAACATGAAATCTACCCCTCTCCCCGTTACTTTGAACGTTTGTAAAATGGTGTTGGAACGACAATTGCTTTGACGCGTTTGTTACGAATTTCAATTTCGACTTCTGTATCAATTGCTGCATATTTTACATCAATTAGCGCTAAACCGATGCTTTTCTTTAACGTTGGAGATTGTGTACCACTTGTAACTTCCCCGATTTTTTCATCGCCTACATATACTGGATAATGAGTACGCGGGATACCACGCTCAATTACTTCGATGCCGACTAATTTACGAGGTGCACCGTTTTCTTTTTGTTCCTTTAAAGTTTCTTTTCCAAAGAAATCTACTTCTTTGTTTGGTTTTACCGCAAAGCCAATTCCAGCTTCGATTGGTGTAATATCTTTCGATAACTCTTGACCATAAAGCGGAAGTGTTGCTTCAAAGCGAAGTGTATCACGTGCTCCTAAGCCACATGGTTTTAAGCCGTCTTCTGCTCCTGCTTCAAGAAGTTTCTCCCAAAGTTTTGCAGCATCTTCACTCTTACAGTAAATTTCAAAGCCATCTTCACCTGTGTAACCTGTACGAGATACAAGCGCTTCTACACCATCTACAAGAACATGGTCTTTAAATTTAAAGAACTTTATTTCTTTCAAATCTTCTGACACAACTTTTTGTAAAATGCCTTCTGCTTTTGGTCCTTGAATTGCAAGCTGTGCAATTTCACTAGAAACGTTGACTACTTGCACATCACCGCTTACATGAGATGCTAACCATTCGTAATCTTTTTCAATATTTGATGCATTGATTACTAATAAATAGTCTTCTTCCCCGCGTTTGTAGATTAATAAATCATCTACTGTACCGCCATCTTCGTAACACATTGCCGTATATTGTGCTCCGCCTACCTTTAAGATAGAAACGTCGTTTGTAACTATACGTTGTAAAAATGCTAAACTATCTGCACCTTTTACTTCTACTTCTCCCATGTGAGACACATCAAAAAGACCTGCTGCTGTGCGAACAGCCTCGTGTTCTTCTTTAATGCTCGAAAATTGAACTGGCAATTCCCAACCACCAAAATCAATTGTCTTCCCACCATACTTCGCGTATACATCAAATAGCGGTGTACGTTGTAATGTAATCATGTTCTCTCCCCCTTACGCTGTCTATGACAAATCAATAAAAGTTGGCTTCCCATATCTAAACATTTTCAATTCTGAAAAGATGGGATATACGGAATCTCGCCCTATTTTTTTATGAAAGCGCAAATAAAAAAGTACTTTCTTGGATAAAATACGAAAGATTCCACACATTTCACACCATTATCCTAACATTTTTCGAGTCGTTTCATCAATATTCTAGCTAAAAAAATAATTTAGAATTTATAGAAGGTGAGATTTTATCCATGAATGTCGAAATTTCAATAGATCGTTCTTGGCAAGAAAACTTCTTAAAACGAATAGAAGAAGATGGTCCGTGGACAAATTGGGAACTATTTCATCTAGCATATCAAACAGAGAAGTCTCTTCTCATTCCAACATTTGACGGGCTACAAGCACCCAAGCATTTACCTAATTTCACGCCGCTTCCACACCAGTTAGAAGTAGCACAAACAGTCATTGAACAAATGAACGGAAAAGCAATCTTAGCAGATGAGGTTGGTCTTGGAAAGACAATTGAAGCTGGGCTTATTTTAAAAGAATATATGGTGCGCGGACTTGTGAAAAAAGTACTTATTCTTGTACCTGCTTCACTCGTTTCACAATGGGCATATGAATTGAATACGAAATTTTTCATTCCAGCTGTCGCACAAAGAAAAAGTTACTCCTGGGAGCAAGCTGATGTTATCGTTTCTTCCATCGATACAGCAAAGCGCTCTCCGCACCGTGATATTGTTTTAAATTTAGAATACGACCTCATTATTATCGATGAAGCACATAAACTAAAAAACAACAAAACGAAAAACTATGAATTTGCGCAACTATTAAAGAAAAAGTTTTGTTTATTACTTACAGCAACACCTGTTCAAAATCGCATTGATGAAATCTTTAATCTTGTCTCATTATTAAAACCTGGCCATCTCGGCAATCAATCCAACTTTGAAGAATATTATGCTTCTAAAAATCGCAGCGCTGAAACAGATGAACATTTAAAAGAACTCATCAATAAAGTAATGGTACGGAATCGCCGGCATGACACCGGCATTGAATGGCCAAAACGACATGTTCATACGCTCTTTCTAGATTTCAATGAACAAGAGAAAGCCTTATACGATGCGATTGAAGGGTGGAAAAGGCAAGAGGCATTTACTTCTGCATTTTCTGCTTTAACATTAAAGCGTGAGGCATGCAGCAGCCGAGAAGCTGTTTATTTCTCACTCAAAAAGCATGTAGAAAAACGGCAAAAAGAAGATGAACACTATACACTAGATCCATACATAGATGTGTTAATAGAAAAAATTAATTGTATTTCTTCCAATTCAAAAGCAAATAAAACATTAGAAATCATTAAAGAAATTAATGATAAAGTTGTAATCTTTACGGAATATCGTGCTTCTCAAATGTATTTACAATGGTTTTTAAAGCAGCATGGTATCTCGTCTGTACCATTTCGCGGCGGATTTAAACGTGGTAAAAAAGATTGGATGAAAGAATTATTTCAAAACCATGCACAAGTATTGATCGCGACAGAAGCAGGTGGTGAAGGGATTAATTTACAATTTTGCAATTATATGATTAACTATGACCTGCCTTGGAATCCGATGCGACTTGAACAAAGAATCGGACGTATTCATCGTCTTGGACAAAAACATGATGTTCATATTTATAATTTGGCAACGAAACATACAGTAGAAGAACATATTTTAAAATTGCTGTATGAAAAAATTAACTTATTTGAGCGTGTAATTGGCGATTTAGATGAAATTTTGACAAGAATTAATATGAAAAATATCGATGCGCACATTCAAGATATTTTTGCACATTCCAAAAGTGAAGGAGAAATCCGAATAAAAATGGAAAACTTGACGTCCATTATTGAATTTGCAAAACGAAATGAAACTGAGGTGCGTGGTTATGCAGCAACATGAAATTCATCATTATTTAAGTTGTTTTTTCGAGGCAAATAGCTGTGAAATTTTACAGCGTTTTCCGCATCTACTAGACGTACAATTAACAATTGATATGGACAAGCTGCTGATGAACCGTCCATTTTACTGGCATTATCTTGAGAAAACCGGCGGTACACCAAATCCGATGCGACTTACATTCATTACCGATCCAAAACATGAGGAGAAAGAAGGCGAGCTCATTCACTATGGTTCTCCGCGATTACATCAAATTTTCCAAGCTACAAAGGAATTAGGTGCTTACATCCGCTTATTTGAAGATGTTCATTCTAATGGGCACGCAAGCACTCCTCTTCATCCTTGGCTTGGCGTCAATATAAAAGTCTCCTATCAATGTGATCGAAAAAAAGATATGCTATATTCCGTCGGTATCCATCTTATTTCTGGTACGATGATTACAAATTTTCATGAGGCATTAGCAACACTTCATCTAACACCAAAAATCCCTGATTTTTGTTTTACATTAACACCTATTATTAAACCGCAAAGCGGGTTATCTAGAATTGAAGAAGCAATGAAAAATGTCATTGGGACAGACGATCACACATGGGCTGAAGAAGCAAAAGTGCGTTGGAATCACGATTTACAACTATTAAATCGCTTTTACGCGGAAAGTGATGAATTACCAGAAAGCTACGCGATAGAAAAACAAGCATTGCAAGAACAATATGAACCGCGAATTACCATGCAAATTATAAACGGCGGACTGTTTTATGTCACAGCAAATCATTTTCTAACATAAAAAAGCACCTTCTAGAAGGTGCTTTTTTTATCCCGCTACTTTTGGGCAGTAAGACCCCCACCTCAAGATTCAGAGAAAATCGAAGAAGATAGGTGGGGAATAACTGCCCGTAAAAGCCCGATTGGTTCAACTAACCATCAGCGGGGGATGAAGCCCCCTACTGATGAAAGTTTCACTTTATATTTTCCCATTATATTTTCGACCATCGTTATGTTCTTGTTGTTGAATCTTTGTCATTCGCTTTTGATATTCTCTCTGTTTTGCACTCACATGATTTGCATCTGTTTCTTTATTCTTCTTTGAACCGCCTGCTCCGTTACTCATTTTGTTCACCCCACTCACATATACTTCAACATTAGTTTTAGCAATCATAATTTTCCTTATGCAAAAAAGTAAGGAGAGGCACTGGCCTCTCCTTACACATACTTTTGAAACATATCATGCAGCCCTTGATTCACAAGAAAAGAAATCTGCTCATCAGACTTATGAGGATAACGATCACGTAGTCGAATTGATGCCTTTATAATTAAATTTTCTAATACAGAACGCCCACCTTTTCCATAAATCGTTTCCGCATATTCTACCAACTTTCCGTCCTCAACTCTTGCAGGGTTTTGATCAAAGAAAAATTTACTCATTTATACCACCTCTTTTTGATAACGTTTACATTTGTATAGATTCAATATGTTATTTATTTCACAATTAATGTATGCACGTATTAATGATTAGTTTCATTATAAAACAACATTGCCACAGTATTAATGTGTAATTTAGACAAATTTGTGAACAATCCCAAAAAATGAAAGCGTTTTAATTATTATATAACAAAAATGATTACCCTGCTAGAGGTAATCATTTTTTGTTTCTTATTCTTGCTTACTTTACAAACAGGAAACATAAAATATACACAATCAATCATCAATGAAACAAAAGATATTTGTTTCTATTCTTCGTTTAATACACGCTCAAGACGTTTGCGAAGCATTGGCATGCCGCTGCCACCTGCTTGGAAATGACGCAGTTTACCTTCTTTATCAAATACGTAATATGCAGGGACATATTTATTTTCAAATGCATCTGTAATTACATGCTTGCTGTCCACTAAAATCGGTTGAATAATATCATGGCTCTCTGCCATTTTTTCAATCACAACTAAATCTAAATCTTCTTCTGAACGAGGCATATGAACTGCAACAACATTTAAACGATCATCGTACTCATCGCGTAATTCATTTACTTCTGGCATTGCTTCTTTACATAGATAACAACTTACTGACCAAAAGTGAATAAGCGTTGGTTTATCGCCAATTAACTCTTCACGTGTGATTGTATCATTTAACATTTGTGTTGCGCCTTCTAATGATGGCATTTGCTCGCGTAATTTCATAACTTTAATTCCCCCTTTAAATTATAACGTTTCTTGCCCTGGTTTCCAGTTTGCTGGGCAAAGTCCACCTGTTTGTAGTGCTTGTAGAACACGTAATACTTCGTCTACTTCACGTCCGATATTGTTATGGTGTACGACTTGATACATTAATTCACCACCTGGATTTATAATGAATAATCCACGAAGTGCAATACCTTCTTCTTCTAATAACACACCATAGTCACTTGATACAGTGTGATTTGTATCCGCTGCTAATGGATAACGTAAATCACCTAAACCATTTTTCGTACGATCCGTATTAATCCACGCTAAATGTGTGTGCACTGTATCTGTAGAAACACCGATTACCTCTGCGTCTAAATCTTCAAATTCGTCATAACGATCAGAAAGGGCGATGATTTCAGTTGGACAAACGAAAGTGAAATCCATTGGATAGAAATATAGCACTGTCCATTTATCATTTTTCATGTTTTCTTCTAAACCAACTTTTTTAAATTCTTTATTTGGCATCACAGCATTCATCTCAAAACGCGGTGCTTGTTTTCCTACTAAACGTTTTGTCATATCCCTATTATTCCTCCTAAAAACTAATTAATATTTATTTTTACTTTATAATGATTATAATTAATATTATACATGTTATTAAATTGAAGTCAACATTAAATTAAAATTATTTTAATTTGAGTTTATTTATCAATTAAATAGATTTAATATTCAGAATTATTTTTCGTAAAATACAAGCCGTGGAGGACTTTGATGAAACAAAATTATATAGCTTTATATGATTTCTAAGTTTGGAGTAGATGGATGCGGAGAAATGAAAGAAATTATGACAGAAATTGGTTGGTTCGTTTCGATAGGCATCAGAGCTGGGTTTCCTTTGAATTGGTTATAAAATTAAGCAAGTGACAGAAGCAGAAATTTAACTTATAAAGTGAAACTTCCATCAGTGGGGGTTTTTTATTGGTTTAAAGTAGAGTGTTTCTTTTTCTTTGGCTCTGTTAAAGAAAATCAAATAGCATAGCCAACAAAAAAGAAAGCAAACTAAAATCGTGGATGCCAATAACGAAAAATATTACTCCAGTATTTTTATATAGTGTAATTTATAATAGTTGGCATCCTTGAAGGAATAACTAAATTAAACTACAAGGGCGGTGAAAAAATGGCTAAAAACAAGAATAACCAATTTAAAAATAATAAAAATGTTCAGCCAAAAGCAGATGTAGAATTTTCAGGAGAAAATGGACTTGAAAAAATAGCATTAAGAGCCCAAAAAAATCCAAAATAAGTAAACAATATGGGACAGTTAACCTGTCCCTCTGTACCTCAAATTTAATCTGATGTTTTTAGGGATACTAACAGTAGAACGTCATAAGGTAGTCTTTTTATTTTAAGGTAAATATATGGAACTAACGGGTGCATTAGTTAAGTGAGAAACAAACAAAAGGACCAAAATTAGCGGGATAAAGTGAAACTTCCATCAGTGTGGGCTTTCTTCATCCCCCACTGATGGAAAGCTCTCACCAATCGGGCTTTTACGGGCAGTTATTCCCCACCTATCTTCTTTGCTTTTCTCTGATTCTTGAGGTGAGGGTCTTACTGACCGTTAATGCGGGATAAACAAATAGCTCCACTGTTTGTAAACAGTGGAGCTACTCGTTTAGGTTATATTGTCGAATAAATGACGAGTACAACTCGCCGTAGAAATTGTACTATGACATACAATTCTTTTCTAGTTGTAAATTATTCCAAAAATCATTAACTTGATTTCTTTCGCTTTTTCTTCACTTGCCGGTAAAATAGTGCAGCACTTAATGGCAGCATACCAAACCAACGATTTAATAATGGCTCTCTCTCTTCACGGCGCTGTTGCCGTTTTTGTTTTCGGTCAGCTTTTGGAGCATCCATATAGGATACGAATTGTTGTGTCACATACCTTATATAATCATTTGTAGACATATCTCTCACCCCTACTAGATTAGTATGTCCACTTTTTTATTCCTTAATCTGCGTTTGAATTTCTTGCACAATTGTTTCAATGCTTTTATTTGTCGTTTCTATCTTCAATACCGCTTCTTCATAATAGGCTTGACGCTTTTCAAATTTCTCTATAAATGATGGTATGTTTTCTTTTTGAAATAATGGTCTTGTTGTATCCCCGGCAATTCGCTCTGCGATTACATATGGATCACAGTACAAGTAAATTAAAGTGCCATGTTCTTTCATCCATTGTCGATTCTCAGCTTTTTCGACTATTCCCCCTCCTGTTGTAATAATACAATCCTTTGTCGGCAGTAATTGCAGCACTTCACTTTCATACTTTCGAAAGACATCCTCCCCTTCTTCAGAAAAGATATCTCGAATGATTTTCTTTGTCTTTTCTTCAATACGTTGATCTGTATCAATGACCGGGATATGAAGTACACTGCTTAATGCTTTACCGATTGTCGTTTTCCCAGCTCCCATAAAACCTGTTATATATAATGCCCTCATACTATAACCTCTCCTCTTGCCAATTCGTAATCGCTTCGTTATTTGTATTATAACGAAAGCTCACTTTATATGTGAGCTTTCGTTTCGTTATACACTGCAAAGTAATAAAAGCATCCCCATCTACTATTGTGTAATCTCCCTTCGCTTCCCCTTTTTCATACGTATAAAAAAATGCCCTTTTTTCCATTCCAGTTTTTAACTCTTGTTTCAGTTCTGCAATAGCTTGATCCACTATTTCTTCTAATATAAATAATTCTTCTGCTTCTGCATAAAACTTTTGATCTGATAAGAATATATTTGTCTCATATACAAAGAAAGACATGAGCAACAATATGAGAATAATCGTTCCTGGCATTGTAAATCCACTTTCTGATCTCATCTATTCACCTCAATAGCAGAATAACGAGTAACAACACCATCATATACCTTACCACTTATATCCTGCACGCGTATTATCAATGTATGCGCTGTTAATTCATAAGAAATATTCTCTACTTTTTGCAAAAGAACTTCATGTCCCGCCCCATTTACTTTTCGAACAACATTATTTCCAGACATAACATACGTAATACGTTCTCCTGTCTTTGTTTTCAAAAATAATTTTCCGTCGCCATTATTTCCTTCCTCTACTTCTCGAAACTCAATTTGTACTTGCTCTAAAAAAATATTCCATTCCCAATTCGTAACTTGTTTAGAGTATGGAGTTTCTATAAATAATACGTGAAGACGAGGTAGAAGAAGAAAGAATACCGATAACAATAGAAAGCACATCATAACTTCTAACAACGTAAATCCCTTTTCTTTTTTGCTATTTTTTAACATAGCGACACCGTTCAATTTCTCGTCGTTTCATATCTTTCCATCGTACACATACCTTTTCATCCTGCCATTGAATTCTATACGTTACATTCTCATATTGTTTTTCTATTACTGGTGAAATTACATGATGATACATATATGCGGCCGCTGCTTCTTTTAAGAATAGCTGTGCTTTGTACCGAAGTTGAATATTTTTTCGTTCTTGCATAATGAGAAGTGTTTGCGGAAGCAAGAGTGAGACCGTCATCATTAGTAAACTAAGGGACACAAGAATCTCCAGCATAACAGAACCCTTTTCACACTTCATAATACGTAAATCTTCCTCTCCCAAGCTGAAATACGATATAATACGTTTTTGTTTTATAAGAAACAATAATTGTGCCGCCTCTATTAATATTTCCATCAGCACCGTAAGTCATTGGATTTGGAAACGTATTTAGGTTCACCTGTATGTCAGATGAATAGTAACGAACAAGAACAGGATCTGTTTCTCCTGAAGATGTAACGCTATACTTTGCCTGATTAGGAAACCATCGTAACATATGACGATTTCGATGGCTTATCGCTGCTTGCTGCATAAAAAGGATGTCTTGAGAAAATTGATTCATAAACTGATCAATTTTTTGTTTTTCATATATTGAGGATAGATTAAAGTATGTTACAACACTTAATATAGAGATAGCACTTAATACGATGAGCATTTCTAATAACGTAAAGCCATTTTTCTTCACGATTTCCCTGCAACTGTAACTTCCCCATCTGTCGCATTAATTGTAATACTCTCACCTTTTGGACAAGTTTTAGATGTAATATATTTACCATCGTATAACTCGTCTACTGTTGGGATTTTATTATATTCTAATTGATACGCTTGTACTTGCGCTTCAACAGACTTTACAAAGGCATCGCATCCCTTTCCTTGTACAGAAGAGCGCTGTTTTACTACATTTGGAATAATAAGAAGCAGCAAAACAGAAATCACAAGCATAACAAGCAACATTTCTAACAACGTAAAGCCTTTTTCGTTTTTCACAGAACAAGCCTCCTAAATAGAATCCATCATTTGAAACATCGGCATAATCATCGCCAAATACATAAGAATAACAACCATTCCGATACATGCAAATAAAAGAGGTTGCACAACAAATAAAATACGATTAATTTTCTCTTCCATCTTTTCTATTGTCATCTCACTATAATCGGCCAGCTCAGCTGCTAAATTCCCATTTGCTTGTCCATGTTTAATAATATAAGAAAGCTCCCGTTCGTAGTAAGGCCGATTCATCATAATGAAATCAAGATGTTCGCCTATCGTTAATAATTTCTGTATTTCGAGAGCTTCGCATTGAAAAAATGGATGATGCTTTTGTTCTTTCATTAATGTGAGCGCTTCTAGTATAGATAACCCGCCTTGCAAAAGGCCACTTAATTGGATTGCAAAATAGTGTGAGTTTGTTAACATAAAAAACTGTTTTATAAGAGGCATTCGTATAAAAATATTCATTCTCCTAACTGGGTGCAACCTCTTTACATACACCATGTATATAAGCACTGCAATACCAATTGCCAAAGCAACTCCACCCATCACATACGGAAGCACTTGAATAAACGTTAAAATATCGTCTGTAAACGAAGAAGAAGACCCGCGAAGTGAACCATATAAAGTTGAAAACTGCGGAAGAAGAACCATATTAAATACGAGAAGGATTCCTAATAGAAACAAGGAAAGAAAAAGTGGATAACGCAATACCTTCATCATATTTTTTTGATGTTTATCTTTTCTGCTGAGTAGTGAGCTTCCTTGTTGCAATGCAAAGGAAATGTCACCATGCTGCTCTGCATAAAATAAATAACTTAAAATGTCTGGGTGAAATGCAAGTTTATAAAACACATCATGCAGGCTACTTCCTTTTTTAAATTCTTCAGCAGCATCTTGAAGCTGTATTTGTTTATGGGGATTTAAGTGGAAATGAAGAAATTCTAATGCATGTAATAAAGAATACCCTTTCTCTAAGAGCTCGCCAAGCCTTCGCAGCAATAAAGCTTGTTCATGTAACCGCCATCTCTCATGTTTAAACATAGACATCTTCTTCAATAAACCCTAGTGCATATCCTTTTCTTAATTCATCTTGAAGCGTTGTATATTGGTACATCGCTTGTTTTCCATTCGCTTCTCGAATTACTTCTTTCAGTTCATAACCGTACAATAATTCATAAATGCTCGCTCGGTGTACATGACGCATTTCTTTACATAACGGTGAGCAATTTCCTTTGCAAAATGGACATTTCAATTCCACTAGTCGTTGTGCCGCTACTGCTAATAACGACTGTTCAATTTCTTGAAGGGTAATACCATAATCCATTAAGCGCAATACTGCACTCTTCGCATCATTTGTATGCAATGTCGTCATAACTAAATGGCCTGTTAAACTTGCTCGAACCGCCACCTTTGCCGTTTCTTCATCTCGAATTTCTCCTACTAAAATAATATCCGGGTCATGACGTAAAATTGCTTTTAATCCAGTTGCATACGTAATACCAGCTTTTTCATTAATTTGAATTTGTAATAACCCGTCCTTTTTCTTTTCAACTGGATCTTCAAGCGTAACAATCCGGCGAGTCTGTTCCTTCTTCGCTACTTCTAAAAGAGCATACATCGTTGTTGTTTTTCCTGACCCAGTTTGTTAAGTTTTTAGGTAGAATCTTTGAAATAAAAAAAGGACTCTAAGCAGAAGTGCCTAAAGTCCTTAAAATTTTTGCTGTATTTATGATTGCTTCTTTAGATGGTTCGTTTAAAACTTGTACGATTATTTTAACTGGTTTCTTTTTCTTAACTATCACTTTCTCCATTTTCATAAGTACCTCACTGAATTTGTCTTGTCAGTTAGGTACTTGCAAATAAGGACTGAAATAGGACATTTATTTTAAAAGTTTATTTTTAAAACTTGCTTTAACCCTTCCCAGTGATTCCCTCAACAATCTCCCTTGCAGATTTCCTATTGTTATTTAATTCAATGATTTCATCTAACTTATTACGCACATCACTAAAGCCCTGTTCGTATGTTTTTCTTAATCCTTTAAAACTACCCTCTAATTTCGTTACACTGTCCTCTAACTTAGTTACTTTCTTCTCCATTGCTGTTACCTTTTCATATATCTTCTCAATCATTTTCTTTTCATTTTCTGTCATTGTAGCTAGACCTCCTAAAATAAGTTTTATAACAATTATAGCAACACCAGTTGTGCCGAAAAGGGTTTCCGAAAAATCCCCCAATTTTTTTGAGGGGGTTCGAAATGGAAAGATCAGTACAAACAGTGAGGACACCCCTTTCCTAGATTGCAATACAGCAAAGAAAGTAAGGGCATTGTTCACAAATCAAAAGTTAATCGCCTCAGGGAACGCTATTAGAGTGATTGTGCATGAAACAGCTTTAAAATTTGGTGCGAATTTTTAGCAAGAGGTAGACAGCCATACTATAGGGGGTCGCCCCCATAGGGTACAGTATCTATATATAAGAATATTAAGGACGTCACAATGCACCGCATAACGTCCTCGCTGATCTCGTTTATTACTCATTCATTGATGACTTGTTCATCGTTCTTTCTTCATTCGTTTGTTTGTTCTTCTTTCGTTGTTCTTTCCTTGCTGTTGTCCTCGCCTCTTGTTGTGTGCTATGCTTGTCACTTACTACTGGTATTCTTGCCACTGATAGTAGGGTATATAGTACGGTCCAGTATTGGTATTATACAGTCCTTCCTTATCTACGTTCTAGCAATACGTTTTTGATTGACACATATGATTGAAGGGAATCCTGTGTCATTGCGGTGCTGTGTAGCCTCAATCAGTAGTGTTGAGTTTTGATTGAAAATATGTATAATTTAAAATCCATGTTAAATTATATATTTACTACAAGGGTACATACGCTTTTTTTATTTCAAATAAAAAAAATCCAACACCTTCAATTCAAGATGTTGGATGACTTATGTAAAATATTAAAGAGATTTGAACCCGTGTCCAAAAACTCTAGTACTCAAGTTTCTATGCATTTATCTTACTTATGTGGTTTCACACAGCATTATGCCAATACTACTGTAAGGACTCGAAATATATTCCATACTTCTATATTTAACGATTTTTTCTACTAGGTAGTATTACATATTCACGAACTTGGTTCGGAGATCTAGTTTTAGAATGGCTTAATCCTAAATCGTTTCAACAACTATACCGTTAACACATTGACTAATAAATAAAAGCCATTTTCCCTCAATGTCATTTTCAGTATCCATTTCTTTAATTTGTTCATATGTTAAGCGTCTAGCAACATGATTATTCAATTTCTTCTTTACGTTACTCTCCCCATATGGAGTTAGACCAGCCACCAAATTAGGCACATCATCATGGGGACCAAACATCAATTCAGTTAATCCATAAAACTCTTTTATTGCATCTGGATGAATATAGTTTTCAATCTCTCTTTTTGTCGTTAAATAAGCTACCGAACCATCATTTCTTTCCCTTACTTTTTTACACCACTTTTCATACTTCGGTTCTTTACCCTCTTCCACAATATCTCTATCATAAATGTGTATCTCGGGTACATTCAATTGTTTCAAATATTGATTTTCAACCCAACCTCTTAATGTATCCCCTCCACAAGGAATAATCACTACATCATCAGAAGTAGATAAATCTACAATTTGAGGATTTTCTCGGGCAATTATTGAACTTAATATTTTTAGTATACTTAAATCATTAGGTCCCTCAACAAAAACAGCCACTTTTACTCCTCTACTAATAGGTGATGCAAATACACCTAGAGTTTCAGCTATTTTTTCTAATACTGATTCATTAGTATTAGAACTTAAAATACTTTTACCTTGTTCCGTATTTACAATTAACCTTAAAGAATCTGTTGGTAATAAGCTGGAAAATGCAGGGACATGCGTTGTTAATATAACTTGTGTGTTTTCTTTTTTACTTAATTTCAATAATGCCTCTGCCAACATAATTTGATTAGACGGATGTTGTGCAGTTTCAGGTTCTTCGATTGCATAAATTATATTCCTGCCTGTACTACTATCTTGCTTTTCAGCAGCAGCCCTAAAGAAATTCAAAAGAATTAACCTTCTTACTCCACTTCCTCGTTTATTTATAGGAATCCCCTCATCCCCTTCTAGTGTTAATTTAAATACATTCGACCATTTTGGGGTTTCCGAGATACTAGGTGTTAATTCATTTGCTAATAAAGGGTCCATTTCTTTTAATTTTTCTAATGTTAAGTTAGCAACATTCATCGCTTTTTCTTGAACCATTTTCTCAATATCTTCTAATTGTTCCCGAACATCTTCCAAGGCTTCCTTTATAGCCACTTTCATAGGGTCTTGAACTTCCGAATCTCCATCTAAACTTGGTCTATCTGATTGGAACAAAGTAAAAATAGGTAACGTTGGATTTATTTTTTCCCAAACTGTACCACTATCTCCCTTATTTAAGGCTATAAGACGAATAGCTAAATTCGTTAAGTCTATCGAACTAAAAATATCTTTTCTCATTAAATGATTTGTCCGTAAATCTGTAGGTCCATTTTCTAAATCTATAGACTTTACTTTTCGTTGCAATTCGGTTTGTGTTAACTGAATTAAAGCTTTATCCTTCTCTATAGCCTCATTAGGATACAATGCTTTTAAATAAATTTCTGGTTTAATTGTTTTTTTAGAACAATCATATATTTTATGAACTTCTAACATTCCGTATTCGTTAAGTAAAAATTCATCTTTAAAAGTTGTAGGTGCAGTCTCATCTAAAATAATTTCTTCTGCAAATCCAGAAAAAACACATCCAATCAATACATTAGGATTACCTGTTTTTACACAATAATCTTTTGCATCAATTTTTACTGTACTATTATTAAAGAAAATCTCTAAAGCTTCCAAAACAGTTGATTTACCTACGTCATTTTTTCCCACAATAGTCGTTAAATCATCAAATTTTATCTCTGTATATGTGTCATACTAACGAAAGTTTTTTATAATCACTTTTTCTAACTTCACACAACTCACTCCTTTAAGATTATAAG
>NZ_CAKJTI010000018.1 GCF_917563915.1 Bacillus rhizoplanae | reverse complement strand
AGAGGTCACACCCGTTCCCATACCGAACACGGAAGTTAAGCTCTCTAGCGCCGATGGTAGTTGGGACTTTGTCCCTGTGAGAGTAGGACGTTGCCAGGCTTTATTATCATCGCGGGGTGGAGCAGTCTGGTAGCTCGTCGGGCTCATAACCCGAAGGTCGCAGGTTCAAATCCTGTCCCCGCAACCAAATGGTCCCGTGGTGTAGTGGTTAACATGCCTGCCTGTCACGCAGGAGATCGCCGGTTCGATCCCGGTCGGGACCGCCATTTAAACTTCTAATAGATGGAAGTTGTTTTTTTTGTTAGAGGATATGATAAAATATATTTCTTCACTGAAAAATCTTGTGAAGCGAATTTAAGTGATATCCTCAAAGTTGTTAATTTATTCGATTAAATCGATGGGCTATAGCCAAGCGGTAAGGCAACGGACTTTGACTCCGTCATGCGCTGGTTCGAATCCAGCTAGCCCAGCCATTTAAGAGCCATTAGCTCAGTTGGTAGAGCATCTGACTTTTAATCAGAGGGTCGAAGGTTCGAGTCCTTCATGGCTCACCATTTTTGCGGAAGTAGTTCAGTGGTAGAATACAACCTTGCCAAGGTTGGGGTCGCGGGTTCGAATCCCGTCTTCCGCTCCAACCTGGGGCCTTAGCTCAGCTGGGAGAGCGCCTGCCTTGCACGCAGGAGGTCAGCGGTTCGATCCCGCTAGGCTCCATACACATAAAAGAAAAGCTTGAAGTCCAATACTGGATTTCAAGCTTTTTTGTTTATCCCCTGCGACTCGTGTGCGGTATGTTAGAGTTTTCTATCAGTGAGGAATGAAGATTTACTGATGAAAGTTTTACTTTATCCCGCATTAACGGGCAGTAAGACTCCCACCTCAAGATTGAGAGGGAGGCGAAGAAGATAGATGGGGGATGAAGAAAATCCCCACTGATGGAAGTTTCACTTTATTCCGCTAGCTTATTTTTGGTAAATTAGAGCGAGATATATCTTGTAATATGTTTAGTGGTTTGCATACAGTGAAAGGGAGTTGTTTCATGTGAAGATTATCATTGCGTCTGATTCTTATAAAGAAAGTTTAACTGCATTAGAAGTATGTGAAGCAGTAGAGAAAGGATTTCGCTCTATATATCCAGAAGCAGAGTATATAAAAATTCCTATTGCAGATGGTGGGGAAGGGACAGTACAAGCTCTTGTTGATGCAACACAGGGAAGAATCGTGAATATTCCTGTTACAGGTCCATTAGGAAATGTAGTAGAAGGATTTTACGGCCTCTCCTCAGATAAACGGACCGCTTTTATTGAAATGGCAGCTGCCTCTGGTTTACACCATGTTCCACTTGATAAAAGGAATCCACTCCTAACGACAACAAGGGGAACAGGAGAACTTATTTTACACGCGCTAGAACAAGGAGTTCATCATATTGTTTTAGGGCTTGGGGGAAGTGCTACAAATGATGGAGGAGCAGGAATGTTATCTGCTTTAGGTGTGCGTTTTTTTGATAGCGATAATCGTGTTATAGAGCCGAATGGCGGGAATTTAGATTCTATTACTTCTTTTGATATGTCACAGTTAGATTCTCGTTTAAAGAAGGTTAAAATTGAGGCAGCTTGTGATGTTGCGAATCCGTTAACAGGAGGAACAGGGGCATCGTTTGTATTTGGAAGACAAAAAGGTGCCACAGACGAGATGGTAGAGAGGTTAGACTGTAATTTGAAGCATTATGCCCAATTAATCAAACAAACTCTTCATATTGATATTGAATTTATTCCGGGAGCAGGTGCTGCGGGCGGACTTGGAGCGGCTATCGTTGCCTTTTTACATGGCATCCTTAGAAAAGGTATTGATATTATACTTGATTACACGAATTTTAATGTTCATTTGCAAGATGCAGATTTAGTGATTACGGGAGAAGGACGAATTGATGAACAGACAGTGTATGGGAAAGCACCTATAGGAGTGGCAAAACGTGCTAAAGAGTATAATCTTCCTGTTATTGCAATTGCTGGAGCTGTTCATTCGAATCATACTCCTATTTATAAAGAAGGTGTTGATGCTGTATTTAGCATTGTTTCAGGAGTAATGACATTAGAAGAAGCATATGAAATGGGAAAAGAAAATATTTATATAACAGCACGAAATATTGCAGCTGTATGGAAACTTGGATTACAAAAACATCTCTATTCGTAAGAGATGTTTTTTTTATGCATATTTGAACGGAAAAATCTAATTTTATCACCTCTTTATATTGTATTAAGTGTATATAAATACAAAAAAATGTCAAGTTGAGTCAGACAATAGAAAAGATTTAAAATATTTAGTGAAAGCATAAAAGGGGGAGATCATCTATGAAGAAAGAAGTTTCAATTGTGGGAGTACCAATGGATTTAGGACAAACGCGCCGCGGTGTTGATATGGGAGCGAGTGCAATTCGTTATGCTGGAGTTGTTGAAAGAATTCAAAGTATAGGATATAACGTGGAAGACTTAGGGGATATATGCATTGAAAGAGAATTTCAAATAAATGAAAATGAAAAGTTAAAAAATCTTGAACAAGTTGTAAAAGTATGTAACGAACTAGCAAGTAAAGTTGATACTATTATTGAGAAAAAAAGTTTCCCGCTTGTGTTGGGCGGCGATCATAGCATTGCAATTGGAACACTTGCTGGAATTGCAATGCATTATAAAAATCTTGGCGTTATTTGGTATGATGCGCATGGAGATTTAAATACAGAAGAAACTTCTCCATCTGGTAATATTCATGGCATGTCATTAGCTGCAAGCTTAGGTCATGGTCATCCATCACTTGTTAATTTATACGGTGAGTATCCGAAAGTGAAAAAAGAAAATGTGGTTATCATTGGTGCTCGTTCTTTAGATGATGGAGAGAAAGAATTTATTCAGAAAGAGGGTATTAAAGTTTTCACTATGCATGAAATTGATCGTATGGGAATGACGGCAGTTATGGAAGAAACAATTGCATACTTATCACATACAGATGGTGTACATTTATCTTTAGATTTAGATGGTCTCGATCCACATGATGCACCTGGCGTGGGTACTCCGGTTATGGGTGGATTATCGTATCGTGAAAGCCATTTAGCAATGGAAATGCTTGCTGAATCAGGTATTATTACATCTGCTGAGTTTGTGGAAGTGAATCCAATTTTAGATGAAAGAAATAAAACTGCAATTGCAGCTGTTGCATTAATGGGATCTTTATTTGGTGAAAAGTTGAAATAATTTTAAAAAACAGCTGAAAAGCTGTTTTTTTTATTTTAAAATAAAGGTACAGCAACAAAGAATGTTAATACCTCCCTTTTTAAAGTCTGATATCTAACGAATGTATTGTCAGGTTTAGGAAGGAGGTTTGAAATTGTAGTTCATATAATGTATGTTATAATTAACTAATTGTTGTAAATTACATATAGATGGAGGAAGGGTCAGAATGCCTTTTGGAGATATGAATGTTTTTTTGAAATATCTCAGCACTATAGTAGATATCGGCCTTGTATGGTTTGTTATATATAAATTAATTCTTGTAATCCGTGGTACAAAAGCTGTACAACTTTTGAAAGGGATTACGGTAATTATTATTGTTCGCATTTTAAGTTATGTTTTTGAATTGCATACCTTGCAATGGCTTATGGATCAAGCATTAACTTGGGGATTTTTAGCGATTATTATCATTTTTCAACCAGAGTTAAGACGTGCCCTTGAGCAGCTTGGACGAGGAAGTTTATTTTCACGTGGAAGTAATAAAGAGGATGATGAACAGGAGTCTGTCGTCAATGATGTTGTAAAGGCCACAGAATATATGGGGAAACGTCGCATCGGTGCGCTTATTACAATGGCTAGAGAGACTGGTATGGGGGATTACATTGAAACAGGAATCCCATTAAATGCAAATATTTCATCAGAGCTATTAATTAATATCTTTATACCGAATACACCTCTTCATGATGGGGCAGTCATTATGCAAGGAGATATTATTAAAGCAGCTGGTTGTTACTTACCATTATCAGAAAGCCCATTTATTTCTAAAGAATTAGGAACGCGTCACCGGGCAGCGATGGGAGTAAGTGAAGTAACAGACAGTTTGACAATTGTTGTGTCAGAAGAAACTGGGCAAATTTCCTTAACAAAAAACGGTGAATTACATCGTGATTTGAAAAGTGAACAATTAAAGGAAATGCTTATGAAAGAGCTAAGTGGAAATATAAAAGAATCTTCTTCATCTTTATGGAATTGGAGGAGAAAACGTCATGGATAAGTTAATGGATAACCATTGGTTTTTAAGGGGAATTTCATTATTGTTGGCAATCATGCTTTACATGTCAACAAACCTAGATAAAAATGTATCAGGTGATTTTAATCCATCGCCTTTTCCTGTAGGAGATACAACAGAAACAATATCTGGAGTTCCGGTATCTGCTTACTATGACGAAGATAAGTATATTGTAAGTGGTATTCCAGAAAATGTAACAGTTACTCTTGAAGGACAAAATAATGTTGTAGCTGCAGCTAAAGTAAAACGACAGTATGAGGTATTTGTCAATTTACGAGGGTATACACCGGGGACATATGAGATTCCTTTAAAATATAGCGGTGTTCCGAGCAATTTACATTTAAAGGTTCAGCCAGCGAAAATAAAAGTTACAATTCAAAAGAAAGAAGTAAAATCTTTTCCTGTAGAAGTGAAGTATTTAAATGAGAACCAACTACAGGCAGGAACGATTGTAGACAAACCTATTGTAAAGCCAAGTACTGTTGAAGTATCAGGTACAGAGGAAGAGCTTTCGCGAATTGCACTTGTGCGAGCGTATGTTGATTTGAAGGGTGTTAATAAAACGGTCACAAAAGAGGCGAAAATTGTATTGTATGATAAAGAGGGGAATCGTTTGGATTTGAAAACAGGTTCTTCTACTGTCAATGTCACTATACCAATTTCATCACCTGAAAAAACAGTTCCCTTAGGTGTAACGAAAAAAGGGAGCTTACAAGAAGGGATATCTGTAACGAATATAAAAGTTGAACCCAGTGAAGTAACGATTTATGGTTCAAAAGAAGTACTTGATAATATTACATCTCTTGATGGCGTCGAAGTAGACTTAAGTAAAATTACAGAGTCTACAACCTTCGATGCCTCTGTTTCTTTACCTAAAGGTGTTACAAAAGCAGAACCTAGTCAAGTAAAGGTAACAGTTGAAGTACAAAAGCAACAGAGCAAAACAATAGACGGTATTCCTTTGCAGGTAAATGGATTATCGGATTTATTAACAATGAAATTATTAGACCCGGCAAATGGGAAAATCAGTGTTGATATTTTTGGGGATGCAAGTGCTGTAGAAAAAGTAAATGCAGCACAGATTAAAGCATCAATTAATTTAGGAAATATGGATGTAGGAACACACGATGTTCCAATTCAAATTACTGGTCCCGATAATGTCACATTAGAATTAAAACAAAAGAATGCGAAGGTAGAACTTGCAAAGAAAGAAGAAACAGGAAAAGAAGTACAAGGTCAGCCGGAGCAGCCGGAGCAGAAGCCGGATAAAGGAAATGAGCAAGAAAGAAGGAGCGAATAGTAATGGGAAAATATTTTGGTACTGACGGCGTACGCGGTATTGCGAATAAAGAATTAACGCCGGAATTAGCATTTAAAATTGGGCGATTTGGTGGCTACGTATTAACAAAGAATACAGAGCGTCCAAAAGTTATTATCGGCCGTGATACACGTGTGTCTGGACATATGTTAGAAGGTGCTTTAGTAGCTGGATTATTATCAATTGGAGCAGAAGTAATGCGCCTTGGTGTTATTTCTACCCCTGGAGTTGCATACTTAACAAAAGCGTTAGATGCGCAAGCTGGCGTGATGATTTCTGCATCTCATAATCCTGTACAAGATAATGGAATTAAGTTCTTTGGTCCAGACGGATTTAAATTAACAGACGAGCAAGAGGAAGAAATCGAAGTATTATTAGATAAAGAAATAGATGAGCTTCCACGTCCTGTGGGTACAGCATTAGGTCAAGTAAATGACTACTTTGAGGGCGGACAAAAATACTTACAATACATTAAACAAACTGTAGATGAAGATTTTGCGGGCTTACATATCGCATTAGATTGTGCGCACGGTGCGACATCTTCCTTAGCACCGTATTTATTTGCTGATTTAGAAGCGGATATCTCGACAATGGGAACAGCGCCAAATGGTATGAATATTAACGAGGGCGTAGGTTCTACGCACCCAGAAGTATTAGCAGAGTTTGTGAAAGAAAAAGGTGCTGATATCGGTCTAGCATTTGACGGAGATGGTGACCGTTTAATTGCTGTTGACGAAAAAGGAAATATTGTAGATGGCGATCAAATTATGTACATTTGTGCAAAATATATGAGCGAATCTGGAAAATTAAAACATAATACAGTTGTTTCGACAGTCATGAGTAATTTAGGTTTCTATAAAGCATTAGAAGCAAATGGCATTACAAGTGATCAAACAGCTGTTGGTGACCGTTACGTAATGGAAGAAATGAAACGTGGTGGCTATAACCTCGGCGGTGAACAATCTGGTCATATTATTTTCTTAGATTACATTACAACTGGCGATGGAATGTTAAGTGCACTTCAACTTGTTAACATTATGAAAATGACGAAAAAATCATTATCTGAGCTTGCAAGTGAAATGAAAAAATTCCCGCAATTACTTGTGAATGTTCGTGTAACAGATAAAAAACAAGCATTAGAAAATGAAAAAATTAAAGAAATCATTCGTGTTGTAGAGGAAGAGATGAATGGTGATGGGCGTATTCTTGTTCGTCCTTCTGGTACAGAGCCATTAATTCGTGTTATGGCAGAGGCGCCAACACAAGATCTTTGTAATCAATACGTAAGCCGTATTGTAGAAGTTGTAAAAGTAGAAGTTGGAGCTGAATAATAGGCGAATTTTATGATAAAAAGGAGCACAAAATGTGCTCCTTCTGCATATAATGTTTATCTGTAATGAAAAAAATTTCATTGACGATTTATTCCATTTGTTATAAGATGATTTTGTTCTTTTTCTCGGCAAAATAGATTGAAGTAAGAAGCGCCAGAACTACCTGAGACGTAGTTGACGAGGAGGAGTTTATCGAGATTTCGGCGGATGGCTCCCGGTTGTTCATCACAACCGAAAACTTTTACTTAAAGCATTGGGGTGACTCAATGGACAAAGGTGAAAGTGTGATGAGAGAAGAGGAACGGATTACACTAGCAGTATGAAGTATACGGACTGAAACCAAAGAGAGAGGAAGGTGAAAGCCGTTACAAGCTTACAAAGCTAGCGATATGTAAAATCCGTTTTTTGTGTATGAATAATAAGGATCGGACTATGTCGTTACATGTTTATGTGAGAATGTAAGCATGTTGTAACGGCGACAAAACATGTGTGGAATCGTAGGATTTATTGGTGAACAAGATGCAAAGGAAATTTTATTAAAAGGTTTAGAGAAGCTAGAATACCGCGGATATGATTCAGCTGGTATTGCAGTGCAAGCAGCGAATGGCGTTGTTGTATTTAAAGAAAAAGGTCGCATTGCAAAGCTTCGCGAAATCGTGGATGAAAATGTAGCAGCTAACGTGGGAATCGGTCATACACGTTGGGCAACTCATGGCGTACCAAGTCAGGTAAACGCACATCCACATCAAAGTGCTTCAGAGCGCTTTACCCTTGTGCATAACGGTGTAATTGAAAACTATGAGCTATTAAAGAATGAATATCTTCAAGATGTGAACTTTGTAAGTGAAACAGATACAGAAGTAATCGTTCAGCTTGTAGAAAAACAAGTGAAGACAGGTTTGACGGTAGAAGAAGCATTCCGTAAAACGTTAACATTATTACACGGTTCATATGCATTGGCATTACTTGATGCAGAAAACCCAGACATGATTTATGTTGCTAAAAACAAAAGCCCGCTATTAGTGGGTACTGGAGATAACTTTAATGTTGTTGCAAGTGATGCAATGGCAATGCTACAAGTTACAGATCAATTTATCGAGCTAATGGATAAAGAAATGGTTTTTGTAACAAAAGAAAAGATTACAATTCAAAATTTACAAGGTAAAACGATTGATCGTGCACCATTTACAGCAGAATTAGATGCAAGTGACATTGAAAAAGGAACATATCCTCATTTCATGCTAAAAGAAATTGATGAACAGCCGCTTGTAATCCGTAATATTATTCAAAAGTACCAAAATGAAGATGGCGAAATCGAACTAGATAAAGAGATTCGTGATGCGATTTTAGAAAGTGATCGTATCTATATTATCGCATGTGGAACGAGTTATCATGCGGGTCTTGTTGGAAAACAATTCATTGAGAGTTTTGCAAAAGTACCAGTAGAAGTACATGTAGCAAGTGAATTTTCTTACAACATGCCATTATTAACAGAAAAACCATTCTTTATTTACATTTCACAAAGTGGTGAGACTGCAGATAGCCGTGCAGTACTTGTGCAAACAAATGAAATGGGACATAAAGCATTAACAATTACAAACGTGCCAGGTTCTACACTGTCTCGTGAAGCTGATTATACATTACCATTACATGCTGGCCCAGAAATCGCAGTAGCTTCTACAAAGGCATACACAGCACAGCTTGCAGTACTAGCGATTTTAGCAGCTGACATTACAAAAGCAAAAGGTTTAGCAGTTGACTTTGATTTAATCCAAGAACTTGGTCTTGTTGCAAACGCGATGGAAGTACTTTGCAATCAAAAAGATGAAATGGATGCAATTGCAAAAGAATACTTAGCAACAACACGCAACTGTTTCTTCATTGGCCGCGGTGTTGACTTCTATGTTGGTTTAGAAGGCGCATTAAAGCTAAAAGAAATCTCTTACATCCAAGCAGAAGGCTTTGCTGGTGGAGAGTTAAAACACGGTACAATCGCGTTAATTGAAAAAGGTACACCAGTTATCGCACTTGCTACTCAAGAGCACGTAAACCTTGGTATTCGCGGTAACGTAAAAGAAGTAGCAGCACGCGGAGCAAACCCTTGCATCATCGCAATGAAAGGCTTAGAAATGGAAGGCGACCGCTTCATCGTACCAGCTGTACACGAAGCACTAGCACCGCTTGTAGCAGTTATTCCATTACAGTTAATTGCATACTATGCAGCACTTCACCGTGAGTGTGACGTTGATAAGCCTCGTAACTTAGCTAAGTCAGTTACTGTTGAGTAAGAGTTTGGTAATTTGATAGATATTTGTTTCATTAAAAAAATGTTTTAGACTATAGAATAAAGTATTAGACTGTTAAAAAATAGATGTAGACTGAAAAGGTGTTTTCCATACGTGAAAACACCTTTTGTTTCCATAAATCCCGAAAGAGGAAGTAAATATATTTGCTTAATCTCCACTTGTTAAGATCGCAAGTTCATCTATTGCATATTTTATTTCATCTTTAGTGTTATAGAAATGAGGAGCAATTCTTATTACATCTTTTCTTGCAGAAACAATAATTTTTTTGTCCCTTAATATCTTTTCCACATTTGATGCATTTTCAATATAAAAAGGCATCAGACTTGTTCTATCATCAGTAGATAATGGTCCAATAAGATGTAACCCTTTTTCTTGTCCGTAGTGTATGGTGAATTGGGTTAGTTCTTTTAAATAGCTTTCAATATTATCTATCCCAACCTCCAGTAGCAATTTTAGTGCCTCGTAGGCTGCATAAATACTTATAAAAGAAGGCGTACCCGTTTCAAAACGACGAGCTCCCCTTGCAAAAACAGGATTATAAATGTTAAATGAAGATGCTTGTTCTTGTCCTAGCCATCCAGTAACTCTTGGTCTCAATTGTTCTGCCAGTTCTTTTTTTATATACAAAAATGCTACGCCAGGAATTCCTAACATGTATTTACGAGTTCCCGTTGCTAGTATATCAATCTCCATCTCTTTCACATTAATCGGAGTATGTCCTGCTGATTGGTAAGCATCGAGGAATAAAAGCGAGCCTTTTCTATGCACAATATCAGCAATCTCTTTAACATTTTGCTTATATCCGTTGTAATAGTTTACATGGGGAATACATGTAATAAGCGTGTCAGTTGTTATTTCTTTTTCATATTGTTCTAGAGGTATTTCCCCATTAGAAGAACGAATTATGGAGATATTATCTTTAAATGGTTCTTGTGCAAACCATATATGACCAACAGTTGGAAAATCTATATCTGTAAACACGATTTTATTCTTCTCTTGCTGATAAGGAAGAGAAGTTGCAATGGCAGAAATGGCATTAGAAACAGAAGATAATACAGCAACCTCATCCGTTTCAGCCCCAATAAGTTCGGCAAATTTTATTCTAGTCTCATCGATTTTCCTTATCGCTTCATTCCAATTACTACCGGACAGAAGTAGGCTCTTATGATATTCCTCAATACCTTCTGAAATAGACTTTGCTAATGCACCTTGAGAGCAACTAGCTAGATGTGTATGCGTATCTAGTATAGGAAATAATGAACGATAAAAATTATGGTTCATTTTCTTTACCTCCTTTTCTTCACATTAAATAATTTTGTATGTAAATCCTAAGACCTTTCTTTCACTATACTGTTTCTTTAATTGAACAAAGAATCCTGTATACTCTATACATGTAAGGTTAACATAACGCATCATTATCGGGATTCAATGTATTTAAAAGACTATTAAAAGTCCCCCAGACTGTTTAACTGAGGGACTTTTGTGTTCACATAATTTTTGTTATCGGAAGTTTTTTATAAACAATCAGAGGAGAATTTGTAGTATGTGTTCCTATTAATATTGTAGATGCCTCATTGGTGCGTTTGTCGTTGCGAGTTATATATTTAAATGGGAGTACATAAGATAGAGAATAGGAGGGAAATACATGCAATCTCAAAATTATAAGAACCATACTCGTATGCATCCTGTGTATCATTATGTATTGACACTTTTAGTTTTAGGAACGTTGGTAGGTGCAATTATAAATATGGTTCGTGCTATTAATGCGGGAACTAATATTCTTCAAGCTGTTATTCTTGTATTGATTATGATTATTATCGTTATCGTTGCAGCGCTTGTAAGAATCTATGCACTAAAGGCGCAAGACCGGGCAATTCGAGCAGAAGAAAGTCTTCGTTATTATGTACTAACCGGAAAGTTGCTCGATCCTGTCCTCAGTATGGGTCAAATTGTCGCGTTACGATTCGCTAGCGACAATGAGTTTGCAGATTTGTGTAAAAAAACCTTTGCCGAAGGGCTAAAGCCGGATGACATTAAGAAATCTATCAAGGATTGGAAGGCTGACCATAATCGCATTTAACTAGAGAAAAAACACGTTAGAATCAGGTTTCTAACGTGTTTTTTAGTGCTAGGATGATTTTCCCACCAAGTTTATCCCATAGTGGGGGTTCAGCCGAGGTACGTGCAAAACTAGGTCACAGAAATACATTATTTACCAAATGTTATTTTTCAGTGATATTTGTAACATAAACGTTCGTTTTTGTTACGTTTTGTATTTGAAAATATGGAATATCCTAACGAACTCCAATACAGGACATGCTAAATGTTTTTGTTGAGCTCCTTCAAATCCAAGAACCGAATAAAAAAGATGAATAAGAGTATTGTGTCAATTGAATTTTGTATACTGTATACATGTGAGGTTAACATAACGTAACATTATCAGCAGTAATCATATCCCAAAAATCCATTCATACCAAGAGTTTGCCAGCCTCCTGTTCCCTCCACTGTATGCAGGGTTTCATACAGCCCTGTCACGACAGCATTTGGCAGTTCAAATTGTTCTCGTAGCCTGCATGAAATCATGCATATCCTTAGCGTATAAAATACGCATTTTGCCGTCAGCACCCCCCGTATAAAAATCGCATATCTGCTATTTAGTCTAATACTTTATTTTAATACAATCTATTATCTATTCATGACATATAATGATGAATCTAAATCTTTATTTTATGAGTTGAGGTGAGAATAGAAGAAAGAATAGGATTGTATCAATAAAGTTCAGTCTAATACATTTTTTAAATGGAACAATATTTTGTGGCTTTGAAAAAAGGTTAACTGTTTTTAAAAAGTTGCACCGTTTCACCCCGCTAGATATGATTATCTAAAGAGGTGTTTTTTTTGTCTAAGAGAACGAGAACATCTAAAGTTGATAAGTGGATGAAAGAAGGCCGAGGAGTAGGAATTGGTGTGCAGTGACAATAAAGTCGTTTAATACCATCTATCAAATCTATCGGTAGGTAATTGCTGTATCTTTAAGAGCAAAATTAAACAACTTTATTATATATACACACAATGAGGTTAGATTACAAACTGAGTGTCTAAGTATCCTGCCAAAGATACGGATGGGGTTGCAAATGGTGGAATTGATGTCATGGCGTATTGGCATGAAAAATTACATCGTTCAAAAATAATTTTTTATTTTAGGAGAGAATGACATGGAAGTTTTTTTAAAATATTTAGCAGGTATCGATAACCCCGACCACCAGGGCCGAACAGAGGAAATTTTGGCGTGGGTTGCTAATGAATTCCCAAATTTGGAAGCGCAAATCAAGTGGAATACGCCAATGTTTACCGATCACGGCACATTTATCATCGGCTTTTCCACAGCGAAACATCATTTGAGCGTTTCACCCGAGGAAGTAGGCATTGCGCACTTTGCCGATGACATTGTACAAGCTGGCTACAGCGCTACCAAAGGCTTGTTTCGAATTCCGTGGAATGAGCCAGTAAATTACGAATTACTTGAGAAAATGATCGAGTTTAATATTTTGGATAAGGCAGACTGTTCAACTTTTTGGCGGAAATAAAAAATCGGATTATTAAGGGTGAACTAAACCCTGAATAGGTCCACTTTTTTTAAAGTGTCCACTATTCGGGATTCGGTTCAATTAATTTTGATCAAACTTTATTACAAACCAACAACATATGATAAAAAGCATGACAGCTTATGTCATGCTTTTTTGTTTTATAATTAAAAATAATTTTAAGTACTTTGTTCAAAACATTTTTATTTGTATGCACGTAAAGAGTAATTTGTCACTAGTTCATACACCACTCCATTATATTTCATAAATTAAAAATACCCTAAGAAATCTTTTCCTTTTTCGCAATAGAACGTGGAGATATTCTACCATGCAGTAAATAGTAAACCCCAATTCCGATTATTATAAAGAATGAACAATAAAAATATAATGAGCCATGATCAATTTTAGCTGCTGCAACACCAAAGATAAATGATCCAATACCGAACCCAAAATCGAATACAGAAAGGAATGTAGCCGTAGCCAATGCCCTCTTTTTAGGAGGTGCTACTTGAATCGCAATGGTTTGAAGACTAGGAAACACGGTTCCCCAACCTAATCCAATAAGGGCTGCTGCTGAAAGAAATAACAAGGACGTATTCGATACACTCAATAAGAACGTACCGACTGCAAAGCATAAAATAGCGGGATAAATTATAATATTTGCCCCAAATAAATCAAACCATTTTCCAGTAGATGGCCGGGAAATTAAAAGGACAACTGCGTACACAACAAAGAAATAACCAGCAGCTTCCACTAAACCTTGCTCTTTAGCATATATGGATACGAAGGAAACAATTCCCGAATAAATGAGTGCAAAGAAAGCTGAAACCAATGATACAGGAATGGCGGATTTCTCCAAATAATCTCCAATTTTCATACTTGTTTTTTGTTCAATTGCCCGTTCTGGCATAACAGTTTTCTTAGGTAATTTAACGAATAATCCTGCAACGAGTGCAAAGAGAGCACATAATGCATTTATGATAAACATTACATTTGTCCCTGCTTGTTGCATAACAGTCAAACCTAAAAGGGGACCAATAGCCATACCAAGATTTAGCGTTAGTCCATAGTACCCCATCCCTTCTCCTTTGCGGGATTCCGGGATGAGATCGGCCACAATTGCTCCAGCGGCCGTTGTTGCCATTCCAAAGCCAATTCCATGAAACAAGCGAAGAGTTAGCAAGCCAATAACAGATTGTGGAATAAGATACAAAATTGAAGCTGCGAAAAGAACAAGGAGGGAACTTATAAAAACGATATACTTTCCTGCCTTTTCGATCCATTTACCTGCAAATGGGCGTGTTAGGATGGATGCGATCAAAAAAACTGTAGTAATAAGTCCTGCTTCAGATTCGGCACCATGCAATTCTTTTAAAGCATATATCGGCAGTGTAACTAACAAATAATAAAATGTTGTAAACACAAGAAAATTAGTAATGGCAATACTGATAAAATCCCTAGTCCATAATCGGGGTTTATCCAATATTTCCACCTCCCATATAATTAATATTAAACTCCTACGTTTTGGTCTTTCTCATCAAACAAACATTAAAACCCATGTTTGAATTATTTTCATTCTATTTTATTTGCTTACTTATATTATCACCTATATATTTATATGGAAAATATCTATAATGTTACTTATATATATCAAAATCATATATATTATGGAGGGAAACGATGGATATAAGACAATTACGCTATTTTCGTATCATTGCTGAAGAAGGACAAATTTCTCGTGCTGCCAAAAAACTTCACATGGCACAACCCCCATTAAGCCAGCAACTTCGACTTATGGAAGAAGAGATTGGTGCCGTACTATTAGAACGAAAAAGAAATGGGAAGACCATGGAACTCACTGAGGCGGGCAAAGTTCTATATAAAAAAGCCCAGAATATTTTAAACTTATTTGAGGAGTCGATATTAGAAGTAAAAGAAGCTGGTGAAGGAATCAGGGGTTCTCTATCCATTGGTACAGTTGTCTCATGTGTTTCTTATCTGCCTAAAAGAATTCAATATTTCCATGAAAACTATCCAATGGTTTCATTTAAACTGTGGGGAGGAGATCAAGTTGAATTGGGTAAACAGTTGGAAAACCGCAATATTGAACTTGCCATTGTTCGTCTTCCTTTGGAAATGGAAGGTCTTTCTATGATTCCTTTGGGAATGGAATCATTTGTTTTTGTGGTACCGAAGGATTGGCAAACTTTCCATTCAAAAGAAGCTATTCAAATGAAAGAGATTGAAGACATACCTTTATTGCTAGTCCACAGAACGAAGGGAGAGGGAGTGTATGAAAGAATTATAGAAGAATGTGAACGATTCGAATTCCAGCCAAATATTTTGTGCGAATGTCCAGATGTTAATATACTTCTTTCTTTAGTTGAAGCTGGCATTGGAGCAAGTATACTTCCTAAATCTTCAGTATCTACATTTCGTAATATTGGAATTAGAGTATTGGATATCCTAGATTCCTCTCTTCAATCAGAGACAGCATTAGTTTGGCTTAAACAACGATATCTTTCCAAAGCAGCACGTAGATTTATCGAACTATTTTAGCTAACCCCCACTGACGGAAGTTTTACTTTATTTCTAGTTGTATGTACTTTCTAGCAGTAATAATTTGAAATGTAACTCTAAACTTATTGATCACTTCACAGCATGAAAGGAGATGCTTTGATGAGCACTGGGATAAACACTTAATTACTACAATTAATTGTGTGCGAATTCAAGAAAAATGAAACTACCTGTCCACTAAAGAATATAGCAAACAGGTAATTTCAGTGTTTTGATGTTTGTCCATTTTTAGGGTTCACTTCAGTAACGGGGGGATTACTTACGAGTGCTCTTCATCAATGTTTGTATTTTGAATCCCGATTTTTCCTGCTTTAATCTTGCTTCGGAACAACACAAAATATACAAGAGCTCCCGTTGCAAATAGTGTTCCGCCTACAATTGCCACTCCATGAAACATATCAGGGATAGTCAATACCCCCATTTCGAACACGAGCCATATTAAAGCGCCATACGTGACAGATGCTCTCCATTTCCCTAAATTGAACGTCTCCGCGTCAGGCAAATCTTTTCTACGCAAATAGTAAGCTAAAACTGTTATGAAGTATAAAGCGGTAAGAACAACAGATGTTGACCCGACTAGTAAAGTTAAAGAATCAGAGAATAGGATTGCTATAATATCGAGAACTAATACAAGCAAAATCGCATTTACCGGTACGGATGTTCCTGGGTTTACCTTTTTAAAATAACGTGAAGCAAAAAATACATCGTCCCGCGCCATTGCATAAATGACACGGGAAGCGGAAGCCATTCCGATTAATCCACATGCAAAAATGGAAATGATAACAAGAAGCATAAACAAAGTGCCGATGAATTGGCCGAGCTTTGTTTTAATAATAAGTGGAAGCGGGTTGGCAGAAGCTGTCACACCGGCTAAATCCGTAATGGAAATTGTAACAGTAAAAAGAAAAGCAAACCCAATGATACCACCAATCAGTAACGCGAAAAATACAGCACGTGGTACATTTTTACTCGCGTCAATTGTTTCTTCCGAAAGATTCGCCGCGGCTTCAAAGCCGACCATGGTCCACGATCCCATTAGCATAGCAATCACAAAGCCACCAAGGAACGTGCCGCTTTTCTGCTCGCCAATATTTGTTAGCATATCCCAATTCGGAGTTGTGAATAGCGCAACAACAGCAAGAATAACAAGAATGCCCACCATACCGATCACTTCGGTATATACTGCAATGTCATTGAGACGAGAAGCCAGTTTTACGCCAAAAATGTTGAGGGCAGCCTGTAGCAGTAGGGTTGCGAGTGCAATGTAAAAAAGGTTTTTTCCCCCGATATTCCAGCCGAATACATCAGCAATGAGTGGAGCCAGGCCGAAATCGACGGCAGGAATGACAATGACAAAAAAGCAAAATCCGAGCCAGCCGGAAAACCAACCTAATCCTTGATTTGCCAGCCGCGTTACCCATTGGTACGAGTAGCCGCTGAGTGGCATTCTTCCCGCCAATTCGGCAATAACAAGAGCGACAAGCAAGTGGCCTGCTAATACGATTGGCCACGTCCAAATACCTGCGGGCCCCGCATTGTTTAAAACAAAACCAAAATTTGTGAAAATGCCCGTTGTGATGGACATAAATGAAAACGCGACTGCAAAAGAGCTAAAAAACTTTAAAGACCTCCTTAATTCTTGCTTGTAGTGATATTGCTCCATGTTATTCGTTTCCTGCTTGATTTTTGTTTGCATAAAAAGCCCCCTTTCGATTTTCCTGTACGTTGTATACCCTCCTAGCTTGTTTCTCTCCTTTCTTTTTAGACTGAAAATTCAGTCTTTTTGAGCGATTTCATTCACTCTCTTCTATTGCAAGTACCATACCAATTATACAATTCGCGTCATGCTTGAATTTTGTAAGCTCTTCATTGTTTAAAATGTTGTCCTATTATGAAATTTTGGGTAGTTTATTCAAAATTTCATATTCTGTTTAAGGTGTTTACATTATTTTACAATTTTCGAAAAATAATTCAACATTCCTTTTTTATAATTAAACAGATTTCACCAAATTGAAACAAAAGGGGTAAGAAAATGAAAAAAGAAAAATTATTGTTCCATTTTTGAGTTTAGCTATTTTTGAGATATTTTGTTAGATTATTAGATTCCTATGATTTTGCTGCGGTACATAAATAAAATAGGCCTTGAATATACTGTGAATATGTTTTATGACCTTAATTAGGATAGGAGTGAATAAGCATTATAAAACAAACGACGCGCGTCCTTATTTCTGGTGCGAGCATTGCTGGGCCGGCACTAGCTTACTGGCTTCACCGCTACGGCTTCGATGTGACTGTAATAGAACGTGCGCCCGCATTGCGCCCAGGTGGATATGGTGTTGATATTCGTGGTGTAGCCGGTACGGTGCTTAAGCGGATGGGGATACTCGATCAAGTTCGTGCAGCTGACACGCACATGACTGGTGTTTACTTCGTGAACAGCAAAGGCAAAATCGAAGGTAAAATAAGCGAAGCGAGTATGGGGAATCAGCAGGGGCTGGATATCGAAATCATGCGCGAGGACCTTAGTAATATTTTGTACGACTTGACCAAGGATACGGTCGAATATATTTGGGACGATTCGATTACCGCTATACATGAGACTGAAGCAGGTGCAGAAGTCCAATTTATTCTTAGCAAGCCGCAGACATTCGATCTGGTCATCGGTGCGGACGGGCTCCATTCCAATGTACGCACCTTAATTTTTGGTGACAAAGAACAATTTAAACGTACTCTCGGCTGTTATATCTCGATTTTTACCCTCGAGAATTACCTTAACCTTGACCACCGCCAGCTGCTTTATACGATGCCAGGCAAAACTGTAGGTATGTATAGTGCCCGTGATAGTACTGAAGCAAAGGGTATGTTCGTGTTCAAATCAGAGACACTGAAGTACGATCGCTATGATGTGGAAGCCCAAAAGAAACTTGTAGACAATGCTTTCCAAGGTGATACGGGTTGGGAAACTCCGCATCTACTCAAAACTATGAAAGAGGCGACAGACTTTTACTTTGATGAGATTTGTCAGATTCATATGCCGACATGGTCAAAGGGGCGGATTACATTGGTAGGTGATGCGGCGTATGGCCCATCACCACTTTCGGGTCAAGGTTCTAGCCTCGCACTTGTCGGAGCTTATGTACTAGCTGGTGAACTGAAAGCTGCGCAAGGCAATTACGACCGTGCCTTTGTTGCCTATGAAAAAGAGATGAGAAAGTTTGTTGAGAAAAATCAAAAAATAGGGCTAACAGCTGCTGGAGGCATGATCGAAAGCTCAAACTCCAAAATCTTGCTGCGCAATTTCATGTTGCGTGTACCTATCCTTATGGGTGTAATGTTTAAGATGATTACGAAAATGATAGTGAAAGCTTCCAATGAGATTGAATTGAAAGATTATTGATATAGATATTTAAGAGGGGAGTTTCAGTACACCTTTAATAATATTGTTGATTTTCCGCAATCGGGCGTTTTAATGGGATAAGGATTACAAAAATAATCAAACTTTATCCCGCTATTCGCGGGCAGTAAGACCCCTACCTCAAGATTTAGAGAAAAAATTGTTTAGGCCTTACATTTGATATAATCATTAAGCAGTTATATGATATTACTACTAAAGTATAATGAAATGCTCAAACGAAAAATCAATATTAACTGAACTAGAAGAAAGTGGGGGAAGTAAATGATTAATAAAGTCGGTCAAATTATGCTGTATGTAAATAACCAAGATGAGGCATTGCAATTTTGGACAGAAAAAGTAGGGTTTAGTGTAATTTCTGAAGAAGATAACGGCCAAGGATTTAGATGGATTGAAATTTCTCCAACAAAGGAAGCAGGAACGAGTATCATTCTTCACAATAAGGAATTCATTGCTAAAATGCAGCCTGAATTAAATCTTAATACCCCTTCGATGATGTTTTTCACGGAAAATCTTGATAAGTTATATAAAGACCTTTCGGATAAAGAAATTACAGTCGGAGAAATTGTAAGTATGCCTTCTGGTAGAGTATTTAACTTTGCTGATAATGAAAACAATTATTTTGCGGTCATGGAAAAAAAGTAATTCACAAAATTATAGGAGAAACAAACATCAAAACGAATTTTAGTCGTTTTGATGTTGAGTGACAATAAAGTTATTTAATTTAATATAAAGTCACTTAAAAACACACCTTTGGGATCTCATGATGACATCTCTTTTGGTGTGTTTTTTTATAAAGAGTAATAAGAAAAATTCCATCTCCAAGTGTCTGATGAAAATAAAGTTGTAGACTGAAAAAAAGGTTAAACAGAACTTCAATTTAATTCACTAAGCTAACGGATAGATTATGAAGAGGGGAATGAGGGAATTTATGGACTCAAGGAAAGCATCTTTGAGCTTCGATAAAGTCAATTGTGGCGGTTTTTATGGAGACATCGTCTGTACAGTCATCGTTACTAAGCTTCGGGCTGCTGGTTGTGTTTTCGCCGAAGATGAGGCCCGGTTGCTTATTTCTGCGGCTCGGACGCTGGAAGATCTCGCCGCCATGGTGGACCGGCGAGTAGCTGGTTTGCCCCTCGAACACGTCATCGGCTGGGCGGAGTTTTGCGGTCTGCGGATAGCGGTGGACCCGGGCGTTTTCGTACCCCGCCACCGTACTGAGTTTCTCGTTCGCCAGGCTGCCGCTCTCACCAGGCAAGGAGCCGTCGTGGTTGACTTGTGCTGCGGTTCGGGCGCGTTGGGCGCCGCGCTGGCCGCAACGCAGGAACGAATTGAGTTACATGCCTCCGACATTGACCCAGCCGCGGTGCGGTGCGCCTTGCGCAACGTCGCTGCCGCTGGGGGGCACGTGTATGAAGGTGACCTTTACGAGCCGCTGCCCGCCACACTGCGGGGCCGCGTCGATATCCTGGTTGCTAACGTACCTTACGTACCTACTGAGGTGATTAGGATGCTACCCCCAGAGGCTCGCATACATGAGGCGCGTGTGGCACTCGACGGAGGTGTGGACGGGCTCGATGTCCAGCGACGAGTGGCGGCGGCGGCGCCAGAGTGGCTGGCACCTGGCGGTCATTTGCTGGTCGAGACTAGTGAACGGCAGGCAAAGCAAACTGTTGAGATCTTCGCTCGTAATGGGGTGATACCGCAGGTGGCCCGTTCTAATGAACTGGATGCCACCGTTGTCATCGGAACTAGGCCCGCCTGTTTATCCCACTATTCGTGAGCAGTAAGACACCCACCTCAAGATTTAGAGAGAAACAAAGAAGATAGGTGGGAGTAGTTCAATGCACAAAAACGACGGTACTAAATAACTACTGATGTCTTACTTGCATACTAATTGAGCCAGCTGCTTATAGATCTTCACAATTTCTTCAAGTCTTATTCTTACTAACCCGCTTGAGGAAGGGGCAACAAAATCAATTGTTCCAGGTATGACTGGCTCAGGCTGTTGTCCCCATGGGGCTACTTTTCGGCCGCTATATTCTTGATAAACGCCTTTCCCAACAAAACAGATTACTTCCGGCTTTAACTGTGTAATTTTCTGTTTTAAAATTTCTTTTCCTTCTTTATACTCTTCCTTGGTAATCTCATCTGCTGCCTTAGTTGGTCTTGCTACTATGTTTGTAAGGCCCATGTCCAAATCCAATAATTTATAGTCTTCCGAAGCATCATATTTTCTCGGTGTTAGTCCCGCTTCATGGAGAATTCTCCAAAAACGATTATTAGGATTAGCGAAGTGATGCCCTGTTTCACTTGAGCGAATGCTTGGATTAAAGCCGACAAACAAAATTTTTAAACCTTTTTTTAGATGATCATTAACTGGGTTCAAGATTAAACTGCCTCCTTATATGGAATACAAACTTACAAAGTTTTTTAATTTTACCACAACCTTTTTAGTTTCTTCTCAGTGTGTTGGAGTCAACCACCCACCACTTAAACGCTAACGCGTTTTGAAGTGGAGGCTTGTAAAAAGCCCTAGTTGTCTAGCCTTAGTCTTTTATAGACTCCGTTCGTAGGTTGCATACCCAAGAATGATTCTCTAGTTTTTGGCTCTATGATGGCTCTGTAACAGTTCTAATTGGGAAGGAACGGTCAACCAGAAGCCTTCTTATACAAGAAGTTGCCAACACCTACAAACATTGGCGAAGGGAAACAAACTCTTAGGAGGGACAAAACATGCGTGTATTTGTCAAGAATTTACGAGGAGAACCGCTTATGCCTTGCAATCCTCGTAAGGCACGTCTTCTTCTCAAACAAGGAAAAGCAAAGATTTTGAAATACACACCATTTACCATTCAACTGCTATACCCTACTGGTGAAACTATACAACCTGTTACAATCGGTGTTGATAGTGGTGCAAAGTATGTAGGCATTGCAATTACAACAGAAGAACAAGTACTTGCGAAAGGAACCATTGAGTTACGTCAAGACGTCAAAGAGAATCTGATCCTTAGATCTACACTACGTAGAAGTCGTAGACAACGTAAAACCCGCTACCGAAAAGCACGTTTTCTGAACCGAAAAAAGAAAGAAGGCTGGCTCCCACCATCCATTCAAAGTCGAATCGACAATGTTATTCATTGGATAGAGAAATTCAAATTCCTCTTACCATCTCCAAAAGTCATTGTCGAAGTAGGAAAATTCGATGCGCAAAAACTAAAAAAACTTGACATACAAGGAACAGAATATCAACAAGGAGATGCCTTTGGCTTTTGGAATACAAGATATTACGTATTTGCAAGAGACAACTATACGTGTCAAATTTGCAAGAAAAAAGGTGGTATCTTGCATACGCATCATATCATCGAACGATGCAACGGCGGTTCAGATATGGCAGATAATCTTGTAACAGTACATGAAGAATGCCATCAAAAGTTCCATCAGGGGAAAATCAAGCACAATTTCAAGAAACCAAAACAATATAAAGAGACGGCCTTTATGAATATACTGCGTTTGCAAATCATGAAACGCTTAGATTGTGAAATTACGTATGGCAGTTACACAACACCGATACGAAAAGAGTTGCGTTTACCAAAAACACATGTAAATGACGCCATTGCGATTACCAAACCAAAACAGTTACAAGAATATGACAAAAGTGGTGAATTTCGTATCAAACAATTTAGAAAGAAAAAACGTTCCCTCCATGAAGCAACTGCAAGAAAAGGAAGAAAAATGAAAAATAGAAATGCAAACCGAAACAAGAAAAATACACCACATGTAAATGGAATTTATTTAGGTGATAAGATGAAAGGATTTGGACAAGTAGGATTTGTGACAGGGTTTACAGGGAAAATGGTATACGTACAAGATATCAACGGACAATATATACAAAACCCATCTAAATCTTATAAGCAGGTAAATATATCAGATATGGAATGTATCCACCACAATAACAATTGGTTGTTCTTACAAGTGAGTTAGGCTGTGCCTAATCGAAATTCATCCCCACATTACCGCTGGGCTATTGCCCGTTACGCGTTTGAAGATGGGGACTTCTTTCGGAAATACGTTAAACTGTCTATAGAAAGATGTAAGGGGGAAGTGAGTCAAAAACGGACAAAATTCATGATACCTCTGGCTGTTATGTTAACGGTATTTTCGATTACATACAAAGTATTTTAGACTGAAAAAAGTGTTTTTATCATTCTTGTTCTTAGAGATAGATTTAAGCTGTTCTAAGGATAGACATATCAGATGTGAATTCTTAAATTTAAACAAAGACATTGAAATATTTTCAAAAAGGCTGAGCATAAACCAGATTTTTTTCTGATTTATGTCCCAGCCTTTTGTTGCATCTCTATGTTTATTCAACTATGGCCTGTTCACTTTGTTCCATAGCTCTGATAGATTCGGCTACTTTGACCATCATGGAACATTCGACTCTCTTGCGGAAGATGTCACAACTGAAGTCGTAAGTTCCCTTGAGGGAGCCGGTTGCATGCAGCGCGTTGGCAGGGCAACCGCCACTGCAGTAGAGTTTCGCCCAGCAGTCTTGGCATTCCGGCTTCGAGTAGCAGTTGTTTTCTTTAAATTGGCATTGCGTCTCTAGTTTTGTGATTCCATCCCAGATGTTTCCCATGCTGTATTCTTCATCGCCGACGAACTGATGGCAAGGGAAGAGCTCGCCCCATGGTGTGACAGCGAGATATTCAGTTCCTGAGCCGCAGCCGGAAATTCTCTTTTGGATGCAAGGACCTTCTGAGAGGTCAAGCATGTAATGGTAGAAGGTGAAGCCATTGCCTTCTTCCGCGCGCTCCAGCATTTCTTTGGCGAGAATTTCATACTGGTTATAAATCTCTGGGAGGTCCTCCTCAGTGAGCGCATATGGTTCACGTGGATCACAGATGACCGGTTCCATAGAGAGTTTGTCGAAACCAAGATCTGCAATGTGAAAAATATCATTGGTGAAGTCGACATTGTTGCGAGTGTAGGTTCCACGTACATAGTATTCTTTGTCTCCACGCTTTTCGATGAATTCCTGGAATTTCGGAACGATATAATCGTAGCTTCCTTTTCCAGTGACGGTTTTGCGAAGGTGATCATGAATCTCTTTTCTTCCATCAAGACTTAGTACTACATTGTACATTTCCTCGTTCAAGAAATCGGTGACCTCATCGTCCAGCAGCATGCCATTCGTAGTGAAGGTAAAACGAAAATTCTTTTTATACTCTTTTTCTTTGCTTCTTGCGTAAGCGACAATCTGCTTGACAACCTTCCAGGCCATGAGTGGTTCTCCACCGAAGAAGTCGACGTCGAGGTTTCGGTGATGCCCGGAGTTTTCTAATAGGTAATCGATGGCTCTTTGTCCAACCTCATAGCTCATGATTGCTCTGTTTCCGTTATATTTTCCTTGGCTGGCGAAGCAGTATTCGCATGATAGGTTACAGGTATGCGCGACATTGAGGCAGAGAGCTTTTACATAAGTTTGACGATTTCTCAAATCAATTGAGAGGTCCTTAAATTCATCCTCAGTAAAGAGTTGCCCATCATTTTTTAACTCTTCGACATCCGCGATTGTTTCGCGAATGTCCTCCTCGGAGATTTTGGAATCATGTGTGTACTTTTCTAGCATCATTGTCACGATTTCTTCCGCAGGAGTATTCTCATAAAGCGCGATAATTTCATAGGCGAGGTCGTCGACAGCATGCACCGATCCACTATAGGTATCGAGCACGATGTTGTATCCATTTAATTTATATTGATGAATCATGCTTAATAATCAAACTCCTTTTGTCCATAAAGTGAAACTTCCATTAGTGGGATTTTTTCTCCCACTGGTGGTTAGTTGAACCGATAGGTATTTTACTGCCCGCGAATAGCGGAATAAAAATTGCCGCCCATCTGGAAAGCAGTTGGGCGGTACATTTCTTATTTCCTATCTGTTCATTGTGTTTTCACACTTCTGATTTGCAACTCCGCAAGACGTTTTGCAAGCTGATTGGCAAGATGTTTGGCATGCGCCGCATCCACCATGTTTTGCGGTATCCTTCAGTTTACGAGTGCTCAGTGTTACGATTCTTTTCATAACGCACAACTCCTTTTTAAAATGTTTTTTAAAGAAATAAGAGTTAAATATTGTGAAACTCTTCACATTTAGAGGTGATACTTGTGAATGATTTCACAATGAAGGTCAAATATTGTGAATCCTTTCACATTAATTCTAACAATAATTTTAACAACACTGTGGATTCACGTCAATCATTCCTGATGTCTTGATACTGTGGAAAATCCACTTGATTTCGCTTCTACTTTTTCTTCATCGCGATTTGAAGAGTTTCGAGAGTGCGAAACGTTCGCATGTAATTATGATTTGGGATTCCCTGTTATAATAGTAAATTCGTCCTTTCTTAAGATGGCTGAAGGTATTATCTTAAGAAAGGACGGATTTTTTAGGCATCTATCCTTGAATATTTATGAGTTTTACTATTACGGAACCTGTGTTTCGTACTTCCGCTGTAATTCCTTTAACTCCTCTACCAAATTCTCTCCAATCGTAGGAGCAAGTTGGTCGTATATAGGTGATAGTGTCTTTTCCCATTCTTTTCGTTGTTCGTCGTTTAATTCATGAATTTGAATCGATGAGTTTTGTTTCATGAGTTCAAGTTGTTCTTTGTTCATTTGAATGGATTGTTGATTATTCCAAGCAGTCGTTTCTTCCATTGCTTCCATTAATATTTGCTTTGTTTTTTTCGTTTGTTTGTCCCAGGTTTTTTGATCCATCATGACAACATATCCTAAATACCCATGGTTAGTAATTGTCAAATAGTTTTGAACGTTATAGAATTTTTTAGAGTAGATATTTGAAATGGTATTTTCTTCGCCATCAACTTTTCCTGATTCAATTAATTGATATGTAGAATTAAATGAATCTTGATATGTGTGAACTTTTAATAAATCAAATTGGGATTTGATTACATTACTTTGCATGATGCGAAAAGATTGTCCCTTTATATCTTCGGGTGTATAAATGGGCCCTTTATTTGAAGTGATTTGTTTAAAGCCGTTGGACCAGTGGGCAAGCCCTTTTATTCCATCTTTTTGTAAGGATTGAAGTAATTGTTCCCCAATTTTTCCGTTTAAGCCTTCTTGTAAGGCTTCATAACTTGAAAAAGCAAATGGTAAATCAAGTACGCCCCATTCAGGGGAGAACGCTCCAAGTTTTGATGTAGAGGGAGCAATAATTTGTACTTGCCCAGATTTTAAAGCATGAAATTCTTCTATATCAGAATATAAGCTTCCGTTAGGGAAGACTTCTACTTTTATTTTACCATTTGATTTTTCATTAACGAGTTCAGCAAATTTGTTGGCAGCACGTCCTTTTGGTGTGTTTTCGGCTACAACATGGCTAAATTTAAAGACGATTTGGTCTTCTAGTCCTTCTTGTTCATCATCGTATGAGAGTGTATTTTGAGAAAAATAACTCTGATATTTAATAAATAAAGCGCTTGCAATTAAAGTGATGAAAAGGAGTATAAAAGTAGCTGCTTTTTTCATCTTAGTTCTCCTTTTGAGGTTGTTATTGTAAGCATATCGAGAAGATTTCTATTCGTAAAGATGCTTTTTGAGGAAAGGAGGGCCAAAAGTGAGAAAATTACCAATCCGTTGGAAAATTACGATTCTTTCTTATGCAGTAGTTATATTCTCGCTCATGATTAGTGGAGGGATTATAATCGCAAATATTCAACAAAAAGAAGAGAAAGAATTAAGAATTAGATCTATGAATACAGCGCGAACGGTAGCAGAAATGTCAGATGTAAAGAGGGCTCTTCAAGAAGTAAATGGATGGGTTACATTAAATCCTGTTATTGAAAAGATTAGAGTAATTAATGAAACAGATTATATTGTAGTTATGAATATGGAACGAGTTCGATATTCGCATCCTGTGAAAGAAATGATCGGGAAACCTTCAAAAGGAGCAGATGAAGAACCAGCATTTGCAGAGCATATTTATTTTTCAAAAGCAAAGGGAGAAATAGGTACTGTAATTCGTGCGTTTATGCCTATTAAAGATCAAGACTTAAACCAAATTGGTGTTGTCGTTGTGGGAAACAAAATACCAAGCTTTTGGGGGATTATGGTTGAATTACGAGGAGAAATTCTTTTTATAGTCATATTAACTTTAATATTTGGATTGATAGGTTCATTAATGCTCGCCAATCATATAAAAAAACAAATGTTTCAGTTAGAGCCATATGAAATTAAACGAATACTTGAGGAAAGGACAGCAACCTTTCATTCCATGAATGAGGGTGTGATTGCGATTGATAATCAAGAAATTATTACGGTTTTCAACGAGAAAGCAAAGCAAGTTTTTCATGTAGATGGAGATGTTGTAGGAAAGCCTATTCGTAAAGTATTAGAGGATACAAGGCTTCCAGAAATCGTGGAGAAAAATCAGGCAGTATACAATGAAGAGATAAAAGTCAGCGGACAGGTTATTTTAAGTAATCGTATCCCTATTAAGAAGGGGAATGAATTAATTGGGGCTGTAGCAATTTTCCAAGATCGTACCGAAGTAACAAAGCTTGCGGAAGAATTAACTGGAGTGAAGAACTTTGTAGAGGCATTGCGTGTGCAAAGTCATGAGCATATGAATAAGCTTCATACAATAGCAGGTTTAATTCAGCTCGGTAAAGCTGATAAGGCATTACAACTTGCATATAACACTTCAGAAGAACAGGAAAATGTAACAAATTTTTTAAATGAAACAATTAAAAATGATGCCGTTGCAGGTCTGCTTTTAAGTAAAGTTAGTAGAGGAAAAGAGCTTGGAATTCAAGTGGTTATTGATCAAAATAGTTATTTGGAGGCTTTTCCATACCAATTAGATCAACACGATTTCGTTGTATTATTAGGAAATTTAATAGAAAATGCATTCGGATCATTTGAACAAATTGAGGCCGCGAATAAAAGAATTGATATTAGTATTGAGCAGTCAGAGGACGTGTGTGCGATATTAATTGAAGATAATGGCTGCGGAATAAAAGAAGAGCATTTACCAAGGGTATATGAGAAAGGGTTTACTGTGAATAAGCGTAGCGGGACAGGTTATGGTCTTTTTCTAGTAAAACAAATTGTTGAAAAGGGAAGAGGAGAAATTAGGATTTCATCTTTTCAAGATGAAGGAACTTCTTTTATCATTACTTTTCCAATGGAGATGGAGGCGGAATTGTATGGCATGTAAAGAGGAATTTAAAGTAGTGTTGATAGAAGATGATCCAATGGTTCAGGAAGTGAATAAAGAATTTATAAGAAGTGTAGAAGGGTTTCAAGTAATAGCTGTTGCAAGCGATGGTGAGGAGGGGATTCGTTTTGTCAAAAAAATGAATCCAGATCTTGTTATTTTGGATATCTTTATGCCTAAAAAGGATGGTATTAAAGTACTGCAGGAATTTCGAAAGCAAGAATTAGAAACAGATGTAATTGTTGTGTCTGCTGCTAAAGATAGGGAAACAATTAAACTCATGCTTCAAAATGGAGCGATAGATTATATTATTAAGCCTTTTAAGCTGTATCGTATTCAGCAAGCGTTAGAGAAGTACCGCCAATATAGAACGAGTTTGAGAGATTCTGGGGTTATTTCGCAGGAGCAACTAGATTTATTACTATATTCTGGGCGTTCTGAGAAAACAGTGAGCAATTTGCCAAAAGGCTTGAACGAATTTACATTAAATGAAATTGTAACGTATGTAAAAAAGCAAGAAGAGCCTCGTTCTGCCGAAGAAGTGGCACGTGCAATTGGGATAGCTAGAGTTACGGCCCGGCGTTACTTAGATTATTTAGAAAAAAGCGGTGTAATTCATTTGGCGGTTCAATATGGTGGAGTTGGAAGACCAATTAATCGCTATGTGTTTCATGAAATGAAAAACTAAGACCAAAATGAACAAAATATTCGTTATGACCATAAACTTCTCTCTTTTTAATGTAAACGCTATCATTATGTTAGAAACAAAGGGGTAGAAAAGTTTATAAAATTAGAGGAGGGAGAAAAAGGTGAAACGACTCTTTAAAAATTTAACCTTTCAAGTATTAACGGCTATTGTGCTTGGTGTGTTAGTTGGATTACTTTGGCCAAGTGTTGGTAAACAAATGAAGCCATTAGGTGATACATTTATCAATGCTGTAAAAATGGTAATTGCACCGATTATTTTCTTAACAATTGTACTTGGTATTGCCAAAATGGGAGATATGAAAAAGGTTGGTAAGGTCGGCGGAAAAGCTCTTATTTATTTTGAAGTGGTGACGACATTTGCACTTATTGTTGGTTTAATTGTTGTAAATATTATAAAGCCAGGGGAAGGTCTTAACTTTAATGAACTTGCAAAAGGGGACGTATCAAAATATACACAAGGCGGAGGACAGGGCATTAACTGGATTGATTTTGTAACTCATATCGTGCCTTCTAATATGGTTGATGCGTTTGCAAAAGGTGATATTTTACAAGTATTATTCTTTTCGATTTTATTTGGTATAGGGCTAGCGGCTCTTGGAGAAAAAGGAAAGTCAGTGATTGATTTCTTAGACAAACTTTCACACGTATTCTTTAACATTATTGGCTATGTAATGAAGGCTGCACCGATCGGGGCATTTGGTGCTATGGCATATACAATCGGTTACTTTGGACTTGCGTCGCTTGTGCCACTTGGAAAATTAATGATGTCAGTATATATAACGATGTTCCTATTCGTTTTTGTTGTTTTAAATATTATTTGTAAGATATATGGATTTAGTTTATGGAATTATTTAAAGTTTATTCGGGATGAAATATTAATTGTATTAGGAACAAGTTCTTCTGAATCTGTACTGCCAAGAATGATGAATAAGATGGAGCAATATGGATGTTCAAAATCTGTTGTTGGTCTCGTTATTCCAACAGGTTATTCTTTCAATCTTGATGGTACGTCTATTTATTTATCCATGTCAGTTGTCTTTTTAGCACAAGTATTTGGTATAGATTTAACAATTGGGCAGCAAGTTACAATTATTTTAGTGCTTATGTTAACGTCTAAGGGAGCTGCAGGTGTGACAGGAAGTGGATTTATTGTATTAGCGTCTACTTTATCAGCATTAAAGGTTATTCCTTTGGAAGGATTAGCACTACTTCTTGGAGTAGATCGCTTCATGAGTGAAGGAAGAGCTATTGTAAACTTAATTGGAAACGGGATTGCTACGATGATTGTTGCAAAGAGTGAAAATGAATTTGATGAAGCAAAATATGCAGAAGCAGTTTCTGGTATGAAAGTGTTGAAAGAGACGAAGAAAGCTGTATAGTGCATAAGCAGTAGAAAGGATCGTTTGTTTTAAAAGGAATGAAGAATATAAGGGGAAAAGGAACTATCCACTACAATAGGTGGATAGTTTTTTTAAAATTAGTTTATCCCGCTATTTTGGGACAGTAAGACCCCCACCGACGGAAGTTTCATTTTATTGAATCCATTGCATAATGGTTTCTTTCTCCAGCTATTCGTTTTTGGATAAAGTTGATGGTATCCGTCGCAATTCTTTTGCGATTAAGGACAATTCCAGTATGTCCGCCATTATATACATATCGTGTAGGTTTTCCCCAGGACTGCCATAAGTAATCAGTGTCTTCGATATGGACATACTGATCGTTTTTGGCGGAAATTAACAGGATGTTGTCTTTGTTCATTACTGGAACAGTTTGGTTAGGTTCTGTAATTCTCCAATACTGTATTAAATCATTATAAGTAATTCCGTGTTCTTGTAAGTCTGCTTTAATATATTTCCCAGGCTTTGTATTCCAAATAGAATAAGAAAGACGATTGGCATAAAAAATAGAAGCTAGTACATCAATTTGAGATTCAACTAAAGCCATTAAATTTGTAATGAATCCACCTAGGCTAATACCGACTAAAATTACCGGTCCTTGTTTGTTTTTCTTAATCCATTGTATTAATCCTCTTAAATCAGCTACAGCTTGCTGAGATGATTGGACTGTTCGTTCAATGTTGGCGCTAATCATGTATTCTCCGCTATATAGTGAACATTCTGGCTTTCTTTCGAAGTGATAGGGTAGCGTAAAATAATACATATTCCATTTCAAATTCATTATTTGATTATGAAATATTTTTTTTACTCTTTCATTTGAATCCATTCTCCAACCATGGACAAAAATAATATTAGGTGAGGCATCATTTTGGTGTAAAAAAGCCTCTCCAGTCACAATATCATTACATGAAATACCAGATTGAATTGAGCTTTTATATTCAAATTTACCAATAGTATAATTTTGGTTATTAAAATCTTTTATTTCAAATTGAATATTGATTGAATTGGTTTTATAAAACTCTTGGATGTCTTTCGTTTCTAAAACTTTACTAGGAAGAGAAGAAAATTGAAATTCTTTGCTGCGTTTCTTATGCAAACCATATAAGGCATATAAGTCTATTGCTTTCGAAAAGAACAAAATGTTATACCTCCCCAATTGTATAAAATAGCATATTGTATGATTTTACAATTTTTTAATTAAAAGGAATAGATTACCCTGCTTTTGTGACTGAATATGCTATATCATCTTTTTGTGTAAGGATGTTCAAACTTTCTTTTTAAAGGTAGTAGTCGTATAGGTTTTTAGTATAAGTAATGTAGATAAGGTGACAATATTGTGAAAAGAATATCGTTATGGGTACAAAAGAAAGCAGAAACGTGTAATTTTCTACTCATTGTCGATATAATATATAGAAGAAATACAGTGGATAAAAGGAGTAGTTTGCAATGAAACAAAAAGCTTGGGGTGCGATTCTGCTTAGTAGTGCATTACTATTAACAGGATGTACTAGTGATAAAGAAGCAAAAAAAGAAACGAAAGAAAAAGTAGAACAAACAGATCATAAAGAAGACAATCCGGAAGATGTGAAAGTGTATAATTCCGTACATAGTCAATATGAGAAAAAAATTGATGACGAATTAAATCAGGCTATGGAGCTTTGGAAAGAAGCTAAAGAAGGATCTGCAAGCACATTACAATCTCCGAAGTTTAAAGAAGACGTACAAAAGGTAACAGAAAATACGTTAGCAGATATTGAGAATGTGCGTAAAGAAATTCGGGTTCCAAAATCAAAAGAAAGGGAAAACGACTTGTATGTAGGTTTTTTAAATGAAACAGAGCAGGCGATGAAAAAATTAGCGCAATTAGCGAAAGAAGAAAATTCTGCGTTAATTCGTGATGTTGAAGTACATTTTTCTACAGCAGTTAATTATTATGATCGTTTTAAAAAAGAAGAGCAGGGAGCAAAATAACTTTGTTTACAAACAAAGTTATATTTTGCACTTAACGACTATAAAACCCCCACCTCAAGATTTTAAGAAATCGAAGATAGGTGGGGGTTTTTCGTTGTTTTGTAAATAAATTTTAAGATAGAGGAATATTTGACATTCTTTGCATATATTATTATCATTATTGATAATAATAATAAATTTTAAAGGGGTTGAATGAAATGATTGTTGTAACAACGGAAAGTGTGCCAGGTTATGAAGTAAAAAAGACGTTAGGAACTGTGTTTGGATTAACAGTACGGGCAAGAGGCTTAGGAAAAGATATTATAGCTGCATTCAAAGGTTTATTTGGCGGAGAGATTTCACAGTATACAGAAATGCTTGAGGATGCAAGAAAATATGCGTTAGATCGTATGATTGAAAATGCTGCAGCGATGGGAGCGAATGCAATTATTATGGTTCGTTTTGATTCAGGCAGTCTTAGTCATAATATGAGTGAAATTGTAGCATATGGTACAGCTGTTATTGTAGAAACGGTTGAATAGTATGTGGAAAGGCATTTTAATATATTTCTGTGTACAGCTGGTTATTTTTCTTATTATTTTAATGATTGCTAAAAGAAAAGATAAAAGATTACAAGATAATCATGGCACAGAAGTACCAAATGGGTATTTGTTTACAGGTGAAATATATTTTGATCCAATTACGAGAGAGAAATATGAAGTATACTATAACGAAATGAATGGAAAAAGGTTTCATAAAAAATGTTAGTTTATTGTTATACGAAATCAATAGAAATAACTTTCACAGTATAAAAGCAGCTCTTTTAGACGGAAGCTAAAAGAGCTGCTTTGCTTTTGTTTACCTTATTAACGTGCAGTAACTCCTCAGATTAAGATTTAAGGGAAATGAAGAGTATATAGGAGTAACTGCCCGTAAAAGCCCGATTGGTTCAACTAACCTTCTGGGAAAAAAACGTTCCCAGAAGGAAGTTTCACTTTATTTTGGCATTTTATATTCTTTTTTCGTTCCATCTGTAAAGACAACTTTTAAGTCGAATTTTTGATAATCTTTATCGAGTTGGAATACATCTACTACTTGATCAACGACATCTTGGTCTTTTGTGTCCTTATCAAATTTAAGCTGTTGTAAGAGTGGAGCCAATTTATTCATTGCTTCATCTCCAGCCAACCTTTCATTTGTTTTACTATCGTCAACTTTTGCTTCTGGTTTGTCAGTTGCTTTTTTCTGTTTATATTCTGCTTCGTAGTCTTTCTTTGTATCTTGATAAGTTGCCTTTAAATTGAATTCATTAAAACTTAATTTTAAATCTTGATTTACTGCATCTTTTGTTCCTTCTGTCGTTTTCTTATTAGTAGTTGTATCCTGTTTTGTTGTTGTACATCCTGTCATTGCAGGTACTAGCATGAATGCTAAAAGAATTGAAAATAAGATTTTCATTTTGTATGCCTCCTTAGTAGTTTTCAATAAAAGCTTTTCCAATTTTTATCTTTTTATGTAAGAGAAAGAAATTGTTTTTTACAATATTGAAAGTAAATTAAAAAGACAAAAGATAATCGCCGTGGTCGGATATAAGATATCTATATCATTGAAGAAAAATCAAACTGCAATAAGAGGAAATGAAGCATAAAGAAAAAGGTATCCTGTGAGGGGATACCTTTTTTATTGATCGTTTTATTAAGGCGAATAGGTATCAAACATATGCTTGATGACCTTATACATTAAAAATTAAAGTTATCAGGATCTGGACCAACACGGTGATTCTCATTTAGAGATTGAATTGCTTTCATATCTTCAGCAGTTAATTCAAAGTCAAAGATATCCGCATTTTCAATAATACGATTCTCTTTTACAGATTTCGGAATCGTAACAACCTCATTTTGCAAATCCCAACGCAGGATTACTTGGGCAGTAGATTTATTATACTTTGCTGCAATTTCTTGTAAGGTTGGATGATCAAGAAGCTGACCTTGCATTAATGGTGACCATGCTTCTAATTGAATGCCATGTTCTTTACAAAAAGTATGCAGTTCTTCTTGAGTTAAGCGTGGGTGATATTCTACTTGGTTAATCATTGGTTTAATTTCCGCATCTTCTAGTACGTCTTGTAAATGGTGGACTTGGAAGTTACTAACACCAATAGCACGAACACGACCGTCTTTATAAAGCTTTTCTAATGCTTTCCACGTCTCTTTATATTTACCTTTTACAGGCCAATGTACTAAGTATAAATCTAAGTACTCTAAGCCAAGCTTTTGTAGACTTGTTTCGAACGCTTGTAGTGTAGATTCATAACCTTGGTCGCTATTCCATACCTTTGAAGTAATAAATAGTTCTTCACGAGGTATGTTGCTTTCACGAATGGCTTGTCCAACCCCTTCTTCATTTTTATATATAGCCGCTGTATCAATGCTACGGTATCCGTTATTGATAGCTGCTTTTACAGAATCAATAACTTCTGAACCATCTTCAACTTTAAAAACACCTAGACCAAACCAAGGCATTTTCACGCCGTTATGTAAAGTTGTGCAATCTTGTAAGCTCGTTAATTTCATTTTAATTCCCCCTAGCTTTTTTATTTGTTGCTTCAATTGCTTGGTGAATGATCTTTGAGAAATTATACTCATATAAAACTTTTAAACCTTCTGCAGTTGAACCGCCTGGTGTTGTCACTTGTTCGCGCAGCATAGCTGGATCTTGTTCTTGCTCGAGCATAGCAGCAGAACCGGCAATCATTTGAATAACAAGATGTTTTGCTGTTGCTGCATTAATCCCATAACCTTTTGTTGCTTCAATTAGACCTTCAGCAAAGTGGTAAAGGAAGGCTGGTGCACTGCCAGTAACAGCAGTTAGTTGATGAATTTCTTCTTCTGTACAAAGTTGTGATGTACCAATGCCTTTTAAAAGAAGTTGTAACGTTTCTTGCTGTTCTTCATTTACGGAATGTCCCATTGTATATAAGGAGATAGACTGTCCAATCGTCGCAGCTGTATTTGGCATAATCCAGGCAACTGGTGTACCTTGAGGAAGTTTTTCTTCTAAGTAAGATGGGCCAATTCCAGCAGCAACGGTCACTACAAACTGATGAGTTAGAAGAGAAGATAATTCCGCTAATAACTGTTCATGTGCAGCTGGCGGCATTGCTAAAACGATGGTATCCACAGCTTTGATGTACTGTTTCCAATCATTTGTAGTCGATACGCCATATCGTTGCTCTAATTGCTTGAGTTTTTCTGTATCACTTCGATTGGATACAATAATTTCTTCGATGTATTCTTTACTTGTCTTAAGTAGACCAGTAAATATTGCTTCAGCCATACGTCCGGCACCAATAAATAAAATTCGTTGTTTTTTTTGCATATCCTTTAATCCTTCCTGTAGGAAATGTAGTAACAAAACGATAACATTGATGAAAGATAATTGTAAAAAGAAAAGACTTGCACATAAAAAAATCCTAGTCTCAGAAAGTATCATTTCCGAAACTAGGATATATAATTAAGATTTTGTCATACCAAGAAGAACTGCACCGCCAATAATTAATGCACTACCAAGTGCGATAAATACCATTTGGCGTTTTGTTTTCTTTTCACCTAAGAAGATAATTGCACCAAATGTTGAGATAATGATTCCAGTTTGGGATAACGAGAAACTTGTTGCAACACCAACTTTTGGTTGAGAAAGGAATAAGAATAAGTTACCTGTACCCCATAATAAACCAGATAAAATATTACGAACTGCATATTTATTGAAAGGTTTATGTTTAGCTGTTAGTATAACAGCTCCAACGAACATACCAACTGCTTGAGGTAAAATAGCCGACCAACCATCAACGTTGTACCAACGAATAATGACTACATATACAAGGTAACCAAAAGTAGAAGTAATTAGAGTAACGATTCCTTTTTTTAGTTGTCCAGGTGGCTGTGCATTTTCTTTATCATCTAAAGAAGTAAAAACAACACCAATCACAATTAAAAGGATTGCAATCGTTCCCAGAATGATTGTAGTAGTAGTTGTCCATTCATGAAATGCGATAACCCCAAAGATAGTAGTAGCTACAAGCTGCATACCTGTTGAAATTGTAACAGTTGTTGAAACACCCATTTTTTCTACTGTTTTTAATTGATTAACTTGTCCTAAAGCCCAGAATAATCCTGAAACAAAGCCAACAATTAATATAGTTAAAGATAATGCAGGTGTTGTAAATGCATACATGATTGTAGCGAAGAATAGAGCGCCAATAGTCATACCTACTGTTTGGCTATATGCACCGCCGCCCATTTTTACACTTACTAATAAAATATTTCCCCATGCTAATGCAGGAAGAAGTGCTAATAAAATATCCATTACAAGACTCCCTTCTTGTTATATCAATAAAATGTATTCCGTTCTAACAATCGGTAATTTCCTACTTAAGAAGTAGAGGATTACCGATTGTTAAAACATGACTTCACATCTATGAAGTAGTGCTGTGAATAAGAAGAGCACTATCATTATATAAATGCGTTTTCAATATAATTTATGCGTTTTCATTTATTCCTTTTTTCGCACCTTCATATAATAACAGGAAAGTATCTCATTTAGAAAGTAAATTCAAATAGAATGTATATTCCTATGAATATGAAAAATTTTAATATTTTATAAAGGTATAAAAAGGTAGAGAGATTCAGAGAGGAGTGAGAAAGTAGGTAGGGGATAACTGCTGGCATGCGCCCGATTGGTTCAACTAACCATCAGTGGGGGATGAAAAAAAACACTGATGGAAGTTTCACTTTATCAGAGGCTATTTGATATGTGCACACGCTTGTTGTCCGTATTGCGTAAGCTGCTCATTTTGAAAAACGGAAGTATGCTCATATACGCCATCTTCTTGTAAAACCGTGGGTAAAAATTTCTTCGTTAAAGAATTTACTCCTTGGTTTTGTTCAGATAAAATCCAAGAAATATGTTTCCAGTCTAAAATACCTTCAGCTACTTTTTGGGGAGTATGGTAAAGAATATGAGCTGGGAGGTCTGCGGTAAAAAGGTATAATCCTCCGAAGTGTATATTGTCAATTTTCCAGGATAACGTTCCTTTATATGTAACTTCTTTCTCTGTTAAGGATAGGCCTGTTTCTTCCTCAATCTCGCGTAGAATACATGCGGTTGGTGTTTCAGCTTTTGTCATCTTACCGCCAACGCCATTCCAAAGCCCTTGCAGCGGTGCTTTCTGTCGATTGAGCATTAATATTTCATCATCTTTTCTTATAAAACAAAGTGTTTGATTAAACATGAAATCTCTCCTTTTCTTCTATAATTCTACAAGGAAATCGTATTTTCATCTCATTTCGCGGGAAATAATCAAAAAAGAGCAGCTTTGTCGAAAGCTGCTGTTACGAAGATGTTATTCTTTTGTTTATAAGTTGAATGAGCAACAAAAAGATAAGTGACATACCGACAGTTGTGAGAACAAGTGCCCATGCAAGTGACATATTGCTTCCGTCAATTGCCATATAAATAGCCGTTGGAATCGTTTGTGTTTTACCGGGGATGTTTCCGGCAAACATAAGTGTTGCACCAAATTCTCCTAGAGCACGTACGAAACTTAAAATCATTCCGCTAAGTAGAGAAGGGAAAGCAAGTGGTAATGTTACATGTAAGAACACTTGTATTTCATTTGCTCCGAGGTCTCTGGCTCCATCTTCAATTTGTTCATTAGCAATCATAAACCCTGTTTTTGCTGATTGATACATAAGTGGAAATGCAACCACAGTTGAAGCGATAACAGCAGCCCAAGATGTGAACATAATAGATTGTTGAAACAAAGCTTCTATCCATTGACCAATTGGACTGTTTTTTCCAAAGATAATAATAAGAAAAAATCCAATTACAGTAGGCGGGAGTACCATTGGCAATAGAAAAACTGTTTCTAATAAAATTTTATAGCGCTTTGACGAACGAGCTAAAACACGTCCAATTATCGTTCCGAACACCATCACGATTATAGTAGCAAGTGCAGCAACTTTTAGTGAAAGAATGATAGGTGACCAAAATGCATCAAATACCATAATGACTATTGCAGCACTGTAAAACCATATTTTTTAAAGATCGCTAGAGCTTCTTTAGACTGTAAATATTCATAAAAAGCAGTTGCTTCTTTTTTATGTTTCGTTGCTTTTATAATGCCTAGTGGATAGTGGATGGGTTCGTGTGAATTTGTTGGTGCTGTGTTAGCAATTTTTACTTTTTTAGAAATAAGGGCATCTGTTTTATAAACAATCCCTGCATCAACGCTTCCTGTTTCTACGTATGTTAATACTTGGCGTACGTCTTTTGTGTATACTATTTTATTTTGGAGATCGTTCCAAAGGTTTAAATGAGTAAGAGCATCTTTTGCGTATTTACCTGCCGGAACAGATTCAGGTGTACCTAATGCAATTTTCTTCACTTGATCTTCTTTTAATGCTTGAAAATCTTTTATGTTACTATCTTTTGGAACAATTAATACTAACTCATTGCCGAGTAGGTTTTTTCCTTCGTTTTGATCAATGATTCCTTTGCTTACAAGCGTTTCGAATTTATCTTCTGCGGCCGAGAAAAATAGATCGGCAGGAGCTCCTTGTTCAATTTGTTGCTGAAGAGCGCCAGAACTTCCAAAGTTAAATGACAGTTTTACATTTGGTTCTTTCTTTTCATATTGTGTTTGAATGTCTTTTAGTGCGTCTTGTAAACTAGCTGCAGCAGAAATGGTAAGTTCAATGTTTTCTTCTTTAGTAGTTGTTTTTTCTTGTTTATTTGTGTTTGTACATCCCGTACTTATTACGAGAAGTAGCGCGAATAAAATACTGCAAATAGAACGGAATATGCGCTTGTTCATCTTTATTTCTCCTTTCTTTCATCCCATTCCAATTATAACTAATTATATCTAATTATAAATAGTTATAATTAGATGTGTTGTGATTTTTCTCACAATAGTGAAAATAAATAGAAGAAAAACTGTTATTTTTGTTACAATAAAGGCAGAAAGCGAGGAATCGGCTTATGGATCATCATTCCTACACAACAGAAGAAGTAGCGAAACGATTAAAAGTATCGAAATTAACAGTGTATGATTTGATTAAAAAAGGTGATTTGCCCTCTTATCGAGTTGGCCGGCAAATGCGTATTGATGCAAGTGATTTAGAGAGATATATTACAGAGATGAAAACAGGGAAGATACAAGCTGATTCATCATCTATACAGGTAATAAATCAAACAAACAAATCCGATTCTTGTATTATTAGCGGACAAGATTTATCTCTAGATATGTTAACGAAACATCTAGAAAGTCATTTGAAAGCTCCGAATATATTAAGGGCATATCAAGGGAGCTTAACAAGTTTGATTCAAATGTATCAAGGAAAAGGAGATATTGTGAGTCTCCATTTGTTCGATGGGGATACAGGAGAATACAACATTCCGTATGTGAAACGAATTTTAGTTGGAAAACCTTGTATTGTTATTAATTTATTATCAAGAACATCCGGTTTTTATGTGCAAAAAGGAAATCCGAAACGTATAAAGACATTGCATGATTTATGTGATGCATCCATTCAATTTGTAAATAGGGAACGAGGATCTGGTATTCGTGTTCTTGTTGATGAACAATTGCGTATAAATGGAATATCCAAAAAGAGTATTGTTGGGTATGACTGGGAAGAGTCAAACCATATTGGCGTTGCTTCTCAAGTAGCAAATAGAAAAGCTGATGTAGGGATAGGAGCAGAAAAGGTAGCACAAATTGTAAATATAGATTTTGTTCCACTTATACAAGAGCGCTATGATTTAGTGATTTTAAAAACAGAAGAAAATACTGCGTTGATTGAAACAGTAAAAGAAGTATTACAGTCTCATGAATTTCAAAATGAACTGCGTGCTATCGGTGGTTATGATATAAGTAAAACAGGTAAAATTATGTATGAAACAAATTAAAAAGAGCTGCTTGTATGATGACAAGCAGCCCTTTTCATTTATCCCGTTATTAACGGGCAGTAAGACCCCCACCTCAAGATTGAGAGAGAAGCGAGGAAGATAGGTGGGGGCTAACTGCCCGTAAAAGCCCGATTGGTTCAACTAACCATCAGTGGGGAATGAAAAAACCCCCACTGATGGAAGTTTCACTTTATATAGAGGGGAACAGGGAACCTATAGAACATGTACAAGTACACACAATTGTCGAAAGAAGAGCTGCACCGCTTATAAGTCCAACGTAATATGAGGAGAAGTTATTGACGAATTAGCTTACGGTAGGACTATAGTTTTTGTAAGAATAATATTTTAAAAATTGTCACTTATTTTTATTACTAACTATTAATACTTAGTGTTATAATTAAACGTAAATACAGTTATAAAAAATTGAATTGTAGAAAGGAACAGATCGAATGTATACATTCATTACAAGGCTGTTGAAATATATATTTAAAACATTTGGAAAAGTAGAGGTATATGGAAAAGAAAAATTACCGCAAAGCGGTGCATATGTTGTAGCTTGTACACATACAAGCTGGATGGATGTTGTAATGTTAGCAACGGGAATGTTACCAACAAAAATTTATTACATGGCGAAAAAAGAATTGTTTCAAAGTAAATTTGGGAATTGGTTTTTTAAGAATGTAAATGCCTTCCCGGTTGATCGAGAAAATCCAGGGCCGAGTACGCTGAAAATTCCATCTAGATTATTAAAAGAAGGAAAAGTTGTTGGGATTTTTCCGAGTGGCACAAGGACAGCGGAAGCTACTTCATTGAAAGCTGGAGCAGTTACAATTGCACTTCGTTCTAATGTTCCATTAGTTCCAGCTGCATATGTTGGACCTAGCAATTTAAAAGAATTGTTTCGTGGAAAGAGAGCACAATTAATTTTTGGTGATCCAATTCAAGTAGAGCAGTCAAAGCAGATGGATCGTAAAGAAGTGATGCAACTGATGACAGAAAAATTAAATGAGACGTTTGCACAGTTAAAAGAAACGCTGAAAGAAGATAAAAAAGCATAATGGAAATAGGAAAAGACGACTTGGCATAGATGGTCGTCTTTTCAATTCTATCTATATAAGGGGAAAGGGGACACAAAATTATATAAGATTCATTGCGGCAGTATAAATGAATGCTGTAAGAAGAGAACGTAATCAAATTTGTTACTGCCCTGTTTCTGAATTAATTGTATAAAATGGGAGGAGTTATAACTATCGAATTAGCTTACAGCAGGATTACATTTTTGTAAGGTACCTGTAATGTAACTCGATAGTTGTAATGAGTAGTATCACCTATAATAAAAGTAGAAAGAACGAAATATATCTTTCTGTCTAAATTAATAATGTGATGAAAAGGATTAACAACCAACCAACTGTAAGCCGCATCTTAAAAGAGATGTGGCTATTTTTTTAAACCTTACAAAAATGTAAGATTAAAGTAAGCAAATTCGATGGCACTTTTGTCATATTTCGCTCATAATACAAATAGACATAGAAGTTAGGGAGATTATAGAAGGGAGACAAGTGGGATGCAAAAAGAAGAAATGGTTAAATTTCCATTTGTAGAGTGTCTTAGTTATTTTGGTGTCGCAATCTTATGTATTGGAATTTTTGCCGTGGTTACAAATTTAATTGTTTAATAAATAGACGAACAAGAAGGAGAGCCTTCTTGTTTTTTTATTTTATATACATTTTAGAAAGTCATATTACAATGAAAGAAAGAGGTGATAGAAGTGAGATGGATTGATAGTCATATACATTTGGATCAATATAAAAAAGAAGAGCAATTACAGTTAATTGAAGATATACAAAAGGTGAAGGAAATAGCAGGAATGATTGCTGTGTCGATGAATTATCATTCTTGTCAACGAACGTTGGAGCTAGCGAAGAATTATCCGTCTATATATCCAGCACTTGGATTTCATCCCGAGCAAGACATTGATTTTGAACAGTGCGAAAAAATTTATCAACTGATTGAAAAAGAAGCACATCACATTGTTGCGATTGGAGAAGTTGGTTTGCCTTATTATTTACGGCAAGAGAATCCCAAGTTGTGGTTGAAACCATATATTGAAATACTAGAAAGATTCGTATACTTGGCTCAAAAATATGATTTGCCAATTGTACTGCACGCTGTATATGATGACGCAGAAGTTGTTTGTGATTTACTTGAATCTTATCAAATACGCCGAGCTCACTTTCATTGGTTTAAGGGGAGTCAACAAACGATGGAGAGAATGATAGGGAATGGGTATTACATCTCTATTACACCTGATATTGTATATAAAGAAAAAATCAAGGATATTGCTGCTTTTTATCCGTTATCGCATCTTATGGTAGAAACGGATGGACCTTGGAAATTTAATGATGAAATGACACATCCATATATGATTTTACAAGTGTTAAAGAGTATGAGTGAAATAAAAGGACTATCACTTGAAGATACAGCGGAAACTATTTATAAAAACACAGTTCAGTTTTATAAAATATAATAGAAAAGATTCAGGGTTTCCCTGAATCTTTTCTATTACTTAAATCTTTTGGCACGCCTGATTAATAAACAGAAGATAAGAGCTATACATCCGATAATGATAAAAAATCCGTATTTTTTCAATAAATCTACAGAATTATCTCCAGTAAATGGTTTATTCACATGAAGACCATGTTGATCCCGCATTAACGGGCAGTAAGACCCCACCTCAAGATTGAGAGAGAAGCGAAGAAGATAGGTGGGGATAACGGCCCGTAAAAGCCCGATTGGTTCAACTAACCCCCACTGATGGAAGTTTCACTTTATATTGAGTGAAATTGTAATTTATAGAAAAATAGTGAGTGTAATTTTATAAATGGTATGTGATTTAAGTTGGTTTCAATGATTGATAGAGAAATGTTACATTTTCATGTATGTTTAATATCTTCTGCATCACAAAATCAGACTTAAGAAGGGTGGCGGTGTGGAATATTCTTGGTATGATAGAAATGAAGCAATTGTATATGTGTAAGGCTGAAAGGCGACAAATTTCAGCGAAAGAAGAGGTAAGGTACGTGAAGAAGTTCTTTGTAGGGTTCTTAATTGTAGTGGGAATATATACGTTTTTTCGGGGCGAATCAGAAGGAATGGACAGAGTTATAAATTCAACAAGTTATGTTGATTCAGAAGAAGCAAAACAGATGAAACAAATTATTAGCGAAGAGGCTGAGAAATATAATCTTCCAGAATGGATACCTCTTACAATTGCCGAGCATGAGAGTCGTCTAAATCCAAGGGCCGTTGGAGATCATGGAACATCATTTGGGCTATTTCAATTGCATCGCGGTGGTGGAATTGCTCCTGAGAATGTAACGGATGAGCAATTAAAAGATCCGCGAACAAATGCTCAAATTGCCATGCCTCATTTGGCAAAAGGGTATAAAAGAGGTGTACAAAAAGGTTTAACAGAATTTGAGTTACTAAAATATATAGCGAACACATCCGGCTGGCCTGGTAACCTTGGAACGGAGTGGACGGATAAAAATATGAATTACAATATCGGGTTAGAGAATGTGTATTATAAAAATATAGGTGTTATGAAAGAGTAGGTTATATGATGACCTACTCTATTTTTCTGTAAAATATGTCCTTAACTGTTCTTTTACTCCCTGTAATTGTGTAGAAACTTGAGGGATGTTATATCCAACGTATAGTGGTGAAACGACAAATCGGGGAACAATTTTACATATAATTTTTCCATCTAAGCTATAAAAGAACATGTTATAACTATTACACCGTTTATGAAAATCGTGTAATACGTAGCGTACCGTTTTTTGAATATAGTCTGCCATCATATCAATTAGATTCGTATTTTCTATTATAATATTAAACTCTGTAAAACCGATAATTGGATGAGTAGAAATATTCAACTCGATTCCGTGTTCTTTGTTTACAATGATTCCTTTGACATGTTCGGTTCTTACATTTTGTCGATAGTCGACATGTTCCATACCGATAATTTGCATATGTGCATGGTGGATTGTTCCCCCTGATAGTGGTCCATGGTTTTTATATAAAATGACAGATTGGAATTTTTCGCTTTCTTCTAACGATAACCAGTGCTTAACTGAAAATCGGATAAGCTTTCGCATATGTTTTTGTGTATAGGTTGCAATATGATCATTACAATTATTAGTTTCGATAATGACTGTTTGTAATGTGTCTTGTAATGTCGGATATTTATTTTTTAGCCAAATAATTGTTTCATCCGTTTCTAAAATATTGCTCAGTTGTGTTTGATCACAAAATGGGCAAGCTGCTTCTTTATTCTGGATGCTTTCAGGTTTTTGTTGTCCAATATGATTTAAAAAGAATAGCTGTTGTTGAGTCTCCATTTTTCTCCCCCCTGTTTGTCATACTCCAACCGATATATATTCGTGAAAAGTCATTCTAAATCCTTTATAACAAAATGAATAAATAATTAGAAGAAGAGTCATCATACGGAAGAAAAAACGTATCATTTCGAGATATATGGCGTATTGCAAGCAAATCAAATTCTTGTGTTAGAGGGTGGGAGCATTACTGGTGTAGGTACGCATGAGGAACTATTCATATTATAAAAAAATTGTACAACAGCAATTTGTAATAGAACAAAATAAAGACGAGATATCCTGAGCGCTTCAAGGTATCTCGTCTTTGTTTTGTTTATTTCATGGTTCACACGATGGAAGATAACAACACTACTTACAATCATCATTATGGCTTTCTTCATATTGATCTCCCTTTTAGGATTTGTTAATTTTGTCAACGATTGGCTTTGCGTCAACTAAAATTTGAATGACAACTTTTACAATATCCATCATGTTCTATTCCTCCTTTTATCCATTCTTTTATTTTTGAGCCACAGCTTGCCATTCACCAATACTGCTAAGAGTATTTTTACGATGTTTCTGTCTGCTGCGGACCAGCTGTCTTATATGTGCGAATATTTCTATTTACATTATTTTCAGAAAAATGACTATCCAAACGTATTTTAGGAGAGTATAATGAAAAGGTAAGTATAAAACTCCGTACGAAAGAGGTGAAAGAGATGAATCGTTCTATAGTTATGCGCACGCAATTTTTAGATTTTATCTACATTTGTCGTGCAATTTTTCATCGTGTAGTTGCTAACGGGATACGTATGCCCTTTTTTAGCAATTTCATAATAACTATTGAACGATAGAGGTCTCTTCACCCATTTTATAGAAACGTGTGAAAAGGGAACTACACTGGTTCCTTTTTCTATTTTGAAATAAAAGCCGTGGGTAAGGCTCTCTTACTCATGGCTTTTTACGTTGAAAGGAGTACGGAAAAGATGATGATTTGTAGTGTAAATAATATAGCGAAGACATTTGGTGGAAATACAATATTTGAAAATATATCGTTTGAAATAAAGGAAGGCGACCGAATTGGTTTAGTTGGTCGTAACGGCAGTGGGAAAACAACAATTTTTCAACTGTTAACAGGAATCGAACATGTGGATGGCGGTGCTATTCATATGAAGAAAGGTACGCGTATCGGTCATGTTGCCCAAATTCCGAAATTTACTGAAGGGGTGACCGTATATGATGTATTAAGTTCTGCATTTGCGAAAGAGCAAGCATTAGAAAGGAAAATGCGTGAACTCGAACAGAAGATGGCAGAAGAACATGAGGCGAGCGTTACGGAAAAAATGATGACGGAGTACGGAGAAATACAGGAGCAGTTTTCTTTTCTAGGTGGTTATGAAATCGAAGCGAATATCATGAAGGTGGCTAATGGACTGCAAATAACAGAATTATTTCCGCGAAGTTTTATAGAGCTAAGTGGTGGTGAACAGACGAAAGTGAGCCTGGCTTATATGCTCCTTAAGAAGCCAGACTTATTACTTCTGGACGAACCGACAAATCATTTAGATTTATTCGCTGTGGAATGGCTCGAGCAATTTTTAAAGGAATATAACGGGACAGTTGTTGTGATTTCACATGATCGCTATTTCTTGGATGAAGTCGTAACGAAGATTTTTGATTTAGAAGATGGTGAATTGTACGTGTATCATACGAATTATTCACAGTTTGTAAAGGAGAAAGAAGAAAGGTTGCTACAAGAGTTCCAAGCGTATCAAGAGCAGCAAAAGAAAATAAAGAAAATGAAAGAGGCAATTAAAAGACTTAGGGAGTGGGCTAACCAAGCGAATCCTCCTAATGAGGGACTGCATAAACGCGCCCGCAGTATGGAACGTGCTCTAGAGCGGATGGAAAAATTGAAGAAGCCAGTCTTAGAGCATAAGCAAATGGGGCTTCAGTTTGAAGGACAAGAACGCAGCGGGAAAGATGTTGTTATTATGAAAGAAGTCGGAAAGCAATTTGATGAACGTATCTTATTTCAAGGTGTAGAAGTACATGTTCGTTTTCAAGAGCGCGTTGCGATTGTTGGACGTAACGGTACAGGAAAGACAACATTATTGCATTTATTACTACAAGAAATGAATCCAGACATAGGTGAAATTCGTATTGGGAGTGGAGTAAAGCTCGGCTACTTGTCTCAACATATGATCGTTAACAGCAAACAAACGATATTAGAAATGTTCAGAGAACAGGTAGCAGTAACAGAAGGAGAAGCCCGTCATATACTTGCTCGCTTTCTATTCTACGGACCAGCTGTATTTAAAAAGGTGAATCAATTAAGCGGGGGCGAGCGAATGCGTTTACGATTAGCACAGCTCATGCATCAAGATATTAATTTTCTTGTACTCGATGAACCGACAAACCACCTTGATATTGAATCGAGAGAAGTATTAGAAGAAGCGCTTGAACAGTATAATGGAACCATTCTGGCTGTATCCCATGACCGTTATTTCTTAAATAAATTATTTGCGAAAACGTATTGGATTGATAATCAAACAGTGTATGGGTTTGCTGGGAATTATGCTTGGGCACGTGAAAAGTGGCAAGAGAGCAGAGAAAAAGAACAACAAACTGTTGTACAAAAGGAAAAAGTAGTACCTGTGTCAAAGCGAATATCTATAGATAAAAGTATTATAAATTTGGAAGAGCAGCTTATGAATGTGGAGCAAAGTATATACGAGTTAGAATGCAAAATGGCTGAAACTAAAAATGTTGTAGAGTTGGAGAAACTATATAAAGAAAAAGAGCGAAAAGAGTTGTTAAGAACAAAATTATATGAGGATTTAGCGAATAGTATGGATATAAAGAATTAAAAAGCTGGCGTATGCCAGCTTTTTAGACCGTGTGTATTTATAGTCATTGTTTCAACTTGTATGATTAGTGGGCTGTATTGGCCAATTGAAATAGAACCTGAGTTTATGCAAAAGATTGCTAACTTTGTCCCGCAAACATGGGCAATGCGTGGCTTTACAGAATTAATTGCTAGAGGAGGAGCACTGGCAGATATAACAGGATATATTGGAGTGTTACTTCTTTTTGCTGGTATCTTCTTTTTCATCGGTTTAACAAGAATACGTTATGATTGAAAAAAAGAAAGCAGAATTTACAGCTTTGCACGCTGAATTCTGCTTTCTTTTTGTTGTTCTTCCGATGACCCAAGTGAAATGATAATAGCAATCCCGAACATGAAGAGAAACACTAAAAAGAGGACAAACGTCGGGAAGAACGGGAATAAGAGTAATGCTCCTAATATAATGAGCATTAAACAAATATAGTTCAAAACATCAAGGAATAACTTGTCCATGTTTTCTCTCCTTTATTAAGAAACTGTTATTATCGTATGCTGGATCTATCAATAATAGAATAATTTTTTAAGTAGGATTCTTGTATGTTGGTAAAAAACATATATTATGAGAAAAGGAGAAACCAATTTAATGGTTTCTCCTTTTCTATTATCTTTGTTGTGTTTTTTGTAAAATGTGTTGCTCGATTGCATAAGCTACGCCATTTTCATCGTTTGTTGCTGTTACAATGTCACATAGTTGTTTTACGTCAGGTTCTGCATTTCCCATTGCAATTGATAAACCTGCTACTTTTAACATAGGTACATCATTAAAGTTATCTCCAATAGCAACAGTATCTTGTAAAGGAATATGAAAATGTTTTGCCATTTCTTGTAATCCATTACCTTTATGGCCATGTTTGTCCATAATTTCTAAGTTTGTTGGAGCGGAAGCTGTCACCATAATTGCTGCATCTTTCTCTAAAGATTGTAGCAATTGTACACGCTTCTCTTTGTTGAATGTAAGGATAAAAAATTTTGAAATTTCAATGGTTGAGTCGGATACTACATCTTCAATACTTTGAAAAGTTGTAATTAAATTAGCCTTTAGTTGCTTTTCGGAAATTCGTTCAATTTCTTCAATTGTAACATCAAGGGAATCTTTGTTTAATTGAAAAGCTTTTGTTACTTGTTCTTTCCAATTATACGGTGCATATACACCCTTATTCGTATAGAGTTTATACGGAAATTTCTCAGCTTCGAGCTGTTTTGCAATTTCATATACTTTTTCTTTTTGCAAAGTGCGCGAATGAATTACTTTTCCATCAGCATATACCACTGCTCCGTTACTAGCTCCTAAAGGAAGAGATAAGCGGTATTGCTCGAGCAGTTTTAGAATATCTTCTTTTGCTCTGCCAGAACAAATCATAACGATATGTCCTGCTTCTTCAGCATTGCGTATTGCCTCTAAATTTTCCTGGGAGATTTCTAGATTGGATGATAAGAGCGTACCATCCATATCAAGTGCGATTAATTTCAAGCTGATCACCTCTTTGTTTTAATCATACTAAATTAAATGTTATATCGAAACTGTTACATTGTTGTTACACAGATATACTCATTTATTTTGACCACTTAATATATTTGAGAAGGTCAAAATATGAGAGGTATCGTCTATCTACGCTTTATACTTGTTGAAAAAAATATAATAATTTTATACCAACTATTGCTTAAATAAAAAAGTTATGTTACATTAATGTTACAAACGTTACATTATATGATTTAATATGACATTAAGTTAAAAACTATAAATAAATTATTTCTTGGAAATTATATATAGATATTTGTAAGAAGGAGAATGAGAATAATGGAAAACAAAGAAGTATTACAATTAACAAAAATGGATTTACTAGGATCAGCAGGAGTGGCAACAACATTAACAGCGCTTATCGTATTTCTTTCAAGCGTTTTAGTATAATTCATAGTAATTTTTGTACATAGTAGAGCGGAAAACTATTACAAAGTGCAAATTATATATAGAAATCTATAAAAAGGAGAATAAGAATAATGGAAACTAAAGAAGTATTACAACTAACAAAAATGGATTTACTAGGATCAGCAGGAGTGGCAACAGCATTAACAGCGCTTATCGTATTTCTTTCAAGCGTTTTAGTATAATTCATAGTAATTTTTGTACATAGTAGAGCGGAAAACTATTACAAAATGCAAGTTACATATAGAAATCTATTAAAGGGAGAATGAGAATAATGGAAACTAAAGAAGTATTACAATTAACAAAAATGGATTTACTAGGATCAGCAGGAGTAGCAACAGCATTAACAGCACTTATCATGTTTCTTTCAAGTGCTTTAGTATAATTTAAATTTTGTGTAAATTTGAACGTGAATGAAAAGAGGGACTTCGAAAAAACGGAGTCCCTCTTTGTGTTTTTGTTGAGTTATCAGTAAAGAGGAACTGATGGAAGTTTCACTTTATATAATATAAGGAGAAAAACAGAAAAAAGTCGAATTTTCTATGTGAGAAAAAGGGAGGTATTTGACAGAAAAAATAGAAAAATTAAAATTGACAAAAAATAATTGCGGTGCAATTTATTTTTTACTGATATTTGGAAGCGCTTGCGTCCTTTTAAGGGAAATAATTGGAAAATTATATTACAGGGAGATGAGGAAAGTATGGAACAAAAGTCTATGGACACTTTAGCGGCACAAATGGAGGATTTTTTTCCAGTACGTGATGTTGATCATTTAGAATTTTATGTTGGTAATGCAAAACAAACGAGCTATTACCTTGCGAGAGCATTTGGTTTCCGTATAGCTGCATATTCCGGTTTAGAAACAGGAAACCGTGATAAAGTATCGTACGTACTTGTACAAAAAAATATGCGTTTTGTTGTGTCAGGTGCTTTAAACACGAATAGCCGCATTGCTGAGTTCGTGAAACAGCACGGCGATGGTGTAAAAGATGTGGCACTTCTTGTAGAAGATGTAGAGAAAGCATATGCAGAAGCTGTAAAACGCGGTGCAGTTGCAATTGCTCCGCCAGAAGTGCTATCTGATGAACATGGAACAATTAAAAAGGCAGTTATTGGCACATATGGTGACACAATTCACACGCTTGTAGAGCGTAAAAATTATAAAGGTGTGTTTATGCCAGGATATGAACCACTAGAATCTACTACTCCTTTTGGAGAAACAGGACTAATTGCTGTTGATCATGTTGTTGGTAATGTTGAAAAAATGGAAGAATGGGTAAGTTATTATGAAAATGTAATGGGCTTTAAACAAATGATTCATTTTGACGATGATGATATTAGTACGGAATATTCTGCTTTAATGTCGAAAGTAATGACAAACGGAAGTCGTATTAAGTTTCCAATCAATGAACCAGCAGAAGGAAAAAGAAAATCACAAATCCAAGAGTATTTAGAGTTCTATAACGGAGCAGGCGTACAACATCTTGCGTTATTAACAAATGATATTGTAAAAACTGTTTCTGCGCTTCGTGCAAACGGCGTGGAATTTTTAGATACGCCAGATACGTATTATGAAGAATTAACAGCACGTGTTGGTCAAATTGATGAGGAAATTGAAAAATTAAAAGAGTTGAAAATCCTTGTGGATCGTGATGAGGAAGGCTACTTACTACAAATTTTCACAAAGCCAATTGTGGATCGTCCAACTTTATTTATTGAGATTATTCAACGTAAAGGATCAAGAGGATTTGGTGAAGGAAACTTTAAAGCATTATTTGAATCGATTGAAAGAGAACAGGCACGTCGAGGAAATCTGTAAAGTGAAACTTAGCAGTTCTAAATTGATAGTTAGTTGAATCAATCGGACTCGTATTGATAGCTATCTTCTTTGATTTCTCAGTAAATAGATAGGTATCATGCTGTCCGTTGGAGCGGGATAACGGTTAGGAGAGATACTTCTTCCGCCCGCTGCTTTACTTTCAAAGCGAGGAGAGAAAACGATGAAGTTTATTACATTTCGTCTTCCTTCACAAGAAATGAGAGCTGGTTGGCTTGAAGGTGACAAGGTTATTGATATGCATACAGCAAGTGAAGGGGTACTTCCTTCTACAATGATTTCTTTTTTAGAGAAATCAGATGAATATATGGAAATAGCTCGTAAGATTGGCACACCAACGAGCGGTGTTTATGATATTACGGATGTACAGCTTTGTGCACCTTTACCAAATCCAGGGAGCATTCGTGATTTTTATGCATTTGAACAACATGTAAAAACAGCACGTGGTCGCCGTGGTTTAGATGTTGTTCCAGAGTGGTATGATATTCCGGTATTTTATTTTACGAATCATCGTGCTGTTATTGGGCCGGAAGAAGCTATTTTGTGTCCGGGCGCAACAAAGAAACTTGACTATGAGCTAGAGATTGCTTGTGTCATTGGTAAAGAAGGTAAAAATATCTCGCGTGAACAAGCTCATGAATATATTTTTGGTTACTGCATTATGAATGATTGGAGCGCTAGAGATTTACAGGCGCATGAAATGAAGGTTGGGCTTGGACCAGCAAAAGGAAAAGACTTTGCTACCTCACTTGGGCCGTATATTGTGACGAAAGATGAGTTAGACGTATATCGAAGCGATGATCGTTATAATTTAGAAATGACAGCTCATATTAATGGAGAACAATGGTCAAAAGGTAATTTTCAAGATATCTATTATACGTTTGCTGAAATGATTGAACGAGCATCCCAAGATGTTACGTTGTACCCAGGAGATATACTTGGTTCTGGTACAGTTGGAAGTGGCTGTATTTTAGAGCTTGGAACAGAAAAATGGCTTAAAGCTGGTGATGTGGTAGAGTTAAAGATTACTAGCTTAGGAACATTGCGTAATACGGTAAAAGCAGAAAAGAAAGCGGGGGATGAGCATGTATTATCGTCGCATGGGGGAACTTCCTCGTAAACGACATGTACAATTTCGTAAACAAGACGGGTCGCTCTATCGTGAGCAAGTAATGGGGACGAAAGGTTTTTCTGGTACGCAATCTATTTTGTATCATCATTACATGCCAACTGAAGTCGGTCATGCTTCTTTAGCTCAGTCTTGTCATATGCAGTATGAAGAAGACGTGGCGTTAGCGCATCGTCATTTTCGTACGAAAGAATATAGAAAAACAGGAGATGCCGTGAACGGAAGGAATTTTCTGTTAGGAAATGAAGATCTACTAATCGGGGTTGTAAATCCGACGGAGAAAATGGACTATTTTTATCGCAATGGCGATGGAGATGAAATGCTATTTGTTCATTATGGATCTGGGAAAATTGAGACAATGTTCGGTACGATTCATTATCAAAAAGGAGATTATATTATCATTCCAATCGGTACGATTTACCGTGTAATCCCTGAAGTTGGAGAATCGAAATTCCTCATTGTTGAAGCAAATAGTCAAATTACCACACCGCGTAATTATCGCAATGAGTATGGACAATTATTAGAACATAGTCCATTTTGTGAACGTGATATTCGCGGTCCAGAGACGTTAGAAACGTATGATGAAAAAGGTACCTTTGTTGTGATGACAAAGTCTAGAGGATATATGCATAAGCATGTTTTACAGCATCATCCGTTAGATGTTGTTGGATGGGATGGTCATTTATATCCATGGGTATTTAATATTGAGGATTTTGAGCCTATTACGGGGCGCATTCATCAGCCACCACCAGTACACCAAACATTTGAAGGGCATAACTTTGTCATTTGTTCATTTGTTCCGCGTCTATATGATTATCATCCAGAAGCAATCCCAGCGCCGTATTATCATAGTAATGTAAATAGTGATGAAGTGCTCTATTATGTGGAAGGGAATTTTATGAGCAGAAAAGGTGTAGAGGAAGGGTCTATCACGCTTCATCCAAGTGGAATCCCACATGGCCCGCACCCTGGAAAAACAGAAGCAAGTCTTGGTAAAAAAGAAACTATTGAACTAGCTGTTATGATTGATACATTCCGTCCGCTACGCGTGATAAAACATGCACATGAGATGGAAGATGGACAATATATGTATAGTTGGCTAGAACAAGGCTCATATACTGTATAAGATGAATGTCTATTATGTATGAAAAACAAAACAAGCACACTCGCTGGATGAGTGTGCTTGTTCTAATAAAGGAATCGACATTATATAAAATACCAAAAATATCTATAAAGTGATATAAAAATATAACTATATAACCTCTTTGCATACAATAGTATGGTAACTTACCGTAATCTTTTGAAGGCTTAAAGAAGGTAGGGGAGGATGAAGAAAACTCCCGCTGATGGAAGTTTCACTTTATTGATGAAAAGGTATATGATTTTTCCGTTAAATTCGACAGAAGTTATTGACGAAAAAAGATGTAATAAGTACAATAAAAATAAATATTAAAATTTTCAGAAAATTATAAATGTTGAGGTGCAGAGTATGAAGCAAATCTTTCAAAAAAAGCCGCTGACACAACTGTTAAAAGAAGGAAGTGAGAAAAAATTAGATCGAACATTAGGGGCATTAGACTTAACCTTGTTAGGAGTAGGAGCAATTGTCGGAACAGGGATCTTCGTGCTGACAGGGGTAGTTGCTGCGAAACATTCTGGGCCTGCCGTTATTTTATCATTTGCATTAGCTGCACTAGCTTGTGCCTTTGCTGCCTTTTGTTATGCTGAATTTGCTTCCAGTGTACCGGTATCTGGTAGTGTGTATACGTATACATATGCAACGATGGGAGAGGTATTTGCCTTCTTAATTGGATGGGATTTAATGCTTGAATACTTATTAGCGACATCAGCTGTTGCTAATGGATGGTCAGCTTATTTTCAGTCTTTATTAAATGGATTTGGAATTCATATTCCAACGATTTTAGCTTCTGCTCCAGGGGCAGGAAAAGGTGGAATAATTGATTTACCAGCTGTTCTTATTATTTTAATTATGACTATTCTTTTATCACGAGGTGTTCGTGAAAGTGCCCGCGTAAATAACATTATGGTATTCATTAAATTAGCCGTTGTACTATTATTCATCTTCGCTGGATTTAAATACGTAAAACCAGAAAACTGGACACCGTTTATGCCGTTTGGTTTTAATGGTGTAATGGTAGGTGCAGCGACAGTATTCTTTGCTTTTATTGGTTTTGATGCTGTTTCAACGGCAGCGGAGGAAGTAAAACGTCCGCAGCGTGATTTACCGATTGGTATTATTGCATCACTATTAATTTGTACAGTCCTATATATTGCGGTTTCACTTGTTTTGACAGGTATTGTACCGTTTGGTCAATTGGATAGATCAGATCCAGTAGCATTTGCGCTTCAATTTATTGGACAAGATGGTTTGGCGGGTGTTATTTCGGTAGGTGCTATTACAGGGATTACAACCGTTATGTTAGTTATGATGTATGGTCAAGTACGTGTATCGTATGCAATGAGCCGTGATGGTCTATTACCGAAACGTTTTTCGAAAGTACATCCGAAGTTTAAAACGCCATTTTTAAATACGTGGATAACGGGTATTGTAGCAGCTCTTATTTCAGGGCTTGTTGATTTAAGTGTATTGGCTCATCTTGTGAATATCGGAACTCTATCTGCATTCGTACTTGTTGCAATAGCAGTTATTGTAATGCGAAAAACACATCCGGATTTACCGCGTGCATTTAAAGCGCCACTTGTACCGTTTTTACCAGCGTTAGCAGTGATTTTTTGTCTATACTTAATGCTTCAATTACCAGCGATTACATGGAAGAGCTTTGGTATTTGGTTGGCGATTGGAGTTATAGTCTATTTCGTATATAGCAGAAAGCATAGTGCATTAAATAAAGAAAAAGATGATAAAAAAACTGTGAATTTATAAAGAGAAAGCCGTTCTTATAAAAAGAACGGCTTATTTATTTTGAAAATTTACATTTTTCTAAAATTGATATAAGATGAAAGGTGGTCGATAAAAGGGGTGGGAATATGAAGAAGACATGGCAAGAGTTAAAGGGGATGGATCGTAATGTTTGGATCCGATTTATTGGAGAAACATTAAATGGAATTGCAATGATGATGTTAATGCCATTTTTTGCATTATATTTAAAAGATAAAGTGGATTCACTACTACAGGTAGGAATTATTATGGCGTTGTCCCCTATTGCAGCAAGTTTTGGTTCTCTTATAGGTGGACGGATTGCAGATATTTATGGCAGAAAGCCAATTATGATATTTTCAATGGTTAGCAATGCGATCTTAATGCTTGGTTTCTTATTTATAGATGGTTTTATATCGTATGCTATTTTATCTATTTGTTTAGGTCTTAGTAATTCGCTGTTTCACCCGGCAGCTTCCGCGATGGTAGCGGATGTAACAGAACCTGAAAAGCGAACAGAAGCATATGGTTTGCTGCGGATGGGACATAATATTGGAGCGGCAATTGGGCCGATTCTAGGTGCTTCGGTTGCACTTCTTTCTAAAACTGTTATTTTTATTATCGCATCGTCCTCTATGCTATTCTATGCGCTGCTAGTTTTACTACTTATTAAAGAAACAATGCCAAGGGGTGTAGTAAAACAAGTGAGTGAGGGAGAGGGAACGGGACAATCTGTATGGAAAGTTGTGTTTCAAGATAAAATTTTACTAATCTATTTATTAGCCGGAATTGTTATTTCGATGGGATTTTCGCAAACAGAAGGTATGCTTCCGCTTCATTTTGATAATGAAATGAAGGGGATATTTGGAATGAATAATCCATTTCCTTATTTAATGGCAGTAAATGGGCTTTTGGTGGTTTTGTTTCAATTTCAAATTTCGAAATGGGCGACAGATAAACCGGTTGGGAAAACGATGTTGTATGGTGCTTGGTTATTTGGAATTGGCCTTCTTGCAATCGGTTGGCTTCCGAGGTGGTTTGGAGAAGCTGGGACAAATGCTACTGTAGTGCTTGTTACATTATTAATCGTATATGCAATTTATACATTAGGAGAGATGGTTATGTCTCCTGTGCAAATGACATTTGTAGCAAATTTAGCACCAGAACATTTACGAGGTACGTATATGGGAGCAGCTAGCTTACAATGGATTACAGGTAATGCGTTTGGACCTTTACTGGGTGGTATTTTACTTGATCGTTTGTTGGGTCACATTTTATTTACGATTTTAGGGATTGGATGTATGATAGCGGGCTTTGTTTACGTATCATTAGACCGACTTGTAGAGCAAAGAAAAAAAGGTGACATGGTCAAACAAACGTCATAAGGTTTTCTGCATACACAAATAGGTTCTTTTTTTCATATTATTAGGTATATAACTAGAAAAAGTATTATGTTAGTTTAGCTCGCTATTCGTGGGCAGTAAGACTCCCCACCTCAAGATTCAGAGAGAAGCGAAGAAGATAGGTAGGGGATAACTGCTGGTATGCGCCCGATTGGTCCAACTAACCAACAGTAGGGGGAGAAAATCCCACACTGTTGGAAGTTTTACTTTATTTCAAATAGGAACTACCTATTTTCGTAAAAAGTGCTACAATAGAAAAATGAAAACAAACGATTAGGGTGATTTCATTATGAAAATTAAATTAGGTTTATTATATGGTGGAAAATCGGCGGAGCATCAAGTTTCTTTACAAACGGCTCTTGCTGTTAGTAAAGCGTTAGATCAAGAAAAATTTGAGGTTCATCCAATTTATATTACTGAACAAGGACAATGGGTGCGCGGTGAGCGTATTGAAGGTGAAGTGAAAAGCGTTCAAGCGTTGCAATTAAATGGAGAAGAAAATGCAATTTCTCCTGTATCATTAAGTTCAGAGATTATCCCAATGGCAGCTTCTGATAAAGAGAATGCAATTGATGTAATCTTCCCATTATTACATGGACCGAATGGTGAAGATGGAACAGTACAAGGCTTGTTAGAACTTATGAATATTCCATATGTAGGGAACGGTGTGTTAGCATCGGCTGCAGGTATGGATAAAGTCATTATGAAAAATATTTTCGCAGAAGCGGGATTGCCACAAGCTAAATATGTTTCGTTTATTCGCAGTGTATGGGAGAAAGATCGCACAGCAGCGTATGAAAAAGTTGAAGAAACATTAGGCTATCCATGTTTTGTGAAACCAGCAAACCTTGGCTCAAGCGTTGGAATTAATAAATGTAAAAATCGTGATGAGCTAGAGAATGCATTTGAAGAAGCGTTCCAATTCGATCGTAAAATTATCGTAGAAGAGAATATTATTGGTCGTGAAGTGGAAATTGGTGTATTAGGAAACGATGAACCGAAATGTTCTGTTGTAGGCGAAATTGTGGCGAAAAAAGAATTCTATGACTATAAATCAAAATACATTGATGGCGATACAGCAATGATTATTCCTGTTGAAATTACAGAAGCGGAATATGAGAAGATTAAGGAGTATGCAATTCGTGCATTTCAATCTTTAGATGGTGCGGGATTAACACGAGCAGATTTCTTCTTAACGAAAGATGGCGACGTATTTATTAATGAAGTAAATACAATGCCAGGATTCACGCCGTTTAGTATGTTCCCTCTTTTATGGGAAAATACGGGAGTGCCGTATCCAGAGCTTATTCAAGAGCTAGTACGTTTAGCGATTGAGCGTCACGAAGAAAAACAAAAAATTAAATATACAATCTAACAAGAAAGGAGAAGCACTATTCAAATGAATAGTGTTTCTTCCGTGTAAGGAGTGTTTTTGTATGATACAAAGAACAGTGAAGCAAATTGAGCAAATGGTATGTGGAACTGGCTTAGCAGGGCAGTGGGATGATGTAGCTATAAAAGGTGTTTCCATTGATACAAGAAAAATTGAACAAGGAAACTTATATATTCCAATTCAAGGAGAACGTTTTGATGGTCATGCTTTTGTGGAGAAAGCAATAGAAAGCGGTGCAGTTGCAACACTTTGGAAGAAAGGTGTAGCGAACCCGCCAACAAATTTACCAGTTATTTTTGTAGAAGATACATTACAAGCGCTGCAAACATTAGCGAAGAGCTATCGCGACCAGCTAAACGTGAAAGTAGTTGGTGTAACAGGAAGTAACGGAAAAACGTCAACGAAAGATATTGTGACAAGCTTACTTGGAGCGAAATTTAAAGTGCAAAAAACAGAAGGGAATTTCAATAACCATATTGGACTGCCTTTGACGATTTTAAATTTAGAAGAAGATACAGAAATGGCTGTATTAGAGATGGGTATGTCAAGCCGCGGGGAAATTGAATTTTTGTCCAAGCTTGCTCGCCCTGATGCAGCAATTATTACAAATATTGGGGAAGCACATTTAATGGATTTGGGCTCTCGTGATGGAATTGCAGAAGCGAAGCTAGAAATTGTCGCAGGTTTACAAGATAATGGCGTATTTGTTTATAACGGAGATGAACCATTGTTAACTACACGCGTACCAGGGATGAACTTATCTGCAAAGACAATTACGTTTGGTGATGCAAGAGCGAACGATTATTATCCGGTATCTGTAAAATTAGAGGCAACAGGTACACAATTTACGATGAATCAAGCGCAGAATGTAGTATTTTATTTACCCGTTCTTGGAAAGCATAATGTATATAATGCGTTAGCATCAATGGCGGTTGCTGAATTTTTCGGCGTAACATGGGAAGAAATGAAACAAGGTTTAGTGAATTTGAAAATGACAGGCATGCGTATGGAAGTTTTGAAAACAGATGCAGGGTTAACAATTATTAATGATGCATATAACGCAAGTCCGACAGCGATGGAAGCAGCATTTCATTTAATGAATGAATTAAATGGGTTTTCTAAAAAAATTCTCGTGCTTGGCGATATGTTAGAGCTCGGTGACCAAGAAGTACAATTTCATTATGAAGTTGGAAAATTAATTGACCCAGCTCGTATTGCATATGTATTTACGTACGGTACGCTCGGGGCACAAATGGCAGAAGGTGCAAGAATTAATTTTTCTAGTGAACGCGTAAAAGCTTATGACAATAAAGAAGAACTTGTTAAAGATTTAAAAGAAGTCGTTGATGTGAAAGACGTTGTATTAGTAAAAGCATCTCGTGGAATGAAATTAGAAGAAGTTATTTCGATGATAAAGTGAAGCTTCCATTAGTAGGTTGTTTACTACCCATTAATACGGGATAAAATAAAGAAGCGCTTACAACATGGAAATGGAAAGTTGGAACAAGGATAGAAAAATTCCATATGTAAAATAAGAGAAGAGTTGGGTTTGCTTTTTACACATACAAAACTTATAATTGATAGGGTGTAATAACGTTGTAGAGTATTTTTGTGATAAATGTAGGCCCGTTTATATACGTGAACATAAGGGAAAGGGCATTTTCCGCAAACACGGAAAATGTCTTTTTTGAATGGATAGTTAGGAAAAATGCTCCCGCCACTTGAAAGCTACAATTGTTTGAAGTGAGGGTTTCTAGCGTGCCAGGCATTTTTGCTCGGCGCTTGGCGTTAGTGGAGTTGGGATTCCCCTCTATCCCGTCGATAAATTTTTTTGGGACTACTTTTGTCTAGCTTTACGTTTGAATGTCTTGTGTGGCGCATATTTTTGTTGCGACTTTCTACATTCAGTTTTCAAAAGCTAGTTTTATTATAATTGTCAGGCAATCTTGTGCTGATGACACATTTTGTCTGAAGAAGACTTAGCCCAACCTTACTTGTATATCCTGTGAATATTAGAAGAAGGAATAATCTGGGCTATTTTAGATAGAAAAGGAGAAGTAACATTGACAACATTTCGAGAATTAGGATTAAGCAGTTCTTTGTTAAAGTCTGTTGAAAGCATGGGATTTGAAGAGGCAACACCAATTCAGGCAGAAACAATTCCAGTAGCCTTACAAGGTGACGACATTATTGGTCAAGCTCAAACGGGTACAGGAAAAACAGCTGCATTTGGATTACCGCTATTAGAAAAAGTAAATACAAATCAAGATACAGTTCAAGGTATTGTTATCGCACCAACTCGTGAGTTAGCGATTCAAGTAGGTGAAGAGCTATACAAAATTGGTCAGCATAAGCGCGTTCGCATTTTACCAATCTATGGCGGCCAAGATATTAACCGTCAAATTCGTGCGTTGAAAAAAGGTCCACACATTATCGTGGGTACGCCAGGACGTATTTTAGATCATATTAAACGTAAAACACTTCGTCTGCAAAACGTAGAGACAGTTGTTCTTGACGAAGCAGATGAAATGTTAAACATGGGCTTCATTGAAGATATTGAAGCAATTTTAACGGATGTGCCTGAAACACACCAAACATTATTATTCTCAGCAACAATGCCAGACCCAATCCGTCGCATTGCTGAACGCTTCATGAGCGAGCCTAAACATATTAAGGTTAAAGCTAAAGAAGTAACAATGCCAAACATTCAGCAGTTCTATGTAGAAGTGCAAGAGAAAAAGAAATTTGACGTGTTAACACGCTTATTAGATATTCAATCTCCAGAGCTTGCAATCGTATTCGGTCGCACAAAGCGTCGTGTTGATGAATTATCAGAAGCGTTAAATTTACGTGGTTATGCAGCAGAAGGAATTCATGGTGATTTAACACAAGCGAAGCGTCTTTCTGTATTACGTAAATTTAAAGAAGGTTCAATCGAAGTTCTTGTTGCGACAGACGTAGCGGCGCGTGGTCTTGATATTTCAGGTGTAACACACGTATATAACTTTGATATTCCACAAGACCCAGAATCATACGTACACCGTATTGGTCGTACTGGCCGTGCGGGTAAAACAGGTCTTGCTATGCTGTTTGTAACACCACGTGAAGCAGGTCAATTAAAGAATATTGAGCGTACAACAAAGCGTAAAATGGATCGTCTGACTCCACCAACTTTAGATGAAGCTTTAGAAGGACAACAACGTTTGATTGCTGAAAAACTTCAAAGCACGATTGAAAGTGAAAACTTATCATACTACAAACGTATTGCAGAAGAACTGTTAGAGGAGCATGATTCTGTAGCGGTTGTAGCAGCTGCTTTAAAAATGATGACAAAAGAGCCGGATGCAACGCCAGTTTCTTTAACATCAGAACCACCTGTAGTTTCAAAAGATCGTTCTAGAAAGAGAAATGGTAACGGAAATGGAAGAGGTGGTTACCGCGATGGTAACCGTAATCGTGAAGGCGGCCGTAATCGCGATGGCAACCGCAATCGTGGAGGTCGTAAAGGAGAAGGTCAAGGACGTGAAGGACGTGAAGGTCGTGAAGGTCGTTCTGGAGCTCCTAGAGGACGTAGCGGCGAAAGAAAGCACTCAAGCCGTAAGCCACAAGCTTAATTAAATTCATAGAAGAGAGACAGTCTTTTTCATAAAGGCTGTCTTTTTTTGTTTCTTTAGTTGGGTATACTACATAGAAACTTGTATCGGAAAAGAGGAAATGGAATGCTTGTAAAGCTTGGGTATGTTGCAATGAGTGTCCATTTGAAAAATGCTTCTCCTTCTCAAACAATGACGTATGCGCAGTTTCAGCGAATACAAGATCGAGAAGCGGCAATCAAAAAATTGGAGAGGATTTCTAATTCTAATTTAGAGAATTGTCTACGGTTGTTAAAACATAATTATGGACATGATGTTTCATTTTTTCGCTTAAGTTCGAAAATCATTCCTTTGGCAAACCATGAGGCGTTGTTAGAGTGGGATTATATAAAGCCGTTAAGAGAAAACTTAAAACAACTTGGAGAATATGCAAAGCGTCAAGGAATGCGAATTGATTTTCATCCCGACCATTTTGTCGTTTTAAATTCATTACATCCTCCAATTTTAAAGCAGTCCGTGAAAACGTTGCAGATGCATGGGAAGTTGCTAAAGGGAATGGGGATTGATAGAACGCATCGCTGTGTTTTACATGTTGGCGGTGCGTATGAGGATAAAGAGAAAGCACTAGAACAATTCATTGAAAACTGGTCACTTGTTCCAGTGGGGATTCAAAAGATGATTATGTTAGAAAATGATGATACAACATTTTCTTTAAAAGAGACATTGTACTTAGGAGAAAAACTTGGAATCCCAGTAGTTTTTGATTTGCATCATCATATGGCAAATCACGGCTTTGAAGGGTGGGAAACTCATTGGGAACGTGTTGTACAAACGTGGGAGCAATCTCCTTTGCCGATTAAAATGCATATTTCTAGTCCACGACAAGGAAATAATCTAAGGGCCCATGCCGATTTTATTGATTCTGATCAATTTTTTTCTTTTTTGCAATATATAAAAGAGAGTGTTCCAGAAATACATTGTATGATAGAAGCGAAACAAAAAGACGAGGCGCTCTTTCAGTTGATGAGAGATATGAAAGATAAGGGTGGGATAGAGATAGTAGATGGTGCAAGCTTTTTAGTAAAGTAAGCGATGCACCATCTATTTTTTTATGAGTAATGGTCCTAAGCAGGCACCTGTGAGCAATCCAACGAGATGGCTAATTGGGTTTGTTGCTTTGTCGAGAAATGTAAACGCTAGAAGAATGGATAAAATAATAATAAAGAGAAGGGTTTCTTTTTTTCTAGTAGGACGGTATTGCATATAGAATATATACAGCTGCAGGCCTAATAAGCCAAAAATAGCGCCTGAAGCTCCTGTATGAGTATACTGGAGTGGGAGAATAAAGTAAGAGACGATATTTCCGGTGAATCCGGAAATAAGAAACGCAAGTGAAAATCGAATGCTACGCAGTTGTTTTTCTAATGAGAAGCCGAGTGCTAAGCAGCAAATGCTATTGGATAGAAAATGAGAAAATGTTGTGTGGATAAATAATGAAGAAATAGTTCGCCACCATTCCCCTTCAGCGATACACTCATTACAGGCGATTCCGATAGATAGTACATTATTCCCTAATAATAGTAAAACAAATTGTATGAAAAGTAATGTAGTAGTAATCGGAGGGAAAGAAGTAAATGAGTATTTTAATGGAGTATTCATATCCCCACTCCTTTTGCTGTTAACGGATTGTCTGTTATTCTTACAATATGAAAATGAGAAAGAAAATAGAAGGAAGGAACGTAAGGATATGATTGTAGGAATTGGAATCGATATTATTGAAATTGAAAGAATTGAAAAGATGATAGAGGGGCAACCCAAATTTATAGAGCGTATTTTAACAGAAAAAGAGCGCCAAGTAGCACATTCGTTAAAAGGAAAGAGGCGTAGTGAATTTGTTGCAGGACGCTTTGCGGCAAAAGAAGCATATTCGAAAGCGCTTGGTACTGGAATTGGAAAAGAGGTTAGCTTTTTACATATTGAAATCACAAATGATGAAAGAGGAAAACCTGTTTTACTTGCAAATACAAATTATACTATTCATCTTTCGATTAGTCATAGCCGAGAGTTTGCGGTGGCGCAAGTCATTTTAGAAAGCCCGTCAAGCTAGTCTGCATATTTCATCTCTTTGTCTCATATATTTGAGTAGCGTTAAGGAAGAGGTTTTCTTCCACTTACTTATTGAGACAAAGGGGCTGAACGTATGAAAAGGCGGCTATTTTTGTTTATTGTCGGTTTGTTGACCGTTTTTCTGTTAGCGGGCTGCATGGAGAAGAAGAAGGAAGATGTTGTGCAAGATTTGAATGAAAGAGTAAAAGAGATGAAAAGCTATCAAGCAGAAGCAAAATTATTGATTAAAACAGGAAATGAACCGCAAGTATATGACGTTGAGGTTTGGTATAAGAAACCCTCGTATTACCGAGTGAATTTGAAAAATGCAAAGAAAGATCAAAGCCAGATTATTTTACGAAATGATGAAGGTGTATTCGTTCTTACCCCGTCTTTAAATAAAAGTTTTCGTTTTCAAAGTGATTGGCCGCAAAATAGCAGCCAAGCATATTTATATGAATCACTTGTAAGGGATATTTTGAACGATAAGGACCGTTCATTTAAGAAAACAGACAAATATTATGTGTTTGAAACGAAAACGAACTATCATCATCAAAATGTGTTGCCAAAGCAACAAATTACATTTAATAAAAAAGATTTAGCGCCTGTTTCGGTGAAATTGATGGACAATGATCAAAATGTTCTTGTGCAGGTAGATTTTTCCAAGGTAAAGTTTGATACAAAATTTGATAAAGGTGCGTTTGATACGAAACAAAATATGTCTAGAGCGCAAGTCGATATACAAACGACAGCACAAGAAGAGAAGCCGTTTGCTGTGTTATACCCAAGTGATACGCCGCAAGGTATGACTTTAAAAGAAGAGAAAGAATTTAAGACAGACAGTGGTAAACGTAATATTCTTACGTACACTGGCGATAAGAAGAGTTTTACATTAATACAAGAAAAAGCAAAGGTAGCACCAACTATTGCACTACAAAATATGAGTGGGGAACCTGTTGATTTAGGTTTTGCAATTGGTGCATTAACAAAAGATTCTGTTGCGTGGTCACATAATGGAGTCGAATATATGCTTGTATCAAAAGGGTTGAAACAAGATGAGTTGTTAATGGTAGCGCGCTCTGTGACTCAAAAACAAGTGAAGTAAACGACTAAGACGTGGTGGCTACAGAGTACACCACGTTTTTTATCCCGCTATTTGCGGACAGTAAGACCCCACCTCAAGATTCAGAGAAAGGCGAAGAAGATAGGTGGGGGGATGAAGAAAACCCCCACTGATGGAAGTTTCACTTTATCACGATTTAACAAATAGTATTTTTGATGTGTAGAATCTGTTGATGAAAGCGGCGCTTAATATGATGGAATAAAGGTAAGAAAAAAAGTGAATATAAAAGAATAAGCTTTGCATATCGTATAAAGGAAGTGTTTTTTCTAGATGGAAAAATCGCCATTTTATCGTGATACGTGGGTAGAGGTGAACTTAGATACGATTTATGATAATTTGACTCGTATTAAATCCATCATTCCGAAAAATGTGGAGATTTTTGCTGTTGTGAAAGCAAATGCATATGGTCATGGATCAGTGCAAGTTGCAAATACAGCGTTAGCAGCAGGAGCCACAAGATTAGCTGTTGCATTCTTGGATGAAGCTCTTGTCTTAAGAAGAGCTGGAATTACAGTTCCTATTTTAGTATTAGGTTCTTCACGTCCGGAAGACGTTAATGTGGCAGCAGAGAATGAGATTACATTAACTGTGTTTCAAAAAGAATGGATAGAAAAAGCGGAAAAGGTGTGGGATTCTTCAAGGTCATTCCATTTTCATCTTAAATTTGATAGCGGTATGGGGAGAATTGGAATTCGTAGAAAAGATGAATTGAAAAGGTTTCTAAAAAGTTTACAAAATGCGCCTTTTTTAAAATTAGAAGGGGTTTATACTCACTTTGCAACAGCTGATGAAGAGGAGACAGCTTATTTTGATAAGCAGTATAATATGTTTTTGGAACAACTAAGTTGGCTAAAAGAATTTGGATTAACCCCAAAATTTATTCATACAGCTAATAGTGTGGCAACTTTACGTTTTCAAAGTGTTACTTTTAACGCTGTCAGAATAGGGATTGCGATGTATGGATTGACCTCATCTATGCAAATCCGTCCTTTTTTACCGATTAAGCTTGATCCTGCATTATCTTGGCATACAACGGTTGCACATATAAAACAGGTGACAAAAGATGCTGGAATTAGTTATAACGTTATTTATCGAACGAAAACAGAAGAATGGATTGCCACATTGCCTGTTGGATATGCTGACGGTTGGTTACGCAGGTTACAGGGTTTCAGAGTGCTTGTAAATGGTATAAGAGTGCCGACTGTAGGCAGGGTTACAATGGATATGATGATGATTCGTTTACCATATGAAGTGCCAATTGGAACGAAAGTTACTCTAATTGGAAGACAAGATGATAAGTGTATTAGTGCTACTGAGGTTGCCGAGTATTCAGAGACAATTAACTATGAAATTATTGCAACAATCAGTTTTCGTGTTCCACGTGTATATGTAAAAAATGGAAAAATTGTAAAGGTTGTAAATTATTTAAATGACATATAAGATGAGAATTCTATAGTTCAAGTGTACCCTTATAAAAAGGTGAGTATGTCCCTTTTTGACAAGTCGAGAAACTCAATTTGGAAGAAGGACATAGAAAAGTGCAAGGAAGTGAATGTTTTATTTCCAAATTGGAAAACATAAAACAAGAAATCAGGAAGTCTTTGCAACAGGCTTCATACAATGGTATTATTACAATAGGTGTCATATATATGTGTGTGTGTAGTTGACGGTGGAGGTGTATTTTTGTGTCCGAATCAAGTGTAACTACTGAAATCGTTGTTCGGTTGCCAAAACAAGTGGTAACAGAATTAGACGGAATTGGAAAACAAGAGAATAAGAATCGCCATGAACTTATTTGCCAGGCAACACAATTGCTATTGCGCCAACATAAAACAAAGAAGCGCTACCAGCATGAATCAATGCGACGTGGGTACATTGAAATGGGAAAAATTAATCTTGGTATTGCATCTGAAGCTTTCCTAGCGGAGTATGAAGCAGCTCATACAGTAGAACGCTTAGTTAGCGGGGGGTAATCTTTTGATTGTAAAACGCGGCGACGTGTATTTTGCAGACCTTTCCCCAGTTGTTGGTTCTGAGCAAGGAGGCGTTCGTCCGGTTCTGGTCATTCAAAATGACATTGGGAATCGTTTTAGTCCTACTGTGATTGTGGCGGCCATTACTGCACAGATTCAGAAAGCGAAATTGCCCACCCATGTGGAGATTGATGCAAAAAAGTATGGATTTGAGAGAGATTCTGTTATCTTGCTCGAACAGATTCGAACAATCGATAAGCAGCGCTTAACGGACAAAATCACTCAGTTAGACGATCTGATGATGAATCGTGTAGATGAAGCTCTGCAAATTAGTTTAGGACTGATAGATTTTTAGTTCAGCATTGAAGTTGCTCTCTTTTAAGAGCAGCTTTTTTTATTATTAAGGAGGTTTTGTTGCAAATGGAAATGGTAGATGACCGTCAAGAGTTAATGAAAATGTTAGCGAAAGAATTGAATTTTTCAGAGAAGCAAGTACGTCATGTTATTCAGCTAACGGAGGAAGGTAATACAGTTCCATTTATTGCTCGTTATCGAAAAGAATGGACAAACTCATTAGATGAAGTGCAAATTCGTTCGATTTTAGAAAGATGGCAGTATATCACTCAGCTTGAAAATCGTAAAGAAGAAGTGTTGCGTTTAATTCATGAAAAGGGAAAGCTAACAGAAGAGTTGCGTCGTAACATTGTATCTGCAACAAAACTACAAGAAGTGGAAGATTTATATCGTCCATATAAAGAAAAACGAAGAACAAAAGCAACAATTGCAAAAGAGAAAGGGTTAGAACCCTTAGCGGATTGGTTATTAACATTTGCGAAGGACGATGCGTTGGAAAGAGCAAAAGTATTCGTAAATGAAGAGAAGGAAGTTCATTCACCAGAAGAAGCGTTACAAGGTGCAAAAGATATTATCGCAGAATACGTGTCTGACGAAGCATCTTATCGCAGTTGGATTCGAAATACTACTTTTAGAAAAGGAACCATTTCGGCAGTTGTAAAAGATGAAGAGAAAGATGAAAAGAATGTATACGAAATGTATTACAGCTATGAAGAGCCAGTACAAAAAGTTGTACCTCATCGTGTATTAGCCATGAATCGCGGTGAAAAAGAAGAAATTTTAAAAGTAGCAATCGTTCCTCCGGTTGAAGAAATTCTTCAGTTTTTACATAAAAAAGTAATTCATAAATCATACGCGCCAAGTACTTCTTATGTGCAAGAGGCGATTGAAGATGGTTACAAGCGTTTAATTCAACCATCTATTGAAAGAGAAATTCGTAAAGAGTTAACAGAGAGAGCGGAAGAACAAGCGATTCATATTTTTTCAGAAAACTTAAGAAATTTATTATTACAACCGCCGATGAAAGGGAAGACAGTATTAGCTGTAGATCCAGCATATCGCACGGGATGTAAACTTTCCGTTGTAGATGATACAGGAAAAGTACTTCATATCGACGTTATCTATCCGCATCCGCCTGTTAGGAAATATGAAGAAGCGAAAAAGAAATGTATTTCAATTTTAGAAAAGTATGAAGTAGAAGTAGTTGCAATTGGAAATGGTACAGCTTCTCGTGAAACGGAAGAATTTGTAGTAGATGTATTACAAGCAGTTACACGTGATGTATTTTACATTATTGTCAATGAAGCTGGTGCGAGTGTATATTCAGCATCAGACTTAGCAAGGGAAGAGTTTCCTAATTTGCAAGTTGAAGAAAGAAGTGCGGTTTCTATTGGAAGACGTTTGCAAGATCCGCTTGCAGAATTAGTAAAGATTGATCCAAAGTCTGTTGGTGTAGGACAATATCAACACGATGTATCACAAAAACAGTTGAATGAATCATTAACATTTGTAGTTGAAACGGCTGTAAACCAAGTTGGAGTGAACGTAAATACTGCTTCTGTTTCATTATTACAATATGTTTCTGGCCTATCGAAAACAGTTGCGAAAAACATTGTGAAAAAACGTGAAGAGAGCGGGAAATTTACAAAACGTGCTGAGCTGAAAGATATCCCAAGATTAGGTGCGAAGACATATGAACAATGTATCGGCTTTTTACGTGTTGTAGAAGGTGAAAACCCACTTGATCGAACAAGTATTCATCCGGAGCAATATAAGAATGTAGAACTGCTATTGAAAAGCTTAGGGTTATCTATTACAGATGTTGGACAACCTCATTTGCAGAAGCGTTTAGAAGAAGTAGAAATTCCTTCGTTATCAGAACAAACAAATATTGGTGAACCGACATTGCGAGATATTATTGATGCTCTTATTCGTCCAGAACGAGATTTACGTGATGAATTACCGAAGCCGCTTCTTAAAAAAGGTATTTTAAAACTAGAGGATTTAAAACGAGGCATGGAATTGGAAGGTACGGTTCGTAATGTTGTCGATTTTGGTGCTTTTGTTGATATTGGTGTGAAGCAAGATGGATTAGTTCATATTTCAAAAATGAGTAAGCAGTTTGTAAAACATCCATTAGATATCGTTTCTGTCGGACAAATTGTAAAAGTTTGGGTCGATGAGGTTGATATGAAAAAAGGACGCGTCGCTTTATCTATGCTACCAATAGAGTAATGAAGTAAAATGAATCATTGTGGCTTTCTTCAGCCTACACTGAGAGTTAATTTGCTAATAGGAGCTGCTATCTATTAAGTATGGGATACATGAAAAGGGAGTGGAGGGATATTCCGCTCCCTTTATTTACTAAGGATATTGCTTTTTTTTATAAAAAAACCAGCATTCGTTAAGTAATTTGATTTGATATCGGTTTTTTTCATAATAAGCACGTCGCATTTGTTTACGAAGCCATGCTGGCATATGAATCCCTCCTTTTACAGAAGTGAGGATGGGTATATGTACTATTTAATGTATGCAGGGGACAAATAAGACGTGTAGATTTATTTTAATTAGTAGGAGAGATGCGGATGCAGGGAATAGATATTCAGAGATTGGTGGAGAAAATATCAGTAGAATATTTTGCGAGGCCTTTTTTGCATAAAGCGACATTTAATAAACGTTTACGTACGACAGGTGGGCGATATATGTTAGAGACACACAATATAGAATTAAATTATCATTATTATCAAGCTTATGGAGAAAAGGAATTAATTGCAGTAATTAAGCATGAGCTTTGTCATTATCATTTACATCTTATGGGGAAAGGGTATCAACATAGAGACAGAGATTTTCGTGAGTTGTTGAATAAGGTAGATGCGCCGCGTTTTTGCAAAAGAATTCCTGATGAGCGGAAAGAGAAAAAACAATACGTATATGTTTGTTTATCGTGTGGCTTCCAATACATAAGAAGGAGAAGAATAAATACAAATCGCTACGTTTGCGGAAAGTGTAAAGGGCGTTTGAAGCAGGTGAAAAAACACCTTGACAGTTAAAAATCAATCCAGTATATTATAAACATGTCATCTCACTACAAGATATTGTAAGAAGTGCTTGACTTGTAAAATGATTTTTTATAAGATAAAAAATGTCTTTCTTATTCCGCAGTAGCTCAGTGGTAGAGCTATCGGCTGTTAACCGATCGGTCGTAGGTTCGAGTCCTACCTGCGGAGCCATATAATATAGAGAAGTACCCA
>NZ_CAKJTI010000017.1:62410-72668 GCF_917563915.1 Bacillus rhizoplanae | reverse complement strand
ATAAACCCAAAACTTATATCTGCTAGATAAGAATCCATTTTGATCAATCTTTTTTTCAAAATGGATTCTTCTTTATTTACCATAAATACACGTTTGTGAGCTATTTTTGATTAAACTTTATTTCAAAGCCACATTATATGGTGTAGATTTTTCAGAGGAAATGATAAAACGTGCTAAGTTACACAATAAAGACATCCATTTTGAGATTATTGAGAGTGGAAAGCTTCCTTTTCCTAATCATTCTTTCGATGCGGTACTAATATTTGCGGTGTTGTTTATATTAACGATTTCTTACTGAACGATGATGAACGAAATAAACATCGTTATGCAGAGTACGATGAAAATATAACATATACGGTGTATTTGAGTTAACTGATGGAGCAGTTTTGCGACATCATAGTGAGGAACGAGTAAAAGAATGGACGAGTGATTTCCAGCAGTTAGCATATGAAAAAGTAAAGTATGTAACGATGAATGGAAATCGTTCTAACGGAATAGTGTATATGGGAAGGTTGAAATAATATATTAATAGTCTTAGTTACTGGAATTTTATAAAGTAAAGGGATGAATCTATTGAATACAGTTAAAATTTTTCATTACGAGGCATTTAGCAATAAATCAAATATGGGAAATCCAGCAGAGGTCGTTTTACATGCTGATAAATTAACAGAGAATGAGATGCAGAATATAGCTTATCAAGTAGGATTTAATGAGACTGCTTTTTTAATGCCGTCAAGAGTAGCAGATTGGAGAATACGTTACTTTACGCCAGGCTATGAAATGGATCTTTGTGGTCACGGTACTGTAGCCGCCATTTACGCATTACAAACTAGAGGTTTAATAGAAAAAACAGGGAATTTGACAATTGAAACGAAAGCAGGAATTTTACCAATACAAGCAGAGACAGATTTGCATAGTGGATCATACATAACGATGAAACAAGCAAATCCGCAATTTCAAGAATTTTATGGCTCAAGAAAAGAATTAGCTGCTTGTATAGGTCTGCATGAGAATGATTTAGAAGAAAATTTGCCAATTGTATATGGAAGCACGGGGAATTGGACTTTGTTAGTTCCAGTGAAAAAACTTGAATCATTCAGAAAGATGAAACCTAACAACAAACTATTCCCATCTATTTTAAAAGAAATGCCCCGCGCTTCGATTCATTCTTTTTGCTTAGAAACATATGATTCAAATGCTCATATACACGCCCGTCATTTTTCATCACCGTATGCTGGTACAATAGAAGACCCAGTAACTGGTGCAACTTCTGGAGTTATGGGAGCATATTACACTACGTTTATTGAGGGAGAATTCAAGGATACAAGAGAATTTTTAGTCGAGCAGGGTCATGAAATAGGAAAAGATGGACGAGTGAGGGCAAAAGTGAGAAAGGAAAGTAATGATACTTTAGAGGCTGAGATTTCGGGAAGTGCGGTGTATGTGGATGAGTTTGAAGTTGTTTTATAAAAATGAATCTATCATATGCTGTCGCCTTAAATGAATAGAAGAGCTTATCAATTACTGTAAAAATTTAAACTCATTAGAGTATAGTGAAAATGTTTTTTGTTAAAGAATGGAAGAATTATGATTTTTAATGCATTATTAGGAATTTCAGAAGTTGATGAAAATAAAGTTAAGATAAATTATAGAGAAGCCGTCAGAGCTATTATTATTCAAAATAATAAAATCCTTCTAGTTCACTCGAACCTTGGAGACTATAAATTTCCCGGCGGTGGAGTTGAAAAGAATGAGAGTCATGCAGAAGGATTAATACGAGAGGTAGCGGAAGAGACAGGCTATCTTAACTGTGAAATTAGAAATAAAATGGGTGTTGTCATTGAAAGGCATATAGATGAATATGATAAAAATGCTATATTTCAAATGACGTCACATTATTATTTTTGCGAAGTGAATGGTGAGAAAACTGCTCAAAAATTAGATGATTACGAGTTTGAACAAGGATATACACCTCAATGGGTGAAGCTTAGCGATGCAATTAATCAAAATCAAAAAATTGTTAACCAATGCGAGCAGAATAGATGGATACACCGAGAAAACTTTGTTTTAAAGGAACTGAAAAAAATTTATGAATGAGTATGGATATGATTTGTCTTCTGCAATCAGTAGCTTTAATGAAATAACATGGGGTTCGCCAGAGATTTATCGACAAAATTTTAAAATGTTAAAAGAAATATTGAATTGTTGAATCAAAAAAGAGGTTTTCCGAATAATTTCACTTGGACAACCTCTTTTAAGTATTTAAATATCTAATTCAGGCTACACTCTAGTTTTTTTGTGGATACTTGTGGAGTAGAATGGGATGAAGTATATGAGTTAGAAGAAAAGTAAGAACCTGTGCTATTAAACTAAAGGTACAGGATACTTCAACAATACCTATAAAGAACAGTTACAAAATAGCAATAAAGAAACGGGAATTCGAGGTGAATAGCAATGAGAAGTGAAAAAGAAATGTTTGATTTAATATTAGGAGTAGCTAAAAAAGATGAACGAATTCGAGCAGTCTATATGAACGGATCAAGAACAAATCCTAATGCTGCGAAAGATATCTTTCAAGATTACGATATTGTTTATGTAGTGACGGAAACAGCATCTTTTATAAAAGATAAGACGTGGATTCATATTTTTGGAGATTTACTTATGATACAAGAGCCTGATAAAAATGATAAATCAGTTGGTATGGATATGGACTTTGATAGATCTTATGGATATGGACTTTGATAGATCTTATGGATATTTAATGCTATTTACAGATGGAAATCGTATAGACCTTCATATTGAAACTAAAGATACAATGATTGATGGACATGTCAATGATAAACTTACAGTTCCATTATTAGATAAGGATAACATTCTACCATCCACTCCTGCTCCTACAGATATTGATTATCATATAAAAAGGGTAATAGAACCTATGTTTATGAGTTGTTGCAATGATTTTTGGTGGTGTCTACAAAACGTTGCAAAAGGAATTTGGCGCGATGAATTGCCATATGCAAAGCAAATGTTTGAACATGTAATACGAGTTAGATTGAATGAGATGGTTTCTTGGTGGGTTGGCATAAAAAACGACTTCCAAGTTTCGACGGGAAAAATGGGGAAGTATTTCAAAAAGTATCTTCCTGAATCGTATTAGGAGATGTATGGGAAAACTTATTCTGACAGCAACTATGAGAATTTTTGGGATTCTATATTTGTCACTTGTAAATTGTTTAGAACTTTAGCAGCAGATGTTGCAGATAACTTATTGTTCACATATCCAATTGATGACGATACAAATATGACGAAATATCTTAAACATGTAAGAAATTTACTTTCTGATGCAAAGGAAATACTTTAAATGCTCTATATGTAAGTTATAAATTTTCTCGAAAACTATTTAACTAACTCCTATGTTTGAAGAACCTCATTCTTTTGATAGAGAATCGGTCGAATGGATCACTGAAAACAAGTAGAGGTTTCAACTATATTTTAACGCAGAAAAACGCTTAGCAAATTAGTGCTTAGCGTTTTTTGCGTATGGGGGTAGGTTAATGGACTAACCATTTCGAGTCCTCACAACCAACGAAAGCTACTCTTGACCAATTCTCAATAAGTTCAATGAAGCTGTTTGCGATTTTTTCGAAAGAGAACTTTCAATAGTATAACAGTTTGTTGATATTATAAAGAAAACTAAATATGAATACCACTATCTTTTTCCTCATCTAAAAAGGAAAAGAAGGGCAAGAGCATACCGAATAAAGCAGGAATAATAATAAAGCTACCAATCAAGATATACAAAAGACGGATACCAGAGATTTCAACAATTTGTCCTGCAAAAAGAATACCCAAAGGCATAGTAGCTCGAATTAAAAAGAGACGAACAGAAAATATTTGTCCCATAAGGTGAGAAGGAACAGTTTTTTGAAGGAGACTCGTTTGATGAATGTTGAAAAATGGGAAACAAATACCTCCAAAAATTTCGCACAAAACAGCAAGAGGAAAGGATGTTACAAAGCCGAGTAAGAAAAAGGATAACCCGCCCATGAATAGCCCTGAAAGCATAATATATCTTAGTGACCACCCATTTCTCCATTTGCCTACTAAGAAAGAACCGACCACATACCCTAAAGGAAAGCTGCCCATAAAAAGGCCGTATGAAAAAGATGGTCCTTTGAATTCTTCTATTATATAAGGAACATTGATTACCATTGTTACCCCGACACTAAATTGCACTAAAGAAGTAAAGAATCCAAGCCATATGAGCGGACGTTGCTTGAAAAAGTATTGATATCCGGAAATGATTTGTTTTAACCAAGTAGCCTTTTTACTATCGTGTATAACCGAAGGCTCATGGAGATAAGAAAGGCTACCTGCACTTATAAGAAATAAGATCCCTACCACTGTGTAAGTAGACAAAGTTCCAATGTAAGCTATTATGAGTCCCCCTAACGTAGGAGCTAAAAAACTCATGGTACGCATTGTTCCATCAATCCAGGCGTTGGCTTGTGTTAATTTGTCCTGTTGTACAATCGTAGGAAGCAGAGCTGATGCAGCTGGAACATAAAGAGGCTGTAGAATTCCAAGTACCACTTGAATGACAAACAAACTCCATATCTCAATCTGCCCTAAGAACATAAGAAGAGTGGGTAAGAAGAACACAATTCCTCTTAAAATTTGAGAACATAACATAATATATTTTCGGCTTATCCGGTCGATGAAAGGGCCGATAAAGAGTTGAAGAATTAAAGATGGAATAAAATACGTTAACCATAGCGTTCCCATAGCCGATTTTGATCCGGTGATTTCGTACAATAACAGCGAATTACATAGCGCTCCTATCGCCCCACCAAGTTCAGAAATGGTTTCCCCAAGCCATAAACATAAAAAGGAACGATTGGTAAATACAGATTGACTTTGCTCCATCTCTTCACCCCTTTCCTAGAAAACGCTGTAATTTCTCTTGAAGGGAAGTTAAGTGATCAAGCTGTATATAATACCGAGAACCTTTGCCGTTAATGATCCGAGCTGCCCGGAGTAAAGATAAATGATGATGAAGCGTTGTTTTGGGAATTTTGAGCTTCTCGGTTAACTCTTGAAGTGAATGATCTCTTTCAGTTAGTAATTTTATAATTTTTAATCGTGTTTCATCACCAAGCGCTTTATAACTATGAACTAATGTAGACGGAGGAGAGTAAGGATCTTCTACTAAACTCACATTATCGTCTGAAATGGGATAATAAAATACTTTAATTCCTGGTAAAGTCGTTTCTACGTTCCAAGGCCGGTACACATATTGCGGGATAAGTATGACTTGATGAATAGAAGGTTCAGGTTGATATGTGCTACCCGTTATATATTTGACAAGTTCTTCAGGGGGATAAGTTGATTGAAGTGCACGTTTTTGCTGGGCATCACGCTCAAGCATGCTAGTAAACTCTATGTAGTTAGGCTGTATTACTGTTTCGTACCAACCTTCAGAGATGATTTTCAGGTGTCGTTTAAGTACGGAAGTATCGATAGATGAAATATGTTTGATGTATGTCGGGAAAAACTTGTGATGTTGACAAGCTTTTATGAAGGAAGCTATAGCTGTTTTTTCTTTACGGGATACTTTTCTTCGATTGTCTTCATGCTGCAATCCGATATAAGGCAAACAACGCCAACGTAATTCCTCTTCAGTTAGTTCATCAAGAAAATGAAAAAAACTTTCAAGAGGATTAAAAGAACGGGAGTGAAGTAATTGCAGTAAAGCGAACCATGTATTGTGTTTGTGTGTGTAATGTAGTTCTTCTTGAACGATAGCGGATAATTTTTTCTCAATATCCTTCCAATAATCTATAGGCTTTTCAAAAGTATGATGAAAATCGTAATACGTATAAGCCGCAATACCTAGTCCCATTTCGAATAAAATCGAATGTTTAATCTGAACAGAATAAGTTTCTCTTGTCGCATTTAAGTTCATAACTTTCATTGTTCATCCTCCTTTTTAATTTATTCTATATTTTTAGAATTTTATTTTCAATAAATTTCGAATAATTTTAATGATATATTTGGAACCTAAAAACTAAAGGAAGGTTTTTCAAGAATAGTGAAGAATTTGTATATGATTAAAACACACTAAAGGTATAAGGATGAGGGAAAAACATGCACATACATCAATTCAAGCAATACATTGAAGAAATATTTGGAGAACATTTACGTAAGTACGGCGATCAGTTTGGCATAACAAACGTAAGCAATGAAAAGTTTAATAGAATAGGTTATGCAACAAACTTAACATTAGAAACAATTGAAGAAGCGAAGAAAGGGAATGTAGATATGATGATTACGCATCATGCTGCATGGGAGTTCTTATATGGAATGGAAGAAGCTTGTATAAGTAAACTGAAAGAATATAATATCAATCACTTTTGGGTACATTCGCCGTTAGATTTTGTTGAATTTGGAACTTGTACATCTTTGTTTCACACAATTGAAATTGATGAAATTGTATCGTATTCTTCATGTGATGATGAAGAATTACCTGGCGTTGGTGAATATATAAATCCAATCTCATTTTCGCAGCTAGTCGAAAGAGTAGAGAGTAAGCTTGGTGAAAAAGTGAAGGCGTGGAAAAATAATGATAAGGAAGTAAAACGAGTTGGTATTTTAACGGGGGCAGGGCATTCGACTGATCATATTCAAGCAGCATTAGACAGTGGCTGTGATACATACATCACAGGAGAAAAGACGTTGTATACTGTTCAATATGCGCAGTTTAAAAATATTAATCTTATTGCAGGCAGTCATACGTTTACAGAAATATTTGGTGTGGAAAGTTTAGTGAAAAAATTACAGGAATTAGATAACACTTTGGAGATTGTTCAGTTGTATGAAGCGCATATGGAATAATGGATTAGTATGAGTGTAGTGCCCTCTTAAAAATGCATTAGATTGTAGAAATAAGGTCAATTCTGAGGAAGGATGCTTTGTACATTTTTGTACAAAATTACTAAAAAAGAAAAAGGTTTAATCTATGAAGAGGCAGGGACAAGCCTCTTGATTTGCTATGGATATATCTTATATGAACTAGATTTATAAGGAATACACATGTCATTTTCTACATCTATAGAATGATAAAATGGGGGAGGAGAGAATGGATTGAAGATAAAAACATATATGTTAAATGCCTTCACCAAAGATGAAAAAGGTGGGAATCCAGCTGGAGTTGTTTTAGATACAAAAGGTCTTACAACAGAAGCTATGCAAGCTATTGCAAACAAACTAAATTTTTCCGAAACCGCCTTTGTGTTTCCTTCTGTAACTTCAGATTACGAGATTAGATACTTTACACCCAATGAAGAAATTGCTGTATGTGGACATGCTACAATCGCTGCTTTCTCCTTATTAGCTCAGATTAGATCAATAAGGAAAAAGATATACACAATAAAGACAAAAGCAGGGATACTAAGTGTACACATGCATAACAATAAAATGATATCTTTACAACAAAATCTCCCTGATTTTCTTAAAACGATTCCCCGTGAAGATATTACTAAGTCTTTACATTTAGATGAAGAAAAACTAATACCTGATATGCCCATCCAAATTGTATCTACAGGCTTATGCGATATCATTATACCTGTAAGAAGACTTTCAGATCTGTTAAAGATTACTCCTGATATGAAAAGAATTGCTGAAATAAGTAAAAAACATAATGTAACTGGCTATCATGTATTTACATTGGAAACACTACATAATTCCACAGCTCATTGTAGAAACTTTGCACCTCTGTTTGATATTCCAGAAGAAAGCGCTACTGGTACATCAAATGCAGCACTAGCATGTTATTTAATAAAACAAAATAAAGAATTTGAAAAATATAGTACCTTCACCTTTGAGCAAGGGTATGTAATGAATAAGCCTTCAGAGATTGTTGTAAATGTATCTACTAACTTTGGTAATATTACAGAGGTTCAAGTAGGAGGCTTTGCTTCTAATTTTCAAGAAAAATATATTTCTATTAACAGAAATAAAGTGGGAGAGAGTTGAATGAATATAGTTTACTCTTATTCGACTTGGACGACACGCTTCTTAGTTCCACTTGGTCTCACCTTGGATTAATTAAGACTCTTGAAATGCATCCTAGAAATTTAGAAGGGAAAAATGGTGTATTAACTTTGCTGGAAAAGAAAGATTATACAATTGCAAAATAAATTATTACACATCATATACACGAAAACGTGAGAAAGCTGCATTGATTTTTGGGCTTTCTCACGTTTTCTTTTGTGTTATAAACTTCTATTTTGAATTTCGTGCTGAATGTTAGCAAGGAATTCGTCAAACAATACAGCTGCAGATTGTTGTTCTCCGTATTTTCGAATATTAACTTCGTTACGCTCGGCTTCTTGATCGCCAACAACAAGTACATATGGGATTTTTTGAACTTGCGCTTCTCGCATTTTATAACCGAGTTTCTCATTGCGAAGATCAAGTTCAACTCGTATACCAGCATGTTTTAGCTTTTCCTCTATTTCTTTTGCGTATAGTTCATGTGCTTCAACTGATACAGGAATAATCTTTGCTTGCACGGGAGCTAGCCATGTTGGAAATGCTCCGGCAAAATGTTCGATTAAGATTCCGAAGAATCGGTCAAGTGAACCGAATACAGCACGGTGAATGACGACAGGACGTTGTTTTTCATTTTTTTCGTTAATGTAGCTTAAATTAAATTTTTCTGGCATTTGGAAGTCAAGCTGTACAGTTGCGCATTGGTGACTTCTGTTTAAAGCATCTTTAATGTGGAAGTCAATCTTCGGACCGTAAAATGCTCCGTCACCTTCATTGATTTTATAACGGAATTTTAGTTGTTCTAGTACATTTTGCAGAGCGCTTTCCGCCTTGTTCCATAGTTCGTCGTCTCCCATTGAATTTTCCGGTCTTGTAGAGAGCTCAACTTCATATTGAAAACCGAATGTACGATATACGTAATCGATTAAATCAATTACTTCTTTTATTTCATTTTCAATTTGTTCAGGTGTTACAAAAATATGTGCATCATCCTGACAGAATGTACGAACTCTGAGGAGTCCATTTAGAGCACCGCTAAATTCATGACGATGGACTTGCCCAAATTCAGCCATTCGAATTGGTAAATCACGATAAGAGTGCAGCTTATTTCTAAACATAAGCATATGGCCAGGGCAGTTCATTGGTTTTAAAGCAAATTTTCCATGATCAACTTCTGTGAAATACATATTTTCTTTATAATGATCCCAGTGACCAGAGTTTTCCCATAGTTTTTGATTCATGATAAAAGGAGTACGAACTTCTTGATAATTACGCTTTTGTTGAATTCCTCTTAAAAAAGCTTCCATTTCATTTCGTACGATTTGTCCTTTCGGTAAATAAAATGGCATTCCTGGAGCTTCTTCAGAGAACATAAACAATTCTAATTCATTGCCTAATTTACGATGGTTTCGTTTTGCAGCTTCTTCTAAAAAGATTACATACTCATCTAGTTCCTTTTTAGAAGGGAAGGCAACCCCATATATTCTTTGAAGGACTTGGTTATTACTGTCACCGCGCCAATATGCTCCTGAAACGTTTGTTAATTTAAAAGCTTTCATAAAGCCAGTAGACGGTAAATGTGGTCCGCGGCATAAGTCGAGAAATTCACCTTGTTTGTATAGAGTTATGTTTTGATCAGCAGGAATATCTTGTAATAACTCTAGTTTTAAATGGTCACCGAGCTCTTCAAATATTTGCTTTGCTTCATCGCGGCTCACTTCTATTCGTTGAATTTCTAAATTTTCAGCAATAATTTTTTGCATTTCTTGTTCAATTTGAACTAACTCTTCAACTGCAACACTATTAGGAAGATCCATATCATAATAAAATCCATTTTCAATAACAGGACCAACTCCTAAGTTGATGTGACCATGTATTCTTTTGACGGCTTGTGCTAATACATGGGCTGCAGTATGTCGCAGTACGTTTAAACCTTCTTTTGATTCTAAAGTTAAAATCTCAATTTCTGCATCTTCCTGTATGCCTCTGCGTAAATCAAATAGTTGATGATTCACTTTTCCTACAATAGCTTTTTTTCTTAAGTTAGGGCTAATAGATTCTGCAATTGCTTCTAGCGTAATTCCTTTCACGTATTCCTGTTCACGACCATTTGGAAAACGAATTTTAATCATTTTTTCACTCATCATTATCACTCCATTTTATGAATATAAAAAAACGCACTCATCCCTAAAACAGGGACGAGTGC
>NZ_CAKJTI010000017.1:0-62310 GCF_917563915.1 Bacillus rhizoplanae | reverse complement strand
GTTAATACCCGTGGTTCCACCCAGATTCCCATCGTACTTCATAAAAAGCAGCGATGGCTCCATGCGCTGTAACGTAGCGTCTACGGTATTGGATACTATGTTTCCCCAATACAGCTCCAAGGTGGTAAGTTATTCTCCTGCGTTTAGGAAGATCTCAGCAATTCTTCCTTCTCTGTAAAACCGTAAGAATACCTCGTGTCCTTTTCATTGCCAATTGTTATATGGAATTGAAAAAAATAAAAAACGCACTCATCCCTAAAACAGGGACGAGTGCGTTAATACCCGTGGTTCCACCCAGATTCCCATCGTACTTCATAAAAAGCAGCGATGGCTCCATGCGCTGTAACGTAGCGTCTACGGTATTGGATACTATAATTCCCCAATACAGCTCCAAGGTGGTAAGTTATTCTCCTGCGTTTAGGAAGATCTCAGCAATTCTTCCTTCTCTGTAAAACCATAAAGAATATCTCGTGTCCTTTTCGTAGCTTTTTTATAGCATTAGTATGTTGATTCATAATATACAATATTTAAATTGTTTTTGCAAATCTGTTTTTAGATAAATTGTGACCTTTTTTGGAATTTTTCTTTGTTTGTACTATTGCTGTAGATGACTAGGAGGTTCGCAACATGTATTTTATATATATCATATGTAAAAAGGAAACTTATTTTACAAAAAATCTCAAAAAATAAGCGGTAAATATTTGAATTCTGATATACTACAAAAAATATCAGAAAAGAAAGAAAATAATTAGTGTAGGGGAGGATGAAAAGGTATGTCAATTCTAGAAAGAATTCGAGAAAATGTCTCACAAGTGATTGTAGGAAAAGAAGAGACGTCCGTTTGAAACGATTCAACGATGGTTATCTCGTATAAAGAGAGGCGATGAAATTATATCTATTTACGAGCAGGTACGTTATGGGCGGAAAATTAGTTCCAGAGAAGAAATACACCGATTGAAAAAATGGACAGAAGAAAACTGAAAACAAAAACATCCTAAACTACTCTGTAAAATAAAGAAATGACAATAGCTATCCTCTCTTACAAAAACAAGAGGATTTATATAATGTTACATATTATATAAATATTGGTACATCGCTTATTGAAAGTGGTGGACTTTTTTAATTTTATAGACCTCTGTATGACCTTTTTGTAATGGCACAATGCGAAGAGAGAGAAAAGACCCAAGTGAATAATCTTCACTTGGGACGTGATTTAAGTCGCGTTAGCGATTTTGTTCTTGCTATTAACTAGAAAATGAAGATTCCCAGAAAGTAAGTTGTTCTTTTTTTTAAACTTGGTTAATATTTTATGTTGTAGGAAAATGTCTGGCAGAGGTGATGTCAAGTTGGACGGGAACACTAAGATCACTTTTTCACCAAAGATTTGGATTCCAAAACAGATTGAAGAAGCATGGAAATTAAAACAAGAACTTGGCCAAGAGGCCATTTTTATAGCTGGAGGAACATGGATTCAGCTTCGCTGGGAATCGGGGGAGAAGCTTCCCAATCATATCATTCATCTTGGGAAAATCGATGCATTAAATAAGGTTCAGCTGTCAGCTGACCAAACCTTAAGTATTGGTACATTCACCACCTTAGCAGCCTGCCGCAGCCGCCCTGATATCCAGAAGTACTGGCCGATTTTAGCAGAAGCCGCTCGAAATGTCGCATCTCCAGCGGTACGAAATAAAGGTACGATAGGCGGGAATATCGCATGCGGCTTTGGAGATATCATTCCAGCCCTGCTGGTGTTGGGTGCAACTATTACTTGGTTTGATGGCTCCGACTATATAACCGATGAGGCAGGCAATTTTTTAAAGAATTCCTCAGCCAAAATTGTAACGGAAATTCATTTACCAAAATCCCCAAAAACTAAAACCTTTTATAAAAAAATTGGCCGGCGTGAAGCCTTTACACCTTCCCTTTTGACGGTTGCCGGTACACTCGCAATGAATGAACGAAATAAAATAGAATATGTTCGACTTGCGGTTGGTGGAGGAGTCATCGTTCCTTCCCGTTTACTAACATGTGAAAGCATGCTCCAAAATCAAGTGCCAAATGAAGAGTTATGGCAAAAAGCACATGCACAAATCCTCCAAGAATTCCAGCCGCTAACAGACCGTTTTGCTTCCTCTCACTATCGTAAATTAGTTGCTGCTAATCTATTAATTGCCGGTCTAACCGAATCGTTATCTTAAGGGGGGAGTGCTTTGCATCTTAATCGTGAATCATCAGGCGAAAACTGGCGGGTAAGACCTGATGGGGTAGAAAAAGTAACAGGCACCTTAAAGTATCTTACTGATTTAACGTTTCCAACTATGTTATTTGGAAAGATTATGCGCAGCCACTATCCACATGCAAGGATTATAGCCATTCATACAGAAAAGGCGAAAAAACTGAAGGGAGTCCATGGGGTTTTAACCTATAAGGATATACCTGGGTTAAATGGGTTTGGTATTCTCGACCCGAATCAGCCTGTCCTATGCCATGATAAGGTTCGGTTTATCGGTGATGCTGTCGCGGCTGTAGCCGCTGAATCCAAAGAGATAGCCGAACAAGCCTTAAAGTTAATTGAAGTGGAGTATGAAGTTTTCCCGGTAGTCGATGACCCAGAGCTATCGCTGTTACCGTCAGCACCTCAAATTCATGAAAAGGGAAACATCCTCCACCGTTCATCCTTTAAAAAAGGAGATTTGGATGAAGGTTTTAAAAATTGCGAGTTTATTATTGAAGAAACGTATGATACTCCAAGGCAAATCCATGCTTATATGGAAACGGAAGGAGGAGTGGTAGTTCCTGATAAGGATGGCGGGATCATCGTCTACATGGGGACGCAACATGGCTACTGCGACCGCTTTCAGCTTTCGAGAATTTTAAATCTCGATGAAACCAAAATACGGGTTGTCTCAAGTCCGATGGGCGGCTCCTTTGGAGGAAAAGATGAATTAAATGTTCAGTCATATGGGGCATTGCTCGCGCTTCACACGGGCTATCCTGTAAAAATCCATCAAAATCGGAGGGAGTCGATACAGTCAGGAATAAAGCGGCACCCGATGTGGATTAAGATGAAAACAGGTGTGGATCGTGATGGAAATATTTTAGCGCATGAAGCTACTATCATTGCTGATACGGGAGCATATGCGACACTCGGCCTTACAGTATTAGAGTGTGCGGTTGAAAATACAGTCGGACCTTATTTGATTCCAAATATCAATATTGATGGCGTATCTGTTTATACGAATAACGGTGTATCAGGAGAATTTAGAGGGTTTGGCAGCAACCAAGTTGTTTTTGCACTCGAAGGGCAGCTTGATCGGTTAGCTGAAAAATTAAAGATGGACCCAATTGAATTGAGAGAAAAAAATATTAAGAGATTAGACGGATTAGGTGCTCTTGATCAAACCATTGCACCAACGGATGGAGCAAAAGAAGTCTTGGATGCCATCAAACAGTCTAACATTTTACGGATGAAAAAAACGGATAATGGTAAATGGAAAAGGAGAGGTGCAGGGATTGCGATAACCATTCTCGGCCAAGGATTGGGTCACGGGATTCCGGACCCAGGGGCAGGGTGCATGTCAATCAGTAAGGATGGCAAAATTGAAGCAGCTTTTGGTGTAGAAGAGGTGGGTCAAGGGGTATTGGCTGTCATTGAAACCTTACTTATGAAAGCCTTTAAATGTGGAAGTGATGATCTCAATATTGTAATCGGGGACACGGAGAAGGTTCCACATTCCGGTTCGACAACGGCATCAAGGGCAACAACCATGATTTGGTTAGCCATTGAGAAGATGAGGGAATCCTTTGAAAGTCAAATTCTTCAGCGTGCATCACATATGACGGGACTTCCAAAACAGCAGTTGTGTCTAGGTCCAGGTGGAATATGGAGGGAGTCGAAGCTGATCGTCTCTTATGTTAATTTAGCAGGTCAATTAAATGAACCTATCGAGGTATCGGTTGAATTCCCTTATCCACAATCCAATGATACCGTGCCAAAAGGACGCTACCTTTATTCTTTTGCAGCTGTTGCAGCTGAAGTTGAAGTTGACCTATTAACAGGGAAGGTTACTGTTCTTGGTTTGGACCAAGCGATCGCTGCAGGCCCGGTCGTTAGTCCAATGGGGTATCTCGGTCAAATTGAAGGAAGCGGGGTGATGTCCATTGGTTACACGCTAACGGAGGATTGTCCAATGGAAAAAGGAAAGTACGTAACTGAGAATTTTGACACATATTTAATTCCGACGATTTGCGATGTTCCTCCCGATATGAACGTGTACGCCATTGAAACTGTCCAGTCAGGAGACACATTCGGACCAAAGGGGATTGGAGAAATTGGAACAGTAGCGGTTGCCCCGGCGATTGCCAAAGCGATTCATGATGCGATTGGGTATTGGTGTAACCGAATTCCTGTTTCACGGGAGGAAATTTTACAGGCAGTGGAAAAGGAGGGGAGAATTTGGACGTAATCATTGAGGTTCAGTTTAAAGTAAATGATCAATCGGTAAATCTTGGGGTCCCACCTTTACGCCGTTTGAACGATATTCTTCGCGAGGATCTTGAAATGACTGGAACCAAAATCTCCTGCGGGATCGGCCGCTGCGGTGCATGTACTGTCTTAATGAATGGTCAAATGGTTAACTCTTGTTTAGTGATGGCGTTTCAATTAAATCATGTTGAAATCGTAACGATAGAAGGACTTGACGGTGAAGAAGAACTCGATCCGATACAGAAAGCTTTTATGGAAGAGGGCGGCTTTCAATGTGGGTATTGTACACCTGGGATGATTTTAGCAACAAAAGCATTGTTAGAAAAACATCCTCACCCAACCCAGGAACAAATCCTAGAAGGACTGTCTGGTAATCTATGCCGCTGCACGGGATATGGGGGAATCCTTCGAGCAGTAAAATCCATTTCCAATGCCATTTCCGGTGCCTGATACCGTTCGTGGACAAAACGTTCATTTTGTACGCCTCGAGTGGACGTTTGTTGAAAAGTAGATATTTCGTAAGAGCGACAGCAAGGATGTTTTATGAACAGGGGGGAGTTTGTGAGAGAAGAAAGATTTATGAAGATGGCAGTAGACATTGCCCTTGAAAATGTTATGACAGAACACGGTGGCCCGTTTGGAGCCATTATTGTGCGAAAAGGCAAGATCATTGGAATTGGCCGTAATGAAGTGACAGCAACGAACGATCCGACCGCACATGCTGAGATGCAGGCGATTCGCGCAGCCTGTAAAGAATTAAATAGTTACCAATTGACAGATTGTGAGATTTATACGAGCTGCGAGCCTTGCCCGATGTGTTTCGGAGCAATCTATTGGGCGAGACTAACATCAATCTATTATGCGTGTACAAAAACAGAAGCTGCTGGAATTGGATTTGACGATCAGTTTATTTACGAACAACTTGCGTTACGATTCGAGGAGCGAGCGATACCAATGAAACAAGTACGGCCAGAAAATTACACGATACCATTCAAAATTTGGAAAACCTCAATTAATAAGGCGGAATATTAATAAAGGGTGTCAGGCACCGTTAGGGACAAATGTCCTTTTCTGGTGCCTAACACCCTTTAATAGTTACTCGAAGCTTGGTGACATGCAGGGAGTCGATTTGGCTAAATAAGAAGCCTTGTTTTTCAAGGATGGGCAAGCTCATATAACTGGTATCAACCATTAATAACTGAAAGTTGTCTCTTGCAGTTATGATTGTGGCTTTAAAACAAAGTTTGATAATTTATAAAAAAGTCTGATCGTTTAAAATAAAGATTGGTAATATGTAAAAAAGTTTGATCAAAATCCTGTGTTGATGTGCAGGATTTTTTCTTATTCAGCAATCGGGCCAGATTGTTGAGGAAGAGTTGCCGATTTTACAGAAGGTAAATTAGTTTAAGATTAATGGTGGTGAACCGTATCATAAGTAATTGAGTTTTATTGTTCAAGTTTTACCATTTAAATGGCATTCATTATTTAATTTCCATTCAAATACCTCCCGATGTTTTACAAGCAGTCAATCGTATTAAAAGGCCGACATATACTAGTTTGGAGAATCAAACATTGTATATGTCGGCCTTTATTTAATGGTCATTAATGTTTAATCGTTTTCATGATGTATGAATTATCCCCATAGGTACTGTATTTTGAAGACCGTTCCCCTTTTGATTCTGGAATGCTGTAAGAACGATCGGCTATCATCCACTCTATAGAATCCTTAGCATTTACGGTTACCTTTACATGTAACTCTTCGGCTTGACCTAGAACGTAATTGAATTCAAATGGCGATTCCTTTGTGAATTCTTTTTGCTTCAACTCCACTTCTTTTCCATTGATGATCAGTTGAGATACATTCATCGTTGAAAAAGACTCCATTAACAATTCTTCAGCATTGCGATTCGTTTTCAATTGGTATTCTATTGTCCGCTTGGCACCTTCAACCTTATCAGATAATACCGTCACACTAGGTGCTTCCATGCTATATAAATCAGCCTGGGTATAACTTGCATCCCAGTTTAAAATAGGAAAAAATTCTGACGTATGGCCTTTCTTCACATTTTCATTAATATAATTCGATGTATATTCATCTAATGGCTGACGGGCCGCCCAATATGCTTTGTTCGAATCTGCATCCATAAAATAAGCAATATCGCTTGCTTGTGGATGTTCTGCTGTCGGCATGTTATTTAGGTTGATACTGTTAGTGATCATGACCAATAATCCTGTAACTAAGAAGATGGATGGTATCACCCAATTGAATTTTATTTTTAAGGTGGTGAAAATAGATACCAGCATGGCACCTAAAAGAGAAACAAGGACCATGAGCACACCAGCCATATGCATGGATATGAGTCCTTCAAAGAGATAAATAACTGGTGATAGAATAAGAAATGCCGGGATGGCAAAACCAGCTGTAACAAGATAACTCTTCCATGAATGCTCATCTAAACGAATCAAAATATTGACGCAGATTAGAGCAAATAATAGTGGCCACGCAAACACATAACTGCCTGCTTGGAGCAGAAAACTCGAGGCAGCTAAAAGGATTAACCAAAGAAATAAGGCACCCATCATTAAGCTGCCTGCTTTGATTTTTTTATGAGCCAACCCATAAAGGATAGTCAAGAAAGCAAAGATAATAATGGAAAAACTGATGAAGTAAAGGGTACCAACCGTCTTATCGGTTCCCATTAACCATTCTTGATCCGTAAAAATAAAGGTGAGTACGGACCATAATCCTGATCCGATGGCAAAAGACCCGATGATGCCAATAATGAAAACAAGAAAACCTGCAAATGTTCCAAGAAGGGATAGTTTCTTAAGCCAATATCCATGTACGGCCGTAACGGCAAAAAGAATAACCGCCAACAGCATAATCGGAATGACAAGTTTGTCTGAGTAGGTAATCATGTTGGAACCCAAAATGTTAAAGAAAACTTGATTCCCTTCATGAGTTTGAGTGAGATCGACGTTTCCAAAATGGGTGACAAGATGTAACATATATTCGCCGTGATGCTGGAGACTTTCTAAACTTAGCTCTTGAAAGTTATCGCTGGTTGTATGATAATGGCTAACCCCATCACCAAAGGCAAAATTTAATCCTTTAAGACCGGCTTCTTTAAACACGCTGAAATCAGTATCATTTGGCATTTGCTTATATAAACTATAAAGGAAGGAATGAGCGACAGGTGTGTAAGTACCTTGAACGAACTCCTTAACTAGCCAACTATTGTTATCACTTGTTTCAAACATAAAAGAGGGACCTTCGTTTCCCCGTGCCTCAAAGTTTAACACTAATCCGACATCATTTACCCAAGGATGTCCCTCTACAAATGCTTTTGCTCCAAGTAATCCATTTTCTTCTCCGTCTGTTAAGAGTATAATGACATCGTTTTGAAGAGGTGCCATTTCCTTTAAGGCCCTTACTGTTTCTAAGATGGCAGCCACTCCGGCGCCATCATCGGCTGCACCTGGTGATCCTGGTTCAGAATCATAATGTGCAACAAGCATAATCGCTTTTGTAGAGGTCGTTCCTTCTATTTTGGCAACAATGTTTTCCACTGTGCCGCCTACTATCCATCTGCCAATACTATTTAAAGAATTGGCTTTTTGGATTTCAGGATTTAATCCTAACTCTTCTAAACTGTGAACAAGATAGTCTCGAACTCTGTCATGTTCTACTGATCCAAGAGGATGTGGTTTTACAGCAAACTCTTTTAAATGGGAGAGTGCTCTCTCTGCAGAAAACTCATTTGCTGAACCAGTAGCTGGTACAACCTTTGGTGGCTGAAGTTGTAATAAACTCACAAAAATAGTTCCAATAAGAATAGCCACAACAGCAATGAAAATAAGTGCATTTTTTTTCGTGTCTTCACGAGCTTGTAGCTTCGTTTGGGTAGATGGCACTGGTTCCAATTAAATTTCCTCCTTAAAGTTGAGAAAAATTTTTTCTAGCGAAGTATAAAGTGTAAACAATCAACCAGGGACGATTTTAGATAAAGCAAGTAAATTCAAGTTTTGGCAGCTTCCTTTTTTCATGACTGCCGTATTTCCGTTATTATTCTTGGTAGTATAAGATTGAATTTTGTTCTTTTGGATTAAGCGTGGTGGTTTGTTCTGTTCTTTGCCTTGCTCTTGGTTTGTTGATACCTGCATTATATAGTCTCTATATTTATAATGAGATGATGAAATAAAATATACCTAGTTAAGTATCTTATTTAAGCAATCGGGGGCAATTCTCTAATATGAATTGTGCCTTTTCTTTTGGTATAGGGCGCTTTAATGGAGGAAAGATCACAAAAATGATCATACTTTTTTATGAAAGATAAATAGTCGATCTCAAAAGTGGAATCCATTTTGATCAATCTTTTTTCAAAATGGATTCTTTTTCTTTATCGTAAAATATGGGTTTGCGCGATACTTTTAATCAAACTTTATTTCAAAGCTACAACTAAAAAAGTAGTATTTCAATGTTTTTGGTTGTATTAATTTACAATATTTGTCTCAATGTATAAAATCCGCGAAATGACGGCAGCACCCTTTCAATAAAAATGTGAATAATTACAAAAAATATGGTTTCTGGTAATGAAACTTAGTAGTTTATAAGCACTACTTTGCGGTCTATGACAGCAACCCTGTCACTACCCCTAATTAGCATGGAAGGTTATAGAAACTATCGATCAATTCTGCAAAGTCATAAAGTAAATTTTCTAAGTCTTTTCTTTTAATAAATGAGTCCTTATAGAAAGAATAATCTGGTTCATAATCTTCGAGCGCATCATAAATGGAAGCGCCGATATTATAGTTTATATTATCTATCGGGTTATTATTTTTGTAATATTCAAGTGTCTCTTTAAAAGCATCAACGACATAGTATAGTTGAAATAAGGAGACAAGTACCATTGGTTCCATTTCTAATGAAACATTTAACACTGGACCATCTTCTTCTACCAACTTATCAAAAATCATCTCATTTCCGACATAATAGCACGTATAATCATCTATTAACCTTAACCGTCCTGCTACAAGATTCTTGGCATCTTCTATTGAAAGCATGTTCTTACTCATTCTTCATCCCAACTTGCATCTGCAATTCTACAATTAACACATAGCGCATCTTCATGTATGTATGCAGCATACATATCCTCCCAAGGAATATCCCTATTGTGACCAGTACATGGTTTATTAACGAAGAATTTTTCACCAACGCCGTACTCATAGAAATGTTTCCATTCGTAAATTGACAATGTATTAGGACTTGATTCCATCAGTATATTGGAAATTTGAATAGCTTTCTCGTCTTTAATATCTCCATCATCAATTAACGCTTTTAATAATCTAACAAAAGCATCATACTCGATGTCTGGTTTTTTTCGATCATTGTTTCGATTGGAGTAATCCTTTACTAACCGATCCTTTAATTTTTGTTCCTTTAATGTTAACTTCATGATATTTCCTCCTAATTCTACTTCTAGGTAATTCCGATGTTTTCCAATGATAAATCACATTCTACCTATTTACTATTTAGTTAGCCCCCTTTACTTATAAACAGCTCTCTAGAATCTTTTCGTTTTTTAAATCGTTCCTTGTTTTACAAAGAAGTTGATGGTTACCTTTTTACTTTTTAGTGTTTACCCTAAGCAACTATAGTTACCAATCATTTTCTTCATAGTTACAGTCCTTTCTGTAGTAATAGTTCTTACATAATTAAGAACCTTACTATAAATGAACAAGTGCATTCTAAAAGACCTGGTTTGAATGAGAACATTCGCGGTTCTTGTTAATTCAATGGTTACCCTAAGAAACTAACTGGTTACCAATCATCATCTTCATAGATTCAGCCCTTTCTGTAGTAATAGTTCTTACATAATTAATTAGTCGTCAAGCAATGTATGAATGGTTTGGAGAACCAAAAGAATAAGGAGAAAGGACGTTAAAAATGAAAGAAGAAACTATTTCATTGTGGGGAGGATTCAAAAATACACTCAGGATGATTGTTTGGTTTTGGATCATAATGCTTTTTATATTTGGAGAAAGCTTGTTACAATAAAAAGAAAAACATAGGGTAAATAAGATAATGAAAAGAGGAAAGAGGCTGAATGAAGTCAACGGGAATCACTAGAAAAGTAGATGAATTGGGGCGTGTAGTTATCCCAAAAGAACTGAGGGATACGCTCGGTATTTAAAAAAAATCACCATTAGAGATCATTGTAGATGGAGAAAAAATTGTTTTACAGAAGTATCAAGCTGGTGGGGCTTGTATGATAACTGGTGAGGTTTCAGAACGTAATATGTCATTAGCAAATGGAAAGATTACAATAAGTCCAGAAGGTGCAGAGTACCTGGTTAAAGAGTTGCAACAATACCAAGTTAAATAGAGAAATTAAAGGCTCCGCCATACAGGGAGCTTTTTTATTATCAATATAATAATTTCACATACCGTAATAATTAATAAACAAAACAACCCCCAAATAGTAGCCTACATTTATAGCTTGTTTCCCTTTTGGGATGCTATTTCCTTACAAATGTATCTAATTTCCTAGCGTTGTAAATCCGCATTTTCCTGACTCTATCCCTTATAGAGATAAATTTGGGAGCCACCATTGTAGCAATTGTTCTACTTTGATACATTAAAGATTAACTAATAGTTATAACTAAATCGGATGGAAGAGGAACGGGTATGAAACCAAAAATAGTACAGGTACTTGAATCACAACGATGTTTGCAAATGAAATACAATGGGAAAGAGAGACAAGTAGAAGTCGTAGCAGTATATCGTTATCGTAACGGAGGATCATTGTATTTTGTTGCTTATTGTCATTATCGAAAAGAATGGAGGTTTTTTAAGAATTCCAGAATTGATACATGTAAGATTACTAATGAGTCTTCTACAAAGACCTTACCATCATTAAAACAACTAAAATGGGGGGAAGATGGAGACTTATTTAAAAAAGTTAAATTTGTGGGTATCTCCCCATCACTATCAAGCTAATATTTTGGAGTATCCCCAAAATGGAAGTTTCACTTTATCTCTCCATAGTTGTCTACGAAAATTCAGTTCATTTTTTCATTTTGGGGAACAAGAGATTTCTTAAGTTGATGGGCATGTGGTGCTACCCCTATATAAAGATTGAAAAACGTGGAACAAAAAAATGCATCAATGGCAACATAAACAGAAAGTGGCATATAAAAAGAAATATGGCAAACGTCCAATATTAAATAAAAGTGATTATTGATAAAGGTGAGTGAGTATCAGATTTTTTTTGAGTGGTGAAATAGAAGGTAATATTAATAAAGAATTTTCAAAGTTAATTTTAGAAATCGGTAAAGAATTAGAAAACCTTGAAAATGATACTTATGGTAGTGAAGTGGAGGAAATAGGGGTAATTCCTATAATAGTTAAGATAATTCCAGAGTATGAAGAATCGGGTTTTTTTTAAGAAAGAAAGTTATTTAAAAAGAAAAGTAAAGAAGCAGATTTTAGATTAAGGATTGACTACGAAACCTTTTTGATTGCAGATTATAATACAAAAAAATGTTAATAATTAAAAATATTATTCAATGCATTAGAATACTAGGGACGAAGGCAAAGTTAGACTTTAATGCAAAAAAACTAGAACAAGATGTTTTGCGAATTTTTCATATTGAAGAAAATATAATTTTATAATCCATAGTGTGGCATAGATTAAAAACAAAAAATAGCATACACATAATAAGGGAATGCAGTATAAATCAGTATACAAGCATTCCCTTGCTAAGAAAATGTATGATATTAGTGTGTTATATGATATTATAGTTGTCCTAAATTTTCACTTATGTTTTCTGATAAGAAGTATCCCCATACAATGATATTTATTATTATAAATACTTTTATTGCATGGTGTTTGTTGTAGCTTTGAAATAAAGTTACGATATTTTATCTCTTTCAATTAAAGAATTCTAAGTGAGTTTTGATCAAACCTTTTTCAAAATGTGTGGGTTTCTTCTATATATAAAATTAAAGTTCGGAGTACACTTTTAATCAAACTTTATTTAAAACCTACATCGGGGATTTTTTTTGCTTCCTCTGTTTAATGACCCCATAGTCAATCAATTTTTTGTTTCTTTTTTTACAGATGAAGAAATCAAACTTCATTGCACAATTTATTCATCCTCGATAACTGTACCATCGCTCTGGATTCTTTCCCCCCAGGTAAGAATATAACTTGATGAATGCGGCTGCGACTTAATTTTATTATAAGAATAACCGTACTTCCAACGATAGCCGTTAGCTGCGGTTGAATGACTAAGTTCCATTTCATGGCTATATAATGTAACATCAGCTTTAATTTGATTTGACGCCTGGATTGGATCATATCCATTTGCAATATGAAGCATAAAAAGATTTATATGCCTGGTCGGTTTAAGAGCCGTAAGGTCTCTTGAGTCTGCAATATCGTATATCGTATAATTATCAGCACTGGGGCCTAAATTTATCTGGGATACTATTACCGGCGTAGTGCTTTGTTGGTTCATAGTAAAACGTACATTCACTTCCCCGAAATTATATTCACATGTATCGCTTATAACCGTTATCCCATTAGCAGAAAAAGGTGCGTAAACCGGTTTCCCTTTTGCGGCTAAGGCATTAACAAAGTTTTGATCATAATGATCCTGATGCTTATGAGAGACTATTGCAAAGTCAAGTATATCTGCTAAATCGGCAGAATCACGCGCAACTATATCGATACCAAAAGTAGTATTTTTTGTTTTGACAATAATACCCATGTTGTAAATCTGCCAGATTACAACTCCATGCTCAACTTTGGTTCTCCTAATTTCTTTAAACGCACGCTGGTCTGCACGATGAAGATAATATAAAATAGGATTTGATTGCTCCAACGCATCTGCTGTCGAAGGATTGTTTATCCAAGATGAGCGGTAGGAATTCCATGTTGAATTGCTGAGTTGCCAGCCGTATTCGTCTAGTATGGCGGTTTTGTTCCATCTTGTATTGAAATTTGATCCGTCTGCATTTGCTGGATTATCTAAGAACCAATTAAGTGTTGAGTTTAAAGCTTTAAAATTAGCTATTGGTAAATTGGCGCTGCCCTCATCAGTCACTGCGGGGGTTTGAGAAGGACTTTCGTTAATATAGATAGAAGACCCCTCTGCCCAGGCTGTAGCTGTGCTAAATAGCAGAATGCACGCAGCTAAACCAATAATATACATTTTTTTCATGTTATACTCCTCCTAAATATTGTATAGTTCCTACATTTTATAAACAGCCATTATTCGCTCCTTTCGATAAAAATTGCTAATATTCTAACTATACTCACCCTATATTAGAAGTGTACTAGGTTATTGTAAATTTCATATGAAGGGGCTGTTAAGTCTTTTCTTTTTCAAAATGGATTCTTTTATTTATCGTAAAATGCTGGCTTATGGGGTATTTTTGATCAATCTTTATTTCAAAGCTACACTTTCAATCAAAGACTTCTAAATGAGTTTTATTCAAACTTTTTTATAAAACGGAGAGTCCATTCAAAAAGAAAAGAAACCATTTTGATTAATCTTTTTTCAAAATGATTTCTTTTTATTAGCCATAGCTTGTGGATTTACGGAACATTTTTGATCAAACTTTATTTTAAGGCTACAGAATAAAGATTCATGTGAGGTTAACATAACGTCCTATTATCGGCATGTAAAAAAGATGCTTCGTTATGGATCGCCTTAATATATATTTATAGATTAATTAACATTCTTAATATGCCCCTCTGCTTTACAAGTCCTAGATGCTCCATAAGGATTACAGTCAAGGTGAATTGTATAATAACCACCAGGATTAGCAGAGTAGACATTACCCCAACCATCACCAGGTTTTATTATTTTCTCTGCTACGACAAATGAACCATTTTTCTTGATTTGAACTTTCACACTATGATAACTTATTGAATTCACACCGAAAAAAAATGAATATTTTCCGTTTGTTGGTACATATATCGGGTATCCTGCGGTTCCATCTGAATATTCACCAATTGAAAGATAGACATGACGTTCAGAAGCCGCCTCCGCTTTAGATTGTGGAAAAAATGCAAAAATCATTAAAAAACATAAAATAAACGGTAACAACCATTTTTTTATAATTCCTTGAGATAATGTCATTAAACCAACTCCTTTATAAGTATTATTTTTTTAGTACTAACTAGTCGGTATTAATCAATTTATTATATGATGAAGAATGCGCTACCGTTAATTAAATATTCAGTCTTTTTAAAAGGAGGTTGCTATGGGAATTTATCATCAAAAACAATCAGAAAACACCATCAACAAATTAATGCAATCAGGAATTAATTTGTTTTCTAAACAAGGCTACTCTAGTACAAGTGTTGATCAAATTGTGAAACATGCTGGTTACTCTAAAGGTGCTTTCTATGTTCATTTTTCCAATAAAGAGGAATTTTTGTTGAAACTAATAAAAGAAGGAATTGATTTTTATTTTGAAGATTTAAAGGAAATTCTTACTCAAAAAGAGTGTGATATGCTAAATAAATTTAAAGAATACTCTATGCGTTTGGTAAATGAAGCTTATGAAAAAGGATCTTCTCCCATGCTTCTCCAAGGATGTATGATTTCGAATCAATTACCTCTAATAAAAGAAAGGCTTATTTTCCAGATGGAAGAATGGAGATCATTCCTTACACATTTTTTTCAGAGAATGAAAGACGAAGGTATAATCGGAAGTCCATTAGATGCCAGAACTTTAGCAACAGCAGGCATGGCTATTTTTAATGGATTTAATTTGCAACATTTTGTAGACAATCGAATTCCAATACAGGACATGCTAAATGTTTTTGTTGAACTCCTTCAAATCCAAGAACCGAATAAAAAAGATGAATAAGAGTATTGTGTCAATTGAATTTTGTATACTGTATTCATGTGAGGTTAACATAACGTATCATTATCAGTAGTCAATCTATCTAGAAAAATAAAATCTTCTACAATTTAATACAAAAAACGACTAAAAAGATAAAATTTTCTGTTTTTTTGTTGCAACATGACGATTTTCATGTTATTATAAAAGCAATCACACGATAGGTGGTGATATCCCTTTAAAATTAACAGAATATTGAAAAAGTTAGTGTTTATGAGTCGTTATCTTTATTTGCTTCCTTCTTGCATTTCTCTACAAAAATAATATTTTCAAGAATCTTTTTGTAGGGAAATAAAAAACATTCCATTTAGAGAATGTTTTATTGCCATCAATTCTAATATAAGCAGTAAAAAAGCACTTGAAAAAGTGCTTTTTTACCTTTTCTGTCACTCTTTTTACAAAGAATTAGGGAGGTATAAAACATGTGGATCTGTACACTACTATTAAATGCATTTATTATTATAATTTGTATCCTTAGTTATCAAGTGTTTTGGTTAGACAAAACTGAAAAAAAAGCACGTAACAATATATTAATTTCTTTTCTTGCATCCATTGCAATTATTCTTTGTATGACCTTCCCAATTCATTTTCACACTGGGCACATTTATGATCTGCGTTTTATTCCTATTCTTTTAGTTTTACTATATGGAAACACAAGAAGTATAATTTTTATCAGTATTGTATATTTTTCATATAGATTTTACTTAGGTGGACATGGTTTTTTTTCATCAATTATTATATATGGTATTATTATAATTACTATTACAATATTTCATCATTTTCTCCGCATTCATTTCGAAAGAAAAAAAACAGTATTCAACATACTACTTATTTTAATTTGTACCAGTTTTCTTTCAGTTTTTGCTGTAATAAATCAAATTGAACTAATTGGTAAAATACAATTTGATTTTATTAAATTATTAGCTAATTATATAATAATTAATATTTTCACAGGATTATTATCTATTTATTTAATAGAAGGAATGATAGAAAAGTTTAAGATGAAAGAAAAAATTCAAAGGGCAGAGAAGTTTTGTCTAATTAGCGAATTAGCTGCATCTATTGCACATGAAATCAACAACCCAATCACTACTGTATATGGATTCGCTCAATTACTTCATAGAAGTGAAATCTCAAAAGCATCTCAAGATAACTACTTGCAAATTATGTTAGTTGAACTAGAAAAAGTACAGTTCATTATTAATAATTATTTATCTTTAACAAAACCACAAAACATAATAAAAGAATCGGTAAATATTAAGCAACTTTTTCATCAAGTAAAAAATAGTATTTTACCACTTGCACTCTCACACAATGTTGAAATAAAAAGTGATATCACAAATTTGCTATATATAAATTCTGATCCGGAAAAACTAAAACAATGTTTAATCAACATTGCACAAAACGGAATTGAAGCTATGCAAAATGGTGGAGTATTACAAATTAATATACAAAAAATAAAAAATAATATTATAATTGATATTATTGATTCAGGAATAGGAATGTCTTCTCAAGAAATTAAAAGAATTGCCATGCCATTTTATTTAACTAAAGAAAAAGGAACCGGACTTGGCACTATGGTCGCTTATAGCATCATTAAAGAATTAAACGGAGATATAGAAATAAAGAGTAAAAAAGGAAAAGGAACCCATTTTTCTATCATTATACCTTGCTAATAGAGGTCACGATACCATTCTGGGGAAATTAGTTAATTATTAATCTTTTTGTCAAAATATAATTGGGATATTTTGTGAAAAATCGAACAATAAAAATAAAAAAGTGTACAACTAACTCTAAAAAGTCCGTTACTGAGTGTAGAAAAATGCTTGTAATGTTGAAAATTAGTATAAAAAATGAAAAGTATTGTGTAATTAATGTTTGTTTTAAAACATAGAGAAACGATCTAAATAGCATAAAAAATCGAGTGTGAAATCGGATAGATTTTATACTCGATTTTTTATTGTTTATTGCGTTTCAACTATCAAAATAGCATTCGAAATAGTAGTACTGTTAACGCGTTAACGATTTCTGTTGTCATACTTAAATATAATGTGTGATTCAGGGTGTTAATTTAAATATTAAGAATAAAAGATAAAAATGATTAGGAAATTTATGTTAAAATAGTTATGAGATTATGAAGATACTTATTCAACAAACGGACAGGATTGTTGAATTAAGTAGTATTGGTTATCCCGCATTAACGGGCAGTAAGCCCCCCACCTCAAGATTGAGAGAGAAGCGAAGAAGCTAGGTGGGGGATAACGGCCCGTAAAAGCCCGATTGGTTCAACTAACCATCAGTGGGGGGGAACCCTCACTGACGGAAGTTTCACTTTATTGAAGGAGTATAAGTGTATATGAAAAGAGTAGATGTTACATATGTACTTCTTATTGATGAAAATAAGAAAATTACTGTTTAGAAAGATTTCACTGGAGTAATTCTTATGAAATAAAATGGGGGAGTTAATAGATGAAATCTGAAAGTATAACACACCATTTTCAAACATTAAGACAGCAACGACATTGTTTTTTTCAAAAAGTACAATTTATTTCAAATGATAAACTATGGGACCAAAAAGAAGGAAAATGGTCTATTGGCGAGCACATATACCATCTATATTTAATTTTAAGAATGGTTAAAGTTGCAACAAAATTTTCTTTTGTTCTTATTCCGTATGCAAAAATGAGAAGGAAGAAAGCATTTGTAAATCAAATACATGATATTTATGCAGAATATAAAGAAAAGCATGGAAGAGGGATGAAAGCGCCTTTCATTTTAGTGCCACCGAAAAAAGTACTTCATACTATGGATAAAGAAGAGTTAAAGAGATTGCTGTTAAATGAAACGGATAAATTGAGAGAATTAGTTATAAATATTGAAGAAGATATTGCTGGACATATCGTGTTTTTGGATCCAATGGCCAACTATCCTAACTTAATTCAGGCTATTCAACTTTTAGCAATACATGAAGAGCACCATTATAAAATCATTGAAAGCTATTATAGTGACATAATTAAAGAATCTGATGCTGAAGATAAGAAAAAGGTACAATTTTGAGATGTTCCCCAAGATGTAACATAAGTGACGTATGTGTATAACGTAAATCGTGAAAACGAATTTTTTACACCGGCTTTTTAATCGCTTTAGAAAAATGATTGTGCACATAACTTGGATTGAGGGGATTACTTTTTTTATTTGTTGTAAAACATACAAAACAGCATGACAGTAAAATGTCATGCTGTTTTTTAATTGTATATCTCTAAATATTTTTCTAGATGATTTTGTATGAGATAAAGCACTACAAGTCATTATTTTTAACTTGAACGTGCTTGTTCCGCATTGCAAAGTAAATAGGAAGACCTAAAGTAGTTAAGCCTATACCACATAATGCTAGCAACGTTTGTGTGAAAAGTGTATTAATAACGATAAATGATCCGCCTATAATAGATATCATCGGTATAACAGGATATAGAGGTACTTTGTAAGGACGCACAAGTTCTGGTTCTCTTTTACGTAAAATGAATACTGCTATAAATGTCATTGTATAGAATATCCATATAACAAACACTAACATATCTGTTAAAGTATTAAATCCACCGATCACCATCATAATGACAGAAACGCCTAAGATAAATAATCCTGAATTATAAGGAACTCGACTATTGCTAGATAATGTCGCAAACCATTTACTAAAAGGTAGTTTGTTTTCTAATGCCATTGCATAAGGGATACGCATTCCTGTCATGATATATCCATTGATTGTTCCAAATACAGAAATTAAAATACCGATTGTAACTAATTTTCCTCCCATTGCTCCAAACAGAATTGTCGCTACTTCAGATGCAGGTGTATCAGTTCCTGCAAGCGCTGTTGCAGACATAACCATAAGGAAAGCAATATTAATAAGTAAGTAAACAACCATAACAGTAGATAATCCGATTACGATTGCTTTAGGTAAGTCTTTTTTAGGATTTTTCATTTCCCCAGCGATATTTCCTACATGAATCCATCCATCATAAGCAAACATTGTTGCAAGTAAGCCAGATCCAAGCGCGGATATAAATGATTTACCTGGTCCTGCTTCAACTGGAAACAGTTGTAGAGTTACGTCGCCTTTGTGGAATAATCCAAAAATAATAAGTAATGCTAAAGGAAGTAGTTTACATATAGTCGATACAGTTTGAATTCCTCCGGCTGCTTTCGCGCCTAAGAAGTTCATCAAGGTTACGAATGTTGCGGTAACAACAGCAATTCCAATAATCATCATTTTATGTTCATTCGCATTTAATCCAAATAAACTAACTGCTTGTGTTCCGAAAATAATAGCAAGTGCTGCAATATTGGCCGGGAAGTAAATGACTGTTTGTGCCCAGCCCAGTAGGAAAGCAGTTAAGTTTCCATAAGTACGCTTTAAATATGCCATCATTCCACCTGTTTCAGGAATAGCTGCCGAAAGTTCAGCAGCAGTTAAACCTGCGCAAACAGTTAGTATTCCACCTATTACCCATGCGAGTAATCCTAAACTCGCTGTTCCGGTTACACCGTATAATGCAGTAGGCTTAAAAAATACACCTGCCCCAATAACGGTACCAATAACAGTGGTTAATGCTGCAAAGAAGCCGATTTCTTTTTTTAGTTGTGTTTGCGACATAATAATCACTCCTGTTTGGAAAAATACATGCAATCTCTGATGAATTCATTTTTATTTCAATTTTAAATAGTATATCCTCTCATTTTTTTAATAGTGCTTTATATTGATAAAATTTAATTTTATTTGTGATATAATTCACAAATTTATAGAAATTACTATAGAGTATTTCTACGTTCATATGTGAAAAAATTCACAAAGGTAATAAAAAAATAAAATTGCATTTCATTTGAATTCATAAGAGATGTTACTCGTGACAAAGTCTAGCACAAGTTGAAAACGGATTCAATGCTTATTTGAATGAAAAAAATTATTTCAAAATAAATAAAAACATTTTGTGAACTGTTTCACAAAATGTTGACTCATCATTTTTTTGAGTGCTATCTTGTAGGTGTAAACAGGCGATTCAGACAAATGAGGAAATATAGAAACGTTTGATATATTCCGTAATTTTATTTGGATCGTATAACAAATAATGTAATGAATATTACATTTAAAAGGATGTGTCAACATGAAAATTGGCGTAGTAAAAGAGATTAAAAAAGGTGAAGCACGTGTTGGGATGACACCAGAAAATGCCCAGAAATTAATTAAAGCTGGACATGAGGTTTTAGTAGAAAAAGATGCTGGTGTGGGATCAGGTTATACAAATGAAGAATATACGAATGCAGGTGCTACTTTAGTAAATCAAGAGCAAGCCTGGGATGTTGATATGGTAGTAAAAGTAAAAGAACCTTTAGCGGAAGAGTATAAATATTTTAAGAAAGATTTAATTGTTTGGGGATTTTTACATCTAGCAGCTTCAAAAGAGTGTGTTGAAGCGATGAGAAAAGCGGGAACAACCGCTATTGCCGGAGAAACAATTAGTGAAAATGGAGTTTTAACGTTATTAAAACCGATGAGTGCAATCGCTGGGCGCCGGGCAGTATTTATGGGAGCTTATTATTTAGAAAAACAACATCAAGGAGAAGGTATTTTATTATCAGGAATAGATGGTATTCCAGCTGGTAATGTTGTCATTTTAGGCGGAGGTAATGCGGCAATTAATGCTTGTGATATGGCTGTTGGAATTGGTTGCCATGTAACTATTTTAGAGTTAAACAAAACACAGATTACTTATTTACAAGAAAAATATGCAAATGCTCCAGTTGAAATCATGGAATCTAATACTGAAAACTTAGAGAAAACAATTAAAAATGCGGACTTATTTATTTCAACCATTTTAATTCCGGGTTCTAGACCACCGAAAATTGTGAAAGAGTATATGGTTCAGTCTATGAAACCAGGAAGTGTTATCGTTGATATTGCAATCGATCAAGGCGGAACGGTTGAAACGATTGATCACTATACAACACATAATGATCCTATATTTATTAAGCATGCTGTCATACACTATGCTGTGCCAAATATGCCTGGAGCGACGCCGCGTACTTCTACTATGGCGTTAGCGAATGGAAACATCGATTATTTATTAGCGATTGCTAACGATGGTTTAGAAGAGACTCTACAAAATAAACCTGCATTAGTACACGGTATTAATATTTATAAAGGAACCATTACCTATGAAAATTTAGGAACAACGTTAGGGTTAGATTATAAACAATTGAAAGAGGTGTTAGTATGATTACCGAAACCTTGCCACTAAACATTGTTGATATAAAAAAAGCCAAACAAGTTCTTGATAGAAATGCTCGGAAAACACCCCTTGTTAAATCCTTTTATTTAACAAGTAAAACAGGTGGGGAAATATATTTAAAATTAGAAAATATGCAATTAACAGGATCATTTAAATTTCGCGGGGCATTTAATAAAATTTCTAATTTAACAGATGAAGAAAAAGCTCGTGGAGTTATTGCTTGTTCAGCTGGAAACCATGCACAAGGTGTTGCATTATCTTCACACTTACTTGGAATTAAAAGTAAAATTGTTATGCCAACTTCTGCTCCAAAGGCGAAAGTTGAAGCAACGAAAGGATATGGTTCAGAAGTTATTTTATATGGCGATACTTTTGATGATGCGAAAGCAAAATGTGAAGAAATTATAAAAGAAACGGGAGAAACATATTTACATCCATATGATGATGTAGAAGTAATGGCAGGTCAAGGAACAATTGGCTTAGACATTCTTGATGATATGTGGGATGTTGATACAGTACTTGTACCGATTGGCGGTGGCGGAATTATTGCCGGGATCGCGGTAGCACTTAAATCCTTTAATCCTTCTATTAATATAATTGGTGTTCAGGCAGATAATGTTCATGGAATGAAAGCTTCATATGATAAGGGTGAAATAATAGAACATTATAATGCACCTACTATAGCTGATGGATGTGCAGTGAAAATTCCAGGAACCTTAACTTTTAAAATTGTGAGAGAGTTAGTAGATGATATTGTAACTGTATCAGAAGAAGAATTAGAAGTAGCTATGAAAGATTTATTACAACGTGGAAAAGCTGTTGTAGAAGGTGCTGGAGCATTAGCGACAGCTGCTCTCCTTGCAGGTAAAGTTGATCCATATATAAAAGGGAAAAAAGTAGCAGCGATTATTTCTGGTGGAAATGTTGATTTAACTCGTATTTCTAGTGTGTGTGAGCATTTCTTTGCGAATGAAGTAAAGTAGTAAAATAAAAAATGAGACTGAGCGATAGGCTCATAGAATATGAGAAGAGCTAAGAGAGAACCTCTTAGCTCTTCTTCGTAAAAGAGGCACCAATTGTAATAGTTCAATATTTTTGCATTAACGGATGAGAACTATCTGTCTTTCTTTGATTATTAAACTTGTAATGAGGTATAATACAATATAGTGAATAAATGCGACTTCTTCAATTCATATTGTTTGTCAGTAATGTGAAATATAAAGAACTTTTTATATTTAGTTTGAAAAAGTGTTGAAGAAGCAGCCTATTTCATATTACTATTTTTATGTAGATTCAAAGCTGAAAGAGAGTGAAACAAGTATGGGCCGTAAGTGGAACAATATTAAAGACAAAAAAGCGTCAAAGGATGCAAATACAAGTCGTATCTATGCAAAATTTGGACGTGAAATTTATGTAGCAGCAAAACAAGGTGAACCAGATCCAGAATCCAATCAGACTTTAAGAGTGGTACTTGAGCGTGCAAAAACGTACAGCGTGCCGAAAACAATTATTGACCGTGCGATTGAAAAAGCAAAAGGTGGTTCAGAAGAAAGCTATGACGAACTTCGTTATGAAGGCTTCGGACCAAATGGATCAATGGTAATTGTAGATACATTAACAAATAACGTAAATCGTACTGCAGCAGATGTGCGTGCTGCGTTTAGTAAAAACGCTGGTAACATGGGAGTAAACGGATCTGTAGCATATATGTTTGATGCAACAGCTGTAATTGGTCTTGAAGGCAAAACAGCAGATGAAGCACTTGAAATCTTAATGGAAGCAGATGTAGATGTGCGTGATATTTTAGAAGAAGAAGAAGCAGTTATCGTTTATGCAGAGCCTGATCAGTTCCATGCAGTGCAAGAGGCATTTAAAAACGCTGGTATCACTGAATTTACCGTTGCAGAACTGACAATGCTTGCGCAAAATGATGTAACACTTCCAGAAGATGCACAAGTGAAATTTGAGAAAATGATTGATGCATTAGAAGATTTAGAAGATGTTCAGCAAGTGTACCACAATGTAGATTTAGGTGAATAATATAGAAAAGCAGACCTTTGTTTTGTAACAAAGGTCTGCTTTTTTAGAGTGTTCATTGAAATTTAAAGGCTCTTTTCGTATAGATTGTTGTTTTTTGCGACAAAAATAAGACCTCAGATTAAATCCAGGTCTTAGGTATTTATGAACGCTTTCTTCGTATGGCGATATTAATCTTCATCACGATTTCCAAGTCCAAACAATAACCCAAATAAATGCACAAGATAGAATCCGAAAATCAATTTTGAAAATGTAAATATTTACTAAAATTCTATTTTTTGTGCACACTCGCACTTAGAATATTCTTGCATTTTCTAATATTTCGTTTGATTTGCCGATTTTCAAAAAAATAAACCTCTGTACCTGCCCAAATAAAAACCCAACACACAATGCTTAATACTCCTGCAGTATAGGCATGAGTACTTGAAAGCTTCAAGTATATCACCCCAACAATAATCCCAATCACAAACAAAACAATAGCCTTTTTGACATTTCTAGCATATGTATATTCCTCTTCGTTCAAGAGGTTAGAAAAAGTGTTAAATGTGGCAGTCTTCAATGACTTTTCGTCAAAATCATTCTGACCTAAAAAAAATATTTCTACTTCTTTTCTTTTGCCACTGTGTAGCTTTGACAATAGAAAATCTTCAAGGTCAGAGCTTAGGTGAACATCATCAGAGCTATAATATCGTGAAAACGGAGTATCGGTTTCATCTAAATAGATATTTATACTTAATTCATCTTTCATGTTTACCCTCCTTTAACTCCAGTTTACTAGTTGAAAGTCAACCTTTTATCAGTATGGTCAAGATAGCAACAATTCTTACGAAAACAGAGAATTTAAAAGATAAAGTCAAAAGAAATAAAAAAATGTGTAATAAGGGCGTATAATAAATAAAGATGTATAAAAAAGGAGTGTAGTAGAATGAAACAGGAAATTATAGAACGCTTTACAAGATATGTTCAGGTGGATACACAATCTGATGCAGAAAGTCATACTGTACCATCAACGCCTGGCCAAATTGAGTTTGCAAAGCAACTAGTAGAAGAGTTGAAGTCGATTGGATTATCAGAAGTAACGATGGATGAGAATGGCTACGTAATGGCGACGCTTCCTGCTAATACGGACAAGCAGGTTCCTGTAATCGGTTTTTTAGCTCATTTAGATACAGCTACAGATTTTACAGGAAAAAATGTTAAGCCACAAATTCATGAAAATTTTGATGGCAAGGCAATTACGCTAAATAAGGGATTAGGTGTTGTATTAACACCAGAATTATTTCCAGAGCTTCCATCTTACCAAGGGCATACATTAATTACAACTGATGGAACAACACTTCTTGGTGCAGATGACAAAGCGGGAATTACAGAAATTATGACGGCAATGAATTATTTATTACATAACCCACAAATTAAACATGGGAAAATTAGAATAGCATTTACGCCTGATGAAGAGATTGGTCGCGGTCCATCACACTTTGATGTAGAAGCTTTCGGAGCTTCATTTGCGTATACAATGGATGGAGGCCCACTAGGTGGATTAGAATATGAAAGTTTTAACGCTGCTGGTGCTAAGCTAATTTTTAAAGGGAATAGCACTCATCCTGGCACAGCTAAAAATAAAATGGTCAATGCAACCAAATTGGCAATGGAATTCCATAGACAACTACCAGTAGAAGAAGCGCCAGAACATACAGAGGGATATGAAGGCTTCTACCATCTTATTTCTCTAAATGGTGATGTTGAGCGAAGTCAATCTAACTATATTATTCGTGATTTTGACCGCGCTCATTTTAAGACTAGAAAAGAGAATATAACAGCTATTACAAAACAGATGCAAGAGAAGTATGGTGAGGAAAATATCATTCTTGAGATGAATGATCAGTATTACAATATGCTTGAAAAAATTGAACCAGTGAAAGAAATCGTTGATATTGCTTATAAAGCAATGAAAAATCTAGATATCGAGCCGAATATCCAACCAATTCGCGGTGGAACTGACGGTTCCCAATTATCATATATGGGCCTGCCGACACCAAATATTTTTACGGGCGGAGAAAACTACCACGGTAAATTTGAATATATTTCTGTAGATAATATGGAAAAAGCTGTTCAAGTTATTGTCGAAATCGCACGATTATTTGAAGATAAAGCTTAAAAGAAATAAAGTGAAACTTCCGTCAGTGGGGGGGGCTTCATTCCCCACTGACGGTTAGTTGAACCAATCGGGCTTTTACGGGCAGTTATCCCCAAACTATCTTCTTTGCTTCTCTCTGAATCTTGAGGTGGGGGTCTTACTGCCCGCGAATAGCGGGATAAACCCGGATAGCCATATTCCTATTCGGGTTTTTACACTTATATAATATGGGTATCTCTTTTATTAGTATTTTCATTATTTTTCATTTACTTTTCAAGCATTAGCAGCTGTTCCTTCATTTTTAAACCACCTCTAAATCCAGTTAATTTTCCATTCTTTCCAATGACGCGATGACAAGGGATGATAATCAAAACGGGATTAGCTCCAATTGCACCTCCCACTGCACGTACTGATTTTGTTTTTTTGATTAACTCTGCAATATCCGAATATGAATAAGTTTGTCCATAAGGAATGTCACATAATGCATTCCAAACTGTTAATTGGAATGGTGTCCCGATAATATGAACAGGACATGAAAAAGCCTTGCGTTGTCCCTTAAAATACTCTATTAATTCATCAACATATGGCTGTGATTTTTGGGCGTCTTGTACCAAAGTATATTGCGGCAATCGTTTTTTAGCCCAATTTGATAACTCTTCAAAAGATTGATTTTGAGAGCCTATATAACATAGTCCTTTTGATGTCGCTGCAATATACATACTCCATTTTCCATAAACAAATAATGTCCAATAGATTGTTTGATTTGTTTTTGATGTCATTTTATTTAACCTCTTTTGTACGATTCATTTTTCGATAATCTGTAGGTGTATATCCTGTTTTCTTTTTAAATAGGGTTGCAAAATGTGTAGTATTCGATATACCTACAGCAAAACTGATTTCCTTAAGTGTATGATTCGTATTGGCAAGGTATTGCATAGCTTTGGAAATACGTGTTTGTTGTATATATTCAATTGGAGTTATTCCTTTAATCTTCTTAAATGTGCGCTGTAAATGATAAGGGCTACCGTGACACGTATTTGCTAGTATTGTAAGCGTTAATTTTTCGGAGTAATGGTTATCAATGTATTCCGTAATTTGCACTATCCAGTCTTCTTCAGGTAGCCTTAGTCTATTTGGCTTACATCGTTTACAAGGACGAAACTTTTCTGAGAGAGCTTGCTGTGCATTAAGAAAGATTTGTACATTGTTTCTGTTAGGTACGCGAGACTTGCATGACGGGCGACAAAAAATACCTGTTGTTTTTACAGCGTAATAAAATTTGTCATCATATGATGAATTATTGTGAACAATTGCTTGCCATCTTTCATCTGTCATTAAATCTTGATACTTAGGTGTTTCTCTTTGAATATTTTCACGGCGTTTTGGTCTTTCGCTTTTCATATAACCACCTCCGAAATCAGTATATCCTGAATGAAGTACGTATGTACGGATTTATGAATGTAAGAGCAAGATTACAAAGATAAAATATAAAATATAAAATTTTATAAATTGTTATTCAAAGAAAAAAGATGTATAAATGATAGGAGTTTTTATTTAAATTTTAAAATTATTCTTAAAATAATTGTATTCTAGGCTTATATTTAATTAATAATAATCACTCATATTTGATGAGGGGTTAAAAGATACTATGTGTAATAAGGGAAGTGAAGGAAATGAATTTCAATATTGACTAAGTGGAGATCAAGCGATTAGGGGATACCATTATATGTAACCACTATTATCACAGTGTATATAAAATATTTTTCTTGACTTTTTATACGAACACTAGGAAAATAGTGAAAAAGGAAGGGAGGGGTAACGTTGGAGGAATATGTGCTAGATGTATATAATTTTTTGAGTACAACTGATTGGGAAGATATCATTTCAATTGTAAGCATTTTATTATGTATTCAATTCGTCTTTTTATATGCGCAAATGAATGGCGCTGATTTTTCTTTAACGTCCCCATCCGACGTACAAGGGAAGATATCGCTAAAGCAGACCAATATAAAACATGTATATTTCCCTTTAATCATTATTTTCTTTATCCGTTACATTACTGCTGTTGTAAAGAAAAAAGAAGGAGACGACCACTGTAATCCGATTTGTCATTTAGATTTTAAATGAATGATAAAAGGAGGAGATTCGTATGTGGATTCGTTTTCTATTAATTGGATTCTTTTCATTAACAGCAATTTCTCTTGTAAGCTTTCAAGTAATTGAGATGTTTCAAGCATATAGCGATATGTTTTTAAATAAAAACTAAAAAAGACATTATAGTTTGAAATTTTTAGTGTGAAACGATACAATCCTTCTTAAGTGGTAAAAAACTTGAGGAGGATTTTTAATTTTATCCTGTTATTCGTGGGGAGTAAGCCCCTAGCCTCAAGATTTTGAGAAAAAAAGAAGATAGGTGAAGGATAACTGCTGGTATGCGTTTATTTGATGGAAGTTTCACTTTATATAAGTATTTCAAACATTTGTCACATTTACACTGTTGATAATATGTTAAAATAATGAAGTTACTATATACTTTAAGAAGAATAAGGGAGTGAACAATTTGACTGATCGTTCTGTTAAACAGAAGAGCTATGCTCCTGTTGTAATAACGCTTTCTGTGGTCGTCAATGCAATTATTTTGTTCTTATTTTTTGGACCGATTGGTTACAAAGGAGAAGTACATTTTGATGTAAAAATTTTGCCGATGTTAAATGCGATTTTTAATAGTTTTACATTTGTGTTTTTAATCGCAGCATTGTTTTCAATTATTAAAAAGAATGTGAATCTACATAGGGGATTTATTCTTGCAGCATTTACAACAACATTGTTATTTTGTGTTTCGTATTTAACGTATCATTATTTAGCGCCAGCAACGCACTTTGGCGGAGAAGGAATCATTAAATATGTATATTTCTTTATTTTAATTACACATATTTTCCTTGCTGCTATTATTGTACCGCTTGCATTATTTTCTTTAGTATACGGATTTACAAATCAACTGACTCGCCATCGTAAAATTGTGCGTTGGACAATGCCGATTTGGTTATATGTAAGTCTTTCAGGCGTTATCGTATACTTAATGATTTCACCTTATTATTAAAAAGAGTCTCAGTTTTAGCTGAGATTCTTTTTTTGTGTAAGCAAATATTTTTGTAAAAAGCTAAATATATGATATATAAAAGTATAGTTACTTTTGTTAAGGAAGGATGAAAAGCATGCAAAACTTTATATTTCGTAATCCAACAAAGCTTATTTTTGGAAAAGGTCAATTAGAGCAATTGAAAACAGAGGTGCCACAGTATGGGAAAAAAGTTTTACTCGTATATGGTGGCGGAAGTATTAAACAAAATGGAATTTATGATAACGTGATATCTAAGCTAAAAGAAATGAATGCAGAAATTTTTGAGTTAAGTGGTGTCGAACCCAATCCACGTTTATCAACAGTACAAAAAGGTATTCAAATTTGTAAAGAAAATGATGTCGAGTTTATATTAGCTGTGGGTGGTGGCAGTGTAATAGACTGTACAAAAGCTATTGCGGCCGGCAGCAAATATGATGGAGATGCATGGGATCTTGTTACGAAAAAAGTTATTGCAACAGAAGCATTGCCTTTTGGGACAGTGTTAACTCTTGCGGCAACAGGTTCTGAAATGAATGCAGGGTCTGTTATTACAAATTGGGAAACAAACGAAAAGTATGGCTGGGGTAGTCCAGTAACATTCCCGCAATTTTCCATTTTAGATCCGAATCACACAATCTCTGTACCACGCAATCAAACAATTTACGGTATTGTTGATATTATGTCGCACGTATTAGAGCAATATTTTCACCAAGGTACCAATACAGTGCTGCAAGATCGATACTGTGAGTCCATTTTACAAACGGTTATTGAGACAGCGCCGAAGTTACTGCACGATTTAGAAAGCTATGAGCACCGTGAGACTATTTTATATTGCGGTACAATGGCGTTAAATGGTATTTTAGCGATGGGTGTACGCGGAGACTGGGCAACTCATAATATTGAACATGCTGTTTCGGCGGTGCATGATATTCCGCATGGCGGCGGCTTAGCAATTTTATTCCCAAATTGGATGAAACATGTTTTACATGAAAACGTAGATCGTTTTAAACAATTTGCGATTCGAGTATTTCATGTTCAAACAGAAGGTAAAACTGATGTTGATATAGCATTAGAAGGAATTGAAGCATTGCGTCAATTTTGGACATCAATCGGAGCACCAGCGCGTCTAGCGGATTACGAGATTGGTGAAGATCAAATTGGTGTTATGGCAGAAAAAGCAATGGTATACGGTGAGTTTGGACAGTTTAAAAAATTGAACAAGCAGGATGTTTTAGATATTTATCAAGCATCGTTATAAACAAACAAAAAACACTTCTTTTGAGAGGTGTTTTTTGTTTGTTAATTTTCCCACCAAGATATATTTGCGTTGGTAGAAAGCACACTGACAACTGTTAAGGAAGTGCTTATTGTAATAGGAATAGCCTAATAATGAAGATTCATTAATATCAAATTAAAGATGGATGAAAAAATGGAAATTAGCGGAGAGAAACCTTTTGTTGAGAGCATTATTGTAAGTTATGCGTCTGAAGTGGCAGAAGGGTACAGGATGAACCTAAAAGTCTCTTAAAAACAGTCGTAGACGAATTCTTAAACAATTAGATCAAGCTGGAAGATTATTTAGAATGGATATATCGTTCGGCCTGTCAAGATGTTATATGCGGTGTAAAACTGTGTTTGTATATATTCGGTCGTTTTTATATCTGTTTCTTCACTTGTAAGTATTGGATGAAACGAACGCAGTAAACAGCTTAGTGCAAAGTATAATTCTTCCTGAGAGCAATTTTTTTCTTTTGTTGCTGTTGCTAAAATTAAATCTTCTAGTAATGAGCGAAAATCAATAGTAGCTTGTCCAACTTTCATAGTATCATCTCCGTTTTCATTTTTAACATGTATATGAAGTGATTGGACAAAACATGCAAAATAGATTATATTTTTAAACAAGTTTATATAATTTCAATTACCGTAATAGGATAACTTGCATTTTGACTGTTAAAATTGGTAAGATTGGGTATAATAATCAGATGGATAACTTTACATAAAGAGAGTTGAAGTGTATGGGAGAAGAAAAACGGGACAAAGTTATTGTTATTATTGGACCAACTGCAGTTGGAAAGACAAAGCTTAGCATTGAACTGGCAAAAGCGTTAAATGGAGAAATTATTAGTGGCGATTCAATGCAAATCTATCGTAATATGGATATAGGTACGGCGAAAGTTACGGAAGAAGAAATGGATGGAATCCCGCATTATATGATTGATATAAAAAATCCAGAAGATTCATTTTCCGTTGCTGAGTTTCAAGAACTTGTGCGCGGTCATATAGCAGATATTACAAAACGTGGTAAACTACCTATTATTGTTGGTGGAACAGGTTTATATATACAATCTGTGTTGTATGATTACCAGTTCTCTGATGAGCCGGGAGATCATGTGTACCGTAAACAGCTAGAACAAGAGGCGGAGGAATATGGTCTAGAGTATATACATAGGAAGCTAGAAGAGGTTGATCCAATAAGCGCAAAGCGTATTCATCCAAACAATGTGAGACGTGTCATTCGTGCTTTAGAAATTTTTCATACAACAGGGAAGACGATGAGCGATCAATTAGAACAACAGGAAAATGAGTTGCTATATGATGTTGCTTTAATTGGTTTAACAATGGATCGAGATTTATTATATAGTCGTATTAATTTACGTGTAGACATTATGATGGAGCAAGGTTTATTAGCTGAAGTTGAGCGTTTGTATGAAGATGAGGTTCGTAATTGTCAGTCTATTCAAGCGATTGGTTACAAAGAACTGTATGAGTATTTTGAAGGGAAAACTTCGTTAGAAGAAGCTGTGATGGCTTTGAAAACAAATTCACGTCGCTACGCAAAACGACAGTTAACTTGGTTCCGTAATAAAATGGATGTTAATTGGTTTGACGTTACAAGCGGTGAAAAAAACATAGAAATTTTAGAGTATATAGAAGGAAAGCTACAACTTAAGTCGAATAATAAGTAAGTAGAGAAAAAGAGGAGGATTCGACATGAAGCAATCAATCAATATTCAAGATCAATTTTTAAACCAACTCCGTAAAGAGAATACGTTTGTCACGCTGTACTTATTAAATGGTTTCCAACTTCGTGGCCTAATTAAAGGCTTCGATAATTTTACTGTACTGTTGGAAACAGAAGGTAAGCAACAGCTTATTTATAAGCATGCAATTTCTACATTTGTTCCACAAAAGAACGTTTCAATCGAATTAGAATAGTAAAGAATTGTACATAGCAAAAAGAGCGAATCATTCGCTCTTTTTTTATGCTCAAAATATATAGGAATTCTGATGCGAAATCTTTTAATGGATATATAAGGTGAAAATTTTAGCTATTGTGCCATCTATTTCAATGATTGGGAATGGATCTTTTTGATAGAAATTTTATCCCGCTATTCGTGGATAGTAAGCCCCCCACCTTAAGATTGAAAGAGAAGCGAAGAAGATAGATGAGGGATACCTGCTGGTATGTGCCAGATTGGCACCATCAGTAGGGTGTGAAGACACTCCCTACTGATGGAAGTTTCATTTTATGTTGAAATAGATATTTTGATTCGGCTTTACAGGTTGTGAAGATGCTGGCTATTATTACACAGTTTGATGACGAGGATTTATATCTTGTTGCTCGAGAAGCTCTGGTTGGTTTAGAAGTTCTGTTTGCTCGAGAGTATCTGCTTGAACTATAAGTTCTGGTTGTTCGAGAGTATCTGTTTGCTCGAGAGTATCTGTTTGCTCGAGAATATCTTGTTGATCTAGAAGTTCTGTTTGCTCGAGAATATCTTGTTGATCTAGAAGTTCTGTTTGCTCGAGAATATCTTGTTGATTTAGAAGTTCTGTTTGTTTGAGAATATCTGATTGACCTAGAAGTTCTTGTTGCTCGAGAAGCTCTGTTTGTTCGAGAGTATCTGATTGGCCTAGAAGTTTTAGTTGTTCGAGAATATATGATTGAACTAGAGGTTCTAGTTGATTTAGAAGCTCTGTTTGCTCGAGAGTATCTGATTGAACTAGAGGTTCTTGTTGCTCAAGAAGTTCTGATTGCTCGAGAATATCTGATTGGACTAGAGGCTCTGATTGCTCGAGAATATCTGATTGAACTTGAGACTCTGATTGCTCGAGAAGCTCTGTTTGTTCGAGAATATCTGATTGGACTAGAGGTTCTGATTGCTCGAGAAGCTCTGGTTGTTCAAGAATATCTGATTGGACTAGAGGTTCTGATTGCTCGAGAAGTTCTGTTTGTTCGAGAATATATGATTGACCTAGAGGTTCTGATTGCTCGAGAAGCTCTGTTTGTTCAAGAATATCTGATTGACCTAGAGGTTCTGATTGCTCGAGAAGCTCTGTTTGTTCGAGAATATCTGATTGACCTAGAGGTTCTGATTGCTCGAGAAGTTCTGGTTGTTCGAGAATATCTGATTGCTCGAGAAGTTCTGGTTGTTCGAGAATATCTGATTGCTCGAGAAGTTCTGATTGACCTAGAAGTTCTGGTTGTTCGAGAATATCTGATTGACCTAGAAGTTCTAATTGCTCGAGAATATCTGATTGAACTAGAAGCTCTGATTGCTCGAGAAGTTCTGATTGAACTAGAGGTTCTGTTTGTTCGAGAATATCTTGTTGAACTAGAGGTTCTGTTTGAACTAGAAGTTCTGGTTGATCTAGAAGCTCTGATTGAACTAGAGGTTCTTGTTGATCTACAAGCTCTGGTTGAAGTAGAAGTTCTTGTTGCTCGAGAATATCTGATTGAAGTAGAAGTTCTGGTTGAACTAGAGGTTCAGGTTGATCTAGAAGAACCTGTTTACCTTGAAATTGGCCATTCATTCCGATTGGCGCAATTTGCAGTAAAGTTATTTGTAATTCTTTTGTTTGCTCAGTGATATTTTTAAATACAGGAGGATTCATACCGGATAATTTTGTGATATTAAGTGAGAAGTTAAGTAAATTTTGTAATTCAATATATGCTTCACTTGCTGCAAAAGGTTTCTCGTTCAAAATGGTAATTAAATTTTCGACAATCGCAATGCCAGTTTCTTGCTGTGTAAGTGTTAAGTTTAAACGTTTCAGCCCCCCTTTTATTATTTCTAATATGTTTATAAGTTTCTTCATGTTAGATTGTGATGGGTTCGAAAATGCAGTTGGAATCATAGTAGTTAAGTTACTTAGTGCCTTTGGAAAAAAGTTACTGTACAATTCTGGAAAAGGGATGTAATGAACAGCTGGAAGCCGTTGAGATTGTTTTGGGAAATAAGGTTTTGAGATTTTTTTCTGATTAGCTTTAAAATAAGACATTGAAAGTCTCCTTCCTGATTGTGATAGTGAAAAACCTATCATAGTAGATGCAAGAAGCATATAAAAAGGAATAGGAGAACGAGCAGTTTCTATGAAAAATAGCAAAAACGCCTATAATGAGGCGTTTTCTTTTTGCTTTGCATAGTTATAATATCTTTTTAATGAAATCTTTGATTTAAAACCAATTCGTTTTATAATTTCTTGTTCTGGAACATGGTTTTGGATGAGGCGTAAAATAAATGTATTTCGTAAATGTTGACCAGAAATTCCTTTTCGCAGCCCGGCGCGTGCTACTTCAAGCCGAATCATTTTTTGGACAGCAATTTCTGTTAATGCTTTTGGAGCGTCATTTTCGTATACCCAGCGGAATGTATTTCGGTTAAAGTCAAAAGCTACAAATAATGGATCTGTGCTATGGTATCTCGGACGTACCGGTTCGGGAATTTTCTTGTAGTAATGATATAGCTTTTTTTTATCTTCTTCTGTTAATGTAATGATTCGTTCTATTCCAGATACAGCGGGAATAGATAATGTATTATTTTCAAAATGAACGTGATGCATATTTAGTGAAACGAGTTCTTGTAGTGATAAACCGTAATCAAGTAAAATCATAATAATACATACGTTTCGATCCATGAGTAATGGACGTACAGGACGTTGTTTGTCTGAAAGTCCTTCTAAAGAAGTTAAAATGTGTTTTAAACGCTGTTCCTCTTGTGTTGAAATGAAGTCTTCATCTCGCAATGCTCGATCTGGCTGTATAACAAGTTCCATATCTTTTAGTGGGCTAGGTAGGTTTAAAAAATAATACAGTCGATTTAACACAATAAAAACACGGTGCATTGTTTTTTCGGAGTAATGACGCTTCATTTTTAAGTCTGAAAAATAATCTTCATAGTCTTTTGTACAAAGAGTCCCCCATATATTATTAGGAGAAATTTTTTTGTTCTTTTGTAACCAATGAACAAAATCTTCAATGTCATAGACGTATCGCTTAATAGTTGAAGGCTTCCGTCCCTTGTTGAATAAATACGCAGAGAAAGCTTGTACTGTATCATCAAGTTCTTTTGTTGTCATAGTCCCACCACCCTAGTTTTCTTACATTATACCAAAAATTTTCAGAAAAAGTTTATTTCTTGGGAAAGCGCAAATTTTGACAATAATCGTCAGTGAAATGATAAAGGTGAGGTGATTGTATGGAACAGTCGATGCGAAAGAAGAATAATAATCAAATTAACATTGTGCTAAATCACCGAAAGAAAACTTCTGTTTCTTCGCCAGAACAAAAGCCAAATCTTTCAAACGAAACTGTTACAAAACATGAAATGTTGCAACGGATTGAAGAAGAAATGAGCAAGCTTGTTGGAATGCAGGAAATTAAAAAAATTATAAAGGAAATTTACGCATGGATTTATGTAAATAAAAAACGGCAAGAAATGGGGTTGAAATCAGAGAAACAAGTCCTTCATATGTTGTTTAAAGGTAACCCAGGAACAGGGAAAACAACTGTTGCTAGAATGATTGGGAAATTACTGTTTGAAATGAATATTTTATCGAAAGGGCATTTAGTTGAAGCGGAACGGGCGGACTTAGTTGGTGAATATATTGGGCATACTGCACAAAAAACACGTGATCTTATTCGAAAAGCAATGGGCGGGATTTTGTTTATTGATGAAGCCTATTCGCTTGCGCGTGGCGGTGAAAAAGATTTTGGAAAAGAAGCGATTGATACGCTCGTTAAACATATGGAAGATAAGCAGCATGCTTTTGTACTTATTTTAGCAGGATACTCACGTGAGATGAACCATTTTCTATCACTAAATCCGGGGCTACAATCCCGTTTCCCTTTCATTATTGAATTTTCTGATTACACGGTCAATCAATTATTAGAAATCGGAAAACGTATGTACGATGAAAGGGAGTATCAATTATCAAAAGAGGCAGAGTGGAATCTTCGTGATCATTTAAATGCGGTAAAATATTCATCGCATATTACTTCTTTTAGCAATGGACGTTATGTTCGTAATATTGTGGAGAAATCTATTCGTACACAAGCGATGAGATTGCTTCAGGAAGAAGCATATGATAAGTACGATTTACTTACGATTTCAAGTAGTGATTTAACACTTGAAGAAGAAACACACGGTTTATAAAGTGAAACTTCCATCAGTGGGAGTTTTCTTCACCACCCCACCTATCTTCTTCATTTTCTCTGAATCTTGAGGTGGGGGTCTTACTGCCCAAAAGTAGCGGGATAAATTGCTTAAAATAAAACACGAAGCGTAATGCTTCGTGTTTTATTTTGTATTCTTTGTTTTTGCGCGTTGTTCTAATTGGCTTTTTGGACTTTGATCTGCTACATCTGATGCAAGCCCTTGTGGGTTAACGCTACTGTGTTGTCCTCGATTGCTTTTGTTATTTCCTTTTGCCATCCGATATCACTCCTATTCTTCTTTGACTTTTTGTTGATATGCTTTATGGAACTGTTCCATTTTTTTACTTTTTTCGTAGGCGGAATTTAAATCATGCCCGAATTGATCCACAGAGCTTCTTTGTGCACCTTTATTTACGTGTTTTGTCATTTGTCTCACCTCTCTTTAAGAAATAGTATTTACGGATAAGTACAAAAAACATGCAATAAAGTACAATTCTATTAGTGGGATTTTTTTGTCTTTATTGATGGTCAGCGCTGCTAATTCAGATTTCACATGTGGTTAAGAGGAAGTAAAATAGAAAAACCCTTTACAGAAGTAAAGGGTTGATTTGTTATTTATCACGCTATTCGTTGGCAGTAAGACGTCTCGCTGATTAAAGTTTCACTTTATCACTAAAATGTTCTATCTTTTCTACACTGCGATGTGGCAGATGCCATTTGTAATGAATAGAAATCATACGGAAACATACGATAAGAACGAATAAAACATATAATGCCCAGTCGCTTGTAACAATTTTAGCTCCAATTAAAAATCCAGCTAAAATCGTCCAAAATGCATAAACTTCAGCTCGTAGTACGAGTGGTTTACGACGTGCCAATAAATCACGAATAATACCGCCGCCAATTCCTGTTAGCACAGCTGCGACAATCGTTGCACTAATTGGTAAATTTAGTTTTTGTGCATATAATGCACCTTGAATTGCAAAAGCAGATAAACCGATTGCGTCGGTAATATTTTCCCAGCGTTTCCAATGTTTGATGAGTTTGTTTGGGAATAAAAATATAATAGTCATTGATAAGATTGCAATTTCAAATAACATATCTTGTTTCCAAAACGCATCAATTGGATAGCCAATCAATAAATTACGCAGTGCTCCTCCCCCGAATGCGGTTGCCATTCCTAAAATATAAACCCCGAAAATATCGTATTCTTCTTCCATTGCGATGATTGCTCCGCTTAAAGCGAAGGCAATTGTACCAATGATGCTAAATAAATCCCATGCCATGAAATTCTCCCTCACTAACTAGATGAAATGTTCTTACTCTGCTATTATATTAGAAGGATTAATTTTCGAAAAGGATGAGTGAGGATATTTGATAGAAGAAAAAGAAAAAGTGATACTAGTTGGCTGTCAATTGCCGCAAGATGATGATGAACGTTTTGGACACTCGATGGAAGAATTAGCATCATTAGCGAAAACAGCACAAGCAGAAGTGTTGGTTTCAACGATGCAAAAGCGTTCTAAGTTTCATCCGGCAACGTATGTTGGGAAGGGGAAGTTAGAAGAACTTTCTCTGCTTGCAGAAGAACTAGAACCAGATGTTATCATTTTTAATAATGAATTAACACCAAGTCAAATTCGAAATTTATCAGCACAGTTAGATGCGAGAGTCATTGATCGTACACAGCTTATATTAGATATTTTTGCTCAGCGCGCAAAATCAAGAGAAGGTAAATTACAAGTGGAACTTGCGCAGCTTCAATATGCGTTGCCTCGTCTTGTGGGGCAAGGGCAAGCCTTATCTCGTCTTGGTGGTGGTATTGGTACAAGAGGACCAGGGGAAACGAAGTTAGAAACGGACCGTCGTCATATTCGTTCTCGTATCGATGAGATTAAAAGGCAGCTTTCTGGTGTAGTAGAGCACCGCAAGAGATATCGTGAACGTCGTAAAGAAAATCAAGTCTTTCAGGTTTCTTTAGTCGGATACACAAACGCTGGGAAATCTACGTTGTTTAACAGATTAACAGCGGCTGATACATTCGAGGAAGATTTATTGTTTGCAACACTTGATCCGACGACGCGTAAAATGCAGTTGCCGTGTGGATATACAGTCTTATTAACAGATACAGTTGGATTTATTCAAGATTTACCAACATCGTTAGTTGCAGCATTTCGTTCCACGCTAGAAGAAGTAAATGAAGCGGATGTTATTTTGCATGTTATTGATTCAGCTGATTCAAATTACATCGGGCATGAGGAGACAGTGAAAAAATTACTGCAAGATCTTGAGTTTGACCACATTCCAACTATTACAGTGTACAATAAAAAAGATAAGTTACATCCGAACTTCATCCCATTCCCAAAGAATGATTTTATTATGACGAGTGCTTTTGATGCGGCGGATTTAGAGAAATTAAGAAAAGTTGTAGAAATAGAAATGATGAAGCGGATGGATTCATATGAATTAATGATTCCGGTAAGCGAAGGCAGATTGTTGACGCTTTTAAGAACAGAAACAGTATTAACAGAAATGACGTTTCAAGAAGAGAAGCAAGTATACGAATGTACAGGGTATATTTTTGCTCATTCTCCGCTAAACGGACAAATCAATAGATATTCAGCAAGAAAAGGAGAAGAGAAAGAAGATGTTTAATCGATTGAAGAATGGGGAAAAGATTGCTCCAATTGTAAAAGAAGTTGAAATGCAAATTGCAGACATACATAGACGCCTTGATGAAGTAATTGAAAGTAATCAATTTCGTGTGTTAGAAAGTTTTCGTAGTCATAAAATTAGTGACTCACACTTTATTCCGACAACAGGGTACGGCTATGATGATATCGGTCGTGATACGTTAGAAAAAGTGTATGCTGATGTGTTCGGGGCAGAAGCGGGTCTTGTACGGCCGCAAATTATTTCTGGAACTCACGCAATCTCTACAGCGTTGTTTGGGATTTTACGCCCTGGTGACGAATTGTTATATATAACTGGGAAGCCGTATGATACGTTAGAAGAAATTGTTGGTGTTCGCGGGAAAGGTGTTGGCTCATTTAAAGAGTATAACATCGGTTACCAGGCAGTTGCTTTGAAAGAAGAGGGACGTGTTGATTTTGCTGCAGTGCAAGCGGCGATTCATGAAAATACAAAAATGATTGGAATTCAGCGTTCGAAGGGATATGCAACTCGCCCGTCATTTACAATTGCCGAAATTAAAGAAATGATTGCATTTGTAAAAGAAATTAAGCCTGATGTCGTTGTGTTCGTAGACAACTGTTACGGAGAATTTGTAGAAGAGCTTGAACCATGTCATGTCGGTGCGGATTTAATGGCGGGTTCACTTATTAAAAATCCAGGTGGCGGCATCGTGAAAACGGGCGGTTACATTGTTGGGAAAGAACAATATGTGGAAGCATGTGCATATCGTTTAACATCTCCAGGTATCGGAGCGGAGGCTGGTGCATCTTTATATAGTTTACAAGAGATGTATCAAGGATTTTTCTTAGCGCCTCATGTTGCTGGTCAAGCATTAAAAGGTGCAATCTTTACAGCGGCCTTTTTAGAAAAGCTTGGTATGAATACATCGCCAACTTGGAATGCACCGCGAACAGATTTAATACAATCTGTTCAATTTGATGATAAAGAGCGCATGATTGCATTTTGCCAAGCGATTCAATATGCATCACCAATCAATTCGCATTTTACGCCGTATCCGAATTATATGCCAGGATATGAAGATGATGTGATTATGGCTGCAGGTACATTTATTCAAGGTGCGAGTATTGAATTATCAGCAGATGGTCCAATTCGTCCGCCTTATGTTGCGTATGTACAGGGCGGTCTAACGTATTCGCATGTGAAGATTGCGATTTGTTCTGCTATTGATGCGCTTATTGAAAAAAATCTATTAGTAATTTCTTAAATGAAAGCTGCCAATTTTGGCAGCTTTTTTGTATATAAGTAGGTAATTGAGACATTTTAATAAGAGTGAAAAAATTTTTAAAAAAATCATGTAAGAAAAGCTAACATCTGTTGACATGATACATAACATGATATAAAATGAGAATCAAGTTAAGGCGAAGGAGGAACTGAAGTGACACAACATGATCGACGTTCTGCCCCGCTGTTTCCAATAAGTATAGTTATGGATTTAACACAATTATCTGCGCGTCAAATTCGTTACTATGAAGAGCATAAATTGATTTCCCCAACCCGTACAAAAGGAAATCGTAGATTATTTTCATTTAACGACGTAGATAAATTGTTAGAGATTAAAGATTTGTTAGATCAAGGTTTAAACATGGCTGGTATTAAGCAAGTACTACAAATGAAGGAAAATCAATCAGAAGTAATACAAGTAAGAGAAGAAGTGAAAGAAATTTCGAAATCTGAGCTCCGTAAAATTCTTCGAGATGAACTGCAACATACGGGCAGGTTTAATCGAACGTCTTTACGACAAGGTGATATTTCAAGGTTTTTTCATTAATGATTGATAATTTTCAAGATGTTTAGAGGGACTAAGGAGGAATTTTAAATGGCAAAGTACACAAAAGAAGATATTTTCCGCTTGGCGAAAGAAGAGAATGTAAAGTATATCCGTCTACAATTTACGGATCTTTTAGGAAGTATTAAAAACGTAGAAATTCCAGTTAGTCAGTTAACAAAAGCTCTAGATAACAAAATGATGTTTGACGGATCTTCTATTGAAGGATTTGTTCGTATTGAAGAATCTGACATGTACTTATATCCAGACCTAGATACATGGGTAGTATTCCCGTGGACTGCTGAAAAAGGCAAAGTAGCGCGATTAATTTGCGATATTTATAATGCAGATGGTACACCGTTTGATGGTGATCCACGTAACAACTTAAAACGTATGTTAAAAGAAATGGAAGCGCTAGGCTTCACTGATTTCAATCTTGGACCAGAGCCAGAGTTCTTCTTATTTAAAGTTGATGAAAAAGGAAATCCAACATTAGAATTAAATGATAACGGTGGATACTTCGACCTTGCACCAATGGATTTAGGGGAAAACTGCCGTCGTGATATCGTTCTTGAACTTGAAGAAATGGGCTTTGAAATTGAAGCATCTCACCATGAAGTTGCACCAGGACAACACGAAATTGACTTCAAATATGCAAGTGCAATTAAAGCGTGTGACGATATCCAAACATTTAAACTTGTTGTAAAAACAATCGCGCGTAAACATGGTTTACACGCAACATTCATGCCAAAACCGCTATTTGGTGTAAACGGCTCTGGTATGCACTGTAACTTATCACTATTCAAAAATGGTGAGAACGTATTCTATGATCAAAACGGTGATTTACAATTAAGCGACGATGCTCGCCACTTCATCGCAGGTATTTTGAAACACGCATCAAGCTTTACAGCGGTAACAAACCCAACTGTAAACTCTTATAAACGTTTAGTACCTGGATATGAAGCACCATGTTACGTAGCATGGTCTGCGCAAAACCGTAGCCCATTAATCCGTATCCCTGCATCTCGCGGTGTAAGTACACGTGTAGAAGTACGTAGCGTTGATCCAGCTGCAAACGCATACTTAGCAATGGCTGTATTATTAGCAGCAGGTCTTGACGGAATTAAAAATAAACTAGCGGTACCACCTGCAGTAGATCGCAATATTTATGTGATGACACCAGAAGAACGTGAAAAAGCAGGTATCATTGATTTACCAGCTACATTAGCGCAAGCACTAAATGAATTAAAATCAAATGAAATCATTTGCGGTGCGTTAGGTGATCATTTACTTGAGCACTTTATCGAAGCAAAAGAAATTGAGTGGGATATGTTCCGCACGCAAGTTCACCAATGGGAACGCGATCAATATATGACTCTTTACTAAGAGTTTCAAACCCTTGACACATAACGTGTTGAGGGTTTTTTGTTTTTATAACTGCCTTAATCAAAAATAGAAAGATTCCTTGGGACATCTTCATCATAAATTGTCTTTTGTAGACCCTACGTCGTAGTACAGTTTGAACTATAATAAAAGGCCTTGAATTTATATCTAAATTAGAAAATATTCATTTAGTAGAAAGAGTGATTCTATTAGCTCCGTGATGTATAAATTTTTGATGATTAATCTTATTTATCCTGTTATTCACAGACAGTAAGATCCCGCCTTAAAATTCTGAGAAAACAAAACAGATAGGCGGGGAATAATTACCCTTAAGAGCCTGAATGGTGAGAACTTTTCGTTAGTCGGGATGAAAACAATCTCCTACTAATGGAAGCCTTACTTTATATTTGCTAATTTAATATTTTTAAAAATTTTGCCAAAAAATCTGTATTTGTAGAAGGTAAATACAGAGGATTATTAGAAGATTTAGGAGAAGAATTAGGTAGGAAATAAAGTTTCTCAACTTTCCGGTAAAAAATGGTAGGATAACAAAATAGAAAATGATATATTATGAGGAGAAAAGAAAGAATTTGCAGAATAATTTATATTGACTTGTTCTATATAAAGAACTAAAATCTATTTTAAATAGAACGTATTGTGTTTTATTCAATGAGGTGATGTTCTTGTGTATGAAAAGTTTTTCAACATTTTTCTAAAATATCTGAATAAAAATGTTTTTATAGGGTGAGTAGTTTGGATATTCTAAAATCTATAAGTAGTGCTTAGTATATTTATAAAAAATTTGCGGGGTGAAATTATGGAAAAGGAAATAAATCTTAAGAATTTATTTGCTGTTATAAGAAGACGACTATGGGTCATTGTGGTGCTTACAATAATCATTACATCGGTAGGAGCAGCTTATAGTATTTTCTTTAAAACCCCATTATACGCATCTTCTTCAAGAATACTCATTCCAGCAAATAATGACACTGTGAACACGCTTAAAGTAATGATAAATGAACCAGTTGTGATGGAGAAAGTAGCTGCGGAATTGAACATTAATAGATCAGCGAGCACATTAAGCGGACAAATAAGTACTGAAAGTGTGCAAAGCTCGCAGATAGTGAAAATTACTGTGGTTGATACGGACCCCGTACTTGCAGCTAAAATTGCGAATACTACAGCAGCTGTTTATAAGCAAGAGGCTGCAAGTACATTGAAATTTAATGATGTCAGCATCTTATCGGAAGCGACAGCAACGAAATACTCTGTACCAATAAACATAAATCATACTAAAACGATAATGATTGCCTTCTTTGTGGGGTTGGTATTAAGCGTCGGCTTCATCTTCTTACTAGATTCTCTGGATGATACGATTAAATCGGCGCGTACTATTGAAAAATTATTAGATATCCCTACTTTAGGGAGTATTTCTAAAATGAATAAGAGAAACATAGTAGACAAACAGAGTAAAAGGGAACCTGTATCATTAAGGGGGCGAGACAATTGGTTTATAAAAGTAGAAGAAAAAGAGACAAAATCAAGGAAAAAAGCCTAGTTACTTATACTGCACCAAGTTCCAAAGTTGCTGAAGAGTATCGTGCGATTCGTACGAATCTCCAGTTTTCATCTGTTACCTGTAAAGATAAGACCATCGTTATTACTTCTCCGAGATTTGGGGAAGGAAAATCAACTACTACGGCTAACCTTGCTGTATCTATAGCTCAACAAGGTGAAAAAGTATTGGTAATTGATGCTGATTTACGAAAGCCAACAATTCATAAAATATTCCAAATTGAAAACACAATGGGGCTAACAAATATCTTGAGTGGCAAAGCAACAATGGAGGGGGCTGTGGTGCAAACAGGAATTGGAAGACTTTATGTATTAACAAGCGGCCCAATTCCGTTTAATCCAGCTGAGATGCTTAGTTCAGTAGCAATGGAGACTTTAATTCAAAAAGCAATGGAGCAATATGACATCATATTATTTGACTCTCCGCCAATTTTAGAAGTAACAGATACCAGTATTTTAGCTGATCGGTGTGATGGGGTAGTATTAGTAATAGGATGTAACCATACTGTAAATGAGGATGCAGTGGAAGCTAAAAGAATAATAAGTTTTACAAGAGGAGAATTAGTGGGGGCTATTTTAAATAATAAAGTATAAGGATTTAATGCGTAGCTGGTTAAATGGCGTAAGCATTTTTTGAATTTGTTTATAGAAGCATTGAGATAAAGACTTTTGTTTAACGAGATAATAATTCTTTTAAATTATTATGTTCTTTATAAAGAACATAATAATTCTTTTTGGAGATTGGATGTGGTGATGTCTCCTTACCGGTATCAATGGAGGCACTCGGTCATGCTGTGGGTTGGAATAAACCTTAGATGCTAGTCATCAAGAGCGTGATGTGAGGACGGGTTAGATGCCCAAATTTTATTAGATTAAAGCTTTTAGCTATGAGTTTTTAAAAAGATCTTATAGTTAAAAGCTTTAATTTTTTTTGAAGTAATAATTAAAAAGGAGGGAAGGTTTATGACATATCGGCAAAGGCTACCGTTATTGTTTTTAGTGGATTCACTCATTGTATTAAGTGCAATTTTCTTTAGTTATTTTTTTGTAAATGCTAGTTTCCATGTTATTACGTTATCATCAGTAATTAGTTCTATAACCTTACTAATTAGCCATCATTTTTTTGCTTTTATTTACAAGTTGTATAAAAAGGCATGGGAATATGCAAGTATAGGGGAATTAATAATTATTTTTAAAGCCGTTACATTTTCTATTATCACTACAGCTTTTGTACAACAAGTAATGATACATAAGATTTACTTTCGTTTACTTGTTGTAACTTGGATGATTCATATTTTATTAATTGGCGGATCGCGTTTTCTTTGGCGAATGTATAGGGATGCATATTTTAAAAAGGATGATACAAAAAAGAGAACCTTAATTATTGGCGCTGGTTCTGCAGGAACAATGATAACAAGACAATTGTTAAAGAACAATGATACAGAATTATTACCCGTTGCATTTATTGATGATAATGTGAAAAAACATAATCTTGATATTCTAGGGATTCCAGTGATCGGTGGAGTGAATCAAATTGAGCGTGCTGTTCAAGAGCTAAATATCGAGAGTATTATAATAGCAATTCCCTCACTTAGTAAAAAAAGTTTGAATGCTATTTTTAAAGAGTGTTCAAAGACGAAAGCGAAAACGCAAATTCTTCCTATGCTAGAAGATTTAGTAACAGGAAAAGTTTCAGTTAATGAATTCCGTGATGTTCAGGTGGCGGATTTGCTAGGCCGTGATCCGGTTGAATTAGATATGAATAGCATTTCAGAATACATAACTGACAAAGTTATTTTAGTGACTGGTGCTGGCGGTTCAATTGGTTCAGAGATTTGTAGACAAGTTGCAAAATTTAATCCGAAGCAATTAATTTTATTAGGTCATGGCGAAAACAGTATTTACTCCATTGAAATGGAATTGAAAGAGTTATATGGTAACACGGAGATTACATTTATTTCAGAGATTGCAGATATACAAGATAATAAAAAGATGATGTCGGTGATGAACAAATATCATCCGCATGTTGTCTATCATGCTGCTGCCCATAAACATGTACCGTTAATGGAACATAATCCAGAAGAAGCTGTAAAAAACAATTTAATTGGGACGATGAATATTGCAGAAGCAGCAAGCTGGCATAATGTAGAGACGTTTGTCATGATTTCTTCTGATAAAGCAGTGAATCCAACTAGTGTCATGGGAGCAACGAAAAGGCTGGCTGAAATGATTATTCAGCACAAAGATAAAACGAGCCATACAAAGTTCGTTGCTGTTCGTTTTGGCAATGTATTAGGAAGTCGAGGCAGTGTAATTCCGTTATTTAAAAAACAAATTCAAAAAGGCGGACCAGTTACAGTTACTCATCCAGATATGGTTCGTTACTTCATGACTATTCCAGAAGCATCAAGACTCGTTATACAAGCTGGAGCTTTAGCTATGGGCGGAGAAATTTTTGTATTAGATATGGGAGAACCAGTAAAAATTGTCGATCTTGCCAAAAATTTAATCAAACTATCAGGAAACTCTATTGAAGAAATTGAAATAGAATTTACTGGAATGAGGCCAGGGGAAAAACTTTTTGAAGAGTTGTTAAAAGATGATGAAATCAATGAACAACAAATTTATCCGAGAATTTATGTGGGAAAAGAAACTAATATTTATATAGAAGAAATTGAAAAAGTCATTTCTACATATTCTGGCTTGGATAAAGAGGAGTTACGAACAAAGCTACTATATTTAGCTAATAATCATGATATCTCAAAAATACCAATATCGATCTTTGGTTAAATGTCTGCGAAAACTGTACCTTAATCGAAAATATAGTTGAATGGGTGTGTGATCTAAGTGCCTAAGAAAGTGTTGTTTTGTGCAACAGTTGACTATCATTTCAAAGCATTTCATTTACCATATATGAAATGGTTTACAGAGCAGGGCTGGGAGGTACATGTTGCTGCAAACGGCAATATAGAGCTTCCATATGTAGATAAAAAGTATGACATTCCTATCCAAAGGTCGCCTTTTAAACTGCAAAACTTTTATGCATATAAGGAGCTTGCATCAATCATCAATAAAAATAAGTACAGCATCATTCATTGTCATACACCTATGGGAGGGGTACTTGCACGCTTAGCTGCAAGAAAAGCAAGAAGACAAGGAACAAAGGTGATATATACAGCTCATGGATTTCATTTTTGTAAAGGAGCCCCGCTCATAAACTGGCTTGTATATTATCCAATTGAAAAAGGACTAGCTCCTTATACAGATTGTCTCATAACAATCAATAAAGAAGATTACAATCTTGCTGTGAAACATCACTTTAAAGCAGAGGGTATTGAGCATGTTCATGGAATAGGAGTGGATACAGAATATTTTAGACCAGTAAAAGAAGTTCGTAAACGAAATTTAAAGATGCAACTTGGTTATAAGCCAGACGATTTTTTAATGTTTTATGCTGCTGAATTTAACAAAAATAAAAATCAGCAATTCTTGATTCATTCATTAGCTTTACTAAAGAATGAAGTTCCTAATGTAAAACTTTTGCTTGCAGGAAACGGTTCATTAATGAAGGAGTGTAAGAAACTGGCTGTTCGCCTAGGAGTTGCCGAGATGGTCCATTTCCTCGGTTATCGAACTGATATTGCTTCATTATTACCAATGTGTGATATTGCTGTTGCATCCAGTATTCGTGAGGGTTTGCCGGTTAATATTATGGAGGCTATGGCTTGTGGTCTTTCGGTTGTAGCTACTGATAATAGAGGACATAGGGAACTTATTCTCAATAATGAAAATGGTTGGATTGTAAGGAATGACAATATAGAAGAGATGGCTAATAAAATCAAACTTCTTGCCCAAAATCCTAATTTGAATGTTCAGTTTGGGATTACTGGGCGTATTATGATTGAAAATAAATATACCATCGATAAAGTATTAGAAGAAAAGAAAGGTATTTATGCGGTGTTTATGGGTGAAATGGAGGAGTTAAAGTGGGCTGTCCATTAAGGATATTACACGTAGTTGTGAATATGAATCGAGGCGGTGCTGAAACTCTAATTATGAATTTATATCGAAATTTAGATCGATCTAAAGTCCAATTCGACTTTCTGACCTGTAAAGAAGGCGTGTTCGATGAGGAAATAGTAGAGCTAGGCGGAAAAGTTCATAGAATTCCATATATTACTGATGTGGGACATATGGGATACATGAAAGCTTTAGGCACCTTCTTTGCATCTCATCAAGAATATAAAATCGTGCATTCGCACATGGATAAAATGAGTGGGTTTGTACTTCGCTCAGCCAGAAAAGCAGGTATACCAATTCGAATTGCTCACAGCCATAATACGAGCAGCGAGGGTGGTGTTGCAGCCAAAATGTATAAATGGTACGCAGGGAATTTTATTTTATCATGTGCAACACATTTGCTAGCTTGCTCAAATGCCGCTGCCCAGTGGTTATTCGCAGATAAAGCAACTGCAGCCAAAATCGTAAAGAATGGGATTGAATGTGATAGATTTGCATTTTCTTCTAATATTAGAAAACAAGTGAGAGAGGAATTACAACTTTATCAAGATACTTTCGTAGTTGGACACGTCGGAAGATTCGCGCATCAAAAAAATCATTCCTTTCTTATAGACGTATTTGCACAATTAATCAAGTTGAAACCGGACTCTATTCTTCTATTAGCGGGAGATGGTCCACTTCGCTTAGAGATTGAAAAAAAAGTAGAAGAGTTGAATTTAAGGAACAATGTAAAGTTTCTTGGGATACGAAGCGATATAGAAAAGCTGCTTCAGGCATTTGATGTGTTTGTATTTCCGTCTATTCATGAGGGATTGCCGGTTACTCTTATAGAGGCACAAGGAACTGGATTACCTTGTATTATATCGGATGCTATTACACAGGAAGTTGATATGGGAATGAATTTAATTGAACGTTTCCCTCTGACCGACAAAAAGATATGGATAGAAAAATTAAGCAGTATATCAGTTAGAAATTTACCAAGGGATATATCCGATCAAGCATTATCTAAAAAAGGGTACGATATAAAAAATACTGCGGGATTAACGCAAGATTTTTATTTAGCAGTGTCGAGGTGAATTATTTGAAGAAGTTAACTATTTTTACCCCTACTTATAACAGGGCATACTGTCTTCACAATTGTTATGAGAGTTTGAAGCGTCAAACATGTAAAGATTTTGTATGGTTAATTATAGACGATGGTTCCAGTGATCATACAAAAGAGTTGGTGAGTGGCTGGATTGCTGAAAATCGTATAGAAATAAGATATCACTGGCAACAAAACCAAGGCATGCATGGTGCTCACAATACAGCCTATGAGATGATCGACACGAAACTAAATGTATGTATTGACTCTGATGATTATATGCCCGATGATGCCGTAGAAAACATTCTTTCTTTTTGGGAGAGACATGGAAGTGATGAAGTCAGCGGCATAATTGGACTTGACTCGTATACAGATGGACGAATCATTGGTTCGAAGTTACCAAAAAATATTAAACGCTCAACACTTTTTGATCTCTATAATAAGCATGGTGTAACGGGTGATAAGAAACTTGTATATCGTACGGAATTGACGAAGAAGTACCCGTACCCAGTTTTTAAAAATGAAAAGTATGTAGGATTAGCATATAAGTATTATATGCTCGATCGGCAGTATGAAATGTTACTGATGAATGAAATCCTTTGCTGTGTAGAATATCTGCCTGATGGTTCATCCATGAACATGCTAAACCAGTACATGAGAAATCCGAAAGGTTTTGCTTTTTATCGTAAGGAACTTATGAAGTTGCCATTTGTAAACCGATCCTTTAAATATAGACAGGCTATTCACTATGTATCCAGCAGTTTTATATCAAAAAATAGAAGGTTTATGAGTGAGACACCATGTAAAACTCTTACACTTTTCGCTATTCCGCTTGGGATTATGCTGTATTGTTACATTACAATGAAAACAAGAACCCCAGAAGTAACATAGGGGTTTAGTAAGATGTTGAAAGGAAATAACAAATGACTATACTTTGGATGAATCTTGCTATAGTATTTATGTTCTCTTTTTTTGCAAGATATTTTGCTATGCCTGTGACCACGGGGCCTGCATTGATAAAGCCGAATCAATTTCTGATTTTAATGGCCTCTCTATCGCTTGTGTTGGTAGCTGGGCTTCGAAATAATATCGGAGATACATACTTTTATATGCATGCGTATACTATTACTGATTTTAATTGGGAGTATATTCAAAAAAACAAAGACATGGGATTCAATATTTTTCAAATGGTTTTACAAAAGTATACTGATGATCCTCAGGTCATGGTTTTTATTACAGCATTGATAACAAATGTACTAATCGTATTCATTCTATATAAGTATTCAAGGCTAATCGATTTAAGCTTATATGTCTATATCACATCTGGGATGTACTTAACATCAATGAATGGGATTAGGCAATATTTAGCTGCAGCTATAATTTTTGCTGCCACCAAATATATCTTTGATGGTAACTGGAAAAAATACATTCTCATTGTTCTGCTTGCATCAACATTTCATCAGAGTGCGCTTGTTCTGATACCAATATATTTTATAATTCGAAGAAAAGCTTGGTCAGCAACAACGTTTATCCTTCTTTTTTTAGCGGTACTAATCGTGATAGGGTTTAATCAATTTTCTGAATTTTTCTTTGCTGCGATAGGGGATACTCAGTATGGTTATTATAAGGATTTTCATGAAGGTGGTGCCAACATCCTTAGGGTTGCTGTTGATGCTGCACCGCTCATACTTGCGTACTTTGGTAGAGAAAGACTTAGAGAACTTTTTCCAAAGAGTGATTACATTGTAAATATGGCATTATTGGGTGCAGTTTTTATGCTTATTTCAACACAAAACTGGATTTTTGCAAGGTTTGCTATTTATTTTGGATTATACCAATTAATATTAATTTCTTGGGTTGTAAAGCTGTTTACTAAAAAGGATCAGAAGTTTGTCTATTATGCAATTCTAGTATGTTATTTTGTTTATTTTGTTTATGAGCATGTTATTACTTTGAGGATTATTTATAAGAGTAATTTTTTATGATGTTATCCTTTCTTTATAGAAATCTAAAAGTAAGCAAAGGAGGTTTACGTTGAAAGATATGGAAAAAATTCCTCGCATCATCCACTACTGTTGGTTTGGAGAAAAAGAAAAACCTGATATAGTTAAAAGATGTATAGATAGTTGGGAAAGGAATTTATCGGAATATGAAATAAAAGAATGGAATGAAAATAACTTTGATATAAATTGTAATTCATATGTCAGAGAGGCTTATAAATTTAGAAAATTTGCATTTGTCAGTGATTACGTAAGAGTATATGCTCTCTATAAATTTGGGGGGATTTACTTGGATACGGATGTCGAAGTATTCAGACCATTTGATAATATGCTGCATCATGACTCGTTTTGGGGATTTGAGCAAGAAAACTACATTGCTACAAGTACGATAGGAGCAGCTAAAGGGAATAAGCTCATAAAGATATTTTTAGACTCGTATGAAGAGAAGAATTTCATGAAAGCAGATGGAAGCCATGATGATTTGACCAATGTAGCTATCGTAACCGAGTTATTGAAAAATATAGGGCTAAAAATGAACGGGGAATATCAGGAAATAGAGGATATAGGAGCTTTTTATCCTCAAACATATTTTTCTCCATATGATTATATTAATTGCAGAAAATTTATAACAAAAAACACATATGCTATGCATCACTTTTATAAGAGTTGGTTGCCACTAAAAGTGAGGATTAAAAGTAAAATAAAATTGACTTTATCAAAAATTATAGGCGGTGATAATATTGCGAAAATAAGAGGATATGTGAGGAGAAAAGGAGTGCTCAAGGAGAAATACTATGATTAGTATATCGAAAAAAATATTTCAAATGTTAGTTACAGAAGGGCGTAATAGAGGGGTATATTTTACTATATTGATGAATATTTCACATTTGATAGGTATCTTAAGAGGCTTTTTTTATAAGATCATTTATTTTCGGAATATAAATTGTTCCATCTTTTCACTTCAAGCTAACAGTAGGATAGAAATTTTTAATAAAAAGGCAAAAGTTAACATAGGTAAATTTGTGTTCATAAGAAAAAATGCTAGTTTTAGGATTGATTCTAATGGAGTGTTGAATATAGAAGAGAAAGTATTCATTAATGATAATTGTAATATTAATTGTGTAAATAAAGTATCAATTGGAAGAAATACGAAGATTGCTCCCAATGTATGTATTAACGATCATGACCATAATTATAAAAATCCTGCAGGTAACCATCTTGTTAAAGGTGAGGTAATAATAGGCGAGAATGTTTGGATTGGTTCTAATGTTGTAATTTTAAGGGATACAGTAATAGGAGATAATGTTGTAGTAGCTGCTGGAAGTGTTGTAAAAGGACATATACCTTCTAATACACTTTTTGTAAATAAAAGAGAGAACATTTCTATCAACTACAATAGTAAAAGTAGTTAGCGAGGAATTTCTATGAAGAAAAAAGTTTTAATCTCTATTTATGATATGGAAATTGGTGGAGTAGAAAGAAGTTTAATTAATATGCTTGAAAGTTTTGATTTTAACAAATATGATGTAGATTTATTGATATGTAATCATACAGGGGACTTTATGAATTTAATCCCTAAGCAAGTGAATGTATTGCCGGAAATTAATGAATATACTGTATTTAGAAAGTCGATTATACAATGCATACGAGAAGGACATTACTTAGCATCATCTGTCAGAATATTAAGTAAACTTGTAGCGGGTATAAAAGTAAAACGTAAGCATTTGAAAGAAGGATCAGGGTATATTCAAATGCAACTTGTGTCAAAGTATGCATCCTATTTTCTTCCTAAACACAAAAAGAAGTACGATGTTGCAATCAGTTATGCCTGGCCACATGATATTGTAGCTAACAGGATAGATGCGAATAAGAAAATAGCTTGGATTCATACGGATTATAGTACATTAGAAATCGATAATAAACTCGATCTTAATATGTGGAGAAAGTTTGATTATATTGCATCTATATCTGACGAATGTACAAATGCCTTTTTAATGAAATATCCATCATTGGAAAACAAAATTATTCTTATAGAAAATATCACTTCACCAGAATTTATACAGAAGATGGCTGATGATATCGTAGATTTCGATGGAGAAAAGGACAGGGTTTTTAACATTGTATCTGTTGGAAGATTGTCATATGCTAAGGGTTTTGATAGTGCTATAAAAGCCCTTAGGACATTACATGATAGAGGATTCAATAATATGAAGTGGTATGTGGTAGGATATGGTTCAGAGGAAGAGGTCCTTAGAGAATTGGTAGTGAAGCTTAATTTAGAAGACAACTTTGTACTATTAGGGAAGCAAATCAATCCATATCCATATATAAAAGTATGCGATTTATACGTGCAACCATCCAGGTATGAAGGAAAGGCTGTTACAGTTACGGAGGCTAAAATACTTGGGAAACCTATATTGATCACCAACTATCCCACTGCAAGCAGTCAATTAGATGATGGACTTGAAGGTATTATATGTGACTCAAGCATTGAGGGATTAGTTGAAGGTATCGAAAACTTATATAGAGACAGTGAGCTAAGGAGTAAATTAATCAATAATTTACGAAACAGAGATTACAGCAATGGTTACGAGTTAAATAAACTATATAAGATTATAGGTGCCTAAACAAAGTATACATCCATTTAGGAGATAACAATAAAGATGTGTTTATGATTATAACATAAGAGATTTTTGATAAAGGCGTGATTTAGGCATGAGCAAAAAAGTAAGTGTAATAATACCGGTTTATAATGCAGGAAAATATATCACTCAGTGTATAGAATCACTTTTAAATCAGACGCTCCAAGAGTGTGAGTTTATATTTATTAATGATGGTTCGACGGACAACAGCAGGAAAGTTATTGAGAAGTATAAAAAATTAGATGACAGGATAACACTTATAAATCAAGAAAATCAAGGTGTAAGTATTGCAAGGAATACCGGTTTACATGTTGCTACCGGAGAATATGTTGGATTTGTTGATGCTGATGATCATATAGAAAAAGATATGTATGAGATATTGTACAACTCAGCAAAACAGGGTAATTGTGATGTAGTTATATCAAATTTTAAGGGGGAGATGGAAGGACATAAGGTAATTGTAAAATATCCATTTCCTGTAAATATTATTCTTAAAACAGATTATATAGAGCAGGAGTTATTACCTTATTTCCTTAAGACAGAAAATTTAAATACTGTCGTAAATAAAATATATGGAAATAAACTAATAAGAGAAAATAACGTGAAGTTTCCAGAGAAGGTTGCGTTAGGAGAAGATGGAATGTTTAACATGCAATTCTTTAGTAATGCAACCAACATGAAATATATAGATTATGTAGGTTACCATTATAGAGAGGTAGCTGGTAGCGCTACTAGAAACATATCGGAAAAAGATTATTTTAAGAGAGCTGTAGAAGTGTATACCATGGAACTACCAAACGTATATACTGGTAAGATCAACAAAGTAAGGGTGCATCAGCTAAAGTCAATAAAATTTATAAATAGTGTAATGTCCTACATACATATTTATTTTACGCCATCTAGAGATGTAGGTTTAAGTAAGAGGTATAAATACGTAAAAAATATGATACGAAATAAATATGTTAGAGAGGCATTGCCTATATATTATAGTGAAATTTACAGCACGTTGGGTAGATATGAGCAGTTTATAGTAGATTTGATAAAAAGAAAATTAACTATTGGACTTTATTGTGCTGCTACCTACAGTAGATTCAGAAATAAATAATAGTGGGGGAGTTTTGTATGAAGATTATGATGTTTGCTCACGGCGGCAGTCTTAATAGGGGATGTGAGGCCATTGTTCGTTCCTCTACTAATATCATAAAAGATAAGATAGATGGAGCAAAGGTATATTTAGCATCAAGTAGGCCAAAAACAGATAAGATAATAACTCAGTTAGATGGAATATATGATGGTTCTAACAGTAGTATAGAGAAGTACTCATATGATTGGTGGATAAGTTTATTTAAAGTGAAGCTTTTTAATGATGAATCTTATGCGCTAGCTAAAATGGAAAATAACATAATTAAACGTATAAAAGATATGGATGTTTGCTTGTCCATAGGAGGAGATAACTATTGTTACGGAGAACAGCCTGCATTGTATGAAATAGATAAAAGAGTAAAAATAAAAGGAAAGAAATTGGTTTTATGGGGATGTTCTATAGGTGAAGAGGATATGTCTGAAAAAAAATTAGAAGACTTGAAATTGTTCGATTTAATACTTGCTCGGGAGACCATTACTTATAATTTACTAAAAGATAAAGGACTTAATAATGTGAAATTATGTGCAGATCCTGCATTTACGATGGAAAAAGAAGAATTAGAATTACCTAAAGGATGGAAAGAGGGAAATACGGTAGGACTTAATTTTAGTCCACTTGTATGGAAGAGAAATCAAAACTCTCAAGTCGCAGTAGGGGATTTAATTCATCACATACTAAATACTACAGATTTAACAATTGCTCTTACACCTCATGTTATACAGGATGAAAATAACGATTATGAAGTTCTATATAAGTATTACGAAGAGTTTAAGAATACAGATAGATTAATCATATTACCACATAATTTAAATGCAATACAATATAAGGGATATATAGCTAGGATGCGATTTTTTATAGGAGCTAGAACACATGCAACGATAGCTGCTTACTCAAATTGTGTTCCGACTATGGTATTAGGGTACAGTGTAAAATCGAAAGGGATAGCTAAAGACTTATTTGGAGAAGAGAAATTAGTTTTAAATATAGAAGAAATATCTAATAGCGATAAATTAAAAGCTAAATTTGATGAAATGGTACGGGAGGAAGAGGAATTGAGACAAAAACTAAAGCAGTCTATTCCTAATATAAAGAAGATGTCATATAAAGCAGTAGAATATTTACATGAATTAGTTAAGTAATTCGAGGTATATTATGAAAAAAAATTTATTATTTGTTATGCCAAGTTTGTCTGCTGGTGGCGGAGAAAAGAGTCTAGTGAATTTATTATCTCAAATAGATTATCAGTTATATAATGTAGATTTATTTTTGTTTCATCATGAAGGTATATTTATGGAATTCGTACCAAAAGAGGTACAAATTTTACCTATACCAGAGAAATATCATACGTTTACTTTACCTTTGTTTCAATCTATCAAAGAGCTTGTATCAAAAGAGAAAATATCACTGGCATATAATAGGTTGATGTTCTCTATAAAGAATAGAAACACTAAAAATATATCGATAAGAGAACAATATAATTGGAAGTATATTGCTAGCTCATTAAATCAAATAGAAAAACAGTATGATGTTGCTATAGGATTCTTAGAGAAAACTTCTACATATTTTTGTGTAGATAAGGTAAAAGCACACAAAAAAATAGGATGGGTACACATTGACTATAATAAATTAGGGATGGATCCGAACTTTGATGCCTTATACTTTAGAGAACTAGATAACATAGTTACTGTATCGGAAGAGTGTGCTAACATCCTAACGAACAGATTTCCTAACAAAAAAGATGAGATAAGCGTTATTTATAATATTGTATCACCAACAATGATACATAAAATGGCTAATCAGGAAAGTAAGGATGTTTATGATAGAAAAGATAATGAAATTATTATCATTTCAATAGGTAGGTTGCACTACCAAAAAGGTTTTGAGATGGCTATAGAATCCTGCAAGAAACTGATAGATAAAGGATATAAAATAGAATGGAACATTATAGGTGAGGGAGAAGAGAGAGAAAAATTAACCAATTTGATTAAAGTAAATAAGTTAGAAAACAATGTAAAATTGTTGGGGTTAAAATCCAATCCATATCCGTATATAAAGCAAGCAGATATTTTTGCACAAACGTCAAGGTTTGAAGGGAAATCTATAGCGATTGATGAGGCTAAAATATTGAATAAACCTATACTTGTTACCAATTTTAGTACTGCAAAAGATCAAATTGAAAATGGTATAAACGGCTTAATTGTCCATATGAAGCCAGAGGCTATTGCAGAAGGAATTGAGAAACTTATAAAAGATATAGAACTGAAAAATAAGTTAGTAAATAATTTGTCCAAAGAGAAGCTGGGAACTGAAGATGAAATATACAAGCTATATAAAATTTTTTAACGGGTGAAGCTCATGAAAAAAGAGATATTATTTGTAATGAATAATCTGCACTGTGGCGGGGCTGAAAAAGCCCTTATTTCCTTATTAGAAGTTATGGATTATTCTAAATACAACGTAGATTTATTTTTGTTTAAACATACAGGGATGTTTATAAATAAACTACCCAAAGAAGTTACTCTATTGCCAGAACCTATAAATTATAAGTATTTTGATATGCCTATAACACGGTCCTTAACAGAATTAATTAAAAAAGGAGATTTTAAAACGGTTTTTTCTAGGGGGATATTAGGATATCTGGCTAAAAAAGAAAATAATGGAGCTATAATTGAGCAAAAGTTATGGAGATATATGTCAAACTCAATAGATGAAATAAATAAGGAGTATGACGTAGCTATAGGGTTTCAAGAAAAAAACCCTACATATTTTTGTGTAGATAAGGTAAAAGCTAAAAGAAAAATTGGATGGATACACACTGATTACAATAAGTTAGGAATTGATTATAGTAAAGAGAAATTTTATTTTGGAAAACTAGATTATATAGTTACTGTATCAGAAGACCTAGTTAATATCTTAACGAAAAATTTCCCTGAATATGAAAAAAAAATTAAGTGTATACACAATATAGTTTCTTCAAGAATGATAAAGAAAATGTCATTAGAGAAAGTTGATTTTAAAGAAGAGGACGACAGAAGTATATCATTAATCTCTGTAGGGAGATTGGTTAAAGAAAAGGGATTAGATATATCCCTGGAAGCATTCGATATACTCGTTAGAAAAGGGCATGACATTAAATGGTATTTAATTGGAGAAGGCAATGTAAGGGAAGAATTAGAAAGTAGTATAAGGGAAAGGAAACTAGAAGAAAGAGTAAAATTATTAGGTTTAAAAGAAAATCCATATCCATATATAAAACGATCGGACATATATATACAGACATCGAGATATGAAGGTAAATCTATTGCGATAGATGAAGCAAAAATATTAGCAAAACCAATAATAATTACTAATTTTGAAACAGCTAATAATCATATAAGAAATAATATCAATGGAGTGATTGCAGAAATGAATCCTATGTCGGTAGCTAATAATCTTGAGTTATTAATAAAAGAAGAAAAATTAAGAAATAAGTTTATTGATAGCCTCAAAGAAGAAGAATTGGAGACAGAGGATGAAATTAATAATTTATATGAATTAATAAAAAGTAAAATATAGGATTGGTAAATAAGTTGAATAATGAAATAAATTCATTGGAGGAAACTATGTTTGATCGAATAAAAAAGTCTTTAATGGTAAGATTGGGAATGCTATCCCGTGAGGATTTAACAGTAGAAGCATGCTTGCAAAGAGGTATGAAGGTAGGGAGAAATTGTCATGGATTGTCTGGAAGTACAATTGATTTTGCACATTGCTGGTTAATAGAAATCGGTGATAATGTTACATTTGCCCCCCAGGCATATCTCCTTGCACATGACGCTAGTACGAAACGATATTTAGATTATACAAAAATAGCAAAAATAAAAATAGAGGACAATGCATTTATAGGAGCAAGAGCTTTAATAATGCCTGGAGTTACAATAGGTAAAAATGCTATTGTAGCTGCTGGAAGTGTAGTAACCAAATCGGTACCGGCTGGGTACGTAGTTGGAGGCAATCCAGCGAGAGTTATAGCAAAAACGGAAGATTATATTAACAAGCATCAATTAAATATGGAAACAGCATATATTTATGATAGAAGTTGGACAATAAGTGAGAATATTACATTAGATATGTGTACTAAGATGTCTGAAGAATTGGGTAATGCTGTTGGATATGTTAAGTGAGTATTTAAATTATTTCCATGTTGAAGGGACTATATAGAGATGATTTTCCAAAGTTTGAGCTACATCATAATTTTTATTATTTTAATAGCTATTATTATAGACTTAGTACCTGTAATCAAGGATTGGATACTAAGAATTCACATGGGTAGATATGAGGATAAATTTTTATGGAATAAATCTATAATTAAAAAAGGATCTAGATGGTTACTAAACACACCGAAAATAAAAGTAACAGATAATACAAGATTAGTTGTAATAGATATGTTAAAAGGGAATTACACAAACAGCGCTATACAGCATTGGCAAGAAGCATCATTAGTTTTAGGATTGTCTGAGTATTTAAAATATAATGATGATAAAGAAGTTGAAAATGAAGTTATAAAGTTTTTGGACTCGAAATTTGATAGTAATGGCCAATGGTTTGAAAAGCCTAAGTATGTAGATGGGGCAATACTTGCTTATTCTATCATGAAGTTGGATTTTATAGATGTATATCGATATAAAAAAGCATTAGATTATACATGGGAAATGATTAAAGATCATATAGGTGAAGATGGCACAGTAGAATATAGAAAGTTTATGAAAAGCTACAGGTATGTAGATACTATAGGATTTATATGCCCTTTCTTAGTTTGTTATGGCACTAGATATAACAAAAATGAGTGTGTAGATTTAGCAGTGAAGCAAATTAAAGAGTATGAGAAAAATGGAATGTTAGGTAAATATTATATACCATGTCATGTTTACAAGCTAGAGAATAAAGTACCGCTTGGATTATACGGATGGGGAAGAGGGCTTGGTTGGTTTGCAATAGGTCTTATAGATGCTTGGAATGAATTGCCGCAAGATAGCAAATATAAATTTGTGTTAGAAGAATGTGTTAAAAGGTTTGCAAAAGCTACCATAAGTTTTCAACAAGATAATGGCAGTTGGAACTGGACTGTAACTAGAAGTGAGAGCAGGGCTGATTCTTCCGCTACAGCCACGTTAGGCTGGTTTATGTTAAGTGCCGCAAAAATAGAGGAGATTTCAAAAGAATGTTTAGATAGTACAGATAGGGCTATAAGTTATTTAATGAAGGTTACGAGGAAAGATGGAGCAGTTGACTTTTCTCAAGGAGATACAAAAGACATAGGAGTATATTCCATGTTGTTCAATATATTGCCGTTCACTCAAGGGTTTTGCATTAGATCAATCAATTCATATTTGAGTAAGAGCCAAATAAAAAAGGATGGTTTTAAATGAGAATAATAGTGTTCACTCCAACGTATAACAGGGGCTATATTATAGAGAAATTATAAAGTTCATTACAAGAGCAAACATATACGGATTTTGAATGGCTAGTCATTGATGATGGCTAAAACGATAATACAGAGGAACTATTTAAATTATGGACGTTAGAACAAAGCCTATTTTCTATCAGGTACTATAAAGTTGAAAATGGGGGAAACACAGAGCGATTAATAAAGCTACTGATTTAGCTGAAGGAGAATTTTTTTTCATTGTAGATTCTGATGATTATCTTACAGAAGATGTTTTAGAAAGCATAGTAAAGTGGGAAGAAATCTTAGAAAATAAAAAAATATTTTGTGGCGTTTCTGGTAATAGAGGAAGAAGTGTTAGTGAATTTTTAGAAACAACATTTGAAAGGGAATATATGGATGCAACTTCGCTTGAACGTACGAAATTTAATATAACCGGGGATAAAGCTGAAGTTTTTTATACTAAAATACTTAGAAAATATAAGTTTCATGAATTTAAAGGAGGGAAATTTATTACAGAAGCTACCGTGTGGGATAGAATGGCTTATGATGGCTATAAAATAAGATGGTTCAATAAAACTATATATATATGCGATTACCTTGATGAAGGTTTAACTAAAAATATGAAAGAGATGTTTGCTAAAAACCCTAAAGGTACAGCATGTTATATAAAACAGCAAATTAAGTTTTATAAGTGCAATTTAAAAGGAAGATTGTCTTACTATAATTTATATTATGATTTTGTTAAATCTAATTTTAGATTAGAACAGGCTGCAAAGTACTTGGAAATTCAACCTGTTATTTTAATCTCCGCTATATTCCGGGCTAAATGCAAGAAACTCATGATAAGTAGGTTTTAATATGAGAGTAAAAAGTTCGATAATTAATATATCCGCTGGTCTTGGAAATCAAATTATTATTACATCCCTAAGCTTTATTTCAAGAACTGTATTCATTAATAGCTTAGGTGTTGAATACCTAGGAATAAACGGACTGCTTACCAACATACTGTCCATGCTGTCTTTGGCAGAGGTGGGAATAGGTTCTAGTATAATGTATAGTCTTTATAAACCAGTAGCTGAAAATGACCAACAGAAAATAAATGTGCTTATGCGATTGTACCGAAATGCCTATATGGTAATCGCTTTGGTTGTATTGTTACTAGGACTCTCATTAATGCCCTTTCTAGGATATTTTATTAAAGATTCAAGTGTTGATAATGTTCATCTAATTTATGCTATATTTTTACTTAACACAGTGGCACCTTATCTGTATTCACACAGAAGCTCGCTTCTAAATGTCTGCCAGAAAGGCTATATTGTAACAGGAGTATATTCTATATCCTCCATCACATCCACTTGTCTTAAGATAGTAGTGTTGCACTTCACAAAAAATTATATATTATATCTAGTCATAGATAGTATGGTTACAATAACTACTAGTATCTTTTTAGCAATTATAGTGAGCAAAATGTATCCATTTTTAAAGGATAAAGTGTCCAGTAAATTAGATAACGAAACTAAAAATAATATTATAAAAAATGTAAAAGCAATTGTTCTACAAAACATAGGAAACTACCTAGTGTTAGGAACGGATAACATTATAATCTCATCATTTGTTAGTGTGGCGGCAGTCGGGTTGTATTCTAATTATAATATGTTAATTGATATTTGCAGAACTTTTACTTATCAGATATTCAATAATACCTATCACAGTGTAGGGAATTTAGTAGCAAAAGAGAGTGTAGACAAGGTTTACAGTATATATAAGGTCTATACACTTCTCAATTTTTGGTTATATTCGTTTTTTAGCATACTGTTATGTGTTACTATAGAGCCATTTATTACTTTATGGATAGGTTCGAAGTTCTTAATGAGTAAAAGTGTATTATTTATATTGATAATTATCTTCTATGAAAGAGGAATGAGGAATGCTATAACTACCGTGAAGACTACAGCAGGAATTTTTCAGGAGGATAGGTATGCTCCTTTGTTCCAGGCTGCTGTAAACCTTATTATATCTATTATTTTGGTTCAGTATATAGGGATAGCAGGTGTTTTTATCGGAACGCTTATAAGTGTATTAGTGGTTCCGTTCTGGGTTACTCCTTATCTAGTATATAAGAAAGTATTTGAA
>NZ_CAKJTI010000016.1 GCF_917563915.1 Bacillus rhizoplanae | reverse complement strand
ATGCAGTTCTATTCATTTCAAAGATTTTTATAGACAATGACTTTAGCTGGATACGCGCACTATTAACATTAGCATGCCTTTACGTTTGGGCATCTAGTGCAATAGACATTAAAAGTAAGAATTACAAGACAAAATAAAAAAGCACCCGTTATGGATGCCTTTTTTATTTCATCACTTATATACATTAAGTATTACTGTAAAACGCTGATTGCCATGAGGTACAACTTGATGAATCTCAACGTATTGTGCTTCAGACTCTCGACGAGTATTCTCATTCAATTTTAACAAAGCTTGAGTCAACGTTTCTCCTTCATGAAGTTCTAACTCATCATAACCTTGTTGTTTAATCATCCATCCCACTCCTTTCACCAATTTAATTTACATTTTGCAAATGTTGAATTCATCAGAACGAATGGAAATGTTGCAAGTCATTTCCAAGATGGTGGTTTTACATTTTTTAAACATAGCATTAGTGTAACTATGCTCAATGAGATGCAAAACAGTATGACGAATACGATTATTATCACACTCGCCGCACTGGAATATGTCTTAATTTGTCTAAATTTATTTTAATTAACTTCAATAATTCAAGTAAGGGAATCTTACCACCCTAATCGCGGGTTCCTACCGCCCATGCTCGTTCTCCGGTAACGTTTTGATAACGGGGCGACGCTATCCCCACAGTATTCTTTTTTCAAAGAACTGTATAGGTATAGCGTAATATTGATTTTGTTTTGAAAAACCCCAAAAATTATCCCCCATTTTGTCCCTATTTTTGTCGGAAATAAAAAAGAGCGGCAAAATAAAAAAGCCCATAATAATATAGACTCTTTTACGTATACAGCATTTTGAAAAGTGTGGTGCATTCAATCGTACAACCGGTACATTTGCGGTCAAAAAACGGTCACGACTCTGCCACTTTATTTGATTCAAAAGATTTTAATATCAAGGTGGACTTGAGCAACTGAAACAATTTAAGTACATCTGTCTTAGAAAGAGAATCGTAATCGTGATAACCATGTGCTATCGCATTGCGATTTAGTCCCTGACTTAATTGGTCTGGTATATTATCAAATATTTTCCTATATGTTCGGAATACAGATAGTGCAAAAATTTATTTGAATTTTCCTTTTCTATATGGTTATATTTTTCAGGATCAATTTTATTTTTAATTCCCCATACATCGGGTTTATGATTAACAAATACCATATCCTCTTTTATATATCCCAGATACCACAATGCAACAACATGTTCAATTGCTGCAAAAAGTGGAATCACACACAATTTATAAAACCCAACTTTATATGCCTCATAAGTTTCTTGGATTAGAGTTGCATGAAGTTCATATATGGGATCTTGAATTATTTCTATTACATATGATTCAAGATTTTCATCAACATATTCTGATAAATCACCTTTTGTTATCTCCCCATCCACTATAGCAGCCACAGTATCCATATCTAAACACCAAAATTTTTTTCTTGCTCTATTAATACCTCTTCCAATTCTTTTATTTGTTCTGCTGCTACTTCACGCATTAAATCCCAATCAATATTGTTATACATCTCTATTATTGGTTGGATTTGCTCACGCATTGCATTTTGTGCCTCGATAATTGGTCAGTTTTGTTCATGCCATGCCTTTTGTGCCTCAATTAATGTCTTAGAGAATTGAGGTACTTCATATGAATATAAAACTGGCTTGTAAGTTTTCTTTATATCCTCTTCTTTTATAACTTCCACCTCGTCTCCATTCGTTTTTTCTTCATCCTTCTCCTCATCAGCTCTCTTTTTCTTCTCCATTATTCTCCCCACTTGCTATCTAATATTCTATCATTAGAATGTACAGGGTAAAATATTTCCTTTGAGTTACCCATATCTTATATTGTGTGTAACTGACTAGAACGTTGGACCCCTTGATACACGTAACTTTATAAGACTTAGTTTTTTGAGTTACACAACACAATAAAAATGGTTAACTATAAGTAAAAAAGAAAAAGACCGAATTCTATCGGCCTTTTCAAATATTCTTATATTGTTGGTCTCTTGTAAGACCTAGATTTTCTAGGACCTACAATTAATTTGATTGCTGTTCTTTCTTGATTATTGATTGAAATCTCTTGAAACGCTGGAATAAGAACCAAGTCAATACCACTAGGAGCTACGAATCCTCTTGCAATAGCAATGGCTTTAATTGCTTGATTTATAGCGCCAGCTCCAATCACTTGAATTTCTGCATTACCGCTTTCTCTTAATACGCCTGCAATTGCGCCTGCAACTGAATTGGGATTTGATTTTGATGATACTTTTAATATATTTTCCATGTAAGTTGCTCCCTCTGTTATTTAATCACCTTTTTGGTTACTGACTAGAATGTAATTAACGTACCTTTAACTAATATTCATATCCAAAGCAAACAATACTATTGAATGTATTTATTCTATACTTTTTATGTTGTACCTGCCCATCTACATAAATAAAAAGCAAATTACTAAATCTTAAACTTAGTCATCGCTCTATCCATTGCATCTTGGTTTACCCCTATATATCTAAGTGTCACTCTTTCTGATGAATGATTAAATATCTCCATAAGCAACGCTATGTTCTTTGTCTGCATGTACATGTGATATCCAAACGTCTTACGTAATGTATGTGTTCCTATCTCATCTAAACCAAACTCTGCTGCTGTACTTCTAAGTATTTTGTATGCCATACTACGATCGGTTTGTTACTACCTTGTCTGCTTTTAATTAAGTACTCATGATCTTCTCTCTCTTCAATGAACCACTTCAACTCTCTTCTTAATGCTGCAGTAATTTGAATACGTTTCTGCTTACCTGTTTTCATTTCACGCATTAAGATGTGACTGCTTTTTAAGTCACCAACCTTCAGCTTTAGAATATCGCTTATACGTAAGCCTGTATTGATTCCCATTACAAACAGAATATAATTACGTTCATTCTTTTCTTTCAGATATTCTTTTATCTGCTGTATTTGCTCCGGATCACGTATTGGTTGAACAAAGTTCATTGTTCATCACCTCCAGTTTGTTCTTGCTCGTAAACTTCTAGTCTAAGAGCAAAAGCAAGCTTATAGAACGTGCCTTAACACGTCGATAAGTACGTTCACTCATTCCAATTTCGTTATAAACCATATAATTACATACATCTTCATCTTCAAGGTATCGTTTGATAATAATATCTCTTTGGTTCTTTCCTACTTGACTGTGACCGAAACGACTTAATGCCTGGTCGATATGAAATGACATCTTTTCAAGCCATTCTTCACGTTTATTTTGCTGTAAATTTGCTACTGCAATATCTTCTAATGGATTACCAACTGTATTTGTCGGACAGTGCTCACGAGCTTCATAAGAAGGAGTGACTTTCATTTCTCGACGAATCATTCCAAACTGTCTATATATACGTACACTTTCAAGAACACCTTCCAAACGTTCCCGTGTTGCTGCTCTATCGATTTTTGGTAAGAAAGATAATTGTTTAGTCATGTAAGACCACTCCTTTTTATTTTTAATTACTTCTGTCTCAACGCTCCACGACGACGTTCATATCGTGGCCCACGAATCCCCATTAAATCCTCAATGTCACGTTTGCTCAGCTGCTCCTTTCGTTTTTTCTTATTTTTCTTTTTCATCTGCTGAGATTGTTTTTTCCACTCACGTAATTGGCCTTTTAATGCCTTCATTCTTCACATCTCCCTTTTATAAAATAAAAAGGACACCAATCACTATGCAGCAAATAAGCTACTGCTCTAGTAATTTGGTGTCCTCTGGTTTTCCAGCCGGACTATATTCAAAGGATTATTTTGTTTAAAAAGCCGATTTTTCATTGGAAATAGACACGCACTCTTTAACTCCACACCACATAATATAATGTAAATCTGCCGTAATACTTATAACTACAGCTACCATTGTTTATTTCCTCATCAAAAGGAGGAATATATTATGGGTTTTGGAGCTGGTTGTGGTGGCTTCGGTGGCGGATTCGCCTTACTGATTGTATTATTTATTTTATTAATCATAATCGGGTGTAGTTGTTTTGGAGGTGGATTTGGTTGCTGATGCTAAAAGAAGACACTCGATTTGGGTGTCTTTTCCTATTGAATTGATACTTCCATCCGCATAATTTTTCTCCATCTGCACATACTACAGTTAGGCTATCCCATGTACTTGTATCTTGTAGGCCTATCTTTCCCTCTCCAAGGGTGAGCAGTTAGCTTTTGCTAGCTGCTCTTTTCAATGCAACTTCTTCAAATTGTAATTAGAACTGCTAAATTAACTTTCTTTACATACATGCACTCTTTAGATCCATGTCACATAATGTAATGTAAATCCGCTGGAATATCTATAACGACAGCCCACATAGTTTGTTTCCTCACTAAAAGGAGGAATAGATCATGGGTTTCGCTGGTTGTGGTGGTTTTGGTGGCGGATTCGCCTTACTGATTGTGCTATTTATCCTATTAATCATAATCGGGTGTAGTTGTTTCGGAGGTGGATTCGGCTGCTAAGGCTAAGAGAAGGCACTCAATTCGGGTGTCTTTATTTATTTGCCCAGTACTTTCCCCTCACTTTACTACAAAATGAAATTTTTGTTTAGTTTTCTTTCCTGCATAATATTTCGATATCCATTTATACTATAGTTGTATCCTATGCTACTTCTAAAAGCGTACAATGGAGCAGTTAGCTACTTCAGCTAGCTGCTTTGTTGTGCCAAATAATTTTTTATTTCTCAACAACCATTATTGGAATTAAAATCCCAATAATGGTAATATGAAAGTAACTTTCAGTCATAATTATTAACATGTCAAGTGTTGTTCCCTTTTAAACTTGTTCCCTACTAATAGCTTTTTTGTTCAAATACTTCACGCCCATGAAAAAATTACATTTAGTATCACGTACTCTTTTACACTAAGAGCTTTGATCCGAAGAGCACTTATATATAGTGCTCTTTTTGGTATGGAATGTGAAATAAAGGCTTGCTCTTAAAACCTTTTATGTAATTATTATAGGTTTTTTCCTTACACCCGTGTGTCTGTTTACTCATAAGTTGTTAAAGTATAAATATTAATTGGTAGTTAATTTATAAGGGAGGTGTCAAAATGAGTGAATTTAAAAAGGATTGTCACATACCCTTTCCATGTGCCTTTCCTTTACCTCAAATAGGGCCCACTGGAATAACTGGAGCGACAGGACCTACCGGAGCAACTGGACCTTCTGGTGGACCTCCGGGACCTTCTGGACCTACCGGAATAACTGGAGCGACAGGACCTACCGGAGCAACTGGACCTACCGGAGCAACTGGACCTACCGGAGCAACTGGAGCAACTGGACTTACAGCATCTGGTTTATCCCAGTATGCTTATGTATTCAATACAGCAGCTCAAGTTGTTGCCTTAGAAGCACCTATTCTTTTTAATTCAAATGGTTTAATAACACCTGGTTTTACTCATACTCCTGGAACTTCTCAGATCATGGTTATTAATGCTGGAGATTATAAAATTTCTTTTTCTGTATCAGGAGTTGAGTCTAATCAATTTGCCCTCTTTTTAAATGGGGCTCCCGTTACCAACTCCGTTTATGGATCAGGTGCAGGTACTCAACAAAACAATGGGCAAACAGTTCTCACTTTAGCCGCAGGTGATACTCTTACCCTTAATAATCACACTTCCGCTGCTGCAGTTACTTTGCAGACTTTGGCAGGTGGAACTCAAACAAATATAAATGCTTCGATTGTAATTGAAAAGTTAAATTAATTTAATCACTTATTTCTTGAAACTCTGGCAGTAAATAATCTAGAGTGGATTCTTTTTTCAACAAGCAGTTAGCTTTTGCTAGCTGCTCTTTTAATTAAAATAAGGATTTTGTTTTAATCTTCATCTTCATCATGAGTGTGATATACATAAGCTTCTAATGTTGTGCTGCACTCATAACAATCAAAACTACCACCTTGTCCAATCCCGTATTCACGGGTGTTAGCACCGCATCTTGGGCAAAATGATACTGTTCCTTCTTCCCATTCTTCTTTTGTGTAAATCGGCTCCACTATAAAATTACGATAAGTATTTAATGGTGAAAGTAATACATCATTCTTCGCTATTTCAATCGCTTCTTCTAAAGAAACATCATTACTTGTTTCTGCAGTTATATTAATAGAGTTATCTACCTTTTGTGCTTTTATTTTATAGAGCATGTTTTCTTTCATTTTCGTTCCCCTTTTCTACAAGATAACTATTTTGTTTAAATTCACCTTAATTTTCATCAATATTTCTTAACATTTAAATGAATAACTGTATAATATAATTAACCAATTATTAGGAGTGTTAAAAATGTCAGAAACCATAATGATCTGCCTATATATTGTTTTCGGTATAAGTGCAATATTTGGCTTGATAAAAGAATTTCAAAAACCAGAGAAAAAACATTCTATGATTTTATTTGAAATTTTAATTCTAATAGCAGTTATATTCACTTTATATGGGATATTAATCTAAATTACATAATGAAAATAATTTTAAGTCTGTGGCAGTCAGGATTCCCTAACTGCCTTTTTTCTCTAAAATAACGCTTTTGTTCAGTTTTATTTCCACCATCCTTTCCCATCATTCTTAGTAAGACCAATTCTAAACATCAAATATATTGAATATTTAGGGCTTCAATGGAAGGATATTGGCTGTGAAAGAAGAACTCTATCCATAAATTGTTCTCTTTCTCATATCACAAAAGAATTTCATGAGCCTAAGACTTCTTCTAGTAAACGATTAATTGTTATTCCTGAAATTACATTACACGCTTCGGAAGAACAACTTAACCGAATAAATACAGATAAAGACCGCTATGGAAGTAAATATAATGACTTTGACTTGGTATGCCCTACCTTTGACGGAAATCCTTGCAATTTCAAAAGTTTGACACATCTATGGAAAAAGCTTATAAAGAAAAGTGAAGTTCCTAATATTCACTTTCACGATTTTTGGCATACCTATGCTACTTTAATACTAAAACAAGGTATTCATCCAAAGATTGTAAGTGAGCGATTGAGACGTAAAAGAATAGGCTTCACATTAGACACCTATTCTCACGTTGTGCCTAGTCTTCAAGAAAAAACAGTAGAAGATTTTGCAAACAATCTATTTCAAAAACACTTATGTTTGCAAATACGAGTTTTGCATAAAAATACTAGCAAATTCGTCTAACATTGAAAGGAGTCAAAAACATGAAAGAAATCAAGTCTGAACAAGAGTTTCGTGATCTTATCGCAAAGGAAAATCCAGTAGTAGTTAAGTTCTTCACAACATGGTGCCCAGATTGCGTACGTATGGACAACTTTATCGATGATGTAATGGAAGAGTTCAATAAATTTGAATGGTATTCCATTAATAAAGATGAGTTCCCAAGTATCGCTGAGGAATATCAAGTAATGGGAATCCCAAGTTTATTAGTGTACCAAAACGGTGAAAAACTTGGACATTTACATAGTGCAAATGCAAAGACAGAAGAGCAAGTTACTGAGTTTTTAGAAGTATATTAAAATAGTATGAATAGCATACAAAAAGCGCTTAGATATACCTAAGCGCTTTTTTCTGTCTTTTTTATGAGCAAACTTTTTTTGCCCTCACGAAACAATGTTCTCTCTTCCTCAAAAAGCTAAAAGTACACAACAATGTTTGTATAGACCCACACGACTTTCATTTGATACGCTTATACATAGAGAATCTTTGAAAGAAAGGTGAGTGAAAAACATGGAGTCACTTTCTAACAAAGCCGCTGATAAAGGGGCAATGCTAAGCATTGCTGCATATATTTTTTTGTCAACCATTAAAATCGTAATAAGCTACATAGCTGTTTCTAGCGCACTACGTGCAGATGGTCTTAATAATTTAACCGATATTGGAGCATCACTAGCTGTTTTAATTGGATTAAAAATTTCTCGAAAGCCTCGCGATCTTGATCACCCATATGGTCATTCACGAGCTGAACAAATCGCTTCACTCGTCGCGTCCTTTATCATGATGACTGTCGGATTAGAAGTTATTGTGAATGCTGTTCAATCCTTTTTCAAGGAAGAACAAACGACACCCAATTTACTCGCAGCTTGGATTGCTTTATTTTGCGCTGCTGTTATGTATAGCGTATACATATATAATCGTAAAATTGCAAAACAAACAAAAAGTAAAGCTCTAGAAGCTGCAGCGAAAGATAATTTATCTGATGTTCTCGTAAGTCTTGGGACATTTGTTGGTATTTTAGGTTCACAGTTTCAAATGCCACTTCTTGATCCAATTGCAGCACTTATCGTTGGTATGATTATTTGTAAAACTGCATGGGACATCTTTAAAGAAGCATCACATATGCTAACAGATGGTATTGACCCAGACAATATGGAAAAATACATTGAAACAGTAAAAACAATTGCAGGCGTCGAACACATTGTGGATATTCGAGCGCGAATGTATGGAAATCAAACTTATGTTGATATTACAATTGAAGTAGATGCACACATGGAGGTAAGTGAAAGTCACCGTATTACCGATGAAATTGAAGAAAAGTTGCAACTCAATCACAATATTTGGTACACACATATTCATGTGGAACCAATGCAAAAAGAACCTATGCTCACATAGGTTCTTTTTGCATAAAGTGAAGCTTTCATTATTCCCTCCTGTGATTGCTTACTATCTTGATACAGAAGGTTTGCTATCCGCTGAGTGCGGGATAAATGTTTGATGAAACATGATACACAAAACAAGCCAACTTCCCCCAGCAGCCCAACCTGCTAAAATATCAGAAGGATAATGTACACCTAGATATATACGACTGATAGAAATGGAAAAAATAAGAAAACAGGAAATGAAAATAAGTAATATTTTTTGATGCAATTGTAGGCGGTGTTCGGTAATCGTAATATATGCAATAAACCCAAGAAATGCAACAGCATTCATCGAATGTCCGCTCGGAAAGCTGTAACCTGTCGCAGTAACAAGTTGTGATATATCAGGCCTTGGTCGTTCATACCATAGTTTTAACATATAGTTCATATAGCGCGAACCGTAAAAATTTATCATTAACAAGATCGCTGCCATATATCGTCTTCGAATCAAGAAATACATAAGCAGAATAAACAATACAGGAAAATATACCTTTTTCGATCCAACATAAGACATCCATATAAAGTAAGAAGTAAGATATTCATTACGAAAGCTTTGTATATAATTACTCACTGCATTATCAAACTGATCAATGAAAGATGTTTGATAAGAAAAAGACAACACGATAAAACAAATGAGCAAAACAAATAGTAACGTATATAAATGTCGATATCTCTTCATCTGCATAACCTCACTATATAGAAATGGAGGGGATGTTTTATTTTCCCCCTCCATTTCTTTTTTATGCATGCATTATCGAGAAATATAATTGTTAATTTTTTGCTGCATTGTTGGAATGTCTTCACGCTTTACTGTGAAACGTAAAACTTTTTCGTCCATATCTAGAGCCTCAGCAAATAATCCAGCAAGGCCTCGTGCTTTTCGGTCTACTTCCATCACAATTTCTAGGCTATCGTACGAGCGCGGTATGATAAGCATCTCTAATTCATCGAGCTTTCCGTAATATTGTCCAGATACAGGAACAAATTCAAATTCTTGTGCAAATGGTACGTGATCACGCAAACGATATGGAAGTTCTTCACATTCCGCTTGACGAAGACGAAATCCAAGATTTTGGACTGCATCTAACACACTTTTTAACAATATATTTGGAAGTACTTGAATATAATCACGGTCACTCGGGTCAATACTGCGTTTAATATCTAGACCAGTATGTACCCAAACGGTTTTCATACCAAATGTTAACGGTACTTCAATCGGCATTGGAAAAGAAAATGGGATTTCTCGTTTTTCGTTTATTCCAATTGTAATTGGAGTTGTTAAACGAACTTTCTTTAAATCATATGTTGAACTCATTTTTTTATCATCCACTTCACGAATATATGTAGTAGATAACGTTAAATAAATACTATCAATTTCTTGTTCTACTGATCCACCAGTAATATGTACAACCCCTGTAATTTCTTCCCCAATGAGCCACTCCTCTTGTGTTAACACAGTATCAACTTTTGCACTACCAATACCAACACTTGCTAAAAACTTTTGGAACATGTATTCCCCATCCTTTCTATTATACAACGCACATCTTCTATTAGCTCTTGTACACTTTCATAATACGGCTCTTTCATTTGCAGCATCCGCATGATTACATCACAACTATTTACTGATAATGTTAATTCTTTATACCAAGGCTGCTCTTCTTTTGAAGATTCATAACTAGAATACAACAAAAACAAAACAAAATGACCTAAGGCATAAAAATCACTACGATAATGAATTTCACGCATATACGCTTGTTCACCTTTATAAGATTGAGCACGTTCATCATGTTCACCGATAAATCGAGCTAATCCAAAATCAATGATAGATATATCATCATCTCTCATTAAAATGTTAGGAATTCGTAAATCACGATGAACGATACCTTGACTATGAAAATAGGAAACAACATGAAGCACTTTATATAAAATAAGAAAAGTTTCTTTCTCTGTATACATTTCTCCATCTCGAAAAATAAAATCCTCAAATGTTTTCCCACACATTTCCTCCATCACAAAAAATGGTTCTTTTCTCCATATAAAGCTATGAAAGAAACAAGGAATTGCATGGTGCTCTAACTGCTGTAAAATCGTTTGCTCATATGTAAACGATTTCCTACCTGATGTATAACGCTGTTTACTTTTTCGAAGTTGTTTTAATACTTTTTCCTCACCAGACAACAGGTCAGTAACAAGATACGTAAAACCATAACTTCCCATACCAAGAATACGCTGAATTTGATACCGCTGTGCAACGACAATATCGCTGGACAGCGGTCGATCAAACCACGCCAATACTTTTTGAAAATTCATCAACTACTAGAGAAAAAACTGCGACTTTTATGTTTTCTTTTATAATGATGATGCCCATACCCATGAGATGGATGATGCTTATGATGATCGCTGCTAGAATACGAACGATGACGATGACGATAATCACTACTGGAGTAAGAGCGGTGCTTATGTTTATTCCCTAGTAAAGAATCAATAATTTTTTTGAACATCACTTCACCTCTTCAAAAAATTTTCACTTTTATTATACCAAATACAACACGATATAGTTATAGCTGTTTTACAAAGTAGAACTTCCATCAGTGGGGCTTTCTGTATCTCCCGCCTATCCTTCTTCGCTTTTCTTAGAATCTTAAGGGGGGGCTTACCGCCCACAAATAGCGGGATAAGCATGGACAAGCGATGGACGATATAAAAAACGACGAGTCTGTCCCGTCGTTACTTTCATTCATCATCTTCATCAAATATTTCATCAATCATACATTTTTCTAACAAATAATCGAACGCAATATCTGCAAGATCTTCAATTTCTTCGCGCTTTGGTACATACCCTCTCACAATTAATTGCTCATAAAAAAATTCCGCAATTTCTTCCGTATCAATCACGACTTCTATTTCCTTCATGAGCACCACCCCTTTAATTCTGTTTTATGAAAAAAAATAGAATTTATGTATAAGAATAGAAAAACATTTTTCTTTTCATACTAGATATGTAGGTTATATGCAGAGAAATTTTTGCATAGGATGTAGTACAAGCTATATAAAGGAGGAAAACGCAATGAAATATAAAGAAGAAATGACGCATGCAAAAGAAGAGTTCATACATGATGATGAATGGGTGGACAAGCTTATTTCTATATTTATTATATTTTTAACGATTGTAGGCATACCATATACAGCTTATATTTTCTTTCAATTTCTACTCTCTTTCTAGATTATTTTTTCTCAGATAATTTGATTAAATAGTTACGTACAACTTCCATCACAATCTTATATTCTTCATCTTGAAATGTTTCATATAATGTTCTGTAATCATTAAAAATATCTAATAAACCGTCGATAATTTCTTTTCGATTCGTTTTTATACTTACTTTTTTCGAGTTATTAATAGACTTTAATTTACCTAGATCGAGCTTATTCATTCCCGCCTTATCTTGCTTTATCTTCTTTAAAATTGCATTTGCTGTTTGTGCATTCGCAATAAGCGCCAAATCTGATTCATCCGCTTCTAGCCACTCACCATCAGTAATACGTGATAATTCATAAATCGTGTCTTCCCAAGCATCATTTTTATAACGCCATACTTCCGTCCGGTATCCAACAACGCGAAATACATCTTTTTCATAGCCTGTTACTTGAACAAGATCGCCGAATGTAAATTTATAGCGCAGTTCAATCCATTCTAATTCGCCATCTTTTACCTCTTGTTCTGTCACAAGCTGCAATGTATGTTCTACGTAAAATCCATCGTGATTGTTCACTTCATATACATAAACACCGTCTAGCATTTTTATATTTGTAACTTTACCGACCGTACCATATAACGTAATCACGACTATATCTCCTATATTATATTTGGGCTGCTTTTTTCTCGTCATTTCTCTCTCTCCTTTTTAAGTCGTGATTTTAAGTATGTGACGCTAACAGTATATGCGGCCCACTACAAAAACGCTTATCACATGAGGTTGTATAATTGAATATTTTTTTATAAAAAAATACACTCCTCTATTGGAGTGTATTTAACATAAACTGAAAATTACTAGTGGTAAAACGGCCTATAAATAGACATTTCACTCTATCGTTCTTGCATATATAATTCCCAGGCACGATCAAAAATGGCCATGCTTTCTAGTGAACCGCTTAATTCCAAATATGAACTAATCTCATCATAATCCTCCGATTGTTTTGGAAAACTATGGTCCTCATACATTGTTTCTGCCAAGTCTGATAGTTCATCTTTCAGCAAAGAAGCACGGTGCTTCATCATATAGTGATAAAATGACTTTTTCAACAATATTCCCTGCCTTTCTAACTTGGCTACATTATACAAGGCAAACAAGAAAAAAACCAGCATAAAAATGCCGGTTAAAAATCAAAATAATTTCGCTTTAGTAAACGCGGACGCCCCATGAGTTCTGTATAAGTGACTTGTTTTGGCAAATCTTTCGTATAAATCAAAAAGAGATGATCTTCAATTTCTTTCACAATATCCTCTGATTGATAATGCATTCCGCAATTTTGACATGCGATACAAGGCGTTTCTTCAATTGTAACTGTTTGTGTTCCATCTGGTAATTCCCAGTATACAGTGTTTACACTTTCAATTGCTTCATCACCTTCACACCACATACATCTCATACTGCATCTCCCTCAGTTTTTGTGCTCTCATCTAGTTTTGCCATTTGCGCTTGATATTTTTTATCCTTCAACTGGTCACGCTTATCACGTTTATCTTTTAATGAGGCATGTGTTGTATTTGTTTCGTAATCTTTCCGGCGATTCATACGCTGCAAGCCTTCTGGTACAAGATTAAACTTCTTATCGCTCATCAGTCCTGCGATTCCAACATCAGAACGCTTTTCTTCGTAAGTTGGATAAATTTCTTTAAAGTATCCTTCCGCTCTGCCTGCCACATAATTCTCTGGCTCTGGATACGTTGTAATTACACCTTCAAAGTTACGAAGAACAACTTTATCAGCACTTTGTGAAATAATGTAGTTTGGTTGAACTGCAATTTTGCCACCGCCGCCCGGTGCATCTACAACAAATGTTGGCACTGCATAACCAGAAGTATGTCCACGTAATCCTTCAATAATTTCAAGACCTTTAGAAACTGGTGCGCGGAAATGGCCAATTCCTTCAGATAAGTCACATTGATAAATATAGTAAGGACGCACGCGAATTTTTACTAAATCATGCATCAATTTTTTCATAATCGGTACGCTATCATTAATACCTGCTAAAATAACAGCTTGGTTACCAAGTGGTACACCTGCATTTGCAAGCATTTCACAAGCAAGTTTTGATTCTTCTGTGATCTCAATAGAAGTATTAAAGTGTGTATTTAACCAAACTGGATGATATTTCTTAAGAATATTGCAAAGATTTTCTGTAATACGCTGCGGAAACACAACAGGAGCTCTCGTTCCAATACGGATAATTTCCACATGCGGAATTTCACGTAAGTTCTTTAAAATGTACTCTACAATATTATCGTTAATAAGGAGACCATCACCGCCAGAAATTAAGACGTCGCGAACTTGCGGCGTTTCGCGAATATATGCAATTGCATCGTCTAATTGTTTCTTCGGAACACCCATTCCAATTTGTCCACTAAAACGACGGCGTGTACAATAGCGACAATACATAGAACATTGGTTTGTTACTAAGAAAAGAACACGGTCTGGATAACGATGTGTTAATCCTGGAACTGGTGAATCTTCATCTTCATGAAGCGGATCTTCTAAATCATACTTCGTTTTATATAACTCCTCTGAAATCGGTACAGATTGCATACGAATCGGACAACGCGGATCATCTGGATTCATAAGGGATGCATAGTATGGTGTAATGTTTAATGGGATTGTTTTTGTTGAAATTTTAACACCTTCTTCTTCTTCCGGTGTTAAATTAATTACTTTCTTTAAATCATCTAATGTTTTAATTGTATTTGTTAATTGCCAAATCCAATCATTCCATTGCTCATCTGTAACATCTTTCCATAATTCAATTTCTTTCCAATGACGATTTGGTTTATATACGTCGTGTAACATTGCAATTCCCCCTTTTTTTCAAACGCTCGCTATTTATTAAAGCAATAACCATGCCAATTATAACTATTAAATCTAAATTTCTATTTATCTCTACTAGTACAACCTTGCTATTACACGTTTCTTTACTATAAAAATATCATTTTATAAAAAAACAAAATAAAAATAATTCGCAGAAAAAGCAGAATTTTCTTTACTTTCTATATATGTAAGCACTCATTTATTGGTGCAAATGCACAAAAGCTGCCAATTATTCGGCAGCTTTCGCATTTTTATTTAATTTATACTGCAAAGTTTGTCTTGGAATACCTAACAACTTTGCAGCTTGTAGAACATTTCCTTTCGTTTCTAACATTGCTTGTTCAATTAATTCTTTTTCCGTTTCATGAAGTGCCTCCCGCAGCGGTAATATCGGCTTTTTCTGCGGATGCGGCACTTGTCGAAACGAACGTGGTAAACAAGATAACGTGAGTGTTTTTCCTTCTGCAACAATGACCGCATGTTCTATCATATGCTTTAATTCACGCACGTTACCTGGCCAATGATACTGAAGCAATTGCTTTTTCGCATCTTCATCTATATCGATCACATGCTTTATATATTCCATGTTATAAGCCTTCAGAAAGTGCGGGACTAACAATAAAATATCTTCTTTTCTCTCGCGAAGCGGTGGAATAAATAAAGAAAACACATTTAATCGATAATATAAATCCGTACGAATTTTATTTTCACGAAGGCACTCATCCGGCGGCTGATTCATTGCTGTAATAACGCGTACATCAACCTTTCTTGTTTTGTTATCACCGATACGGCGAATGACACCATCTTCCAATACCCGAAGCATTTTTGCTTGTAAATCTAAAGGCATCGAATTTAATTCATCTAAAAATAACGTACCACCATCCGCAAGCTCAAATAAGCCTGCGCGCTCTATGGCACCTGTATAACTACCTTTTGTTGTTCCAAACAGTAAACTTTCAAGTAATGATTCTGGCAAAGCAGCGCAGTTTTGAGCGATAAATGGATTATTTCTTCTTTTCGAAGCTTCATGTATCGCTTGAACAAACAGCTCTTTTCCCGTTCCCGTTTCACCGTAAATGAGTACGTTCGCATTAGTGGTAGCAACCTTGTGTGCAAGCTGTTTCGTCTGCAAAAAGCGCTTATCATTCGTTATAATCGTATCAAATGCTACATGCCTGTACGGTGTTTTTTTCGCTGGTGATCGCTTCATTTTTGACTGCAAATCAGCAATACTTTCTGTCAGCTTTTGAATGGTAGAGTAATCTTTTGCAATCTCAACAGCGCCAGCAATGCGCCCTTCTATAAAAATCGGAAGCGTTGTATTTACCGTATAAACATCTTTCCCACTTTGATTTTGATATCGCTGCACTTGATGTAGGATTGGCTTTTTCATTTGCAGTACCTTTAGCAATGTACTCGTTTCTGGCGTTAACGAAGGAAACGCTTCCAATAAATACTTACCAAGTACATCTTCTACATTTGATCCGTCATGTTTTGCTGCTACTGTGTTATAAAAAATCGTAACCCCATTTTCATCTACTGCATGAATAGCTTCATCAATACTACTTAAAATTGCTTCAATCACTTCTTGTGTTGAAATCGCCAGCAACGCATTTCCCTCCTTTGCTAAAAAATCAGCAATTATCGTGCCGAATTTTTAGCACCTACCGGTAAAATGAAACTCCCATCAGCAAGGGCTTTTCATCCCCAACTTATGGAAGTTGAATAAATTGATTCTTTATGAACCGTTATTTCTATTCTGTAATGTCTATTAAATACGAGATAAAGTAAAACTTCCCTCAGTAAGGGGCTTATTGCTCGTTAATACGGGATAAATCTTTTACCCAAACGTTCATATCCTCTAATTTATCGAAAATATAACAGTTATTCGCCAATCTGCCTGTGTACGTATATCCAAGCTGATAAAACGCTGCATTCATACCAAAAGAAAGCGACCGTGCAATTGTATACGAACAAAAAATAGATCTATCTCGCAGCTCTTCTTCTAACTTCATAAGTAAGCTTTTCATGAATCCATGCTTTCGATACTCTGGTAATGTTGCGCAATTTGTCAACTCCGCATTTCCTTCTTTTACATTCATTTCTGCTGAAGCTGTGCTAATAATCTTTCCTTCCATTTCATACACGTAATAAATCGTATCTTCCTTCATCGTTTTCACGATATAGTCTGCTTCGTTCAAAGGTGTTGGGTAAACCTCAAATACTTTTCCAAATACGTCCGCAAGCTGCTCTGCATCTTGTTCCGTCGCTTTTCGCAAAACAAACTGTGCTGGTATTTCCTTTTCTATTACTTTCTTCGCAATTACACCACTTATAATTTCATCTTCCTTCACCCACTGCACACTATTCCGGCGTTCATCGTCCCGATATTTCACCATAAAATACGCATCATGCCCTTGGAAGTATTGCGGAATACTAGCTTCAAGCATAAAGCCAAGAGAGAGCCACGCTGGAACGTGCTCTCTTTTTCCTTTTATAATTAATTTAGTGAAAGAATGAGAGTTTGCGAGTTCTTCCACTTTACACATTACTTGCTCAACATTTCCTTTATAATGATCAACACGAATACGCTTATTAAAATAATCTAACGTGTATTCTACTGTATAGTCCTTCGTCTGTTCTGCAAATTCTTCATAATATTTCATTCGTCCACCTCACACCAGTCTAGTAATGTACATGCAATAATCTTTGTCGCCGCAATCATTTTGTCAATTTCAATATATTCATTTGGATAATGGGCAACTTTCGTTTCACCTGGACCAAACACGATAGTTGGAATATCGGCGATTTGTGTAAATAAACCACCATCTGTTCCCCATGGCGCTGCCTCAACAATCGGCTCTGTGCCTTCAATATGCATAAAATTGTCCTTCAGCGTTGTAATAAGTGGATGCTTTTCCTCTAATTCACCTGGAACCCAACGTGCGCCAAACCACTCTACTTCTACTGGGTGATCTATGAACCATGGATCTACTTTATTTAATTGTTCTACCCAATTTTCAAACTCTATTTTTGCGCCCTCTATACTTTCATTCGGCGCAACGCCGTATCTGCCTTCTAAAGTAAGGAAATCAGGAACAGAACTCGGCCAACTGCCACCTTCAATTTTCCCAATATTAATCGGAATCGGAATTGGAATTCCTTTATATAACGGATCTGTAATCCTTTCATTTCGTTTTTCTTCTAGCTTTCTCATATGCTCTACAACAAGCATACTTTTCTCAATGGCACTCACACCTTCATAACGTGTGCCACCATGAGCAGCCTTCCCTTTTACGAATAAACGAAACCACATTGAACCTTGTTGTTTCGGGAAAAACTTCATGTTTGTCGGCTCTGGGATAATTACACCGTCTGCCTCGTAACCTCGTAAAAGTGCCGCAAGCGTACCTGCGCCGCCGCTTTCTTCTTCTATTACACTTTGAAAATATACATCTCCTTTTAAATGAATTCCCGTTTCTATAATTGCTTCCATCGCCAGCATGAGCGCAACATTACCGCCTTTCATATCTGTTGTACCGCGCCCATATATACGATTTCCAATTTTTTCTCCTGCATATGGATGATGATCCCACTGGTTCAAATCTCCTTCAGGTACAACATCGATATGGCCATTTAAAATCATCGACTTTCCGCCGCCGCTTCCTTTTAACGTCGCCACAATATTCGGACTATCAGTAAAGTTTGTACGCGGTGAAACGAAATATGGATGATCTTTCATTTTCGTAAATGAAGGCTCCCAAATATCCAAATCTAAACCAAGTTCACGCAACTTTTCAATCACAACTGCCTGCGCGCCGCTTTCATCCCCACTCGTACTTTTCTCTTGAATTAATCGTTTTAATAATTTCACACTCATATTTTCATGAGTTTCAATATATTCACACACTTGTTTTTTATATTGCTCCAATTGTTACATCCCCTTTCATTCAATCACTAGTAAAGATGGACTCACATGAAAAGCAGCTTCTGTGCATTTTTTTACATCTTCTACTGTGTACGGACTCATTAATTCTTGCAACACTAAACCTTCCGGCGTTACTTCCATTACTGCCATTTCTGTAATAATTACATCAACACATCGTTTTGACGTAAGCGGAAGTGTACACTCCGAAACAATTTTCGCGTTCCCATATTTATCAACGTGATTCATCACAACGACAACACGCTTTGCTTTTTGTGCTAAATCCATTGCCCCGCCAATACCTGGTACACGCTTACCTGGTACAATCCAGTTCGCTAAATCTCCGTTTTCGCTTACTTGCAATGACCCAAGAATTGTAATATCAAGCAACCCTTTTCGAATCATCCCAAATGCCATGCTGCTATCAAAATAACTAGCCCCATCAATAATTGATGTTGGCAATCCAGCCGCATTACATAAATTTTCATCCTCTTCGCCCTTTACTGGTGTCGGCCCCATACCAACAATGCCATTTTCCGCATGAAACATAACATGCATATCATCTGGCAAATGATTCGGAACAAGAGATGGAATGCCAATCCCTAAATTAACAATCATTCCGTTTTGAATTTCCTTTGCAGCGCGCTTTGCAATTTTATTGCGAACCTCTACTCCCATGCCCATTTCCAATTCACTCCTCCCGATGGAACAATATAATCAACAAATACACCAGGCGTTATAATTTCTTCTGGATTCAGCGCCCCAAGCGGAACAATTTCTTCAGCCTCCACAATCGTAATATCTCCAGCCATTGCAACGTGTGGATTCATATTGCGTGCGCTTTTATCAAACACAAGATTACCAAAAGGATCTGCTTGTTTCGCAAACACGATAGACACTTCTGCTGTTAATGCTGTCTCAATTAAATATGTCTTCCCATTTATTTCAACAGTTCGTTTCCCTTCTTCTACAATCGTATCCATCCCAACATCAACAAGAACACCACCAAGCCCGACACCACCAGCTCGAATTCGTTCTGCTAATGTACCTTGAGGAGAAAATTCAATATGCAATCTTCCTTCATTTAATTGTCGTCCTGCATTTGGATTTGAACCGATATGCGACGTAATTAACGACTTTACACGCTCATTTGTCACAAGGCGGCCAATTCCCACATCAGGAAAACCAGTATCATTACCGATTAAATGCAAATCTGTAATTCCTTTATCTAAAATTGCTTGAATTAAAGAGGGAGGAGAGCCAATGCCTCCAAACCCTCCAAACATAAGTGTCATCTCATCATGAAAATATGGCATAACATCTTGTATGGTTTTTAATTTCCCAAATGCATTTGTAATAGTTGTCATACGATACTATGCCCTCCTTTTTGAGCTATTTCCTCTACACTTTTCGCAAAAATATGAAGTAATTCGTCAAGCTCTTCATATGTAGTAGTAAGCGGCGGCGCAACTAACAATGCACTATCTTCCTTACCTGCTTGTCCTGATACAGCTTGATATAAAAGAAGGCCATTTTTCGCCGCAACCGAAATAAGTTCAGATGCTTTTGTAAACGGTTGCAATTCTACTCCAATCATCAAACCTTTCCCGCGTACATCAGCAATAATTGTCGATTCTTGCTGCACCTTTTGCAGTCCTGCGATTAAATACTCTCCTTTTTCAGCAGCCGCTTCTGGTAAACGATGCTTCTCCGTATATTCAATCACCGCTAAAGCTGTCGCAGCGGAAAGTGGATTTGCACTCAATGTATGCCCACTCATTACAGAACGAGAACCGCGCAAAATTGGTTCCATCACGCGATCACTTACCATAGTTGCCGCCATCGGTGTATAACCAGCTCCTAATCCTTTTCCTAGCGTCATAATATCCGGCTGAACGCCCCAATGTTCCATCGCAAACCATGCACCAGTACGGCCAAGTCCTGTCATGACTTCATCAGCAATAAATAAAATATCATAATGCTCACAAATGTCCTTAATCACTTTATAATAATCCTTCGGTGGTACAATTGCTCCCCCAGCTGCACCGATAATCGGCTCAGCAATAAATGCCGCAATATGCTCCGCCCCAATACGTTCAATTGCTCTCTCTAACTCTGTTGCACATGCAAGTTGACATGTCGGATACACCTTTTGTACTGGACAGCGGAAACAATACGGTGCTGGTAATGTCGGATAATCTTCCAAAATGGAAACAAAGCGTTGCCTACGCAGCGGATGCCCAGACAATGATAATGCTCCCATCGTAATTCCGTGATAACTCATCCAGCGTGACAAAATTTTATTTTTCCCTTGAATACCACGCTCTTGAAAATGTTGAATCGCAATCTTCATTGCCGTTTCATTTGCCTCTGTACCGCTATTAACGAAAAAGCTCCAATTTAAATCCCCCATATTTAAATCACTTAGCTTCTTCGCAAGCTTCTCTGCCGGCTCACTCGTAAACTGCGAGCGATATACAAATGCAATCTCCTCTGCTTGCTGCTTAATAACTTCTGCAATCTCTTTTACGCCATGTCCGATACTTGCCGTAATTGCCCCTGACGAACCATCAAAATATTTATTACCGTTTTGATCATATAAATATACACCTTCCCCATGCGAAATCATCGGATAAGGTTGACCAACAAGTGGTTTAATTAAGTAATCACGCATGACGCTTCCCCCGTTTCTTCGACTCATATGTAAATGTGAAAAAAATCGACTTTTCTCTCATAAAAAAAGAACTCTCTGCCTATGCAGTGAATCTATTAAAAAGTCATTATTATAGAATATAAAAATAAGTGCATAAAAATTAAATAGAAAGAAATTTCAGAAACAAAAAAATGTAAGCAAACAATATTCTCTCTACATCCCCCTCCTACACAAACACAACCAGAAACTAAAAAATCCCTCTTACTCCTCTCTTCTAAAATAACATTCGAAGTGAAAACATGCTGTTAATGTGTAAACTTCGACATTCCTCTAGTAAATCTCCTTCCTTCTTCTTCACTTTATCTCGTATACTTTCAAATAAATTTAGACAAAATTCGATAAAGAAAAATCTTCCAGCAGACAACCATCTACTTCCTTTAATTCTTGAAATAGAAATCGTATTGTTTCTTAGTACAAAATATAAAAAACCCTATGGCAAAGAACCATAGGGTGGTATAACAATCACATTTAATCCCCTAATCCAGTTTTTTAATACTTCCACTTTCTCTTACATCCCAACGTTTGCAAACGCCAAATTACATGGTGTATTCTAATTCTTACTGTTTTCCAAAATATTATTGCTAGGGTCATAAATGTTTATAATAGCTGTACAACGCTTATTAGAAGCTGAGCTACAATGAATTGATATGAAGTATATCATTCATTAAAAGCCACTCTAAATTATGATATATTACAAAACAGACATAATCCCCATTGTATGTAACACTTTTAATAGTCATGTCGTTTAGTTGGTGAAATATCAAAAAAAAAACGATCTTATCTTATAATAAGATCGTTTTTCTTCTATTATATATTACCCCACTACAACTTCTTCCCTTTTTTCTGTTTTACTCGTTAAATGTTCCACAATGTTACGAGCGATGTGAACGCCGCATGCGCTTGCTTGCGCTAGTCCGCGTGTTACGCCAGCACCGTCTCCGCCTAAGTATAAGCCAGAAATTTCAGATTCAAAATATTCGGTCAGTTTTGGTCTTGCGGAGTAGAATTTCGCTTCTACGCCGTAAAATAATGTATGTTCAGATGCAATACCTGGTGTGACGTGATTCAATGCTTCTGTCATTTCAATTAAACTTTTCATTGTATTGTATGGCAATACAAGACCTAAGTCACCTGGTACTGCTTCTTTTAATGTCGGCTCAAGGAAACCTTCTTGAATACGCTTCGGTGTAGAACGACGACCTTTTAAAATGTCTCCGTACTTTTGTACCGTAACTCCGCCCATTGAAATACGATTTGCTAGACGTGATACTTCATGTGCGTATTCGTTCGGTTGATCGAATGGTTCTGAAAATTGATGTGATACTAAGAGCGCAAAGTTCGTGTTATTACTGCCAAGCGCAGGATCTTTGTACGCATGACCATTCGCTGTCATAATACCGGAGTGGTTTTCAACAACAACGTGACCAGATGGGTTACTGCAGAATGTACGTACTCGAGTTCCGACAGATGTATTGAATACGAATTTCCCTTCATAGAGATGCTTGTTGATTTCCTCCATCACAATGTTTGAAGTCTCAACGCGAACACCAATATCAACTTGGTTCGTGTTCATTTTTAAACGGCGCTTTTTCATAATTTTTGTTAACCAAGCAGATCCGTCACGTCCTGGTACAATTACTACTTTTTTCGCAGATAGCATTGTTCCGTCTTTTAAAACAATGCCGCGTACGACATGTTCGTTCTCTACTTTTTCAGTTACAATGTCGTCTACTTCTATTTTAAATTTCATATCGATTTTCTCTTTTAAATATTCGAAAATACTTTTTAAAATTTCTAAGTTTTGTTCTGTACCTAAGTGACGAACTTGTGCACGCAATAGTTTTAATCCAGCTGCGTAAGCGCGTTTTTCGATATCACGAACTTCATCTGTTAATGGATCTGTAATTGAAGTAGTTGCACCGTGTGCTAAGTTAATTTCATCCACATATTTGATTAAATCCATTACAGTCGATGTAGATAAATAGTCTGTCATCCAACCACCGAATTCACTTGTAATGTTAAATTTCCCATCTGAATATGCTCCTGCACCGCCAAAGCCATTTGTGATTGAGCATGCTGGTAAACATCCTGCATGCTCTTTCTTTCCAGCAGCAGGTGGACATTTTGTTATTTTCTTCTGAAGAATCGGACAATTACGACGATAAATATCATGTCCTTTATCAATTAACAGCACTTTTGCATCTGGCATTTTAACAATTGTTTCATAGCAAGTAAAAATTCCAGCAGGACCTGCACCTACAACAATTACATCATAGTTCGTATTCATGTATTCATCCCCCCATTGCATTCCTTAGAAAACCCTTACTAAAAGTACCATGTTCTATTTGGAATGTCAACGGATTTAACGAATCATCTACATAATAACAACGTTAATGTTCGTAAAAAAACTATTTTTACTCTGTTTTTTGGTTAAATAAGGATTTTAAAAAAGAAAGAACCGATTAATGTATAATTAATCGGTTCACCATGACGCTCTTTCTAAATAACTAGAAGCGCACGCAAGTAGCTCCAATAATAATTAGTAAAATAAATAACACAACAACGATCGCAAAGCCATAACCACAGCCTCCACAGCCTCCAGCGCCAAAACCACCGTAACCATATCCACAGCCATACCCTGGATATCCTCCACCATAACCCCACATAGTTTTTCACTCCTTACATCTATTTAAAATAGTTTACACATACAAAATATGTAGGACAAACCTCATTTTGTATGTGTGTTTGCCTAGAAATAAAAAAAATCTCCAGCTTAGCTAGAGATTTCATCTACTGTCATTTTTAAATGTGGGATTACTATAAATATGGTAATGATAACGATTTACATCGCTTGACTTTTAGAAGAAAATTCACTCTTATCGTCTTGATCTGATAAACATCCATTAATTTTCTCAGCTTCTATCATGTATTCTGTATAACTTCCACTTCTTACTCCCCAAAAATAAAAAACAAGCGCTATTACTGTAATAAGAAGCATGTCCCAACCATATGGTATTATGTTCATTCCGCCAAATTTGTAACTTCCAAGATAGGAAATCGTTACCATACATAGTAAATATACAATTAACCAAATGCTCGAACGGAACTGATTTTTAAATCCGCGCCATTTATTTTTATACTGATAATAAAAATAAATCGGTAATCCAATTGCCATGATGAACAATACCTCGCCTGTTAGCGGCCAGCGTGCCCAATACAAAGTGAGCGATGCAAAAACAAATCCACACGGAGCAATAAAATTAGCTCCTTTTAAACGAAATGGACGATATAAATGACCCGCTGTACTCCGTAATGTCATCAGTGCAATTGGTCCCATAATGTAAGAAATCAACGTGGCAACTGAAATAATTTCAGCTAAAACGCCCCATCCACGAAATAATATTAAAAAAAGAAAACATATACATAAGTTCAAAATTAAAGCTGGACGTGGAACACCATACACAGGGTGTAAAGTACCTAATTTTTTAGGAAGATAACCATTTTTCTCCATTCCATAAACCATACGAGCTGTTGTTGCAGTATAAGTAGTTCCAGACCCAGATGGAGAGATAAACGCATCGACATACAGTAAAATAACTAACCAATTCATTCCGAGTGCAATTGCCAAATCAGCAAACGGAGAATTGAAATTCAAATGATTCCATCCTTTTGCAATTACCACCGGATTTATTGCTCCGATGAAGGCAACCTGCAGTACAATATATACAACTGTAGCAATCAAAATTGATCCAATAACTGCAATTGGAATAGAGCGGTTCGGCTTATTCGCTTCACCGGCCATGTTGATTGGACTTTGAAATCCATTAAAAGCAAATACAATTCCAGAAGTAGCAACTGCCGTGAGCACACTTGCCCATCCATATGGTGCCATACCCTGTGAAGTTGTAAAGTTACTTTCTTGAAATCCGACAAATAACAAGGCACCAGCAGTAATTCCAGGCACAATAATTTTAAATATCGTAATCCAAGAATTTGCCTTTGCAAAAAGGTTAACTGTCCAATAGTTTAGGAAAAAATATACGAAAAGTAATACAGATGCAACGAGTAATCCTTTAGATGTTAATACATTATCTTGTACAAGCGAATGTGTCCAACTAGCCCATTTCCACGGCCATGTACTCATATATTGAACTGAAGCAATGGCTTCTACTGGAATCGTAGAAGTAATTGCAATCCAATTGGCCCATCCTGCCAAAAATCCAACCAATGAACCGTGGGAATATTGCGGATACTTTACCATTCCTCCTGTTTCAGGAAACATAGCTCCAAGTTCTGCATAAGACAATGCAATAAATAAAATAACGACCATACCAATCATCCAAGAAAATATAGCAGCTGGCCCCGCAATTTCTGCAGCTCTCCAAGCTCCAAATAGCCATCCTGAACCAATCATGGAACCGAGCCCCGTCATAGTAAGGGCAAACGTCCCCATCTTCCTGTGCATAGAATTCATCCCAATCTACTCCTTTTCTATTATAGAAAAATAAAAAGCACTTGATAAAAATATCAAGTGCTTGCCCAGGCGCGCGGCTCATAAATCCATATGCTCCCTCATGGTAATCCATGTTGCGCCAGTTACATATGGGAATTAAATTCTTTTTTTAATATACAATACTATTAGAAAATTAACAATAGCTTTAATACATTTTATATAACCCAAAAACAACATGTAATTATTTTTTGATAATAACAATTTATTATCTTATCTTTTCAAAATATAAAAAAACGCAGTTAAAGCATTCATAAATCATTTATTTCTAAAAAGTTAATGTTTATAAATGCTAATTTTGCACAAAAATATTCGTTAACTTTACCATAAAAAATCATTTGAGACAAAACTTTTTTCTCTCTTCAAAGAAATAATCAACAGTTATCAAGTACTTATGACATTTGTACATGCATATAGTTGTAATGATGATACTAGAGGAGGTAAAATAAATGAATCCATCTGAAGTAGAAAAGTATGCGCAGCAAGCTGCAATGTATGAGCAACTTGCCTGTTATTACAAATATATAAATCCACAAAAATATATGGAATTATATTTGAAACACTATAACGCTATGAAACAATTTGTACAGGCTTACGAGCAAAGCCGGATATCACTACCACATTCAAGCGAACAATCATTACCATCTCACGTTCGAATCTTGCACGCTTCTCCTGATGCACACACTGTTGATATTGTCATAAATGGACAAAAAGTGGTGAAAAACATTTCGTATAAGCAACATAGTCCATACCTTTCACTCACACAAGGACAATACCGCATTGATATCGTACCTGCCGGTGATGAAACTCCAATCTTTTCAGCTCTCGTTCCTGTAATGGGAAATCATGTATATACCCTTGCGGTAGCTGGTAATGTTGATAAACTTCAACTATTACCTCTTATTGATAATACGCCTCTACCATACGGTCAAGCAAAAATACGATTCGTCCATTTATCTCCTGATACCCCCGAAGTAGATGTAGCTTTAAAAGATGGAGAAAAACTGTTCGAAAAGGCTGCATTTAAACAGGCAACAGATTTCTTGCAAGTAAGTCCTGGCGTAGCAGATATAGAAGTATCAGTTGCGGGAACAAAAAACGTTGTATTAACAATTCCCGAAGTAAAAATTGAGGGAAATAAAATTTATACAATTGTTGCACTTGGTTATGCAAATAAATTACCAAAGTTAGAAACAGTATTTTTAACAAATTAAAAAGTCTACACTGCTATCGCTGTGTAGACTTTTCTTTTTATCCCGCATTAACGGGCTTTCCATCAGCGGGGGATGAATCCCCCCACTGATGGAAGTTTCACTTTATATCGATTTTTCAAAAGAAATATGAAATTCTGTCCATTCATCTGTTGACTTACATGTAATAGACCCTTTATGTTTTTCCACAATTTGCTTACAAACAAATAAGCCAATTCCAGTTCCTAACTTTTTTGTCGTTACAAATGGTTCAAATATTGTTTCAATATTTTTTGGCGGAATCATCGGTCCATTATTTTTAATAAAAATATGTATTAGTTCTTCATCTTCACACACACCAATAACAATTCTCTTACTTTCTTCCATTCCTTCAAAAGCGTCAATGGAGTTCATTAAAATATTTAAAAGCACTTGCCTAACTTCACTTCGATACCCGATAAATGGTATTGGATACGGAAGATTTTTCTCAATAGAAACATTTGCATTCACTAAGCTCGGATATAAGAACTGGATAATATCATGAAATAAATCATTCAGCCAAAACCGCTCTGCTTCATTCCAAATTTCTTTTTTGGAAACAAGTAAAAATTGAGAAATTCTAAAATTTAGTTGGTCAAGCTCATGCGAAATAATATCTAAATATGGAAGATGCGGTTGATCTGTTTGTAACAGTTTCACAAACCCCATAATAGAAGTTAGCGGATTGCGAAACTCATGAACGAAACTTGCTGACATTTGTCCTAAAATTGTCAATCTCTCTTTATGTGTTTCGTTAATGAATTGTTGCTTTTCTTCCAAATTTTTCGATATAATTTCTGAGTATTTCAAAACTGTATAATAGATTAGACGGTCAAAACAAGTATGTATTTTCCCCATGATTGGTTTCAATTCACGAGCACTCACATCTAATTCACACATTGCCTCAAACAATTCATTCCGTCCTACATTCGCATTATAGACAAAATCTCCAATATTTGCATCTGCCCCCGCACGCTCAATGGCGATTTTCTCACATAACAGTCTAATATGTTCAATTTCTTTCTCTTGCATAATGAGTTCCATCATTAATGTTAGTAAATTTTCTCCATTTTCAATAATTTCTTTTTTAAACGGATCATTTTCTGAAATAATAATTTTGGTTTTCCAGTTCTCTACGAATTGTTGACTATTCTTTTTTAAGTACGTACAAAATATTTTACTAATATCCTTATCGATTGGAAAAACCTCCCTTCCCTCCATCTCCATACGAAAAATACCCTATATATTTTGAATATTAACACAAAAAACAAATTTCGTTAAGAGAGTAATGTCACATTTTGTTATTTCATGTTGATAAAATTTAAAAATTCAGTACGTGAAATTATTTTTTTGCATCCTTTTCATTTCTTTCGTACAATAGAAATAGGAAAGGTGTGAAAAAAATGGGAAATAAAAATGTGGAAGATTATCTTCAAGAAGGCATTCATGGACAAAAACAAAACAAACCTGAAGAACGCAACATGTTTTTAAGCACATTGCGTGAGCGTGTGGAAATTGCGTTAACGATTGGGCAAGTCATGCAAACAAACGTATATACAGCAGTAAAAGAAAGCATGGGTTCTTCTCAAGGGTTAACATTGTATGTGAACGGTAGCATCGCTTACCCACATTTATCTAAATACATTAAATTAGCAAATGAAAAACAAGTACCGTTTACAATTGTACAAAATAAAGATACAAACACACCAATTGGCCTTGTACTCGCGCATGATACAGCAGTTGAGAAAGAGCATATTTATGTAGAAGATGAAATTTATAAGCAAGAGATGAACTAACAAAAATGCACCTGACTAGAAGTCGGGTGCATTTTTATAAAGCGAAACTTTCATCAGTGTGTTTTTTCAGCGCCCACAACTATCTTTCTCGTTTCTCTTTGAATCTTGAGGCGGGGGTCTTACTGCCCATGAATAGCAGGATAAAATACTTTACAATTCTCTTTACCATAATTGAACTATCCCCACTTATCGGCTAACGCCACTTGAAATGTGGGATTCCAGTACCTCTTGCTCCTAGACAACAGGTGCCAGAACCTCCTCCGTTCAACAAGAGACGTTCTCTATACCGTCAATCCGAAGTATCCATAGATGACCAATCTTTGCCCCTGTACAAGCAGACAGAAAAAGGAGCAGCAAGAGAGCCCCCTCCCCTCCTTACCGCTGTGCTCTGCCCTTCACGCGCTTGAAGAAGGGTGTGAAGGGATAAAATTACAAAAAACCTCACCATACAGGCAAGGTTATGAACTTACTTGTTCTTGGAGTGAAACATGTTGCTCTGTTACTTCTACATGCTGCCGCGCAATTTGCTTCGTCACTTCGATTTGTTTAATGTAATGACCATCTAATTCAACAATACGAAACTTATAATTTTCAATGTCGACAATATCACCTTGTTTAATTTCAAGATGTTCTGTTAAAATCCAACCGCCAATTGTATCGACGTCTCCATCGTCAATTGTAAGCCCTAATAATGCATTGACTTCACTAACAAGCACTTTTCCTTCTAAAATTGTTTTCGTTTCGCTAATGCGCTGAATCTCCGGCTTTTCATCCGTATCAAATTCATCTTGTATATCACCAACGATTTCTTCTAATATATCTTCAACTGTTACAAGTCCAGAAGTTCCGCCGTATTCATCCACTAAAATTGCCATATGTGTGCGTTCACGCTGCATTTTCACAAACAAATCATGAATAGCAATTGATTCAATAATTTGAATAATCGGACGAGCATACTGTGCAACAGTTTCTTTATTTGTACCATCACGTTTCACAAAATCTGTAAAAATATCTTTAAAATTCACAAAACCAATAACATGATCTTTATCGCCGTCAATGATAGGATATCTTGTATACTTCTCATTTGACATCAATTTCATTGCTTCCTTAACAGATTGCTCTTTTTCTAAAATTACCATTTCTGTACGTGGAACCATAATTTCTTTCGCAAGTCGATCATCAAATTCGAAAATCTTATTTACATATTTATATTCTGATTGATTAATTTCACCATTTTTATAACTCTCTGATACAAGCATACGTAACTCTTCTTCAGAGTGTGCTACCTCATATTTATGCATTGGTTTTAGCCCAAACATTCTCGTAACAATACGTGCTGAACCATTTAATGTCCAAATAAATGGATACGCCAATCGGTAGAAAAAGATAAGCGGTCTTGCAACTGCCAAACTAATCCCTTCCGCCTTTTGAATTGCCAATGTTTTTGGAGCTAACTCACCTACTACGACGTGAAAAAAAGTAATAAACATCAAAGCTAGAAAAACAGATAAGACGGATTCCAACGAGGGAGGCACTTCCAATCTTGCAAAAATCGGATCAAGCATACGTTTAACCGTCGGTTCTCCTAGCCATCCAAGGCCAAGTGCTGTCACTGTAATTCCCAACTGACACGCTGATAAATACTCGTCTAAGTTTGTAATGACTGTTTTCGCAGCAGTTGCACGTTTATTTCCTTCTGCAATTAAATAATCGATGCGTGAGCTCCTAACTTTGACAATTGCAAATTCAGACGCAACGAAGAAAGCAGTTAAGGCAATTAAAACAATCACCATACTTATACTAAATATGTCCAAATACGTTTCCTTACTCACTTTGTAAGTAAGGAAGCCACCTCCTAATAGTTTTATTCTAAAGAAAGGACTTCTCTAACAATCTTACAAGTTTCTACACTAGCAATCTCCTTTTATACATTATATGCATACATAATAAAGATATTTACGTTTATGATAACGAAACTTATACTCTCCGTCAAATAAGAGAAACAACTGAAATTAGACAACTTTTGTTCATTTTCGAGATGTTTTCTTTCTTAAAATTTTATTTTTGTGAAAAAGCACTTTCTTTGCCGATTTCTCACTTCTTTTGTCAAGCATGCAGGGAACGAACAAACTATCACGAAACCTTCTAACAACAAGATTTGGGAGGGATTATTGTGGAATATAAAACGCCGATGATTGCCAAAAAATTAGGTACTAGTCCAAAAGCTGTCATCCGTCTTGCACAGCAAATCGGATTAGAATTAAAAAAGAATAAATTTGGACACTATGTTTTTTACGAACAAGATTTACAACAAATGCTTGAATTTCAACGCTCTGTACCAAACCAAGAACATGAACCATCTTCCTATCATGCTGCTGAAGCAGCACCATCCAATGAAATGCAACAATTTATAACGCAATTAAAAGACATTTCCTTGCGCTTAGATCGGCTAGAAGAAAAATTACAAGAAAAAGCAGATGATGTGGTGAATTATCAATTGTTACAACACCGTAATGAAATGGAAGAAATGCACGCAAAAATTGAGCAATTAGAAATGACACTTAAGCAAAAAGAATCAATTTATATTACGCCAGAAGTAGCAGCATCAAAACAGGAAGAAAAGCCGAAGCGTCGTAAAATGCTTTTAAGTATTTTTGGATTTTAATATATCATAATAAAAAAGACGATGTTCTCTATAAACATCGTCTTTTTTATTATGATAACATAGCTTTCATATCTTCTTCTGCTGTTGTAATTAGTTTTAAGCGAAATGCCTCTTGCAACACTTGCAGTACACCTGGTGTCATAAATTCCGGCGCTTTCGGACCAATACGAATATCTTGAATACCAAGGCTAAATAACCCAAGTAAAATCGCTACAGCCTTTTGCTCAAACCAAGACAATACAATGCTGACTGGTAGCTCATTCACTTCACATTGGAACGCTTCTGCTAAAGCTACTGCAATTTTCACTGTTGAAATCGAATTATTACATTGTCCTAGATCAATATAACGCGGTATATTCGTTTCTGGTACAACGCCATAATCTACGTCATTAAAGCGAAATTTCCCACAAGATGTCGTTAAAATAACTGTATCTGCTGGTAATGATGTTGCTAATTCACGATAATATTCTCCACCTTTCCCCGGTGCATCACAGCCAGCAATTACAAAGAAACGTTGAATTTTACCAGCTTTCACAGCATCAATAATTTCTGGTGCGAGCGATAATACCGTCTCATGATGAAATCCTGTTACTAATTGTTCTTCTGATTCCATTTGTGCATCTGGAAGTTTCAATGTCGTTTCAATAAGCGGTGTAAAATCATCATTTTCAATTTTACGTACCCCTTCTAAGCCTGCAACGTCATAGGAAAAGAAGCGATCTGCATATGTGCCCTTAATCGGCATCACACAATTTGTCGTTGCTAATATAGCTCCTGAAAATTTTTCGAATAAGCGACGCTGATCGTACCAAGCCTTTCCGATGTTCCCCTTTAAATGTGCATATTTTTTCAACTGCGGATAACCGTGTGCTGGCAGCATTTCAGAATGTGTATAAATATTGATACCTTTTCCTTCTGTTTGCTTTAATAACTCTTCTAGTGCAAATAAATTATGCCCTGTAACAACAATCGCTTTTCCATAGGCACGATTTTGTGTAATTTGTACTGGTTCTGGCACTCCAAAATGTTCAGTATGTGCCTTATCAAGTAGTTCCATCATGCGAATAGCAGCTTTTCCGACTTTCATTGCCATATCTAAATGTTCTTGTTCATTAAAGTTTGAATTTGTTAACGTCATGTATAACGCTTCATGTGTTACTGCATCTACAAACGGATCTGTGTATCCTAGTTGCGCTGCATGAGTGCGATATGCGGCAATTCCTTTTAAAGCAAAGACGATAATATCTTGCAAGCTTGCAATTGTTTCGTCTTTACCACAAACTCCAATCACTTTACATCCACCGGTAGGCGTTTGTTCACATTGATGACAAAACATCATTCCCATCCCCTCTCTAGCAATCTTTACAATGTAAGCGTAATACACATCGCTATTGGAAGATGTGATGATAATCACATGGAATGATGCAATTTTGTGACAATCTTCATCTTGTTAACATAATTTTTTTACTGTTCTCTTTGATTAAAACTTGTGCATGTGCATTTCCTTGAATCACATCACGAAACTCTTTTAAAGAGTACATATGGGTTAATCCTTTCATAACATGAATGCGAACCGGTACACCTTGCAGTTTATCATTAACAGCAAACGAATCATCAATTGGCTCGATTGGAAATCCTAATGAACGTAAGTACATATACATACGCTTTGTTACAACCGCAATATACCACTCTGCTTTTACTTCTAATGCATGTATAAATAAAATCGTCGCAAGTTGTTTAAATTGTCCACGACCGCGAGATGTTTTTGCAATACTTAATTTCCCAATTTCGTACACGTTTTTTAAATCTTTTATATATTTATTTTTAGAAAACGGGTAAAAAAACTCAGAATTTGATTGCTCAGGTACTGTATAATTTATACATTCAACAGTTCCGATATAATGATTTTCTTCTACCAATAAAAATCTTGAAGGTGTTAAATTTCGTTCTACAAACATTAAATTTCGTTCTTCACAAAAATCTCCCCATAATTGCTCGAACCAAAAATGTTCTTCCTTTGTTTGAACACGTTGGAACATACTCCCCCGCCTTTCTCATCACCCTTTACTTTTTTGTTAGCGCTTTCACCATATATCATATAAAAAGGAAACATGCTATGCAAGAAAAACTATTTCTTTCTTTCTTTATAGTTTCCATATATGAATCATCATTCCTGTATTACTTTTACATTTATATAAAAAATTTACAAAAAATTGACAATATTTACAAAAAAGGAAACATGTTACAGACCGGGAATGACATCCTCACCTCAATATTCAGAGGAAGCAAAAAATAAGTGGAGATAAGGTCCCCTACTAATAAAAGTTTCACTTTATTCTCTTATCTCCGCTAACCAATGCTGAAAAATATTTAATAGTTCTTTTTTCCCTACTAGCCTCTCTTCTCCCTTTTTCGTTTTATACGGATACAATTGTAAAAATACACCACAACCTGCTTCAATTTTTTTCGCATGCATATTGCTTCCTGGATATACACATATGACTTCATAAATCGCACGGCGATGAAATAATCGTTTTCCATTCTGCTCTTCTACATATTTAATTGACCAATATTTGTACATCTGTTCGGTTGCTTTCGTATTTCCAACTGGTTGAAAAATGTTATACATCGGACTATATTTCACTTCAACAATAATAGATGATTGATATTCATAAGCAGTTTCTCCTCTTTTATAACAATCAATACGGATATCCGGCTTTTTTGTGTCTTCTCCATTATAAAAATGACTATTTTTACTAAGCGCAATAAGCGGATGTGTTTCAATTAAATCATTAAAAGCCACATGTAGCTGCAAATCTTTATTGTCTAACACAATTGTTGTTCCATCTTGTAAACCGTCTAAATAAAAATAAGATTGAATTTGCTCTGCAATTGACAGGTAATCAACAAAACCAATCTCTTGTAAAATTGCAATAACAGTGAAATACGCATAGTACTCATAAATTAAAAATGTCGGCTTATAAACAAATAAAAACGATGGTTCTAATTCATTGCGATGCGGTGAAAATTCAAGCTGCTGTAATAATTGATGATATAGAGGAGGCAGCGAATGTGTTGTAAGTGTAACTTCTTCCCGAATCCCTCTCCAAAATGGTGTATATAGAAGATATGAAAAATATGTGAGTGTACTTTGCAAAATTGTATAGAGTACTTTATATTCTTGGATTTTCATTGCCATTTTGCGTAGGTCAGTGTCTTTTAACAAATGGATGTTACGATATTTTTGTTTGTCTCGTTCGGTCACAGATCCATTTCGTTCAATCGTTTGTAAAATAGTATGCACTGCTTTTTTCTCTTCTCTCCGCGTTTGTTGTGCACTCTCTAGTTTCTGAATGGTTTCGCGTAAAAATGAATCAATTTCTAATAACTTATTATAAAATTGATTCGTTTTATATTTCACATAGCCATTTTCTTTACAATGCTTTTGCTCCCTAAAGCAGCGATTATACCATTTTGCATACGGCTTTTTCTCATGTGTAATGATGCTTTTTCTTGTTGGTTTCCTCTCTCTCATCTCCCATATATACTCTTGTTCAAAATTTGTTTTTTTCTGCACTTCATAATATAGCTGCTTTACTTTTTTCATTTTTTGCGGCAGTGCACGGAGCATGCGCATATATGAATAATCTTCAATATCTGTAAACGTAACAAACGTCTTTTTATAATACCCACGATCTAAAATAATTCCACCTAGCACAGACTTTACATATTGCTGAATTAACTCTAGCTGATCATCAAAAAAGTTTTTCGGAACAATTTGAAAAGCTCCGTAAAACAATTCTTCTCCAACCTGCACTTCAAAATGATATACACCACAGCGCCATGGATATAAATAGTCTGTTTTACCATGCTCATACAGTAAAACAGTGCGTTGTCGTTCATTAAGTTCATATTTCCATTCCATATGTTGCTTTTGCCCTTCATATACTTTATTCCAAATAAACGTAATCTTTATTGACTTTTGTGATTGTATATGTAGCCGGAGCGGTTTTAATTCTTGAATTTTGTACACACACGAAGAAATTGTAAGTGGTGAAATACAAAGTTTATTCAATACAATATGCTCACCCTTCTCTTCTGCCCCTACTATTATTTTCAGCACAAAAGGAAGCCTCTCCCCTGTCTCTATAATTTCTGTTTCACACGCACTTTCATTTAACATATCCGTACAGCTCCAATTCCCGCCGTTTCTGCTTCATATACATTAGAGAATGTTCAAAAGTTGATACACGATTTGCAAGTGCTGATTGCAGCAATTGTACAAGAGACATCTCTTTTTTTCCATCTTCACGAAGCAATGCACCAATTGTCGCTTCTGTACCACGTAACTTCGTTAAAATACGTTGTTTTATTTGAAGGTCAAATGCTTCTTCACGGCTTATTAACAAAGATCGGCCTTCATCACATGGAATATTATTCAAATAAGATGCAATTGCTGAAGCAACGCGAAAAGAAATTCCTTTTGAAGTATCATGATGAAATAACAGTTGATGCATTTTATCTAATAACTCTAATTCTTCATCTGTAAATACATCAAGCATTGTCTTGCGATAAACCCAGTTCATTCGAAATTCTAATGCAGAAACAGAAAATGCAAACGGAAGATGTAGCATTTTTTCCTCCACCATGCTCATCTCACAAAATGGAATTTTTTGAAGTAATACAACATTTACACGATCTAATAAGCGGTCAGATAGCTCCTTTGTTGTTTCATCAAAATTAACTGTACCAATAAAAATGATATTATCACCAATTTCAATTTGTGATGGTATATCCTGTTCTTTTGCATTACAAGCTGCATACAAAGATAAAATACGATTTTTCCGATCTAACTGCAGGAGAGATAAAAAAGGAGTAAACCAATGCTCAATATACGACATATTCATTTCATCAAATACAATCATATATAATTGATTTTGGTTTTCAGCTGCTTCCAAAAGTGTTCGTACAAGTTTTGTTTCACTTTCCATGTACGTTCCATTTGAATGTAGATAGCCTAGTACATCATGAGGTTCTTGATAGGATGGTGACACCGGAATCCAAATAAAATTTTTCCCAAACGTTAATCCGAGTGCTTCCGCATAGGTTTGCACAAATTGTGATTTTCCAATACCAGGCATACCACCTACTATTGTTAATAGATTTGTCTTTACACAAACATGAAAATTGTAAATATCGCTCTCATCAATATATAATTCTTTTTCTGCGATAATTTGCTTTACATATTGTAAAAAAGAATGTTCACGTTCATTCCATTCGTTTCCTTTCTCTTGTTTACCTGTATCGATAATTTCAATTTGTTTTCCACTCTCTTTTACTTGCTTTTCTAGCTGTTCATACACTTCTGTACGAACAAAAAACAAGCTATTCTCGACATTCATCTCGGCATATTGCACCCAATCGTCTACATCAAGGTAACGAACATCCCCCCTCTGCTCCCGATACGTAATGGCACTAATCGAAGGCTTCAAAAATATATTCCCATATATCCGCCCTTCATACCATAACAACTCTGGCGTACCAAAATCATGCGAAAATTTTGGTATCAAAAATGAAACATATCCTTTTCCAAGTTTTCTTTCAAATGCTTCTCTCGCCTTTGGAGCTGATAATTTAGGAGAAGGAATCATTTTATAGGAATTTGCTATTTCCCGTTCTTCAGCACGTATTAATTCCACATATAAAGCGCCTCCTGTATAAGAAAGACGAAATAACAACAATTGTTTTTCTCTTTTTCCTCCTTTTATACTTGCAAAAAACTTTTCATTTTGTTTATTTTTATATAAACCCTCAAATATATAAGAACGTTCTCCAAAAGCAGCTTCAATTATATTTGGAATTGGTGAAAGACAAACGACAAAAAACGAGCCTTTCTTATCCTTTTGCTCTTCTACAAATTTTCCAACAAAACGCATATGCTGCAATCTTTTTACAAAGCTTGGATGAAGAGCTTTCTCTAGTTTCATCTCGCTCACCTTCTTTTTTCGATGCTTTTATCATTGTATGAACAATAAAAGCAAACTAGAAACAAAAAACCTGACGCTTATCGTCAGGTTAAATGAAAACCTTGTTTTTCTTGAAAAATTGCATTATGAGCAATCCTCATTTTTGCTAGTACATAACGTAATGTGTCTTCTGCATTCTCATCTCTGTGTATATGCATATTGGCTAAAACTTCTACAGAACACGCTAAATTCTCTACCGCTCCGCGTAGTTCGGGATGTTGATTAAAGAACGATTCTTGCACTAATAATTTTCGAACATCTTTTGCTAACTCTACAATTCGCACAAATTTTTCCGTCTCTTCCATAACAATCCCCTCCTACACACCTTATAAACTAACTATTCTGCCAATTACTAAAAATCCCTGCTATTTCTATAAAAATGATACATAAGAATCCACGTAAACGAAACAAGTTGCTATTAAATAAACCATATTTACCAATAAAAAAGGATTTATGCTCACACTTTAGCATAAATCCTTTTTTGGATTGATATGTTTACATTCCAATCTTTCCAGTAGCTAACATATAAATAGACGCACACGCTGCAAGTAAAATGACAATCATCACATATTGTTCGGCACGGGTAAAGCAGCGATTTCCTTGTTCTTTTCTTGCAGCGACATACACAATAAGTCCAATACCATATACTAAAGAAACAAGTAATAGGTTTTTCAATCCAGCTGCATACACGAGCCAGAAACCATATACTGCTGCCATAGAAGCAAGTATCCCATCTTTCAATCTGTTTCCTTCATATGCTTTTGTAATCACTAATTTCAATTGATACAGTGCTGAAAATACATATGGAAGTAAAATCGATGTCGATGCGATAAAATACATAATCTGATATGTGGATGCTGAAAATAACACAATAATAAATATTGCTTGAGCAACACAGTTTGAAATCCATAATGCCATATGCGGTGTATGATTTTTATTCGTTTTTGTAAATACCTTTGGAAACACACCGTCTTTTCCAGCCACATGAGAAATTTCCGAAACGAGTAAAAACCAACCAATTAAAGTACCAATAAGAGAAGCAATTAATCCTATGTTAATAACAAACGCTCCCCATGAACCAACGACATGTTCTAGTACATGTCCCATTGACGGCGTTTCAAGTGCTGCTAATTCTTCTCGCGGCATCGCCCCTAGCGATAAAACAGAAATTAAAATATAAATACCCATTACTAGCAGTAAACCAAATACAGTTGCTTTACCAACATCACGGCTACGTTTTGCTCGTCCAGATAAAACAACTGCCCCCTCTACGCCAACAAATACCCAAAGCGTAACGAGCATCGTGTTCTTCACTTGTCCAAGTACAGAAGATAATGAGACTGTACCTTTCCCCCAAAAGTCATGCGTAAATGTATCCCAACTAAACGCCGTAATCATAATTACAATAAACAATACAATTGGAACAAGCTTACCAATTGTCGCAATAAAATTCATAATAGAGGCTTCACGAATTCCAAGTAAAATAAGAAAATGAAGCGTCCACAATACGAGTGATGCACCGATGATTGCCGGGACATTATTGCCGCCTTTAAAAATTGGGAAAAAATATGCTAATGAGTTAAATAACAACATAATTGTTGCAACGTTACCTAATATTCCAGCGATCCAATATCCCCATGCACTGTTAAATCCGATATACTCTCCAAAGCCAGCGCGTGCATAACTATAAATACCGCCCTCAAGTTCGGGCTTTCGATATGCCAAAGATTGATATACGAGGGCAAGTGGAATCATTCCTAGTGCTGTAATACACCAACCAATTAAGGTAGCACCGCTGTTTGCTCCTACTGCTAAATCGTGCGGTAAACTAAATACCCCTCCTCCAACCATTGTTCCTATTACAAGTGCGATTAATGGAAAAAATCCTAATTTCTTTTCTATTGGTATCACCCCGTCTGCAATTTCTTGATGCGTTCATTCTGCTCTACCAGGCATTCATATTATGAGTCATTTATATATCAAATACGTACCCTGAAAATGACGAACCGTTTCATTTTATATTCTTTCAGAAAAACATTACTTATTCTAAAAGAAAACGAGCAAAAATGGAATACTTTTTCGAAAAAAAGTATAAGTATGCACAAAAAAAGTCGTTTATTTTTGTATAAACGACTTTTTTAAGGTTATATTTGTAAATTATGTCTATTTCAACAGGCCTTCTTTTTGTAAAAATTCATGTGCTACGTTCTCTGCTGCTTTCCCTTCTACATTCACTTCATAATTCATTTTACGCATTTCTTCATCAGTAATTTTCCCAGCAAGTTTGTTTAGTGATTTTTCAATCTCTGGATATTTCTTTAACGTTTCTTCGCGTAATAATGGTGCTCCTTGATAGGGCGGAAATAACCCTTTATCATCTTCTAGTACTTGTAGACCATATTGCTGTAATTCACTGTCTGTTGAATAAGCATCAATGACATTTACATCACCAGATTGAACCGCACTATAACGTAGCTTCGGTTCCATTGTTTTTAAATTCGGAAACTGTATATTATATAGCTTTTGTATTCCTTTATATCCGTCTTCTCTATCTGCAAATTCAAGTGTAAATCCAGCTTTCATTTGAGAAGAGACGTTTTTCAAATCAGAAATAGTCTTTATGTTATACTGCTCCGCTATTTGTTTTGGTACCGCTAATGCGTATGTATTGTTATATTTCATTGGTTTTAACAGCTTCATATTATATTTCTGCTCCAGGCCATTTCGCGCCTGCTCATATACTTCTTGACGATCTGTACTTTTTGGTTCTTCTTTTACGAAAGTTGATAATGCTGTTCCTGTAAATTCCGGATAAATATCAATTTCTCCGGATTTTAATGCTTCGAATACAAAAGATGTTTTTCCAAAACCTGGTCTTGTTTCTACTTTTAAATCGGTATCCTGCTCAATTAATTGTTTATACATCTGAATTAAAATTTCCGGTTCTGAGCCAATCTTACCAGCAATTGTGATATCTTTCTTCTGTGTACTCCAAAGAAAAGGTGCAATTGTGATTACGGCTACAGCAACTATTGTAATCACTGTTCGCCTTGGTGAAAATCTTACATGCTCGATTATGCGTAGTACTCCATCAAAGAACAATGCTAATAGTGCAGCTGGAATAGCACCTAACAAAATAAGAGCGTAATCATTTCGATCAATTCCAAGTAAGATAAACTTTCCTAATCCTCCGCCTCCAATTAAAGCAGCTAATGTCGCCGTACCAACAATTAGTACCATTGCTGTCCGAATTCCCGCCATAATAAAGGGCCAGGCAAGTGGTATTTCTACTTTCCATAATCGTCTCCAACCGTTCATCCCCATCGCTCTTGCTGCCTCAATTAGAGATGGATCTAGTTTGCGAATACCTGTATATGTATTTCTTAATATAGGAAGCAGCGCATAAATAACAAGAGCGATTATAGCTGGAACCTTTCCGATACCAACTAATGGAATTAATAACCCAAGAAGCGCTAAGGAAGGAATGGTTTGCATCACAGCAGAAGTACCAATAACCCATTCGGCAATGCGTTCTCGTCTTGTTAACAAAATTCCAAGCGGAACCGCGATAAGAACTGCGAAAAATAAAGCAATCAACGAAATTTGCAAATGTTCCAAAAGAGCACTTAACAGTTCTTGTTTACGCTCTTGCATCGTTTGTAATAATGCTGACACTTTCTATCCCCTTTCTTTCATTTGATGTGTTATGTATTGAACGATATGTTGACTTGTTAATGTACCAATATATGTACCGTTTTGTTCGATTGGTATTTCTTTTTCATGTTCTAAACGAAGTAAAGCATCTTGCAGGGCAACTTCAGTCGAAAGTGGGATACCATCAACCCGTTCCCCTTCTTGCGCTAATATAGATACTATATCCTCTACTTTTCTATTATCATACCAAGTTGATAATCGCGGCTTCCCAATAAATTCTTCTACAAATGCATTTGCGGGATTTTGTAAAATCACTTCTGGCGTATCAAGTTGGACAACTCTTCCATCTTTCATTATACAAATGCGATCACCAAGCGATAACGCTTCTTGCATATCATGTGTTACGAAGACAATTGTTTTTTGAATCTTTCTTTGCAAGGCTACTAAATCACGTTGCAGCTGCTCACGACTTAAAGGGTCAAGTGCACTAAATGGCTCATCCATTAAAACAATTTTCGGATTAGCAGCAAGTGCCCGCACAACACCAACACGCTGCTTTTGACCGCCGGATAATTCATCTGGCATACGTCCCCTATATATATTAGGATCTAAACCAACCATTTCTAATAATTCATCAACACGCTTTTGAATTTTCGATTTACTCCATTTGCGCATTTCTGGTACAACCGCAATATTTTCTGAAATTGTCATATGCGGAAATAATGCAATTTGTTGCAATACATATCCAATGTTCCATCGTAATTCATGAATGTTATAATCCCGAATGTTCTTTCCATCAATAAAAATGGCGCCTTCTGTTGTTTCGATTAATCGATTAATCATTTTCATTGTCGTTGTTTTCCCGCATCCACTCGGGCCAATCAGAACAAAAAATTCTCCTTTACGAATCTCTAACTGTAGAGAGTCTACTGCTTTCGTTCCATCATCAAATGTTTTTGAAACACGTTCAAATTGAATCACATACACAACTCCTTTTTCATTCTCTCTTCCATTCTCACGGAAATTCGAGCTATTTTCAAATGATTTGTGTTTTTAAAATAAAAAAGAGCTCTATTTTGAGCTCTAATGATCCACTAAAATTGTTTTCATAATAGCAGCATATTCACGTATATATGCCTTTTTCTTTGAACGCTTTGGCGTTGGTGCAGCAAGCGATTCCATCCTCATCCCTAAACGATTTGCAATAATTTTTGTTCGGTATAAATGATAAGTGTTGCTTACTACAACCGCATGCTTCACATCATATAAATCAATAGAAAACTTTATATTTTCATATGTACTTGTAGAACGATCTTCGAGTAAAATCCGTTCTTTTTCAATACCGTTTTCCATTAAATAACGACACATACTAAGTGCTTCTGGAATATCCTCGTCGTCTCCTTGCCCACCAGATACAACTACTTTTACTTTTGGATGCATCTGTAAATAACCTAGCGCTGCATCTAATCGATATTGTAGTGATAATGATGGTTTATCTCCAAATAATTTTGCACCTAAAACTAAAACGTACGGTGCTGTATGACTTACTTTTTCATTGGCAATTTTCTTAATGCGATATGTTATATAAACAACATATAATGGCGGCAATAACAATAATAATAACCATTTATTCATATAGCAGTTCTCTCCCTTTCTTTTTTATTATATAAAAGAAAAGGATTATGAAGAAGTACTTTATCCTGTACTAAACACTTGATTTCAAAAAATAGCGAGGTATCATATTAAATATATATAAAGACTTGTAAAGATTGAATTTAAAAGCCTGTATCTATGATTACTAAGTAATCATAGATACAGGCTTTCTTATATATAAACTGTATTTCTTGTTGAAGAATCGCACCCGTTAGTTTAAGTGTAATAATTCACAAGCAAACTTCCAAGTTCTTCTTATTAACTCTTACCCACATGGAACGCCATTTTTTCAGGTAATCCATAATGTTCACATGAGTTAAAAAACACCATCAAAATGATGGTATTTTTTGTCCATCTGGGAGTAACAGAAAGAATTACTTAGCAAAGTTTAGGTAGCTAATAGAAGGGAGCGGCTTAAAAATGCTAATTTTTCTCCATAACCATTTTTCAAGGGTCCCCCTTAAAGATCAGATCCATCTTTCAGGAACACCCGTGTTATTCGAGCCTATTTCTGGCTGCGCTGCCTCTCCTGCCTCTCCATATAACTGCGCATCTGTCGCATATATTCGGGTGCGTCCATCGGATTCCCGGCGATCATTTCAATGATACAGAGTCTTTCGGCACGTTCCTTTTCAGCTTGGGTTATAGCTTGATCAAGCTCTCCATAGGTCTGGACCGTAACGGTAAACGCGTTGCCTCCAAAGACTTCGGCCAGCTTGGTGTAAGACCATCGAGGGATTTGGTTGTACTTTTGATCCTCTGTTTTGACATTCAAATATTTCTCGATCGTATAACCATCGTTGTTCAAGACGAAGATTATGGGCTTGCAGCCGTAATAGAGCATGGAACTGATCTCCTGGGCTGTTAGTTGCAAGGAACCGTCACCTGTAAACAGCAACACCCGGCGTTCCGGCGCGGCGATAATGGCACCGAACGCCGAGGGGGTTGCATAACCTATGGATCCCCAGCCTCCTTGCCCAATATATGTTACATTGCTCGGCAGTCTCACCTCAGCCATTCCATTGTAGAACGTCCCTGTCTCGGCGATCACAATATCGCCTTCTTTCAGCATGCGCTGAAAAAGGGGATAATAGCCGGCCGCCATTAGAGGCTCTTCGGCATTAGCTGTGACTTGATCGTAAGGGAATAACAAATTTCCCGCCAAACCTTGACCTTTGTAACCCACCTTCTGCACTGCAAGCAGCATGTCTGCTGCAAGAACATTCGAATATTCCGTCTCAGCGACCTTGACCATGTCCGGTTGAATATTGACAGTTATCAGGGGGTTCAGCTTTGCGGTAAAATTCGCGGTGTTAGTGTCCGCCCATAACATGCCGACCGCAATGATACAGTCTGCATTTTCCACCGTATTTTGAACTTCAGAACTTCCGAAAGAGCCTAGGTACATTCCGATATAATTTGGATGGGTTTCGTCGAATGCCCCCTTCCCAAACATCATCGTCACAACAGGCACGTTCATAGCGTCGACCAGCCGCCGAACTGCTGTCTGAAGGTCAAAGCGCATTGTTTTGACATCCACCAGGATAACCGGCTTGTGAGCACGCTCTAGCAGCCGACGGACGTGATTCGCCGCAGCCTGAAGGGTTTTTAGGTTGGACATTGAACACGGCGGCACCGGCGCTTCCCGGGCAGCGATCGGCTTGGTCACTAAATCATCAGCCACAACCAGGTATACCGGCTTTTTCTTTTCCTTAGCAATGCGAATCGCAGCCGGAATTTCAATCTTGGCGTTTTCCGGCGTAAGCACCGCGGTATAAACCGTAATCTGCTCATACACCTTGCGGAAGACATCAAAATTCCCATCCATTAGGGTGTGGTGCATCAACTTGTGCTCCTTTTGATCCTTCTCAGGAGGCGCACCCACAATGTGAATTATTGGCACATGCTCGCTGTTGGCTCCCGCTATCGCATTGCAGGCGCTGAGCTCCCCGACCCCGAAGGTCGTAATAAGAGCGGACATGCCTTTGATTCTTGCGTAGCCATCCGCAGCATAACCCGAGTTTAGCTCGTTCCTTCCATTTATAAACCGGATGCCGTTATACCGCTCCAGAGCATCAAGCAGTGTAAAATTATAGTCCCCTGCGACGCCAAAAATTTCAGTAATGCCCTCCATCTTCAAGCAATCGAACAAATACTGGCCAACTGTTTTTTGAGCCGTTCTGGTGGGCGAGCCAGAGCCGCCCTCCGCCATCATGTTATCCATCGCTCACTCACTCCTTATCCATTTCTTGAGCTTGTTCTGTGTAATAGTACCCTTTTAATAGTTCCCTTTCATTGAACAGGTTATCCGGCATGCGGAGCAATGAGCGACCTTCTGTGTGTTATATCCTTTAATTATTTTGTTCAAGTAATGGTAAAGTAAGGCGTTGACGAAATGATAATATAAAAAGGCATTAAATCTAGTTTTAGGAAAGTATTTAACATTTCAATTATCCTGCCAGTTAGTTGAAGAAGGAAATAATATATCTTTTTATTTTTTCACCAACTTTCCAAGTAAAAGGGCATTTTATATAGGTCTTCACAACACCTGTCTCCTTGGTCAAAAATAGCGATAATCTTATTCTTGATCCATTTGTTATTCTCCTTATAATTCAATAAAAAAAGATAGTAGGGATAATCAATCCTTACTATCTTTACTGTTAATATTTATATGTCTTTAAATCCTCGCTATGTTTCTAACCTTGACGCTGCCCTGCATTTTGGGCATTGCGTGCTTTCTTTGAAGAAGTATGATCCTGCGTTTGATTTCCTTTATGCTTAGCAGAACCCAATGCTTTTGTTTTTCCCATATCATTTCACACCTTTTTTTAGAATGTTACATCTATATGATGTGTATTAGATTTGCTACTATACAACCGTTTTATTGGTAATATGAATTCGTTCTTGTCGCTGCATTTTCACATACAAAAATCCCATCCACGCTGCGCCAATTAATAATATGCTCAGTGCATAAAACGGAACCATAACACCAATTTGAGACACAAATGTCGTAAAGACAAGAAGAAGAATGACGCGTACACCTGTACCAACAAATCGAAATAGACTGTCCACACGGCCAATTACTTCGTTTGGAATTTGTTCCATCATGAGCACATTACGTGCAACACGTGTGCCGGCATTTCCAATCGCCATAAAAATAGCAAGGCCATATAGTAAAAAGACTGATGGTTTTATAATCATTGCGGTAATTGAAATTGTATATATAAACATTGTTAATACAATTGACACTTCCGTTTTTACATATTTCATAAGAATCGGAATGCCAATTCCTGCAAGCATTGCACCGATACCGTACATCATTCCTTCCGTACCGTATACAGATCCACTTTCCTTTAATACATCCGAAATGTACACAGGCATTAAATAGTTTGTCATCATGACACCGATAAACGGCATATATGTCGCAAATAGAAACCAAAATAATTTCTTTCTTTTCTTCATAAAATGAACGCCTTCAAAAATTTGTTTTGTGAATGGTTGTTTTCCGCTTTCTGTTCTCTGTCTTGTATAAGGAATAAATGATAATAATACAAATGCGCCTACATACGCTAACATATTGATTAATAAAATCCATTTCACAGCAACAATTGTAATCATAAAACTGGCAACCGCACCAGCGATAACTTGTGTCAATTGGCCCTGTATTTCCATCGTCCCACTTAATGATTTATAATGCTCCGGTGCAAACACTTCTTGATTAAAGGCGAAAATGTTCGGATAAAATACTAAATAATAAAATGAACCTGTTATATACAGTACAATATAATGTATTGTTTCATAAGAATGGCCGGTAAATCCCCAACATACCATAATACCGATAGCAATTGCTCCAATGGCTTCATTCACTAAGAGTAGCGTTTTACGAGAAAAACGATCAATACAATGTCCAATAAACGGTGTACACAAAAACATAACAAGTGTGGATATAATCGAAATATAGCCAAACATGGTATTTCCACCTGGTGACGTTACAAGTAGCCACGAAATCGTAATCATCGTAATGCCGGAGCCAATCGCAGATAAGCAATTGGCTCCAAGAATATAGTACAACCGAGAATCGCGGTAAAGAGATGACATATTAATCAGCTCCTAACTGTTTTTTCAGTTCTGGAAAGATGCTCATGTATCCTCTCAATTCTTTTAATAAATCTGCAATCAGTGGTTTCGCATCTTCACCCATTTCTTCATTCTGTACGTGAAGACTATCAATGACAACTTGTTTCGGAATGACATTTGCATATACCCCTCTTGCAACAATACGCATACTATTTAATGCATTTATACCTCCTTTACCGCCGCCTGCAACTGCAAGAAGTCCAACCGGCTTATGCATAAACTCGCTGCTTCCAAGAAAATCAAATGCATTTTTCAATGCACCACTCATCGCATTATGATACTCAGGTGTGCATAGTACAACACCATCTGCTTCTTTTACAAGTTTCTTTAATTTTGCTACTGCTTGTAATTCATATTGAGAATTTTCTCCGTTATATAATGGGAGTGCTTCAATAGCTAGATCATATAATTCTCCTTTATAAGCCTCCGTAATATACTTTGCAATGACGCGAGTTTTACCAGATTTACGTGGTGTACCGTTAATTACAACTAGTTTCATGATTATTTCTCTCCCTTGTTTGAATTTCTATATTTATATTATCAGAAAATTGCCTCTTATAAACCGTAAAAAAGACGGAAAACGATTGAGAAAATAGTATGAAAAAATAAAACAAGAACTCATACGAAAGTATGAGTTCTTGTTTTATTTTAATTAATCCTTCCTATACAACACCGTGCTTTACCGCATACAGGGCCGCTTGCGTTCGATCATCTACATTTAATTTAGCAAGAACATTTGAAACATGCGTTTTTACGGTTTGTTCTGTAATATGTAGCTCTGCTGCAATTTCTTTATTACTTCTCCCTTTGGCGATTTCTCGCAGCACTTCTTTTTCCCGCTTCGTTAGCATAGATAAACTATCTTGCTTTATCCCAACTGTTGCTGGGCGTCCTAATAACGCAGGGGTTACTTTCGGATGGAAATTAGCATTTCCTTGATAAACTGCAATAATGGAAGCTACAAGTTGATCTGGCTGTACTTCTTTTAATTGATATCCATCTGCACCTGCTTCGAGTGCCGGAAGAACATAATCTTGTTCTGAAAAACTGCTTAACATAAGTATTTTAATAGATGGATCATATTGTTTCATACGCTTCGTTACTTCGATTCCGTCCATTTTCGGCATCGACACATCCATTAATACGACATCAGGTCGTTCTTTTTGAATAAATTGCAACGCTTCTTCTCCATCTCCCACTTCACCAATAATATCAAATTCTTCTTTTGTTTTTAAAAAGAAAACAAGACCTCTTCGTACAATATGATGGTCCTCTACAAGCAATAGTTTTATTTTCAATGAATTTCCCCCTTCAAACGGGTAATTGAATCCCCAGTTTCGTTCCTTCTCCAGGTTTAGTTTGAATATGAAACTTTCCTTTCATTAACTCAATACGCTCCTGCATATTTTTCAAACCAAGCGCAGAATTTCTTACTTTTTCTTTAATAAATCCTACTCCGTCATCCTCAATCTGAAACTTTAACATATTGTTTTCTATTTTTAAGTGTACAAATACTTTTTCGCAAGATGCGTGTTTTTTACAATTATGGAGCGCCTCTTGGCTAATACGCCATAGCATTTCTTCCATTTCATCGCTGATCGAAATAACTCCATCAATTCGCATGGTTACATGGATACCAAGTAAATTCCCATAATTCTGAATCGCTTCAGCAAGGCCCTTTTCTAAACCCTCAGGCCGTAATTGCCAAATTAATAATGTCATCTCTTGCAGTGCCTCTTGTGATAACTCTCCTATATACATCAACATCTCTTGTAGTTCTTTATTTTTCGTCATATCAATCGTTCCTCTAGCTGTTAACATAATTGAAAAGAGAAGTTGTTTGACAGAATCATGTAAATCACGCGCTAATCGATTTCTTTCTGCAATGACTACGTATTTTCGTTCTTTCTCAACCAGTCTAATACGTTGAATTGTTGTTCCGATTTGAAAAGCAATGGCTTCTAATAAAGCTAATTCTTCTTCTGTAAAGTGCCTTTTATGAGGAGAAGCAACATTTAATAATCCAAACTTTTCTTCTCCTGCTTGAAGCGGAATCGTCGCATGATGAGTAATACTCTCTGTTTCTCCCCATTTATATTTAATCGCATCTTCTATTCGCTTACATTCAATAATATTTGTTGCTTTTTGCAAACGTCCAGCAACAAATCGATCAATACACCAACAATCTCTTTCACACATTGGTTTCTTTTCTTCCCATGTGAGTGCTGGCGGCAAATTTGTATCAACAAGCATTCGATGCGTTCCTTTTTCATCAATAAAAAAAATCCATCCTGTTTGTAAATCCATAACTTGCAATAGCGTATGTAGTACCTTTTCTAACATTTCCTGCAAATCAGTCGCTTCATTTAATAACTCGGCAATTTCTTTTAACGCTTGTAATCGATGCATTTGCTTTTCATTTTCATTCATGTTCATCACCATTTCTTATTATAACATCAAGAAAATTTCAAATACTACAAATAAAGAAAAACTTCCATAATAAAGGAACTCAAAGAAGTATAGAGAAAAATACAACAGGGAATGTATACCACCAAAAATTTTTCAACATTAAAATAAGAGAAGAAAGGTGAGAGGAATTTGAATGTATTGAACAAATTAATTGAACAAGCTAAAAATCCACAAGGTTTTGTCGGATCATCTATGTTATGTATCATGAATGTGGCTCATGCGAATATGACAAAATGGGCTTTAAGCAAAATTAAAATCAATGAGAGAGCGATAATACTCGATATAGGCTGCGGTGGAGGAAAAACAGTACATACTCTCTCTAAAATGAACCCGTATGGAAAAGTATACGGCATAGATTATTCCGAGAAAGCAGTAGAAGACTCTATGAAAACGAATAAAACAGATGTGAATTCAGGAAAAGTTCTTATAAAAAAAGCAAGCGTATCTTCTATTCCTTTTTCAAATCACTTTTTTGATATGATTACTGCATTTCAAACCCATTACTTTTGGCCAAACTTAGAAAACGATGTGAAAGAAATATTTCGGGTGTTAAAACCAAATGGCCATTTTATCATTGTGGCTGAACTTTATAAAATAAATTATCATATGACACAATTTAAAACAAAAGAAGATATAGAAAAATTACTAAAAGAAACTGGATATAACAATGTAGTATTTCATGAATATAGGGGATCGATTTGTATAGTTGCAAGAAAATAGCAAAACCGCCAGAATCCTTATTTTTCTGGCGGTTTTTTCCTCTTACTTTACTTCAGCATTTAAACAAGACTTAAAATGCTGTAATGCAAACTCGTGCCCTTGTTCATTAAATGAGGCAACTGCTTTTTCGTATACTACGATACGAAATCCTTTGTTATAAGCATCTACTGCTGTATGTAACACGCAAATATCCGTACAAACACCAACAAGATGCACTTCTTGTATCCCTCTTTCTCGCAGTTTGATTTCTAAGTCCGTTCCAGCAAAAGCGCTGTACCGTGTTTTATCCATGTAGTATACATTTTCATTATTTTTGTATTTTTCGTATACATTTTGCAATTCACCGTATAAACCTCTTCCTTTTGTTTCTGCTATATTATGCGGTGGAAATAATCTAGTCTCTGGATGATAAGAATCATTTTCTACATGTTTATCAACGGCAAATACAACATAATCTCCAGTTTCAATATGCTGCTTCGTTATTTCTACAATATACTCTTCTATAACTTGCGCTGGTTTTCCACATGTTAGCGCCCCATCTTCTGCTACGAAATCATATGTATAATCAATATTAATAAGTGCTCGTTTCATCTTTTCTCTCCCTTTCGTTTCACAGTAAACAATAGAAAACGTGTTATAACGACGACTTATTACATATTCGACATGTGTAACAAAAATCCCTATGAAGTGAAACTTCCATCAGTGGGGGAGTTCTTCATCCCCCACTGATGGTTAATTGAACCAATCGGGCTCTTAGGGGCAGTTATCCCTCACCTATCTTCTTCGCTTTCTCTGAATCTTGAGGTAAGGGGCTTACTATCCCTAAGTAGCGGGATAAAAACAAAAGAAACCTGCTCCTAGAGCAGATTTCTTCTTACTGTGCTGGTTTATTTTCAAACTTTGCTTGGGCAAAGTTGATTACTTTTCCATTTGGATCATTATTTTCATACTGGATTGCTGTTACGGTATGAACACCTGGTTGTAGTGTCTCTTCTTTTAATGCGATTGTCGTTTGTGTTAGTTTCCTTACTTGATGCGTTTCTTCAAATTGCTTATCAACGTATACAAATGTTTCTTTATCCCCTTGGAAATTTGAAAGTTCAATTTCCACTTGTTGAATAATCGTATCTTTTTTGATAAATACTACAGGCACATTCCCATTTTCTGATGTACCATCTGGTGTAACAACTGTTACTTTTCCTTCACCAACTGAAGTTACTCCTTCTGGGAATGAATATTTGCTTTCTTGCTGCGCATTAACAGTTTGTTCTTGTTGCGTTTCTTCCGTCACTTTCTTTTCTTTTGTTACTCCGCAACCCACTAACAACATAACAGATAATCCAGTGATTATGAATTTTTTCAAAATCCATTCCCCCTGTATCTTAATGTTTAATTTATTATACAAAAATATTTTTTTGATATATACACCTATTCGTAACACTTTCATGAACACAGCATTCACATTACACTACTAACTGTACCACACTTATCCTCTTATTATCATCATTATTTCTTCAAGAAATTTTTAGCAAAGCTTTCTTAGCATTCATCTTAACCTATTGATTATGTATTTCATTCATTTCTACATGAAAAATAATCTTAGCTCTTACAACTAAGATTACTTCAACATTTATCTCTACCATAAAAAGTTCACTTTATCTGATAAACTTTGTAATTTCCACTACTTCTTTTCGAGCTAGCTTTTTCGGCTGTTCTTTCGGGTGACCTAATGCAATAACCATATTAATTTGTTTATCAGACTCAATTTGTAAGTAGTCTCTTAGCTCGCTCTGCGCTAATAACACCGGTCCTGTCATCGGACATGTACCTAGACCACGAGCATGAGCCGCAAGCATTAAGTTTTGCGAGGCTAAACAACTACTTTTGATACCTTCTTCTTCCCACACAGACTCTGGAACAAAATCGATCGGATCAAAAATCTTTTCACGAAACTTAGACTGATATGGTGTTGCTAAACAAATAATTAAAACAGGCGCATCTGAAAAAGCGGTTGCGTATGGTCCAAAGGAACGTGTCAATAACTTCCCTGCCTTTTCCTCTCCTTTTTGTGCCGCTTCTTCCGCTCGCTTATGTAACGCGTTCCATGTCATTTCTTCAATGTATTTAATTTTGTCACGATTCATAATAACGACAAATTCCCACGTTTGTGAATTTGTATCACTCGGTGCGTATCTCGCACAATCGATGATTTCTTCAATATCTTCCACAGAAACATCTTGCTCTGTAAATTTACGAACGCTACGGCGCCCATGAATAATATCTTTGAATGTTTGATAATCCATATAACTCCAAATCCCCTTTTATAACGTTTTCAAAATCCCTACTTGTCTGATTATATCATATAACAAAAAAAGCTGGACATGTTCCAGCTTTTTAAGCATTTATTTACTTTTAACACCTAATAAAAACCATTTTTATTGTATGTTAGCAGTATAAACACTTTCTTTATACGCTGCCTGCAACTTTCTTATAACTCGTTGTTCTTCCGTTTGATACCAATCTTCTCCAATTTGCGTTACCGGTACAATTTCAATAGGTGTAGCTGTAAAAAAACACTCCTCCGCTTCATATACTTCTTGAAGGGAAAATTGGCGTTCTTCTACAGGGATATTCAGTTGCTTCGCTAAGGAAATAACGTGATGACGTGTAATTCCATACAAAATAAATTGATTCACAGGGTGTGTAATAAGGGTTCCATTTTTTACGATAAAGAAATTAGAATGACACCCTTCTGTTACAATACCATTACGAACTAAAATTGCTTCATAATAGCCTTCTTTTGCAATTTTATTTTTAATCATGATATTTGGAAGTAAATTGAGAGATTTAATATGACAACGGTGCCAACGTATATCTTCCGTTACTGTCACTTTAATTCCATCTTCCATAAGAGTAGTCGGCCTCGGAAATGGTACGATATTTGCGTAGTATGTAGGTTGGAGATTTAGTTCGAACAAGTGATTTCTAGGTTGTACACCTCTCGAAATTTGAATATATACATTCCCATTTTCTTTAAATTGATTTTTCTCAATCAATTGCTGCAGTTGAGAAATCAGTTCTTCTTTTGTAAATGGCGGTTCTAATTCAATTTCCTCCATAGATTGGAAGAAACGATCTAAATGGAGATCTAATAAATGAGGCTTCCCATCATATAAACGAAATACCTCATATACTCCATCCCCAAACTGTAATCCTCTCTCTTCTAATGAAATCATTGGTTCTTTCTCTTTCATATTCACGATGCTTCCATTAAATAAAATCCAATCTTTATGAACACTTTTCATAATCTCTCGCCTCCTCTTCATATGTACTTCCATTGTACAACTCAAATTATTTAAAAAGAAAGAATTTTCATACTTTTAAACATCAAAAAACTTCTCTACATTTATTGTTATTCTTAAGAAAGTCGTAAAATTAATAACACGTTATAAGTTCGAATTCACTATATTTTCCAATTCATCTGCAGCAAATTTTGTTTTATAATAATATCGTTATTTCGAAATATCCAAAAAGAAGACACGCGTGTACATCCAAAATATAGAAATCAAAACAAACCACAGCTGTTTCACTTATGATGAATTAACAACAGCAGTTCCTGCGCTTCCATCAAAGATGCAGCAATTCTATTTACATGCGGTCGCAATGCTAAAGAGAGAACTGGCACCTAACGAATGCTTCTATTACTTATCAACCGGTGCATTTCGCCATACAGCAATTGGCTTTTTATTTTTTTACTGATAGACAAATTATCATGGCTGAGCAACAAGGTCTAACCACGAAATGTCACACCTTACATTACCGCGACTTTACACGTTGCATTGCTCGTACTGGTCATATTTTAGGGGTAAAAACAAATGTAATTTATTTCGAAAAACCTCTTTCTTCTGCATTAAAAGAGGAACGCGTTACACATATTCCAGATGAGCAATTTCAAACTTTTTATACATTTGTAAAAGATAAAGTGAAACTTCCATCAGTGGAAGCTCTCTTCATCCCCCACTGATGGTTAGTTGAACCAATCGGGCTTTTACGGGCAGTTATCCCCCACCTATCTTCTTCGCTTTTCTCTCAATCTTGAGGTGAGGGTCTTACTGCCCGTTAATGCGGGATAAAATTACAGTAACGTGAATTACCCCTTCCTTAAATGCTAACACAATCTACAGAAGGACTTGCTCATAACATATATATATACATAAAATATTAGACGCGAACCGTTTAAGGTATCTAATTCTCACGGTTTTTATCTCTTAAAAAGGGGGGATTAGCTTGGGGTTACTCGAAGGATATAATAGTTTCAGCGGGGCATTTTCGCCTTTAATTGTACGTTCTATTCATTTTTATAGTCAGAATTGGAAGCAGCGATTTCACAGGAAACAGCTCCAAAAGCTGCGAATGAATAAAAGAAGACGTTATTATCTTAAGCAATTATCATAACGGAAAGCCTCTTTGTACATTGAAAAAGTATAATTTTCTACTCACAAAAACTAGGGGCCCCTGTAAAATACAAGGAACCCTAGTTTTTTAGTATACATCCCATTTTAAAGATTTATTTGACGGAATTAAGATAAAGTGAAACTTGAGGCGGGGGGCTTACTGCCCACGAATAGCGGGATAAAAAAAGAATCCATAAGGCATGGATTCTTTCCTTCTAACTAACTTAATATGAAGTGTATTCAATATAAGATGAATCATAATAAATCCATTGACTCGCTCCAAGATCAAGCCAACCATTTTGATATTGATATACTACATACGATTCTGGTGCATTTAACTTACGAATAATCGGATTGCTCGTTGATGGTCCTGTTCGTAAATTGATGTTTGTTCCACGAATTTTAGCTATACCAACTGGACTTCCATTCTGATTTCCATACTTCATATACTGAATATAAGACGGATCATAATAAATCCATTGACTCGCTCCAAGATCTAACCAACCATTACTCTCTTGATAAACAACATACGACTCTGGTGCGTTTAACTTACGAATAACTGAATAGCTCGTTGATGGTCCTGTTCGTAAATTTACGTTCGTTCCAAGAATATTTGCTACACCAATTGTTTGTGGGTTTGGTGCTGGCGGATTCTCTTTTGCAGACAATCCCATAATATTCACAACACCACGTGTATACGCTTGACATAAATCTTCAATAAATTGTTGATTCTTTAGTAAATTTGCATCAAACGCTGTGTCAACAAATGCTGTTTCTGTTAAGAGAGCGTCCATCCCTGTTTCTCTTAATACTGCATAATTTGCCGTTTTAGCACCGCGATCACGCAAGCCATACTGAGTTAAAACAGAACGTACTGCTTCATGCATTTTCGCTTGTTTTCCTGCCGCAGAACTACCGCTTGAGAGACCATTATAAATATAGTCTTCATAGCCTGTCCCACCACCGCTATTAATATGAAATGAAATGAAAAAATCAGCATTATATGAATTAGCAATATTTGCACGTTGTGATAATGCTACGAATACATCACTATCACGTGTCATTTCAATATCCACATAATAGTTTGCTATTAAAATATCATGAACACGCTGCGCAATTTGTAATGTAAGATTTTTTTCTACTAAGCCATTTCCAACAGCACCAGAATCATATCCACCATGTCCTGCATCAATGACAAGTTTCATCAATCAATCCCTTTCTTTTTCCCTTCATTTAAAGCACGTATGGTTGTACTCCTTCTATTTTATTCGCATAATTTACAGAATGTTACAACGATAGACAAAAACCATCTTATGAAAGACGGTTCCCATCATCTCGTTTCAACCAATTTAAAATAAAAATATAAGTTTGATAGTGGGTATATCTCATACAAAATAGACAGAATAGAATTCCCATACCAATACAGCTATATAGCAAGCCTAATTTCAAAAAAATTGCAATTGGTGGTGGAAAAAGAGTGACTTTTTGCAAAGTATATAGTGCAAGAAACAATATTGAAAACAAAGGGAAATATTGCCACTCATATGGTGTACGCTTCTTGTTCAATATATTTTTCACAAGTAATTGAAATAACTCTGCAAATAAAAAACAGCTTAGAACTGCAATAAGCGCTAGCGTCATTCCCATACACTTCCCACCTTATTTTATAATGTACTGATAAAATAACACATCCTGCCACTCATTAAACTTATAGCCAACTTCTCGAAAACATCCTACATATGTAAACCCCATTTGTTCATGCAACTTCACACTTATGTCATTCCCCTTTGTAATCCCAGCAATGATAGTATGATGCCTCAATTCCTCTGCTAATTGAAGTATGCGCTCTATCAATTTTTTCGCAATACCTTTTCCGCGCGCTTGCTTTTCCACATAAACTGAAATTTCTACTGTTTGCTTATATGCCTCTTTTTCTCGAAATGGAGATAAAGAGCAATACCCAAGTACGATACCATCTTCTTCAGCAACGATGATTGGGTACATTTCATTATGTGTATCAAACCACATATTCATTTCTGCTAATAATTTCTCTTGCAAATCAAATGTAGCGGTTGTATGTACAATTGCATCATTATATATATGTAAAATAGCTCTTACATCTTCCCTATATGCGTTGCGAATTTCCATTTCTTCGTCTCCCCCATTACAGTTGCTTTGTATAAACATGATTATTTTGTTGAAAGCCAAGTTGCTCAAAAAATGCTTTTACTCTTTCATTCTTATCTATAAGTGTGATTTCAATCTCTTCCACGTCGTCTCTTTTGACGATTTCTTCAAACGTATAATAAGCATTTGTTCCATATCCGTATCCTTCATAATCATGATGAATGAGAAGATAAGATAAAATCGCTTTATTTTGTTGCACAGTGTAATCAATAATCCCTACGTATGTATCGTCTGCTTTTATACAATACGCTACATCTTGAACAGGTAGATTATGAGAAAAAAACATTTCTTCTATTACTAGCCTTGTTTCATCTATCACTTTTTCAAACGTTAACATAACTATTTCACCTTCATTCTTATTATTATTGTATCAAGTAGGACAAGTATTTATGAAAAAAACCTTAAGATAACAATGTTATCTTAAGGTTTTCTATTTATACTAAGCTATAAGCACGCTTTGTTTCTTCATGGAACACATTTGTATCGTATTTATGCTCAACAAAAATTTGATGCCATACCATAAATGCAAGTACTGTCCAAATTTTACGGCTGTAATCGCCTTTATCTGCACAATGTGCTTCTAATAAGTTTAATACGTACTGCTTGTCGATTAAATGCTCTGTTTTGCTTTCTTTAATGATATTTACAGCCCAATCATGCATTTCATCTTTTAACCAGTGGCGGATTGGTACTGGGAAGCCTAGCTTCTTACGATCCAATACGTGATCCGGTACAATACCGCGTACTGCTTCACGTAAAATTGCTTTTGTTGTACCGTTTGCAATCTTTAATTCTGTTGGAATTTTAGATGCCACATCAAATACTTCTTTATCTAAAAATGGTACGCGAAGCTCTAATGAATGTGCCATTGTCATTTTATCAGCTTTTAATAAAATGTCGCCGCGCAGCCATGTGAACATGTCAATGTATTGCATTTTGCTTACATCGTCGTAGTTCTTAATATCATCATACAATGGCTTCGTAATATCCATGTAATTAACACTCTCATTGTAGTGCTTCATAAGTGCTGCTTTTTCTTCTTCACGGAAAATTTTCGCATTTCCATAGTAACGCTCTTCGATCGGTGTACATCCGCGCTCTAAGAAGCTTTTTCCTTTGAACCCTTCTTTTAATGCACCACTTAACGCTTTTAACACACGTTTTCCTGGGCTAGGGATGTAAGAGAACATTTTTAAAGAGTTTGGCTCACGATAAATGTTATATCCGCCAAACAGCTCGTCTGAACCTTCACCAGAAAGAACAACTGTTACATGTTTACGCGCTTCTTTTGCAACGAAGTACAATGGTACAGCTGCTGGATCCGCTAATGGATCATCCATATGCCACATAATTTTGGGGAATTCATCCATGAATTCTTGCGGTGTTACGAATACGCTATAGTTTTTCACACCTAATTTTTCCGCTGTCTCTTTCGCTACATCAACTTCACTAAAGCCACGGCGATCAAAACCAACAGAGAATGTTAACAGATTTGGATTCATTTCTTTTGCAATAGACGCGATAATCGATGAATCGATACCACCGGATAAGAATGAACCTACTGGTACATCACTGCGCATATGCATTTTTACAGAATCGTATAATACGTCACGAATTGCTTGAATATGCTCTTCTTTCGTTGCATCAGATGCATTGAAGTATGGTTGCCAATAACGGCGAATTTCCATTTCTTTACCAAGCTCTTTTACAAAGCAATGACCCGGCTCAATTTTGTTAATATCTACTGTTAGTGTTTCAGGTTCCGGAGCATATTGATACGTAAAATAATGTTGTAGAGAAGCTGGGTTTACCCCTTTATCTTCCATCACGTGTAAGATACTTTTCTTTTCAGATGCAAAGAATGTTGTATCTCCGTGCTGTGCAACGTAAAGTGGCTTAATACCGAAATGATCACGCGCACCGAAAAGTTTTTTCTCTTCGCGATCCCAAATCATAAATGCAAACATACCACGAAGGTAATCTACACACTTTTCTTTCATATGAGCATACAATGCAATGATTACTTCTGTATCAGATTGCGTCGCAAATGTTGCACCTTTTTCAAGAAGCATTTCACGAAGCTCTACATAGTTATAAATTTCACCATTAAAAATGATTACATAACGATCGTTTTCATACGTTAACGGCTGATGTCCTGCCTCTAAGTCAATAATACTTAAACGGCGGAAGCCAAATTGTACATGTTCATCACGGAAGTATCCTTCATCGTCTGGACCGCGGTGAAAGATAACCGTATTCATATTTTCAAATTGATGTTTTTCTTCTGCTGAAAACTCTCTAGGGTTTTCACATAAACATCCTACAAAACCACACATACTTTCTTACCCTCTTTCGGTTTTCATTCTTTTTCTATACTACTAACCCTATTTATACTAGCACAATCATAACAATATGGCGACAAAAAGTACAAAAAAACCGCTCCTATTCTTATCCTATCCTTCATCAACTTTCAATTTCTTACGTAACTGAAAAAACCACACTCACATTTAGGCATTTTGGTCATATGATATTTCAGATTTATCTTTAGGAGGGGAAATTATGAGTGATGAACAAAAGTCTTCACGTCCGCCATTTCGAAATTACTTAAAGCAAATTGATGACTTTTTCGAACAAACTCCGCTTCGTGATGTTATTGCAGATATGAATCACTTTTTCCAAAAAGGAAATCGTTTATTAACATTTCCTGTTGATTTATTTGAAGTAGGAGAAGACCTTGTTATAAAAGCTGAACTTCCTGGTGTTCAAAAACAACAGATTCAAATTGAAATACAGGGTGAATACTTAAAAATTTCCGTAAAAGAAGATATTTTAGGAGAAGAAATAAAAGAATCACATAATTATTATCGCCGCGAACGCGCAATGTCAGAAGCTTCCCGCATGATTAAACTACCGTATACGATTAATAAAAAACAAGCGAAAGCTTCTTATCAAGATGGCATTTTAGAAATTCGTGCACCAAAACTTCCGCAGCAACATGATATTTTATCGATTGAATAAAAAAGGATGCCCATTCGCATCCTTTTTTACTGTGTTAAACGCTTAATATCACGTAGTATATCCTCATATGGTGTATTTTTAATTCCGCTATATTGCTTCACGACTTTCCCGTTTTGATCTACTAAATAAAATGATGTGCCATGAACAACTTGATCTGTATTGTCAGGTTTGTCAACAAGCATTTGAAAATTTTTCTTCGCAAACTTTTCAATGTCATCTTGCGTATACCCTGTTAGCAAATTCCAGTTCTTCGTATCATCTGTGAACTTTTGTGCAAATGCTTTTAAATCTTCGGGCTTATCTACCTCTGGATCAACACTGAACGATACAAATTGAACATCTAGTTTTTGTTCTTTCGCCAACCTTTGTAATTTCGCCATATTAGCTGTCAGTGGTGGGCATACCGTTTGACAGTGTGTAAATACGAAATCCGCTACCCACACTTTTCCTTTTAAATCTTTCGTACCAAACTTTTCACCATTTTGATTTATGTATTGAAAACTTTCAACGTCCCAATTTAATGGATCTCGAAGTTTTGATCCTGAACTGCATCCAGCTAAGACTAGTAAGCAAAAAACAGTAAGAATACCAATCCATTTTTGATATTTCTTCATTCTAGAACACCCTTCTCTCTTTCAAAATATAACATTTCTTCTATCCTATGCTAACGAACAGTAAGAGTCCGATTTGTAAGATATTTTCATCAATACGGAACAATCCTACTAATGAAAGTTTCACTTTATTGTAACAAAGGTAAACACTACAGGAGAAGTGTTTACTTCACTTGTTCACTAAATCGTACTAATTTTTCAATAGCTTCTTCTTTATCAAATGTGCTAAACCACCTATACTCTTCGTCATCTAAAATACGATAATGCTGACTAACAATATTTTGCTGTAAGCAGAAAAGTCCTCTTTTCTCAATTTCCTTCCACCATACATGTCCACCCATCGTTTTTTCTTTTTTATATTCAATATGGTGATGAGAGACTGTTTGAACAACTTCAAGAGCAGATCCCCCAAACGCGGACTGTAACACTTCACTGTCTTGAAACAACGCACATACCGCAACAACAGTCGTCCACGAAGGTGAAATGCGTTCTTTTTCAATTTGAACAAGCGTCTTTTTGGAAAGACCTAAAATCTCTGCCATTTCTTCTTGTGTATAATTATGTTCTGTTCGGATCAGCTTCATTCTTTTCGCGACTTTCAGTACCACTTGGTCTTTATTCATGTGAACACCTCTGCTTGCTTTGTAAAGATTACCTCGTTGTAATTTTACACTTTTTTAATAATTAGTCAATTTCATTTACTTCTTTCCTTTACAACATTTCGATACAATAGGACTAAATAGATTTTATGTGAGGTGATGTTCATGTGTGGAAAGCGTTATGAGAACATGGATAATATCAGTACACAAAAACCGATAAGAGAATTTTTAAGGTGGAGAAAAGAACGCAAACAAAAGAAGAAAGACTTTTCTTTCGTTATAGAACAATCGCCTGTAAAACAAGCTACTTTTTTACGTACAAATGAATATAAAACAACCGTTACATGGATTGGTCACTCGACATTCCTTATTCAAACAAATGGACTCAATATTTTAACCGATCCTGTATGGTCTAAAAAAGTTAAAGTTATACCACGCCTTACAGAGCCTGGACTAATTCTTGAAGAACTACCGCCCATTGATATAGTACTTATTTCTCACGGACATTACGATCACCTTGATTTCCCCACGCTTCGTCAACTAAAATCGGATGTACTATATTTGGTACCAAGTGGTTTAAAAAAGTTATTTTTACGAAAGAAATTTTTCCATGTTGAAGAATATAACTGGTGGGAACATACAGTAATTGATAATGTACATTTGCATTTTGTTCCAACTCAGCATTGGACGAGAAGATCATTATTTGATATGAACTCCTCTCATTGGGGCGGGTGGGTCATTGAAAACAAAACAACAGAAGAAACTATTTATTTTTGTGGCGATAGCGGATATTTTCGGGGTTTTAAAGAAATTGGAGAACGCTTTACAATTGATATTGCCCTCATGCCAATTGGAGCCTATGAACCCGAATGGTTTATGAAAATATCGCATATTTCTCCAGAAGAAGCAGTGCAAGCGTTTTTAGATATAAAAGCAAAACATTTTATCCCCATGCATTACGGTACATTTCCGCTCGCAGATGAAACACCAAAGGAGGCGATTACAAGACTTCGCAACAATTGGAATTTACGAATGCTCCCATGGGAACAATTGCACATTTTATTTCTTGGGCAAACGTATATAGCTACTTCGCCTTCCATACAAGAAGAAAAAATAAAAAAAGAAAATACGCATGTATAACACATTTACAAAATCAGAACATAATAGTATGAGCATTCGTATCGTGCGTATTATTTCTTTTGCACTCTACTAAAAAAGCTACTTGAATGTGATCAAGTAGCTTTTTTCTATTCTGCAAAATAAGAAAATCCAATTGCTCCAACGCCTGTATGTGTACTAATAATAGGTGTTGTGAAGAAAATCTCTGATTGTGTAAATCCACTAATTTTTTCAACTGCTTCTTTCATTTTTTGCGCTAACGGTAGTGCTTTCGCATGAGGAATAGCCACTGCCTTTACTGTTTTACCAGCTATATCCTCTTCAAATATTTTCGCTAATGTTTTTACAATTTGTCCTTGGCTACGTACCTTAGTAATCGGATTGTAGACTCCGTCTTCAACACTAGCAATCGGCTTAATATTTAATAAAGATCCAATCATTGCTTTTCCTTTACCAATACGACCACCTTTTACAAGGTTTTCTAATGTATCAACGACAACAAATAGGCGTGTATTTTTTCTAACTTCTTCAACACGTTTTAAAATATCTTCTAAAGAACGACCTTCTTGCGCCATTTTTGCTGCTTCAATTACTTGATAAGCTAAAGCATGACTAATAAATAAAGAGTCAATTACTGTTACTTTTGTATCTGTCATCGTCGCTGCACTATTTGCTGTTGCAACTGATCCACTTAGGCCATTTGTTAAGTGAATCGAAAGAACTTGGCTGCCGTCCTCTCCTAAACGATCGTACATTTCTACAAATGAACCCACTGCTGGTTGAGATGTTTTTGGCAATTCTTCCGATTTTTCCATTTCTTCAATAAACTCATCTGGTTGTAAATCTATACGATCTAAATAAGTTTGTCCGTTCACAGAAATTGATAATGGGATAACATGAATATCATATTTTTCAATCACATCTGGTGATAAATCCGCCGTTGAGTCTGTGACAATTTTAATTTTTTGCATATTTTACTTCTTCCCTTTCCACTACGCTCTCCCTGTTATTATACTAGTATTCACATTGCTTTCAACAGTTTGAGATAATTTTCCGACAAAATTCTCACTTTTTATGACTAAAAAGAAAACGACAGAGCGCATTTGCTCTGTCTCGAATTTTTCTATGCATTTTTTTCTAACGTGTTTGTTTCATATACATTTGAATAATCATTCCATTTTAAGCAACTTCGCAAATATTCTCGAAATGAGTACGAAAACCTTGGTTGTTTTTGTTTTTGAATTTTTGAAATAAAGAGCTGAAGACGCGACTGAATTTGAAACGCTAATGGATGCTGTGTTTGTAGCACAGGGATTTCGACCACCTTTACGCATTTTCCTGTTGGATGAGTAAAATAAAAACTCTTCATAATCACGATATCAATCCTCTTTTTTTTTGGATTTATAATGTTAGTATAAACCGACAAAGACAAAAAGTTTGTCTAAATTTTGGAGAAGCATTAATTTTTTCTTCTTTATATTGTATACGCTTACATTAATAGTATAACAAAGAAATAAAAAAAGTGCCCGTTATAAAGAAGCACTTTTCGATGAGGATTGCAATTCTCGTTTTACTTTTCTTTTATATACAATTTTTGACATTGTAATACTTAATTCATAAATTACTAACAATGGAATTGCTACAGAGAAATCTGAAATAAAGTCCGGTGGTGTAATGCATACCGCAATTACAATTAATATAAAATACGCGTATCTCCTAATCTTTTGTAGTGCTACTGGATTTAAAATCCCAATACTCGTTAAAAACATGGTTACAACGGGTAATTCAAAAATCACAGCAAATGGTACGGTCATGTTCATAACAAAAGAAAAATACTTTTCTGTTGTAAACATTGTTTGAAACATTTCATCACCAAGACTAACTAAAAATTGCAGTACAAATGGTAAAATAATAAAATATCCGAAACATAGTCCACCGATGAATAATATAAATAATCCTGGTACGTATAAAAGCGTCATTTTTTGCTCATGCGGAAGCAATGCTGGCTTGACAAATAACCAAAGCTGCAGGGCTGCGATTGGAATCGTACATACAATCGAAAACACAGCCGCAATAACAAAATAGATCCATAAAATATCGCTCGGACCAAGAACTGTTAGTTTCATATGTAGATCTTTGACAATAAAACTATAGATCTCTTTCGTATAAGAAAAACCAATAATAAGGAAAAATAAAAATGTTACTGCTGTAATAATGAGTCGTTTCCGCAACTCACCAAGATGGTCTACTACGCTCATTTCGTGATCGTTCATATTCTCACCCATTTCCTGGTCACTAGCAAAAGATGCAAGAAACTCTCTCACATCTTTTATCCTTCACAAACGGACGTAAGAACCCGTCTGGTTTCACTAGAAATCAGCAGGAAAGCCCCCTTACTGATAAATGTTTCCCTTCATTTTTTCTCATCTATATCATCATGCAAACCTTTTGCAGATTTTTTAAATTCTTTTAAGGTCTCTCCAAATGCTCGTCCAATTTCCGGTAATTTTTTTGGACCAAAAATAATTAATGCTATAATTAAAATTAATATTAATCCTGGAAACCCAATATTTGGCATACTGCTTCCCCCTTATTTTTACTTAATTTCATTTTGTCAAAAAAGTTTGAAAACGTCAATGTATCCGTTATCTTTTGTCACAAAAATTTGAAAATATAATTTTTATACAATTTTCATTTCCTATTCCTTTTGTATATGATATGGTGAAAGAAACTGCACTCCTCATTTTACTATGTAAGAAAGGAGTCGAAACATGACTCAAAAGATGAATCGAATGACTCAGTTTGTTAAAGAGGAAATCGCAAATGCAATTACACATGGCGTCGGTGCCATTTTAAGTATCCCTGCGTTAATTATTTTAATTATCCATGCCTCAAAGTACGGAACAGCATCGGCAATTGTAGGGTTTACTATATACGGTGTGAGCATGTTTTTACTTTATTTATGTTCAACACTATTACATAGTATCCATCACCCAAAAGTAGAAAAGTTATTTACTATCCTAGATCATTCTGCCATCTATTTATTAATTGCTGGCACATATACACCATTTCTACTCGTTACACTGCGCGGACCACTGGGCTGGACATTACTCGCAATCATTTGGACGTTAGCAATCGCCGGAATCGTCTTTAAAATCTTTTTTGTACGTCGTTTTATTAAACTATCAACTTTGTTTTATGTCATTATGGGTTGGCTCATTATTATTGCCATTCAGCCGTTATATGAAAACTTAACAGGTAGTGGCTTCTCGTTATTATTAATTGGTGGCATTTTATACTCTGTCGGCGCCATCTTCTTCTTATGGGAAAAGCTCCCGTTTAACCATGCAATTTGGCACGTATTTGTATTAGGCGGAAGTACGATGATGTTTTTATGCGTTTTATTTTATGTATTACCTGTAGCATAAAGTGAAACTTTAATCAGTGGGGGATTCTCTTCCCCCCACCTAACTTCTTTGCTTTTGCTGAGCTTTGAGGTGAGGATATTACTGTCCACAAATAGTGGGATAAAAAAGGTCTCAGCTATAATAAAAGCTGAGACCTTTTTACTTACTTATTTAGCTGACCTGCAATAATATCTTGCGTATATTTTGCTAATTCTTTAATATCCATATTTCGATATTGTTCTGCTGTAATTGGTTTCGAAATTGTGACTGTTGCATGCGCCGGCTTCATTCGATTACCGTTTGCTTCGAACATTTTATAAGTTCCGTCCAATGTTACTGGTAAAATCGCTACACCTGCTTTTACAGCAAGATGAAAACTACCAGCTTTAAATTCTTCCATTCCATTTCCCTTACTACGAGTTCCTTCTGGAAAAATAACGATAGAATGCCCTTGCTTTAACAGCTCAATTCCATCTTTAATAGCTTGTAAAGATTGACGGCGATCCTTGCGATCCATAAATACACAGTTCATCAATTCCATCCATGTTGATACAAGTGGAAATTTTTTAATTTCCGCTTTCGAAACAAATCCAATTGGCTTATTTAAATAACCTAGTAAAACAGGAATATCCATATCACTTTGATGATTACTTACTACTAGCACTGGCTTATCTTGTGGTACATTTTCAAGTCCATTCACTTGTACTGTTGATCCAGCTACATGAACCATCTTCTTGCCAAACCAATTTGTTGTTTTATATACCAGACGATCTTTTTCTTGCGGTGATAGTGTATGTACCTTTCGTTTTACACGCCACATTCTTGGCGTAATACCAATTACAATTAAAATTAAGTACAAAATTTTAAAAAACGTTTGAATCATATAGAACCCCCACATATTGTCATTCCGTTCTTCATTATACTAGACAAACGAAGGAAAAAGAAGAAAAAATGTCCAAACGGCAAGTGTTTGGACATTTTTCATAATATGATAGATTAGAATTGTTTTGCTAATTCACGTGCTTTTTCGATTGCTTGTTCTTTAATTTCAGGTGCTTGTGCAGGATTTGCACTCATACCTTCTACTGCAATATATTCTACATCCGTTACACCCATGAAACTTAACATCGCTTTTAAGTGGTTGCGGCCAAAATCCATCGCTGCATATGGTCCTTCAGAGTAAACGCCGCCTGTTGCTTGGATATGAAGCGCTTTTTTGCCTTCTAATAAACCAACTGGACCATTTTCAGTATATTTAAATGTTTTACCTGCAATTGATAAGTTATCTAAGTATGCTTTTACAACTGGTGGATAGCTTAAGTTCCACATTGGTGTTACAAATACGTATTTATCTGCATGCATAAATATTTCTAAGTTCCCACTCATTGCTGCAATTTTTTGTTGTTGACTTTCGCTTAATGTTTCGAAGCCTTCTCCTGCACCAAGTTTCCCCCAAGCAGAGAGCACTTCACTATCAATTACAGGTACGTTTGTATGAAATAAATCAATTGTTACAACGTCATCTTGTGGATTCGCTTGTTTGTAAGATTCAATAAATGCTTCTCCTACTGCCATACCAAATGATACTTCTGCTAGATTTGGATTTGCTGTGATAAATAGTACTTTTGTCATGTTTATTTCTCTCCCTTTTTTCTCTTCATTAATATCTTCAATTCAAGATTTTTCGTTAAAAAGTAAATCACTTACCTTACATAAGTAATAATATATAATTAATTTTTATCTGTCAATAAAAATAGTTACTTTTTTTTAGTAAGTAAATAATTATATTGAGCGAGACTTTCATCATTGAAAGAAATTCATCACTGAATTACGGAAAGCTATTAACAATTAGAGATATTTCTTCGCTTCTTGAGGTGGGGAATAACAGGATTAAAAAGAGCTATCTCACTTATGAATGAGATAGCTCTTTTTCCATCACTTTTGAAACACATGTTTGACTTTCTCAGCCGGAATACTACTTCCACCTCTACCTTTTACATCTTCAATCATCATTGCCACAACCATATTTGGAGAATTTGCATCAAATGCAACAAACCACCCTAACTCTTTACCATCTGCTTCTTTTGATTCTTTTAATTCCGCTGTTCCTGTTTTTCCAGCAAGCGTAATACCATCTAATTTTGCAATCTTACCTGTTCCTTCTGGGTCATTCACAACTTTTATTAAAGCGTCTTTCAAAATATCACTGTTCTCTTTTGATACCACGTTTTCTTTCCACGCCTTTACCTGCTTTTCATCTTTTAAAAGATGTGGAGATGGAATATTCCCCTCATTCACAATTGGCGCATAAGATAATGCAACGTGAAGAGATGACATTAAAACTTGACCTTGACCATACCCTGTATCAGCAAGTTGAATATCATTTTTTATACCATCTTTTGCGATTTGCGAAGTTGCAAATCCATATTCAATCGGTAACTTTTCACCAAACCCAAATTTCTTCGCTTCTTCCATAAACTTATCTTTACCAATTTTTAATGCTTCCTGTGCAAAATAAATGTTATCAGAATAAATCATTGCTTTTTCAAAATCAACTGGATTGACATCTTTGACACGCGTTACATAATAGTTACCCCAAGAAGAATCTTTTGCCCATTTTAAACCATCAATGTTAAGAGATTCTTTTGGATTCAGTACTTTTGTTTCTAGACCAATTGCGCCTGTAATAGGCTTAAACACAGAACCGGGTGCGTATACTTGTGTAAACCGATTTGTCATCGGCTTTTTCGGATCATTATTCCAAGCATCTCGCTCTGCTTTTGCTGACTCTCTTATCATAGCGTTTGGATTGTATGATGGACTACTTACAAGTGCTAATGTTTCTCCTGTTTGCGGATGCACTGCTGCACTTGAACCCGCTTCGCCCTTCATTTCTGCATAAATTTTTTGTTGTAAACTTCCATCAATCGTTAGTGTAATATTTTCGCCATCTTTCGCTTCTTTTTTGGCAAGTTCTTTTAATTCTTTTCCTTTCGCATCTGCAATATAAACACGTCCGCCTTTTTCACCGCGAAGTTTATCTTCAAAAACACTTTCTAGACCTGTTCTTCCAATAGGATCATCGGCTTTATATCCTTTATCTGCTAATTTCTTTAAATCCTCTGCATTCACTTTCCCCATGTAGCCAGTTAAATGTGCCGCAGCTTCTCCTAAAGGATATGTACGAACATTCACTGTACGCGTCGCTACACCAGGCATAGATATGTAATCATTTTCATTTGCACCCTCTGGTAAAATAGAAATTGGAACATAGTAGCCTGGTTGTACCCATTTTGCTGTTAATTTCTTTTCGATATCTTCAACCGGCATATGTAATAATTTTGCTAATGTTTCTTTTGTTTGCTGTGCTGATTCACCTAATTTTCCAGGCACAACTCCAACTTCGGAAGCTTTCCCATTCGTTGCCAATCCGCTTCCATTCCTGTCATAAATTTCACCGCGCTTTGGCGAAAATGATTGAACAAGTACTTTATCATCTTGTTTCATAGTTGGAAAAATAAATGATGGATTCCAATCAACTTTCCAGACGTCCTTATCTCCATCCTTTTCTTTCACAAGCTTTGCATCATTTTCAAACGTAATCTTCCCGCCGATTGTATCCATGCTTACTTTAAAAGGTACATTCGCATTGTTTTTCTCATCTTTTTTGTCTTCTTTTTTCGTTACTGCTTCTACTTTTAAATTTTTCACCGCAATTCCTGTATAAACGTTTTCATATTTCTTTACAAAATCTTCTTTTGTAATCGACTGCTTTGCCTCATTCGATAACAGTTCATACATTTCATCAAACTTTTGCTCATTCCATGCTTTTACATATGTATCCATTGCTTGCTCTGGCTTCTCTTCTTTTCCACAGCCTACTATAAATAGCATTGAAAAAATAAAAAGCATTCCCCATAATTTTTTCACTTTTTCTCCTCCTTTACATCTCAATACTATTATAATATAAAACTCCAATTTTACAAAAATATCCCAAAAGAAAAGCAGCGCAATATGCACCACTTCTTATATTACCATTATAACATTCAGAAAATTTTTGCATAAGACTTTATTTTTTCTTTTCTTAATATATAAAAAGAAGAGGGTATAGAGTTGTAAAGTGTACTTAGAAAAGACAACAACAAAAAAAGATTGGTATGCGATACACCAATCTTCTCTCTCCCGCTTTATTTTCATTTACCATACACATGATAAGCATATGTATATGGATTTTTCTCATCTGTCACGCCTTGTTCTACAGATATTTCTTTCCACTCATTGTAATTAATTTCCGGAAAGAATGTGTCACCTTCAAATACTTCTTCAATTTTCGTAATATACAAGCGATCCGCAAACGGAAGAACTTCTTTAAAAATCTCTGCACCGCCAATCACAAAAATTTCTTCATTCAGTTGCTCGTCCATTTTCTGCACATCATCAATAGAATAGATGACTTCGCAGCCTTCCATTTCATAATTTTTGTTACGAGTTAAAATAATGTTCGTTCTCCCAGGTAAAGGTTTTCCAATAGATTCAAACGTTTTTCTCCCCATAATAATTGGATGGCCCATCGTTACTTTTTTAAAGTATGCCAAATCTGCTGGAAGATGCCAAGGTAATTGGTTGTCTTTACCGATTAGACGATTTTTATCCATTGCTACAAGTAATGAAATCATATGTATCCTCCTATCTTCGCTTACACAGCTACCGGTGCTTTAATTGCTGGATGTGGATCGTATCCTTCTAACATAAGATCGCTCATTTCAAAATCAAAAATAGATTTCACATCTGGGTTTAGCTTTAACGTTGGGAATGAACGTGGTTCACGTGCTAATTGTTTTTCTATTTGTTCAAAGTGATTTGTATAAATATGTGCATCACCAATTGTATGAACAAACTCACCCACTTCTAATCCACACTCATGCGCAATTAGATGTGTTAATAAAGAATAACTAGCTATATTAAACGGAATACCTAGGAAAATATCACCGCTGCGTTGATATAGCTGACAAGATAATTTCCCATCTGCCACATAAAATTGGAATAATGTATGACACGGCGGTAGTGCCATACTTGGTACATCTTCCGGATTCCATGCAGACACGATTAAACGACGAGAATCTGGGTTTTTCTTAATCATGTCAATTACATCTTGCAATTGATCAAGCGTCTCTTCAGCAGTCGTTTTCCATGCACGCCACTGTTTCCCGTACACATCTCCTAAATTACCGTAACGCTTCGCAAATTCATCATCTTCTAACACCTTTGTTTTAAACAATTTCATTTGCTCTTCGTATTGCTTATTAAAGTCTTCATCTTGCTGAGAACGCAGTCCAAAGTCTGTCATATCTGGCCCTGTATACGCATCGCTCTCTATCCAATTTTTAAACGCCCATTCGTTCCAAATATTATTATTATGCTGCAACAAGTAACGAATGTTTGTGTCACCTTTCATAAACCAAAGAAGTTCGCTCGCTACTAAACGAAACGGCACACGTTTTGTCGTAAGTAACGGAAAACCTTGACTTAAATCAAAGCGCATTTGATACCCAAATACAGATACCGTTCCTGTACCAGTGCGATCTTCTTTTCTCGTACCGTTTTCCATAACGTGACGGCACATATTTAAATATTCATACTCTGCGTGTTTCATCAAGTAACCTTCTTTCACAATTGCTTTATGTAACATTATTTGAGTTTATCATATGCCTTTAAATTTCACACTGCCTTTTTAGTAAAAACTCTTTCATATAGTATACACACGCAGAAACCTAGTATTAAAAAATTTTTTTCACTTTTAAAATCTGACATACTTTTGTCAATCTTCCTCATAAAAAGAAAAAGGGTTTTCCTATCCTTTTCAAGAAACTATAGTGCGGAAGTAAATAATATATGAGTGGAGGTTTTACTATGCAAAAAACTGAAATGCCTCTTACAAGTAAATTACATACGAAAATCCAAAACATGATGAAAGATTTAAACGTCCCTGGAGCTGCAGTTGCTATCGTAAAAAACGGAGAAGTAGTATTCTCAGAAGGTTATGGGTTCCGTGATACCAAAAATAAAAAACCAGTTACCCCAAAAACGTTATTTGCAATTGGTTCATCGACAAAAGCATTTGGTACACTTTCTTTAAGCCTACTCGCACAGCAGCAAAAGTTCAATTGGGATACACCTGTACAAACTTATCTTCCAACTTTTTCACTTCATGATCCGCTGGCAAGCGCGCAAACAACAGCTCGCGATTTAGCATCTCACCGCACCGGCGTCAGCCGTCATGATTTACTATGGTATGCAGCTTCATTAAGCAGAAGAGATATCGCTGAAACCATTCGCCACCTAGAACTAGATGTACCGTTCCGTTCGGCATTTTTATATAACAACTTAATGTATGCTACAATCAGCTATATCACTGAAAACATTACAAATCAACCATGGGAACAATATGTAACAGAACATATTGTAGACCCACTTCAGATGGAACATACAAACTTCTCAGTTATCACTTCACAAAAATCAGATGACCATGCCCTTCCTTATATCGAGAAAGATGGAAACATAACAGAAGTACCTTTCTGCAACCTTGATACAATTGGCGCTGCTGGATGTATGAACTCAAATATAGAAGATATGGCAAAATGGGTGTTACTTCATTTAAATAAAGGAAAAGTTGGCGAACATGAACTACTTGCACAAAATCTGCTCCAACAAATGTATACACCGCATATCCCAATTCCAGATGAGCCAATATTCGCTATGCCGGAATGCCCATTAAACAGCTACGGTCTCGGCTGGTTTATTAGTGCCTATCGCGGACATAAAGAAATCCATCATGGAGGGAATATCGATGGATTCTCCGCACTTGTCTCCTTTATGCCAGAACATAATATTGGGCTTGTCGTATTAACGAATTGTGGTAATACGTTACTCCCTTCTTATCTTGCACATCAAATTTATGATGAATTGCTTGGATTAGAACCAATTAATTGGCACAAACGTGCAATAGAAGATACAGCTAAATTTAAAGAAATAATGAAAGAGATGAACAAGCCACTACCACAAGTAAAGGAAACCGTTCTTTCACATCCATCAAAAGATTATATCGGAACGTTTGAACATCCTGCATACGGAACAATAGAAATACACAAACGAAATGAAACTTTATACTTAAAATTTGCCTCATTTGATATTGAAATGAACCATCATCACTATGATATGTTCAGTACAAAATGGAATGTTTTCCAAATGGAAATGAACATATTAGTTTCTTATGAGATGAATACATCAGGTGAACTAAACGAGCTTAAACTGCACCTACCAGCAACGTTAAGCACAAAGCCGCTTCTGTTTACGAAAATAGAAAAATAGAATTTCCACTAGTAAAGTTTATTCCAAAAATAAAGAGCGCTGACTTTTATGAAGTGAACCCAAAAAGTTAGACGCATATTTTAAGCAGCTAATGAGGAATGAGTTCTGTATTGTACAGGGCTCATTCCTTTTAGTTTTGTTTTGATT
>NZ_CAKJTI010000015.1 GCF_917563915.1 Bacillus rhizoplanae | reverse complement strand
GCAAAGTAGTGCCTGTATACTGTTATATACACTGTATTGCTATACTCGATATTATAAGAATAATAATTAACACCACATCAATTACCTCAGTTCATTGATAATGACAACATTCTAGTAGAACGTATTTTCTTTTTTCTAACACAGACTTGAAAGGGGCATATTTTTGCAAAAACAACAAGATCTTAGTAAAAAAACTATCATATTTATCCATGGGTTAGTTGGGAATCGTCGTGCATTTAAAAAGGAGTGTAAACTATTTTCCTCATCTTACAACATCATAACGTATGACTTACTCGGTCATGGTGACGATAAAGGACAAGCAATTGATTTTTCTTTAGATCGATTAGTACAGCAGTTAGCAGATCTTTATGAAAAAGAGGGAATCCAGCAAGCACATATTTGTGCCCTAAGCTATGGATGTTATATTGCCACTATATTTGCTCATATGTATCCTGAAAAAGTGTTGAGCCTTTGTCATATCGGAGGTCATTATAATAACCCCTCTGTTTTGTTTAATGTCTTCCAAGAGTTTTGGGAGAAACGAAATAATGAATACTCCACTTGGCTTTACCAGTATGCAAATACCATCTTCCCAAGTGGTATACTGAAAGCAAATCCATTCGCAATTGTTTCCAAAAATATTTACTATCGATTTGGATTACAATTGCACTCATCTATTATTAGAGAATCACTGCGACATCGTTTAGAATTCGATTTAAAAACTCGGTTACGAGAACTTACGCAACCGATTCTATGGGTAATGGGAGAATATGATCATCTCTATAAATCTTGTTTATTTGATTTAAAAACGATTCTTCCAAATGTTTCATATAAAGAAATCCCATTGGCTGGTCATGCTGCAAATATATTTCGACCAAATTATTTTTACGATCTGTACTCTCAGTTTTTACAAGACGCATCATCGTAAAACCAATTATTTTTATTAGATAAAGAGAATCGTGTACCATCTCTACTGTCTTTTTATATACCCCTTTTTGTAATTAAATTGCAAAAACAAGGTTTAAATAAAAATATAGTAATCATCTTAAAATACGCATCAAAAGGGTCTAATTCATAATTCAATGAATTATGAATTAGACCCTTTTATTCGAACTTCATATTTTTATTTTGATAAATCATTCACCTCATATGCAACTCGGATTCCAGATTCAATTGCTCCCTGCATCCAACCATGTGTAACTGTCGTATGCTCCCCAGCAAAATGCACCCTTCCCTCAGGTATTTTTATATAAGGATATAGTTCCAATTCTTGTCCTGGCTCGAAAGCTGTGAAAGCTCCGCAAGAATAAGGGTTTTGACTCCAGCTAAATGATGTTCCTGAAACAAATTCAGAATACACTTGATTCCCATATATTTCTGCTAAATTCTTCAAAGCATATTGAATACGATCCTTATTAGATAGGCTGTCCCACGTTAATGCTTCATCTGCCCATGTATAACTGGCTAAAACCACCGCTGCTCCTGTTGTTTGTATGCCATAGCTCGGATAGTACGTAAATCGAATTGGCAAATCAGTGATAGATTTACCACCGTATTGACCAACTCTTTCCCAAAACCGGCTTTTAAATTCAATCGCGATTTTTGTTGCAGCTATATAGTTAAGCTCACGAATAGCCCTTCTTTTGTAATAAGAAAAAGAATCAAACGGTTCAATTTTCACAAAGCGTAATGCAGAAAAAGGGATAGTAATTATAGCCAGATCACCTGTCACCATAAATTGTTCCGAGGTTTTCTCGTGAATAGAACGAATCATAACACTCTCATTTTGTTGAATAATAGCTGTCATTTTTTGATGAAACAGTATATTTTCTTTTAGCTGTGGTAAAAAGGATTGTGGCAATACATCCATACCACCTGTTATCTCATAAAATTGATTTGTTGATGTAAAAAATATCATCTCTCGCAATACTTCAATCACGGACATCCCCATATATGCTTCCATATCAAGAAGGATGCCAATCATGTCAATTGCACCGTCTGAAAGATAAGAGTTTAAAACGAAACCTAATGAATATTTTTTATATCGTTTTTCTATAACAAACCAGTTTTTCATTGGATCTTGTTTTATAAAATTTATAATTGGTTGTAAAACTGAAAGCATTAGCTCTTCAGCTGTTTTTCCTCTTTCGTTTGGCATAACTGGGTATTTTAGAATACTTGGATTTTGTTCAAATATATTGAGACGTGTTTTAATGCCATTTGCATAAATGATATCCAAAGGAGTTCGATTAATAAAACGATTCGTAGACAATCCAAACTTTTGAATATATGCCGAGGTTAAAGTATGTACATCTGGAATGCGCATAGACCCTGCATTAAAATATAGTCCATTGTTAAACGGAGATCGTACAGTGTACACTCTCCCTCCTATTCTATTATTTGCCTCCAAAATCGTAACTTTATGTCCAGCTTCCTTTAATAAAGATGCTCCAACTAATCCTGCTAATCCTGCACCAACAATAATGATATGTTTAGGAACTTGTGATTTATGAAGGCCATTTTTAATGATATGAATCATTTGCTCCGTTAATAATTGATTATTTATATTTTGAGGCATCCTTATTTACTCCTCTTCAAAAGGATTTCATTGCATTATATTCAACGAAAAAGACACCTATGTGTAGTTCTTCTTGTTTAAGATTTCGAAAAAAGGATTAATTCCATTGATAATTTGCTAAATATAAGATCCCTTTACTACAAATGCTAATACCAGAGCCAAATAACATATTTCCCCACCCTATTTCGTAACAAACAAGCATTTAATACATTTCATAAATACGATTTTTTAGTAATATACTTGACATAATTTAAACACAATTCTATACTTACTTACATAAAGTAATTAAATAATATTTAATGTTTTTGAAAATACTTTTCGATTGTTCATTCAGACTAATTTACATCACTAAAACTTTATTACGAACAAAGGAGGAACAAAGATGAAATTTCAACATCATCCTTATACTTTTGTAAGTCATGTTCACATATTAATTGAAAATTTAGGACGCTCCCTTTCTTTTTATCGAGAAAAATTAGGATTCCAAATACTCGAACAATCAGAAACGAAAGCTGTACTAACAGCAGATGGAAAAACTCCACTTTTAACAATCGAACAACTAGAAAATATATTACCAAAACAACCACGCACAACTGGTTTATATCATTTTGCAATTTTATTACCTCATCGCTCCGATTTAGCAAAGGTATTATATCATCTCATCCAAACGGATTATCCTTTACAAGGGGCCTCTGATCATCTTGTGAGTGAAGCCGTTTATTTAGCAGATCCTGATGGAAATGGAATTGAAATTTATGTAGACCGTCCTTTTAAAACATGGGAGTGGAATGACGGGCAAGTAACAATGACAACTGAGCCTATAGCAAGTGACATTTTAGCGGCCGCTAAAGACGAAACCTGGACTGGTCTTCCGAGTGACACAGTAATGGGGCATATTCATTTACATGTTGCTGATTTAGGAAAAGCAGAGGAGTTTTATTGTGCTGGTCTTGGATTTGACGCTGTAAGTAGATACGGTCATCAAGCGTTGTTTATCTCATCGGGAAAATATCATCATCATATCGGTTTAAATACATGGAATGGTGTTGGGGCACCTTCTCCGGCAGCAAACAGCGTAGGATTAAAACATTTTTCAATCTTATTCCCAGATGAAGAAACACGAAATCAAGCTGTGAAACGTCTCCAAGACATTGGGGCATCAGTAACAGCATCAAATGGAGTTGTTGTTACAAAAGATCCTTCAGGTAACCATATTCAATTATGTATTTGAAGAAAATATATAACTAAAAAATAAAATTTGGTGGTGTATAAAATGAGTTTTTTAGATAAATTATTTGGAAATTCAACTAGTCAAGAAGAAGTAAATCATGCGGAACATACAACAAAAGATTTTTATTCTGCTGTAGCGGATAGACGTTCTATTTATGCAATTAGTAAAGAGGCTGTCGTTTCAGACGAACGTATTCAAGAAGTTGTAAATCATGCTGTGAAACATACACCTTCTTCTTTCAATTCCCAAAGCGCACGAGTAGTCGTATTACTTGGTGAACAACATGATAAATTGTGGAATATTACAAGAAATACATTAAAAGAAATCGTTCCTGCTGATCAATTTAGTTCAACAGAAGAAAAGATGACCGCATTTGGAAACGGTTATGGTACAGTATTATTCTTTGAAGACAATAGCGTAATTGAATATTTGCAAGAAAACTTTGCCCTATATAAAGATAATTTCCCTGTATGGTCACAACAATCATCAGGTATGCTTCAATTTGTCATTTGGACCTCTTTAGAACTTGAAGGGTTTGGTGCAACATTACAACACTACAATCCTCTAATTGATGATGAAGTGAAAAAAGAATGGAATATTCCAAGCAACTGGCAGCTAATTGCCCAAATGCCATTTGGTAAACCTGTTGCTCCGGCGAATAACAAAGAATTTAAACCAACAGAAGAACGTATTAAATTCTTTAAATAATCCCCAACAAATAAAAATGGTCTAAGTCACATTACATATTTGACTTAGACTATTTTTATATTTTTTCATAAACTATAATTTAAACCTGTATCATTTATTTCGCTCTACTGCTTTCTTATTATTAAAATAAACTGTAACCCAATTGCAATGACTAATATACCACCTGCAAAGTATGGCACAGTTACAGGATTCACTCCTTTTTCTAGAACTATACCATTTACCAGCGTACCTATTGAACCAGCAAAATAATTAATGGAACTGAGCAAGGCAATAGAAATAGTAGCATGTTCTGGGCTCATTTCGACTAACGTTTTTTGTTGAGTTGCTAACGCTGCCCACCCAGTAGCCCCCCAAAGAATTAAAAAGATAGCGATCAAAATCCCCATTTGATGAAAAATCCCCATGAACGTTAAAGATAAAAACATGATAACCATTAAATAGATTAATATAATTTTAGGTTTCTTATAGAAATCGATAATATATCCTATAATAAAGCTTCCTCCTATGCCACCTATTCCCCACATCCATATAAAGATTACGGATTTTTCAAATCCATAGGAAGCTATTATGAGATCTAAGTATGTGTATAAACCTAAACTACAAAAACTCAATATCATCGTTATGAACATGACAAGTGAAATACCTTTATTTTCAAACATCGTTAAACGTTCCTTTAGTGTTGGTAAATGAGTAGATTTTACCACTGGGAATTTAAACAATAAAGCTAACATTCCTATTACACCGATTACGACAATAAACCACATTGTCATTCGCCATCCATACATATCCGAAATATATATACCGAAAGGAACACCTATTACAGTTCCTGCACTCATTCCAAGTAATATCATTCCTAACGCTCTACCTTTTTTGTTTTCATGAACGAATGTAACCGCTGCAGATGAAGCGAATGGTGAATACAGCCCTGCCCCTATCCCTGCTATTCCTCTCGAAAGTAATAAAATTATAAAATTGTTCGTAACCGCACTTACAATGTTGGCTGATACGAAAACGGATAATGCTATTAATAATGTATTTTTTGCATTCGTTTTACTCATTATTGTAGTAAACAAAGGTGCTGCAATTGCATAGCACAAAGTAAATATACTCACAGTTTGCCCCGCTTTACCGATAGAGACACGAAACTCATCGGCAATACTAGGTAAAATTCCTGCCATGACATAAGCGTCTACACCTAGTGCAAACATGCCTATTGCTAATAAAAATATCTTGTTCAATGTTCATCACCCTTTTTGTTAATGATTCCATTTTTTATCATAAAGGGTATAATGAAATTAGTGAAATTAATATTTAGCATAGGAGGTATGAGTTTAATTCATGACAATAGCACGATATGAAGTATTTCAAAAAGTGGTCGAACTAGGGAATTTCACTAGAGCAGCTGAACAACTTAACATGACACAATCAGCAGTAAGTCATGCTATTTCTAGTCTAGAAAAAGAGTTTGGCTATCCCTTACTACATCGTAATAAGCAAGCAAAGATTAGTAAAACTACGTTTGCAGATCGAATTCTCCCGCATATCCGACAAATTTTAAACAGTGAAGCTATTATTAAACAAGAAATCTCTATTCAAAATAATCAATTAGAAGGAACCTTAAAAATTGGTGCATTTACAAGTGCTGCAGCCCAAATATTACCGACAATGCTATCTCATCTAAAAAAAAGCTACCCGGAAGTCAAAGTAATATTGTTCGAAGGTACGTATGTAGAAATTGCGGAGTGGGTTAATAATGGCACCGTAGATATAGGATTCGTTATAGAGGAAGATACAAAAAAACACTTTCAATATGTACCTATTACAAGGGATGAGATTGTCTTAGGATTACCGAAAAATCATCCACTGGTTAATGAAAAAACAATTGATATAAAAACAATTACTAATATGGACTTTATTATGCCAAAAGGTCCTTATCAATCATTAGTCTTAGAAAATTTATCTGCTCATGGTGTATTCCCAAACATTATATTAGAAGTACTGAATTGTGAAACGATTGTTAATATGGTTTCACAAAATATCGGGATTAGCATGGGCCCTGAACTATTTTTTAAGTCTCATAAAAATATTGAAATAAAAAAACTAAAACAAAAAAAATATCGTCAAATTAGCCTTGCTTTTAAAGAAAAAACTCCTATCATAAATGCTTTTTTAGTATGTAATCAGTTATAACAGTATACATGAAGCCACAAACGTATTGTTTGTGGCTTCATGTATACTCACTTTTGTTTCATTCGTTTCACTAATAACTGTTTTACTTCGTTATATGTTAAACCAGATTTCTTATTCAACTCTTTCACTTCTTCAATATCAGTGCCAACAACAGTGTATTTTTTCTCCTTATTCATACTGCACGTCCTTTTTTAAATATTAAATATGCGCCACGTTTTTATAAAGTACTATTGATTTTTTTACTAGCTTTAACTCAAGCATTTTGTTTTTGTATTTATTCCCTAAAATTAAATTCATTACTCATTTACTGCCTTTTTAATTTCGTTCTCAATTGAAAAAGGTGTTACGACATAGCGTAACACCTTTCATCACTTCTCAAACACAAAATTAATCTTATTATCTTTCCATTCTAACTTCGCATCAAACGTTTTATCGTTCTTCTTAAAACCTTTCATCAGTTCCGTTTGCTCACCTTTTAATAACTTCTTCATATTCTTTTGCGAAATCGTTTTTCCTAATATCTTTTTAGAAATTGTGAAATCACATTTCGTTGTATTATAGTTCGAACATCCATAAAAAGTGGATTTATCAATCACATCTCCATCACACTTTTTACATTGTCCTACTTTTTTACCGACTGTAAATTTTGAATTGGATCGTTCAATAGATTCCACATGTAAACCTGTAAAATCCCATTTCTCAGACATTTCAATTGCATCTTCAATAATTTTTGCTGAGAGCTTTTTCGTTTGTTCCATAAACGTTGCTGGTGAAGCTGTGCCTTCTCCAATTTCGGCAAGGCGCTGCTCCCACTTTGCTGTCATTTCTGGCGAGGCCAAAATTTTATCGCCAATTGCGGTAATTAATACTTTCCCTTTATCGGTTGCATACACTTGATTTTTCTTCACATCAATATATTTACGGTCCTTCAACATTGTAATAATGCCTGCACGCGTCGCTTCAGTCCCTAAACCTTCTGTCTTTTTTAATACCTTTTCCAGTTCTTCGTTCTCTAAATACTTCCCAGCCGTTTTCATTAACGTAATAAGCTGACCTTCTGTATAGCGCTTTGGTGGCTGGGTTTTTCCTTCTTTCACTTTCACTTTTACAACTTTTCCCTGTTCGCCTTCTTGTACAATAGGAAGTATCGTTTCTTCATCTTTCTCGTCTTGAAAAATGACTTTACGCCATCCTTCTTGAATTTGCTGTTTTCCTTTTGAAATAAATTCAGCACGTTCATCAACGAGCGTTGTAATTGTAGTGTAGTCAAAAATCGCAGCTTCATAATGCGCCGCAATTAATCGCCGTACAATCATATCGTAAATTTTTCTTTCATCACCTGATAATTTACTTGGATTTGTTACTTGTTCTGTTGGAATAATGGCGTAGTGATCTGTAACCTTCTTCTCATTCACATATCGCTTGTTATTCATAATAGAAGAAACTGGTGCAGGCAACAAATCTTTATAATCTTCAAACTGACTTAGCTTCTGCAAAATATCAGGAAACGTTTCAGCTTCTCCTTCTGTTACGTAGTTAGAATCCGAACGCGGATAAGAAACAATTCCTTTTTGATATAGCGCTTGTGTGATATCAAGTGTCTTTTTCGGTGAAAATTTAAATGCTTTATTCGCCGTTGCTTGTAAGGATGATAAGTTAAATAAAAATGGCGGCTGAAACTCTTTCCGCTCTGTTTTCATTCCTTTCACTTCAGCCGGTTTATTTTGACAAAATGCAGCGATTTTATTTGCCATATTGGGATCTTTTAAGCGAGATTCATTATCTTGTTCCCACTTACCTTCATATTTCTTTCCTTCTATATTAAAGGTTGCGAACACTTCCCAAAAAGGCTCTGATTTAAAGTTTTCAATTTCTTTCTCACGTTTCACAATTAATGCAAGTGTTGGTGTTTGCACGCGTCCAGCGGAGAAAACATCATTCATCCCTTTTTTCTTTAGTAAAATGCTAAAAACACGGGAAGCATTCATCCCAACGACCCAGTCCGCACATGATCGTGTATATGCTTCGTAGTACGTATTGATTGTATCTGCTTCATCAAGTAAGTTTTTAAATCCTTGATAGATTGCTTGCTTCGTTAAAGAAGAAATCCACAGACGCTTCATTGGCTTTTGGACATTACAAAGATTAATGATATTCCGTACAATTAATTCCCCTTCACGCCCAGCATCTCCCGCATGAATAATTTCCGTCACTTGCGAGTTATGTAACAACTGTTTCACAACGTTAAATTGCTTATACTTTGATTTTGTTACTTCAAATTGAAAACGTTCTGGAATCATTGGTAACGTATCTAATGACCATTTTTTCCACTCTTCATGATAGTGTTCTGGATTGCATAATTGCGTCAAATGACCAATGGCCCACGTACAATAAGCACCATTCGGAAACAATTCATTTGCTTCCACTTCCAAATAGCCGTCTTTTCGTCGATATTTAAATTGAGAAACGAGCGCTAAACCTTGATCTGGTTTCTCGGCTAATATTAATTTCATTTTATAACTCCCTATCTAAATTGCTGTGTCACTTCAATTATATCTATTTATTTTTCAGATGAGGATAACCCACAACAGTTCAAATTCCATTTTATATGTTATAGACCTCTAATATTATACGCTTAATTGAAATATCTTCACAATAGTGATTAATTACGTAATGTATTATATGTATCTACTTACTTTTAGCATAAGTACAAGCATCATCACTTTATTACACAAACAACGTATGATGAAATTCACAAGTTATCAGTGATGTATATCACTACATAAATTTAAATTTATTGATATTTTTAATCTAGATACAAAATTTAAACTTTATGGAGGCATTCATATGGAACATGTATTTACTGAGACTTCTGTGATTGGTGACATTGTTACGCAATTCCCGAAAGCAAGCGATCTTTTCAAATCATATAGAATAGATTTTTGTTGTGGAGGTAATAAACAACTTATCGACGCAATTAATGAGAGAAATTTGTCAGCAGAAGAGGTTATAACAAACTTAAATACTCTTTATTATGAAACAAAACTATTAAATGAAACAGAAATTAACTGGAAAATCGCCTCTTATAGTGAATTAATTGACTATATTGTGAATAAACATCATCGCTATTTAAATGAAGAATTGCCACAGTTAAGTCCATATGTGACAAAAGTCTTACGTGTTCATGGATCAGAACAACCTCATTTAGCTAAAATTCACAAGCTATTCCAAGAATTAAAAACAGAATTAGAACAACATATAATTAAAGAAGAAACAGAAGATTTTCCGTTGATTTTAGCATTTGAGCAAAATCCAACTGATGAAAATTATACGAAATTACGCAAAGTGGTGGGAGAGTTGGAAAGTGAACATAGCCATGCTGGTGATATTATAAAAGAACTTCGTAACATTACGAATGACTTTACTCCTCCAGAAGGAGCTTGCGGTACTTATCGCCTTGTCTATCAACGACTTGCAGCTCTTGAATCCGATCTATTTCAACACATTCATTTAGAAAATAATATTTTGTTCCCGCGTGCAATCGCGCAGGCTTAAGTAAAAAAGGTGAATCTATAGACATCAAGTTAAGGTTTAAAAACAACATTTTTTGAGCTTATAGATTTTATGACCTTAAATAAAAAAGATTCTTATATAGATACCGCTTAAATGTAACAAAATAGAACATAAGCACTTTTTGCTCATGTTCTATTTTTTACGTATTTTTTTCTATTTTCGTAATGCTTTTGGAATACACACACAGAAAAATTCACTTTCCATGTAATCTCCAGTGATACTAAAAACTCTAGAACGAGCCCCTCCACAAACATATCGAAACTCACAAACTCCACAAGAGCCCGACTGATGAAAGCTTCACTTTGTCTTGTTTAGCTTCCTCCTATGAAGTTGAAAAAATGATTCGTTCTATCACAAATATGATTTTTATCACTGCTTTATTTACGAAATTGATATAACTTTATTATAAAAATATGACGAGAATTATTAAGGAGTTGTATATATGAAGGCGAAAATGATAAAAAAACATTTACAAGAAGTCCCCCTCTTTAAAGAACTTTCAGAAGAAGAACTTCAGCCTATTGTAGATATTTCACAATTACGAAATTATAAAGCAAAATCATTTGTATTTATGCAGGGTGACACACTTGATCGCGTGTTTTTTATCCACTCCGGTAAAGTGAAAATTCAAAAAACAGATGTAACTGGAAAAGAACAAATTGTTTCTGTACTTCAAGCTGGAGAAATGTTTCCCCATGCTGGCTTTTTCCAAAAAGGTACCTTCCCAGCACATGCTGAAATACTTGAGACTGCACAATTGATCGTTACTCCAATCGCTGATTTCGAGAAGATTTTGATTCAGCATCCTGAATTATGTATTAAAATGTTTAAGGTTCTTGGAGAAAAAATTGTCGATCTTCAGAACAGATTAGAAGAACAGATTCTTCACGATACTTACGAACAAATTATTATGCTATTACTCCGTTTATGTAAATCAAATGGTATACAGATGAATGACAAATATACATTAACGACCCCGTTTACGAATCGGGAACTCGCCAATATGATTGGAACATCAAGAGAAACGATTAGTCGCACAATTAATCAATTAAAAAGAAAGAAATTAATTGCTATTGATGAAAATGGTTGTTTCATTATTATTCCAGACAAATTAAAAGCAGAAATCATCTGATTAAACAGTACATGTGTGATTTTCCTCACACCCTACTCATTTTCTCTATGTTACATTGTTATTGAGAATTAATATCAATAATTTCCGAGTTGAAGATGATGACAAAAATGATTGATTTTAGGAAAACAATTTGCGATTTGGCTATTGAATACCCTGAAATCATCCCTATCTTAAAAGAACTCGGCTTTGAACATATAACAAAACCTGGAATGTTGCAAACAGCTGGTCGTGTGATGACCATCCCAAATGGATGTCGAATGAGAGGAATTTCGTTTGATACAGTTAAAAAAACTTTTAAAAATAGCGGATTTAACATTACAGAATGAAGGAGAATTTTTATAAGTGAAATAATTAACAATCGTGAACATAAAAGTATGAATGCGTTTGAACGACAAGAAATCCTAAAAGAAATTATTAAAAATCTTCATAACGGGAAAAGTGTTGCGGAGGTAAAAGCTCAATTCGAGGAAGCTGTCGGAAATATTACGGTTACGGAAATCTCCCAACTTGAACAGACACTCATGGATGAAGAAGGAATTCCAGTAGAAGAAGTACAGCGTTTATGTTCAGTGCATACAGCTATTTTTAAAGGTTCCATTGAAGAAATCCATAGGTCTGATAAACCAGAAGACCAACCTGGACATCCAATTCATACTTTTAAGCTTGAAAACAAAGAAATCGATATACATGTTAACTTTAAGCTTCAACTTCACTATGAACGTTTCGAAAAAGAAGATAGTAAAGAAAACATCTATAAACTAATAGAAGACTTAAATCTATTAATGGATATTGATAAACATTACAGCCGTAAAGAGAATCTGCTTTTCCCTTATTTAGAGAAATACGGAATTTATGGACCAACGCAAGTAATGTGGGGTGTCGATGACAGTATTCGCAATGCTATTAAAGACGTCAAACAAAAATTAAAAAATTATAATGGAGATAAAAAAGCTGTCTTATCTCAGATTTACTTCGTTATTCATGAGGTAGGTGAAATGATTTTTAAAGAAGAGAATATTTTATTTCCAATGGCTCTTCAAACCCTTACAGAAGATGAATGGATTAAAATCGCTCATGAAAGTGATGAAATTGGCTATTGCTTAACAAGTCCTACAAGTGTATGGAAACCTGAAAGAAAATCTATACAAGAAAAAACCATATCTGAAGGATTCATTCGCTTAGAAACAGGTATGTTGTCTCTAAAGCAATTAGAGCTACTAATGAACCACTTACCTGTAGATATTACATTCATTGACGAGGATGATGTTGTACGCTACTTCTCTCATGGAAAAGAACGGATTTTCGCCCGTACGAAAGCGGTCATCGGCAGAACAGTCCAAAACTGCCATCCTCCAAAAAGCGTTCATATTGTTGAAAAGCTCTTAAAAGACTTTAAATCTGGAAATAAAGATTGTGAAGATTTCTGGATTAAATTTCAGGATAAATATGTATACATTCGTTATTTTGCTATACGGAGTGAAGATGGAGAATACATGGGTACCCTTGAATTCACGCAAAATATTAATCCGATTCAAGAAATCCAGGGAGAAAAACGTATTCTTTCATAAGTTGAGTGTGTCACCAGCCGTTTATCTTTTCTTTTATATCACTCTATGTAAAGTGTTTTTTATAGTTCGCATGATTAATTATTGTAGCATTTCCCCCTTCTAGATTATGTGCTAGAAAACATAGTAATTGATTTAAATTCATCCTAAATATATATCATTTACAAATAAAACGACTACTTTAATTATTTTATTTAGAATCAAATAAGGGATACAAACCTCAATTTTATACGGTATAAATATATAATGTTACACATTTTATAAAGGGAAAAGAAGAGGATAGATACAAGCAGAGAGAGGCTGCCTGTTCTATCCTTTTTTGTACCACAAGAAAGGACAAACTAAAATAATGCTACCTCAATTAAAGAAGCAGCATTACCTTGTATGAATTTTAAACCATCCCAAAGCTTCAACATGATTATAGAAAAACAAAAAGAACCATTCCCAACACTTCTATATCATGTACCACAAAAAGTTCGGTAAGGACATGATGACGGCGCAGGTAGTGTCGCGTAATCATCTTGTTCTGGGGAGTGCGCGTAAGGATTTGAAAGGACATTTAGAAGACGTTCCATCACGCTGTAATCTCCATGTTTCACAGCAGCTTCCAAAGCTTCTTCTACTCTGTGATTCCGTGGGATTACCGCAGGATTGTTTTTCCGCATCAATAAATGTGAAGAATCTTTTGATTCTTCCTGTCTACCTAGTCTTTCCTGCCACTGCTCATGCCACTGATTGAATTCTGGAGTTTCAAACAAGGCCATATCCTCCAGCTTATCAAAAGTTAACGCACGGAAAGTATTCGTATAGTCCGCACGATACTTCTCCATGATAGTAAGGAGGTCTTCAATAAGTGCTTTATCCTGTACTTCTTCGTTAAATATCCCTAATTTAGCTCTCATTCCAGCGAGCCAGTTTGAATGATATAACTCATTATAATTTAAAATTGCATCTTGAGCCATTTCCATCGATTTTGCATAATCACTATGCAATAGTGGTAATAAAGTTTCAGCAAGCCTTGCAAGATTCCATCCACCAATATACGGCTGATTGCCATAAGCATAGCGACCTTGAAGATCAATGGAACTGAATACCGTTTCCGGATCATAAGTATCCATGAAGGCACAAGGACCATAATCAATGGTTTCTCCACTAATGGTCATATTGTCGGTGTTCATCACCCCATGAATAAAACCAACAAGTTGCCATTTTGCAATCAACTGAGCTTGACGCTTAATCACTTCCTCAAGCAGGGAAAGATAGCGATTTTCAGCAGCGTCAACGTCTGGATAATGTCGCTGTATTGTATAATCAGCTAGGACTTGAAGATCTTCAACAGTGCCCCATTTGGAAACGTACTGAAAAGTGCCAACGCGCAAATGACTTGCAGCCACACGGGTAAGAATTGCACCAGGCTGCTCAGTTTCGCGAAAGATTGATTCACCGGTCGTTACTACCGCTAGACTACGGGTAGTAGCAATACCAAGCGCATGCATTGCTTCGCTGATGATATATTCGCGTAGCATCGGTCCAAGTGCCGCTCGACCATCCCCCCGGCGAGAGTATGGTGTTCTACCAGAACCTTTCAAGTGAATATCAACCCTCTCACCCGAGGGAGTAATTTGTTCGCCAAGTAGGAGAGCTCGACCGTCTCCTAACCGGTTAAAATGCCCGAATTGATGCCCCGCGTAAGCTTGAGCAAGAGGAAAAGCACCTTCGGGAATACGGTTTCCTGCAAGCACTGCTACGCCATCGTCACTTTCTAGTTCCTCGATGTTCAATCCTAGAGATGTTGCCAGCGAATTATTGAGAATAACCAATTCCGGTGAGCGAACAGGTGTTGGATTGATGCTGGTGAAAAATGATTTCGGTAGACGGGCATAGCTATTATCTAAGTTCCATCCTGCTTCTATTCTTTCTTTCTTATTTGTCATTGTATCACCGTTTCTTCTTTTATCTTTTTTTACATAAAACAAAAATTCTAAAAATTAAATGGTATTTTAATTATGTATTTCTACATCAATACAAAGTAACCTCTTTTAGTGTCTACTTCGGTTAATTTATTATACCATTTTCGGTTCCGAACAAATTATGACTTTTGTACTGCGTCGATTCGAAAACTATTGAATTTAATATTAAGTAATAATAAACGCCCTTCTAATTGTTATAAAAAAGAATTAGAAGAATATATAGTATATCTATACTACTTCAATTTGAACTGGTTATTTATAAAAAAGAAGCTATCCCTCTATTTTACCTTCGAGATAGCTTCTTTATTTTATCAATTACATAATATACCTTTTATTAAATCAAATCATCAATTGAAAATCCACCTGGCAGTAAACTTTCAACTGTTACTTCTTTTTCATCGCCTTTTTGATTCGTCAATAATACTGGCATTTTCGGATCACAAAATTCTGCAATGACTTGTCTACATGCCCCGCATGGTGAAATAGGTCCATCCGTATTACCTGTTATTACTAAATAACTGAAATCGCGCTCTCCTTCTGACACTGCTTTAAATATTGCCGTTCTTTCAGCACAATTACATAAACCGTAAGATGCATTTTCTATGTTACAGCCTGTATAGATTTTACCATCTTTCGTAACAAGTGCTGCTCCAACAGGGAATTTCGAATACGGAATATAAGCTTTTGACAACATCTTTGTTGCTTCTTCAATATATTTTTGTTTATCCATATTATTTCCTCCTTAGAGTACATTCAATTCTACTAACCATTAATCAGTTATAATAGTATGAATTAATGTTGGAGCTTCGGCCTTTTCTGATATAGAAATATTTTCATAAATTTTAGCTTTTACATCTTCCACATTTTCACGATTTGCGTAGATCGTAACAAGCGCTTCCCCTTCTTTTACAGCTTCGCCAACTTTTTTGCGTAGCATTAAACCAACCGCCAAATCAATTTCATCCTCTTTTGTTGCACGACCTGCTCCTAGAAGCATCGCAGCAATACCGATTTCGTCTGCAACAATGTTAGACACAACACCTGAAGTTTTAGCTGGTACATCAATCACATATTTCGCTTGTGGTAACTTTTCTGGATGATCTACAATTGAGCTATCTCCGCCCTGATTACGTAAGAACTCTTTGAATTTCTCAATCGCTTTTCCATTTTTCATAACTTCTTTCAACATTTCACGTGCTTCTTCTAATGTATTTGCTTTTTTACCAAGTACAACCATTTGGCTTCCTAATACAAGCACTAATTCTGTTAAGTCTTCTGGACCTTCTCCTTTTAGCGTATCAATTGCTTCCTTCACCTCAAGAGCATTACCAATCGCAAAGCCAAGTGGTTGTGACATATCTGAAATAACAGCCATTGTTTGACGGCCAACATTATTTCCGATTCGAACCATTGCATGTGCTAATTTTTTCGCCTCCTCTTCTGTTTTCATAAATGCTCCTGCTCCTGTCTTAACATCAAGAACAATTGCATCAGCTCCAGCTGCAATTTTTTTACTCATAATCGAACTTGCGATTAATGGAATCGAATTCACAGTTCCGGTAACATCACGTAGTGCATATATCTTTTTATCGGCAGGTGTTAAATTACCTGTTTGTCCAATAACTGCAACCTTATCACGATTCACTAAATCAATAAATTGCTCTTTCGTAATCTCAACATGGAATCCTTCAACTGCTTCTAATTTATCAATCGTACCACCTGTATGCCCTAGACCACGTCCAGACATTTTTGCAACTGGTACATCTAAAGCAGCTACTAATGGTCCTAAAACCAATGTTGTTGTATCACCAACACCGCCAGTTGAATGTTTATCTACTTTAACCCCTTCAATCTCTGATAAATCAATTGTCTCTCCAGAATTCACCATAGCCATTGTTAAATCAGCACGTTCACGATCAGACATATCTTGGAAAAAGATAGCCATTGCTAGTGCACTTACTTGATAATCAGGGATTGATCCATCTGTATATCCTTTAATAAAAAATTGAATTTCCTCTGTTGTTAGTTCTTTACCATCACGTTTTTTTGCAATAATATCTACCATTCTCATCCTAATCACCAATCCTTCTTATTTTATTTTGTAAAGGGTAAACTTATTAAACTCTTAATATATTAATCCAACTATTGTTGCGGATAAAAAGCTTACTAAAGTTGCTCCGAAAAGCAGTTTCAAACCAAATCTTGCTACCACATTTCCTTGTTTTTCATGTAAACTTTTAACAGCTCCAGCGATAATTCCGATTGAAGAGAAGTTTGCGAATGAAACTAGGAACACCGATATGATAGCAGTCGTTCTTCCTGAAAAATTAAAGTTTCCTTGTGCTAAATTTGTCATAGCTACAAACTCATTTGATACAAGTTTCGTCGCCATAATATTACCGGCATTAACAGCTTCATGCCAAGGAACCCCCATAATAAATGCAAATGGTGCAAATACATAACCAAGAATCTCTTGGAATGAGATACCAATTACTCCTTTAAAAATGGCATTAACAAAAGTGATTAAAGCAACAAATCCAATTAGCATAGCAGCTACTGTAATAGCAACTTTAAAACCATCTACTATATATTCCCCTAATACTTCAAAAAAGGTCTTTTTCTCTTCCTCTTGTACTTCTAAAATATCTTCTTCTTCCGTAACCTCATAAGGGTTAATAATAGAGGCAATAATAAACCCACCAAACAAGTTCAGCACTAAAGCGGTTACAACATATTCTGGCTTTAATAACACCATATATGATCCCACTATAGACATGGACACCGTCGACATTGCAGAAGCACACAGTGTATATAATCTTTTTTCACTTAATAAACCTAACTGTTTCTTAACCGAAATAAATACTTCTGACTGTCCTAAAATCGCTGAAGCTACAGCATTATACGATTCAAGTTTCCCCATTCCATTTATTTTACTTAAAGCTAAACCGATATATTTCACAATAAACGGCAATACCTTAATGTGCTGTAAAATACCGATTAATACTGATATAAAAATAATCGGCATTAATACTCCTAAAAAGAATGAAAACTCTTTTTGATTCGCCAAACCACCAAATACAAAATTAACACCATCAGCTGCGTACTTTAACAATTGTCCAAATCCATCTGCGATTCCAGTTATTAGTACGTTTCCTGCACTTGTATTTAATAGTACAAAACCTAGAATGAACTGTAATATAATCATCGTTATAATAGGACGATATTTGACTTTTCTTCTATTATTACTAGCAAGCCATGCAATGCCTAAAATCATTACAAGTCCTATAATACCTATTAAGTACTTCATGAAATTCTCCCTCCTTTTCGGTATCCGCTTACATATTGTTAAAATGTTAAAGCAATAGATACACCATGTTTTTTCAACAATTCGTATATCTATTGCTTACAACTTTTTATGAATTAATAGTTATCTGAAACGCCGTTTGTATCATTTAATACAATTGCAACACTAGCACTTGCACCGATTCTAGAAGCGCCAGCTTCAATCATTTTTTCTGCATCTTCACGTGTACGAACGCCACCTGATGCCTTCACACCAACGTTTTCTCCAACAGTGTTGCGCATTAATGCGATATCTTCAGCAGTTGCGCCGCCAGTTGAGAATCCAGTTGAAGTTTTTACAAAATCAGCACCAGCTTTTACAGATAATTCACAAGCACGAACTTTTTCTTCATCTGTTAATAAACAAGTTTCAATGATAACTTTTACAAGTGCTTTTCCTTTTGCAGCTTGTACAACTTCACGAATATCGTTTTCAACGAATTCATTATCTCCATCTTTTAAAGCACCAACATTGATTACCATGTCTACTTCAGTTGCACCTTTTGCAATTACATCTTTTGTTTCAAATACTTTTGTCTCAGTTGTATTTGCACCTAAAGGGAATCCGATTACTGTACAAACATCCACATCATGCCCTGCTAATTCTTCAGCAGCTAATTTTACCCATGTAGGATTAATACAAACAGAAGCGAAATTATATTTCTTTGCTTCTTCTAAGACTTTCATAACATCTTCTTTGGTAGTATTCGGTTTCAAAACTGTATGATCAATTAACTTTGCAATGTTCATTTTTTTCACTCCTCATATCTTTTAACAACTTCATTCTAACTCCTCTTTGAACAAATGTAAACACGCTTTTGAAATTTCGTTCATGATTCTATAAAAAAAGGATTGCTCTACTTACAATCTCTAGCTTTTATTCGTTATTGGATATAACTTAAAATAAAAAGATCTCTCAAATGAATCATTTTGAGAGATCCTCCTGTTCTTAATCTTTTTGATAATTTAGCAGCTCTTTGGCGGTATGCTGATCGATAATCAACACATTCGCATATCCACCTCTTAACGCACCATCAATTGCCTTTACTTTTCTAGAACCTCCTGCAACAAGAACAGAACGCTTCTTTAAACGCAACTCTTCTAAATCAATACCAATTGTGCGCTGATTAATTTCCTCACTGCAAATATTACCGTCTCTATTGAAGAAACGAGAACAAATGTCCCCAACAGCTTGTTCTTTCAATAAGCTCATTTCTTGTTCATTCAAGTAACCTAGTCGAAATAATAACGCCTCATCTCTAACAGTTCCAACTGTGAAAATGGCAATATTAGCTTGTTTTCCCATCTCAACAATATGATGAATATGCCTATCCTGCTCTACTAATTCTTTTGTAACTGCATTATCAAATATAACTGGAAGCGGTAGGTTTCGCGGTGTTGTTTGAAAGGCGTCCGCAAACAAGGCAATTGTTTCATTCGCATATGTATTTACACTTGAATGACTAATACCTCCTTTTAATTGGACAACTTCTACCCCTTTCACATGCTGCGGGACAATTTTTCTAGCGACTTCATACATCGTCGTTCCCCAACTCACACCAACAACATCACCATTTGTAACAGTCTTTTCCATATACTCAGCAGCATACTTACTAATATACTCCGTAATGGCCGTATATTCTGGTACTGGAGAAAATACGACATGCGCCTCTAATAAATTATATTTTTCTTTAAGTAGGTTTCCCACATTATCTAAATCAGCAAATGGATCAGCTATTTTAATTTGAACAAATCCTTTTTCTTTTGCATATTTTAACAATCTTGAGATAGTCGGCCTTGAGATATTCAATTTATTTGCAATCTCTTGTTGACTATAATCAGATTGGTAGTATAACCTTGCAACTTCAACGCTTAATTGTTGTTTTTCTTTATCCATATTCGTTATTTCTATACCCCTTCCAAACTTATTGTACCTTAATGGCATCATAACATTTCATGTTAGAAAATTCGACTATGTGAATTGGAAATAAACGTATTTCACAAAAACATTTTTTCTTAGTTACCTCATTACGTTTGTCTGTTGATGAAGTGACATGTCGGAATGAGATTCAACAAGATGAACATTTCTATCGTGATTAAGAAACTATGTGCTAGGATTACACCTAAAAAAAAGATAGCTGTTCTTTTTCAGAACAGCTATCTTTGTTGCTAATTCAAGCATCCATTCTCTTACGGATTTGTAGACCATAATCCAGCAGATTTAATGAATGTACGTTTATTTAATTTCAGCTGCGCTACAATAAATTCAGCAATATCTTCAGCCTGCATAACTCTATCTGGATTACCATCTGTCAAACCTAATTCTACTGCCATATCTGTTGCAACTGTACTTGGTGTTAATGCTGTAACACGAATATTATGTTTACGTACTTCTAGCGCTAACGATTCTGTTAAACCAAGAACACCAAATTTAGAAGCACTGTACGCGCTTGTTACTGGTGCTCCCTTTTGTCCAGCTGTTGATGAAATATTAATAATATCACCGGATTGCTGCTCAATCATTCCTGGTAACGCAGCACGCGTTACATAATATACGCCTATTAAGTTCACTTGAATGATTTTTTCCCATTCTGCAACATCTAGTTCTAGGAAATTGCCAAATTTAGAAATTCCGGCATTGTTAATTAAAATATCAATAGAACCTAAGCCATTTTTTAAGGTTTCAATTGCTTCACTTACTTCTTCATATGAAGATACATCAGCAGTAGCAATTACAGCTTTCACGCCTTCTGCCTCAACTTCTTTTGCAACAGCTTTTAAATTTTCTTCTGAACGTGCTAAAAGTCCTACATTCACGCCTTCTTTTGCTAAAGCAATTGCTACGGCACGGCCAATCCCTCTTCCAGCTCCTGTAATTAATGCATTTTTTCCTTGTATTAATTCTGCCAAATATAACACTCCTTATTCATTCTAAATTGCTAATTTCTTTATATCATGAATTTTATCTATATATTATTTAAAGTACAATACTGCACTTTAATGTGCGTAGGTTACCCATAAGTAACTATTAGATTCATTATCAGGTAAAAAGCCATTTTCTAGCGTATTAAGCACTATGCTCAATTTGCTCCTTCTTCTCTTTTTTCTTATACTGTTTCCAGTTCACCAGTTTCCTAACTGTTCCTAACATACCTGTTGGAAGACCTAATAAGACGATGATATACAATAAACCAAGAAAAATCGTCCATCGTTCAAAAATTGGGTAATGCGCAGCAAGCTCTGACAAATAGTATTTCAAAGATTCAATCATTCCTGCCCCTATTATCGCTCCTACTAATGTCCCAATGCCACCGATTGTCGTCATTAATAAAGCATTCAGCGTCATGTCAATTGAGAAAACGGTCGTATTTACAAAGCGAAGTGTAATAACAAATAATCCACCGCTCACAGATGCTACAACTCCAGCTACAACACTCGCAATTACTTTATAGTGAAGAATTTTATAACCAAGTGCTTCCACACGTTGTTCATTTTGCGAAATCGCTTTTAATACGTTTCCAATTGAAGATTTCGTAAACAGTTGCAGTAATAAAAAAATGATCACTAGACTTATTAATGTAATATAGTAAAATGTGAAACGATCTCGAAATATATCAGGTACACGGAACGTAAAACCATCCCCCCCATGCGTGACGGTTCGCCATTTTTCAGCTAGCACAAAGAATAATTGAGAAATGGCTAGTGTTAGCATCGCATAAAAGTGACTTTTTAATCGTAAGGAAAGCATACCAACTATATAACTAATGACCGCTGATAAAGTGACTGCTAATATAATCCCAATAAAAAAACTCGATATTGTTGCCTCTTGTCGATCTAATAGGAGTGCGACACAATAAGCACCAATTCCAAAGAACATACAATGTCCAAACGACACAATTCCCGTATAGCCTAATAGAATATCAAAACTCATTGCGAATATCGCGAAAATGAAAATTTGTGTAAACAAGATTAACATGCTCCTTGAATCGTTTATAAAAGGAAATATCATGAAACAGAAAAGAATTGCACCCCCAAAATATATGCTAGCCCGATTAGATGATGTGGTCATAACAATCTCACCCCTTTTCACCAACAAGTCCTGTTGGCTTAACTAATAAGACGAATAACAGCATCAACATGTTTATTGCAAGCGATAAATCTGGAAGATAATACGCTGTAAAAGCTCCTGCCAAGCCAACAATTAAGGATGCGATTACAGAACCTTGTACACTACCTAATCCACCAATGATTACAACGATAAAAGCTAAAATAGCATACTGCATCCCCATTTCTGCAAAAATAACCCCCGAATAAGGTGCGAGAAGAAAACCACCTAACGCCGCCATTCCAGCTCCTAATAAAAATACGAAAGAAAAGATAGCTTTCACATTAATTCCAAGCGCTTGAACCATCTCTTTATCCATTACTCCAGCACGAATCATAAGCCCAATTTTCGTTTTTCTAAGTAATAATACAAATCCAATGTAAACCAATAAGCCGATTAAAATAACAAATAAGCGATACTTAATTAATATGATGCCGTCAAATGTAAAACTTCCTTGTAACCACTTCGGTAACTTAGCTCCTATCGGATTCGGCCCCCAAAATACTTTTATACATTCACTAAGCACGAGCATACCACCAAGTGTAACCAAAAGCTGACGAACATGATTTCCATAAACAGGGCGGATTAGGAATCTTTCTAATATCCAACCAAGAAACATGCCCATCACAATAGCACCAAATAATGCAAACATATAACTACCTGTTACATTAAACAACCACACCCCAGTAAAAGCGCCCCATGCAAATAGCCCGCCATGAGCAAAATTAAGAACACTCATTAAACCGAAAATAAGTGTTAAGCCAGATGCTAATAAGAAAATAAGTACACCTGTCGAGACACCATTTACAAATAAATTAACAAACACATCCACGTTTTTCACCTCACCCATATCAAGGTTAAGAAATCCCTAAATATTTATGACATGTTTCCTTATCTTCTTTCAGTTCACTCATCGGACCATTATGTACAATTTTCCCATTGTCCATAATGTAAAAATAATCGCCAATTTGACTGGCCATCATAAAGTTTTGTTCGACAAGTAAAACAGTTGTTTTTTCCTTCATTTTTAAAATTGAGACTATCAACTTCTCAATCATGATTGGTGACAAGCCTTTACTAGGCTCATCAATAAGCAGTAGGCCTTCACTGTTAATGTAAGCTCTTGCGATAGCGAGCATTTGTTTTTGACCTCCACTTAACAATCCACTCTTTTTATGCCAAAATTGTTTTAAATCTGGAAAGAGATTCAACATCCAATCCACTTTTTCATCTGTTTCTTCATTTTTTTTCGTTTGAGCAAGTGCAAACGTTTCTTCAACCGTTAAGTCGTAAAATATCCCTTGATTTTCCGGCACATACCCTATACCTTTTCGAGAAATCATATGTGTTGATAGCCCATTTACTTTCTCGTCGCCAAAATAAACCGCTCCGTTAGAAATGGTATGAAACCCCATAATAGAACGCAGCGTTGTCGTTTTCCCTGCTCCATTTCTTCCAAATAAGACTGTAATGGTTCCTTCCTCCACCCCAAAAGAAACACCTTGTAAAATATGAAACTGATCTAAATACGTTTCTATATTATCCACTTTTAATAGTGTCACTATATAATCCTCCTAAATATGCAGTTTGCACACACTCATCCTTCATAATATCTTCTGGTAACCCTTCAGCTAATAACTCCCCCTGAAATAACACAACGAGATGATCAGATAAATGAAGAACCATATCCATTTTGTGCTCAATTAACACAATCGTATTTTCACGATCATCTTTTATATTTTCAATGACTTGGAGAATAGCAGGAACTTCTTCAATAGAAATACCCGCTGTCGGTTCATCCAACAACAACATATCTGTTTTAAGTGCTAAAAGCATTGCAAGTTCCAATTTTCGCTTTTCTCCGTGAGCTAAATCTTTTGCAAGTACTTCTTCCTTTTCATTCAGCAACACAACCTCGAGTAAATGGCGTGCTTCTTCTTGTTGCTGCTTATACTGAGATGGGCGCGGGAAGAAACTATAATAATCTTTCGCATAAGACTGTACACCAAGCCGAACATTTTCAAGAACCGTTAATTCTGGAAAAATGTTTGTAAGCTGAAAAGAACGTCCCATACCAAGACGCGTTCGATCTGGAATCGATAACTTTGTAATGTCACGTTCCTTAAAATAAATCTCTCCTTTGGTCGGAGAAAGTTGACCACTTAACAAATTAAAAAGGGTGGTTTTCCCTGCTCCATTTGGCCCGATAATGGAAATAAACTTTCCTTTTGGTATTATCAAATTTACATCTTTAATAACATGATGTTCTCCAAACGAGACACAAAGATCGCGAGTCTCTAACAATTTCTCCACACTATGTCCTCCTCACAAAGGATTCCTTTTTGAACTCCCCCCACTTAATATCCTTACGGGTTGCTTGAAGTGGGAGATTCCTACGAACACCAAAGTATCCTTTGGTGTTCGTAGTAGGCTAGCCCCGTAGTTCCTACGGTTAGAAGTCTTATGGCTTCGTTTTTAAGATTTTGTCCTACGTTAATATCCCTATCGTGATGTATGCCACAAGAAGGGTAATCCCACTCACGAAGGTTCAGATTTTTAACGTCTTTGTTTTGATAGCCACAACACGAACACAGTTGAGAACTAGCAAATATTTTAGATACAGTAACTACTTCTTTTCCATACCATTTCGCTTTGTATTCCAACATTATTCTGAATTGCGCCCAAGATACTTCACTAATCGCTTTTGCTAACTTGTGATTTTTTAACATGTTCGATACTTGCAAATCTTCAATACCAATGATGTCGTGGTTTTTGACAATTTCAGTAGAGATTTTTTGCAAGTAGTCTGTTCTTGCGTTGGTAATTCGTTCGTGAATACGAGCGACCTTGATACGTTGCTTATTCCAATTCGAAGAACCATTCACACGCTTGGAAAGGATACATTGTACGTTCGCTAATTTTTCTTCAAGCTTACGAAACCATTTTGGATTAGAGAATACTTCTCCTGTACTCAAAATAGCAAAATTTTTTAATCCAACATCAACACCAACAGAAGAACCTGTTTTTTCTAATGGTTGCACTTCTGTTTCAACAAGAATCGAAACAAAGTATTTCCCACTTGGATTGCGTCTAACGGTAGCGTTTAAAATACGCCCTTCTACTTCTCTTGATTTTGCAATACGAACAAAGCCAAGTTTCGGTAATTTTATTTTGTTGCCTACAACCGCAATATTTCCGTTTGTGTATTTTGTTGTATAGGATTGAACCTTATTCTTTTTAGACTTAAAGCGAGGTGCATCATTTTGTTTTTTGAAAAAACGAGTGAATGCATCAGCAAGGCCCTTAAGTGTAGCTTGCAAGGAAATGCTATCTACCTCTTTCAGCCATACGAATTCCTTTTTTAGTTGTGTTAGTTCCGCTGAACAAGAATTATATGTCAATCCTTTACCTGTTTCTTTGTATGTGTCATTCCAACGTGCCAAAAAGCGATTGAATACGAAGCGAGAACAACCAATCGTCTTAGCGATTAAGATTTCTTGTTCTTTGTTTGGGTACATTCGAAATTTATATGCCTTATTTATTATCATTTGATTTTTCACCCCCTTTTTTTGATGTCTAAGTTATTTTGGAAGAGCTGACTTCAATGGAAAAGGTATCTGTTGTACTACTCGTTCCAAAAGGATTATTGGAACGAGTAGACAAATACAAAGAAGAAAAGGGGTTCGGTACTCGTACCCAAACTATTTTTCATTTATTACAAGTAGCACTCGAAAAGTCAGATAGTTAACATGGCTTATGCCACGCCCTATCTGAAGCCAATTCATTTCCCACCTACTCACTAGGCTATGCCCTTCACGTTCCTTGAGGTGGGAGTCTTCTTGACTAAAACGATAAAGTGAAATTTTTATCATTGGGAGTTTTCTTCATTCCCTATTAATCACTAGTCCCCACCTTTCGTTTTTGTTTTTTTCTGAATATCGAGAAAAACACCTTGATGTTCATTGTAATATAAAATAAATATTTCGATTTTTCAGATTATTAATTACGAATTGGTGGTTCTATTTCTGTCATTTTTAACTCCCGCTCTAAAATTGGAACAGGATAATCAACCCCATCTTGTTTTTTCAACGTAATCGAATAAAGCGTTTGTAAAGCTTGATGATCTTTCGCACGGAATTTCATTGTTCCTTTTGGTGTTTCAAATTCCATTCCTTCCATCTTTTTAATGAGTGTATCAGCATCAGTATCACCTTTCGTTTTCTTTAAGGCTTCAACGATTGAAATAGCGGCTGACATCCCACCAGCTGTAAACAAGTCTGGAACAGCACCGTTAAATCGTTTTTTATGTTCTTCTACTAACCAATCATTCACTTTATTTTTTGGAAGCGTATGATAATACACTGAAAATCCTTGCATGCCAACTAACGCATCCATCGTTTTTAACGCTGGAATATCAGGTGCACCCGTTGAAATTTTAATACCTTGCTGCTCCACATTCATATCTTTCAATTGCTTCCATGGTGAATTTGCACCTGCCCAAACAATAAATAAATAATCTGGTTTTGAGCTTATAATATTTTGTATATTTGCCGTAAAATCAGTAGAATTCGCATCAGCATATTGCTCATTTACAATGTTTGCGCCTAACTTCTTTGCTGCATCTTTAAATGCCGCAATCCCTTCTCTTCCGAATGCATTGTCTTGAGCTAGCGTAGCAATCTTCACATCTTTCTTAGCAATTGATGCTGCACCAGCAATTGCATCTTGAGATGAATTTCGTCCCGTTCTAAAAATATATTTATTCCAGTTCTTCCCTGTAATACTATCTGCTACAGCTGGCTCAACAACCATTATTTTTTCATATTCTTCAGCTAATGGTAAAACTGCTAACGTATCACTTGAACTAGATGAACCTACTAAAAAGTCTACTTTCTCTTCTTCTAATAGTTTCGTAGCCTTCTTAACAGCTACATCTGCTTTTGTTTCCGTATCTTCTACAACAAACTTAATCTTTTTCCCTTCCACTTTTCCTGTTCCACCTGTTGCATAATCTAGACCGAGCTCAAATCCATTTACTGTTTGTTTGCCATACGATTCAAGCGGTCCAGTTAATGAAGCAAGAACACCTACCTTAACTGTATCCTCATTACTTGTACTTGCTTTTTTTCCAGAGCACCCAACTGATACGAACAATGAACCAAGTATACAACTTGTGCACACCATTTTTAGCCACTTACGTTTTTTCACTGACATCATGATTCCTCCCCTATCATTTATCTTCTTAGAGAATTGAATACACTGAGGTGAACTATCCGTAATAATGACACTTTTCAATATCAACCGCTACAATGAAATAAATTTTCTTGAAGTACCTCTAATTTCTCTAACTTTCCCCAAATCCCTTCCAGTTTATTTGTAAATATTTACTAATAACATATTCATTTCTTAAATTAAGGCTATGTTAATGTAGTGTAGTGCTATCCTAAGGGGAAGTAAAAAAATCCCTCTTGGTAATAGCACTATTTTTATACCGTAAACAGTTGTTTTTTATCTTTTAAAACACTTACAGGAAATTAGTATTTTTTAAGTCTTAATCTACCTCTGTTTCAATTAATTTGTTGAGTAACAATAAAATTGTTTAATTACAAATAAAATCGTTATATTTACAATAAAAATGTTTAAAAACGCCAGTCATGTTATTCCGTTAAAGGGCCAGATTGTGAAATAACTATTTAGTAAAGGTAGCATCTGCGAATTGTGCCACCATATGTCCAAGAATGAATATAGCCCACAGGTAAACTGGTTCGTATATTCGGCTAAAAAAAAGTTTTCATAAATTAAGTTTTTTTGTCACAATTGAAACCCTCTATCCGTCTTGATTAATGAAAAGAATAGGAGGGATTTAAATGAATAAATTTGATGTCGCCATTATTGGTGGTGGGTTTGCTGGATTAACAGCTGCTCTTTTTCTAGCCAAGGAAGGTAAGAAGGTAGTGGTGCTTGAGAAATCAGATCGATACGGAGGACGGTCGATGACCATTAATAAAAATGGTGTTCTCATGAACCTAGGTGCACATGCCCTTTATAAAGGCGGTGAAGCAATGAAGATATTTGATGAACTCGGGATTGCAATCAAGGGAAATGAACCGTCTACGGGTGCACATGTTATTTGGAAAAATGAGGTTTATCAAGTACCGATGGGTTTACGTTCCTTATTTTCGAAGCAATTTCTTAATGGTTTAGGAAAGGTCCGTCTTGCAAAGCTTATGTTTCATCTCAATAAAATGGATGTGAATTCGGTTTCAAATGAAAGCGTGCAAGCTTGGGCAGAAAGGGAAATCATTGATCCAATGGTACGCCACTTCTTTTATGCATTATGTAGATTAACCACTCTAACATATGCTCCAAGTATACAGCTAGCTCGTCCAGTTGTAAGGCAGATCCAGAGGGGGATGAAAGAAGGTGTTCTCTATGTCGACCATGGTTGGGAATCTATTGTAACCGAATTAAGGTCTAAAGCTGTTAGTTTCGGTGTTAAACTTCTTGAATCTATGAATGTGAATAGTATTGACCACAATGGCCAAGTTGAACGAGTGAGTTGTACGAATGGAGAATCGTTTGATGTAGAAAGTGTGATTATTGCAACACCTCCTAACGAAGCATGTCGTCTTGTACCCCATGTTGAAAAAACCTCGCTGTATCGTTGGAAAGAGGAAGCAATTCCTGTAACCGCATCCTGCTACGATTTAGGATTAAAAACGTTGCCTAATATAAATCATCAATTTGTGCTGGGGCTTGACCAACCAGTCGCCTTTACAAATCAATCTAGGGCAGCGAAGCTGAGTAATAACGGAACATCTGTAGTTAGCTTGGTTAAATATCATGATTTGAATAGAATTTCGATAGATTCTCAAACAGATAAACAACAATTAGAACATACAATGGATTTGCTTCATCCAGGCTGGCAAAAAGAAGTGGTCGAACAGCAATATTTACCTAAAATAACCGTTGTGCATAATTTTCCTCATACCGGTAGAACGGAAAAACCAGGTCCAGCAGTTCCAGAAATAAAGGGCCTTTATATAGCAGGAGATTGGGCAGGAGACGAGGAATTATTGGTCGATGCAGCTGTTGCAAGCGCGAAACGTGCAGCATTACACATATTGAAAAAAGATTGGGTGTTAGTATGAATCAAGAGAAAAAGAAGATGGAATTAGAACAAATTTATCAAGATTACAAGCCACTACTTTTTTCTCTAGCATATCGAATGCTAGGAAGTGTGATGGATGCAGAAGATATTGTTCATGAATCATTCGTTACTTTTGCAAAACTTAAAGATTCCAAGTCCATTACAAGCGTAAAAGCCTATTTGTGTAAAATTACGACCAATTGTTGTATTGATCACTTAAGGTCTGCTGCCCACAAGAGAGAAACTTATGTGGGCACATGGCTTCCTGAACCGATTGTGGAAGATTACCTTGATGATCCGGCTAATTCATATTTTATGAAGGAATCTTTATCCACCGCCTATATAATGTTGTTGCAACAGTTATCTGAAGTTGAAAGAGCGGTGTTTCTTTTACGAGAAGTCTTTCAATACGAATATGATGAGATTGCCTCTATGGTGGATAAAAGCAGCACAAACTGTCGGCAAATATTTCATAGAGCAAAGAAAGGCCTTGTATATGAACCGAATGTTTACCAACAAGATTATCAGCATTTTAGTAACTATGTAGAAAGGTTCACTGCGGCATTGCAAAACGGTGAAATTTCAGAAATGATTCAAATGCTGCAGAAAGACGCAATCTTTTATGCAGATGGTGGCGGGAAAGTTACAACTACACTTAAACCTATTTATACTGCGGATCGAATTACACGCCTATTCTTGAATGTAATTAAGAGGTTACCTGAAGGTGCAATGTTCAAATTTAAAAAGGTTAACGGTGGACCAGGGGTTGTTATTATGATTAACGGTTACCTAGCCTACGTAGTTTCATTTGAGTTTAAAGAAGGGAAAATCAATTCCATTTACATGGTGGCGAATCCTGATAAGCTTAGCCGTTTAAACAAAAATATCTAAGGGGTTATCCAAAACATCAATAAAAAATGATGTTGGGTCAACCTTGTAGTCTACTTACTTCATGATTTCGGGAGACCAAATAGCTACTATCAGATGCAAAGTGTGTTCAAAACCTTATAATGTACCAAATCCAGCAAAATTGGCATTAGCAGTAAGATCCTTATTCAATTAAAGGTTGCTATTGTTTAAGGTCAAAGGTAGAAAATGATCAAACTTTTTTATAAAACCTAAACTTAAATATGCTAGAGAAGAATCCATTTTGATCAATCTTTTTTTCAAAACGGATTCTTCTTATTTACCATAAAATACGGGTTTGTGAGATATTTTTGATTGAGCTTTATTCTAAAGCAACACTTATTTTTAAGGTCCTCGATGCTTCACATCTGCGGATACGCCTCCTGCTATGGGCTATGTCCTCCTCCAAAACCAATTAACCCCTTATATAATCCCTCTGTTTTATACTCTTTCGCGTATAGTATGTAGTCTTTTATTTTTAACTAATTTATTCTGAAAAGACTACGGAAAATATCTCTGTTGATATTTGAATAAACCAAACGATTGTTCTATAACGATAAAAAAGGACGAGAGCAGGTGACATCGAATGGCATTGAAAGAAATTACTAAAGAGATTGAAAAACTTAGCACAGTCGTCTTAAAGGCTGGATTAACCGTTTCAATGACGTAGCTACTAAATACCTCGACCATTATTTGAGTTGGTTTCAATTTTTGGATGTTATCAACCATCGTAATGATAATACTACGGTAAGTAAAATGATTATTGATAATTGCCTACACCTAACAAATGTCACATATAATAGCCTAAGATTATCAGAACAAAAGATGTAAAATTTTACGAAACGAATTTATGCTTAGAAACGTAAATATATAAATAAATAAATGACTGGAGAGGGGGAAACTAAATGTTAAAGTTATTTCTTATTGTTGGTGTCATTGGAATTATCATTTCTGGTATTTTTATTGGAGCTTGGACGGATGGACAACAACAAAGAGCTAATTTTCATTCTGAAACAGAAGACCATAGAAATTTCAGAACAAAAATAGCAATGATTTCTGGTTTGGTTGGATTAATTTCTTTAGGGGTTGCTGGATTAATATACTTTTTACAAACAAAAATGGACCTTTAAAAGAGGTCCTTTATTTCTTACAAAAAATCAACACTATTATTTAACATAGCCTAAATAAAAAAAGGAATGACTAAAAAATAAGTCCTTCCCTCTCTATTACAATATTCATCTGAAAACAACCGTACACAAACCTTACAACTCAACTTGTTCCAAACTCTCTAGTTCCTTCTTCAGTTTCGCTTTATCTAAATTCTCTCCAATAATTACAAGGTTTGTAGGGAAACCAAAATCCTGCTCCAATAAAGATGGCACACCAAATGAGTATTGCAGCAAAGTTGGGTATTTATCACCATGAAATTTCACAAACCCTTTTACACGATAAATTCCCTCAGGTAAATTAGAAAGCCACTCGTACAATTCGCCCTGATCAATTGATTTTTTAAATGGATAGGTCATAGTTTGAATATGTAAATGCTGGTTCACATGTAATTTTTCATGATTTTGATTACTTGCTAGCTTTACATCTTCGAAATCCTCTAAAGATATATTACAATACTGTGTTTCGTATAATTTTGCATGTCTATTTATTAACGCCACTTCCTCAACAACCTGTTTCTTTTCTTCGTCTCTCAGCAAATCTGATTTATTGATAAGAATATGACTTCCATACTTCATCTGTTCGTTTAAAAGTTGTTGCACGCTTTTACTTAATATTTCCCGATTTAACCACCTGATTGCATCTAATACAACAATAATTGACTTCACCTCAATATAAGGAGCTAAAATAGGTGAGAGACAAGCGTCTAATACTTCAATCGGATGCGCAACTCCCGTTGTTTCTATATAAACTACATCAGGTCTCTCCTCCTGATATAAGGAATGTAGCTGAATTTCTAATTCATCTTTCATCGTACAGCAAATACAGCCTTTTAAAAGTTCTCTTAAAATATTTTCTCGTCCTACAATATCTGTATCTACGGAGTATTCACCTATTTCATTCATTAATACTGCCACTTTTCGATTTTTCTTCTTTTCCGCTAATAATAGATTTTGAAGCAGCGTTGATTTCCCGCTCCCTAAAAAACCACCTAAAATATGAATTTCTACTTTGTTCATATTATCAACCATCCATTTCTTTGTTTCTGACTACACTTGCAGCTACTTTTACAACGCCACCACAAAACGTAATTATTACGATTCATATTCATTATTCTAGTGAATTCAATTTTATTTGTAAACAAAACACGATTATTTGGGTAGCAGATTATGCCTATTCGAAGCCTATTACATTTAACGATAAACTTATTTATCATTAAATGTAATAGGCCGCTTTTAATAAAACGACCTTTTTACTAAGATTTATTGAATTCCCCCATTTACTGCACGTCATATCCTTGATCTTCAATAGCTTCTTTCATTTTTTCTACATCTACTTTTGCTTCATCATATTTTACATTTACAGTTCCCTCTTGCAGGTTAACTTCTACATTTTGTACTCCCGCTAACTCTGTAAGTGCATTTGTTACTGCCATTTTGCAATGATTACATGTCATTCCTTGTACGTTTAATGTGATAGTCATATTAAATTCCTCCATACTAATTTATATTTTAACGCGTTTCAAACGAAGTGCGTTCGTCACAACAGATACAGAGCTAAATGCCATCGCCGCTCCAGCTACCCAAGGCTCTAATAATCCAAACGCCGCTACAGGAATGCCGATTGCATTATAGAATAAAGCCCAAAACAAGTTTTGACGAATATTTTTCATCGTCTTACGACTTAACTCAATTGCTTTTGGTATATGTGATAAGTCACCACCAACTAACGTAACATCTGCAGTTTCAATTGCTACATCTGCACCTGTTCCAATTGCCATACCAATATCAGATTTTGCAAGAGCCGGTGCATCATTAATACCATCACCTACCATTGCTACTCTCTTTCCTTGTTTTTGTAAATCCGCTACAATTTTAGCCTTATCCTCTGGTAAAACTTCGGCAAATACATGGTCAATATGAACTTGCTTTGCAATCGCTTCAGCTGTACGTTTATTATCACCTGTTACCATGTATATTTCAATTCCCATTTGCTTGAGTGTTTGAATTGCATCCTTCGAACTTTCCTTTACAGTATCAGCAACAGCGATTATTCCAGCCATTTCCCCATCAATTGCGACAAGCATCGCTGTTTTACCTTGATACTCTAGTTCTTTCATAACCTCTTCATGCTGTGAAATTTCTACAGATTGTTCATTCATCAATTTACGTGTTCCAACAAGAACTTTTTTGTTTTCAATATCCGCTTCAAGCCCCTGGCCTGGAATTGCTGCAAAGTGCTGTAACTCTTTCAAATTTATCTCATGTTGTTTTCCATATTCAACAATCGCATGGGCTAACGGATGTTCAGAAGCACTTTCAGCTGAAATCGCATAATCCAGCATACCTTCTTGAAATTCTAATACATCGGTAACTTCTGGTTTCCCTTTTGTTACGGTTCCTGTTTTATCCAGCAACACTGCATTGATTTTATGCGTCCCTTCTAGATATTCACCTCCTTTAAAGAGAATACCCTTTTCTGCTCCTTTTCCCGTACCAACCATAATCGAAGTTGGTGTAGCCAAACCTAGTGCACACGGACATGCAATGACAAGAATCGCAATTCCTACTTCCAATGCTTTTGGTAAATCTCCTGGTGTTATAAAGAAATACCATACAATAAAGGCAACTAAAGCAATCGCTACAACAATAGGAACAAAAATACCCGAAATGATATCTGCTAATCTCTGAATAGGTGCTTTAGATCCTTGCGCTTCTTCAACAATTTTAATAATGCCCGCTAACGCTGTGTCTTTTCCAACTTTTTCAGCTTGAATGGTCAGCATCCCATTTGCATTAATCGTCGCACCAATAACAGAATCTCCTTCTTTTTTATCCACCGGAATAGATTCTCCAGTAATCATAGATTCATCAACAGAAGATGCCCCTGAAATCACGATACCATCCACCGGTATTTTTTCACCGGGTTTTACAATCATGATATCTCCAATCACAACTTCTTCTAACGGCACTCGCACCTCTTGACCATTACGAACAACAAGCGCATCTTTCGCCTGTAAACTTAACAATTTTGAAATTGCTTCTGTTGTACGCCCTTTTGCCATTGTTTCAAAGTACTTTCCGACCAAAATTAACGTAATTAAAACCGCGCTTGTTTCAAAATATAAATCAGGAGTGTATGCAGGATTTCCTAACGTTTTCAAAGTTTCATATAAACTATAAAAATAAGCTGCTGATGTTCCTAATACAACTAAAACGTCCATATTCGCACTTTTATTTCGAAGAGCCCGATAAGCACCTATATAGAAGTGTCCTCCAATATAAAACTGAACTGGTGTTGCTAATAAAAGTTGAAGCCAAGGATTCATAAGAATATGCGGTATTGGTACTCCTGTATCAAACGGCATATGTCCAAGCATTGTATAGAGTAAAGGTAAGGACAAAATAATAGAAATCATAAGTTGACGCTTTTTCTCCTTAATAACTTCCTCTTTTCTTTCTGAACGATCTACCTCTTCGTTACGGATTTGTCCCTTATATCCTATTTTCTTTATCTTTTCAAGAATGTTTTCTGTAGATACTAACCCTTCGTTATACTCTACAACAGCACTGTTTGTAGCTAAATTAACCGTTGCATTCGAAATACCTTCCATTTTATTTAGCACTTTTTCAATTCGATTCGCACAGGCTGCGCATGTCATCCCTTCGATATCTAAAGTAACTTTTTCTGCTGATACGCCATATCCTAACTTCTCAATTTTCTCTTTTATATTCGAAATTTCTTGCTGAGAAGAATCATATTTGATACTTGCTTTTTCCATTGCTAAGTTTACGTTAGCTTCTACCCCATCCATTTTATTTAACACTTTTTCAATCCGATTGGCACAAGCTGCACATGTCATTCCTGTCACTCCAAGCGTAACATGTTTTTGTTTATCCATCCTATACCCCTCCTATTTTGAAAACTGCTTAATAACGCTCATTAATTCTTGAATCGATTCATCCCCGTTTCCCTCACGAACCGCCTTTGCTACACAATGTTTAGTATGACGCTCCAATAAAGAAAAGCCTACCTTATTTAAAGCTGCGTTAATCGCTGAAATTTGAATTAAAATATCAACACAATATCGGTTATCTTCTACCATCTTTTGAACACCACGTACTTGCCCTTCAATACGCTTTAAACGTTTTATAACACTTTGAATTTCCTCTTCTGTTCGAGGAACCATTTTTTGATTTATTTCATTATCTTTACAATGATCCATCAATATCACCTCGGTTATTGTAATTGTTAATCTTTATATACATTATACGGGTATGGGGTATATATTGCAACTGTTTATATACCTATTTTTTGAAATTTTTTCAAAGAAAATACATACAAGCAAACACGCGCTTGTATGCATTTTTATCGACACAACTATTTTCATTACCTTTCTTAAATTATGCAGATATTTTGCAGATTTATATACGCATAAAAGCTCTGGATTTGTACATATGATGAAGTGAATGAAAGGACAGGGAGGTATCACTATGTCAACTTATACGTTAACTACCCTAACACTTTGTTTTATCTTAGTTATTGTTGCAGCATACATTTCTAAATCTAAAGGTACCCTAATGGAGTATATGGTATTTGTGATGTCTTTTAGCATGAGCATAGGATTAAGCATAGGACTTTATTTTGGTATTATCTTTAAAGGTAACTTGTTATCTTCTACTTTGCTTTCTATTTTGATTAGTGGCATAATTGGGCTTTTAATTGGGCTCCGCTTTCATCTATATTCTGCTTTAGAAGGCATGTTCTCCGGATTGATGGCAGGTATGATGGGGGCTATGATTACGGAAATGTTAAATGCGCAACAAGCACACAGTATACTTCTTATTAGTATTTTGCTTACAATCACTATTACTACGTCATGTATTATTCAATTCTTATCAGAAACTTATTCTTCTTATATTCACCGCCGATTTCTATTTTTACTTTCAGTTAGCATCGGAATTCTTCTAACCGTTTTCATAACGTTCCCAGAACATACTTCACCAAATTCTTCACAATATGAGCAACATATACATAAAAACTAGTACTTACAAACGATTAACGCTCCTGTTTACTTCTCCATAATTTCTTGATAATCATCTATTATACTTAGGGCGTTAACCATATATTAGAAAGGAGAATATACCTTTGCGAAAAATTCTAATCAGCAGTTTAGCTATTACATCCATCTTTACAGTAGCAGCCTGTTCTAATGGACAAGAAACATCACTTAATAAAGAAAAAGTTTCCCAATCCCAACAAACTTCTGGTCAAAAAAATAAAGAAACATCTAATACTGTTCCTCAAGATTTCTATAAAGAAATTTCATCTGGAAAAATCGAACATATTCATGGTATTGGATATCCTGGAAACTTACCAGGAATTTCAATTGCAACTCACAATGGGATAAAAGTTTATCAAAATGGAAAATGGCTAGAAACAATTAATCAAAAACATGATTATATGGGATTCCAAGCTACAAAGAATGGATTCTTTGCGAGTGGTCATCCTGAACAAGCCTCAAATTTAAAAAATCCTTTAGGTTTAACTAAAAGTACTGATGGTGGAAAAACTCTTGAAACGTTAGCGTTTTATGGAGAATCTGATTTTCATAATCTTGCTGTAGGATATAATAACGAAACCGTCTATGTGTATAATGAAAGCCCGAATTCTAAACTAAAAAGTGGATTTTATTTTAGTACAGATAACGGAAGTACATGGAAACAAAGCAAGTTAGATGGGCTCTCAAGTGTAATTAGTTCATTTGCTATACATCCTGATAAATCTAGCGTTGTTTCTATGAGCACAAAAAATGGAATTTATTTATCTACTGACTACGGTAATACCTTTAAATTGTTCTCTAAATCACAAGAAACAACTGCATTAACATTTGGAAATGAGGATATTATTTACTCTTATATCACAGATCAAAAACAACAAGGGCTAACTAAACAATCACTGGCTACTAATCAAAGTACAGACTTACAAACTCCACCTTTAGATTCTAAAGATCAAATTATGTATATTTCACAAAACCCTCAAAATCCATCTGAAATAGTTTTTGCTACGATTAAGGCAAATGTATTTCTTACTACTGATGACGGGAAAACGTGGAAACAGATCACTAAAAATGGCACATTAGTATTTAACTAATCTAAAGTGCTAAAACAAAATGAAATAACACTTTTATTTCTCAAATATAATTTAGAAAGGAAAATAAAACGTGTTTTCAACAATTAGTGAATGGAGTTATCAACTAATGTCCCCCTTTATGGACATCGCAAATTCTACTAGATCAATACCTATTTTATTTGCGTTCTTATTAGGATTAGTAGGTACCCTTGCCCCCTGTCAATTAACAGGAAACATTAGCGCTATGACAATCTATGGAAATCAATCCTTACAACAAGGAATTTCATGGAAACATATATTATTATTTCTTCTAGGAAAAATAGTGGCTTTTACATCACTTGGCTTATTCGTATGGGTATTAGGAAAAGAAGCTCAACAAACATTAACTTTATATTTTCCTTGGTTACGTAAAACTATAGGTCCTTTGCTAATGTTCATTGGGCTCATATTGATAGGTGTTATAAAGATAAAAGGTTCTTTCTCTTTTCCTTCCAAAACTATAAATAAACCAAAAGAACTCGGTTCATTTTTTATGGGATTTTTCTTTTCTCTAGCATTCTGTCCTACTATGTTTGTTCTATTTTTTGGAACACTTATCCCCTTATCTTTATCATCTAAGTACGGGTATTGGTTTCCAACATTTTTCGCGGCAGGAACTGCTATTCCTATTATTGTATTAGTAGTTATTATTTCATATCTTGGACTAGATGGTACATTAATCAAAAAAAGCCGAAAAACTGGAAAAACGATTCAAACCTTAGCGGGTATCCTTATGATTTTGATAGGACTCTATGATTCTTTTCTTTATTTGGGATAATAACATCACAAAATAAGATTCGCTTTTGTACATATTTAACTAAACAATGATTATTTTATAAGATTTAACTATAAAAAGGTAAGCTCATCTTGGTCATACGAAGGGTTTACCTTTTTATATTATTTGCTTATCATTATTTTTTATCAGCACACTATTTTTATAAAAACTTTGTGTACTGTTAACTCTTTATCAAACATCTTTAATTTTCCATTAAACACTCTCTCCTTTTCAAACTAGATATAATAATAGAAAAACATTAAGAGATAATTAAGTAATAATATCCATATTTTATTATACTACAGACATTATTTAATACAGATAATTACATATAAATGATAAAGAAAAAGACTCCATTATATTATATAATCAATAAATTAGAGTCTTCTCTTACATAAGAGTAGTATATCTATAACTTAAAATCCTTTCATTTACACTTTTAAAATGATTATTTATACTTAATAAATAATCATTTGTAAGACACAATGATTGGATCAAAGTCTCTTGTTATTGATACTATATAATTATTGTTGCACAAAACTTTTTATAAAATCTTCATTGGGAGCTGGTGCAGTAATACGATTTACTTCTTCTCCATTTTTTAATACCACAAGCGTAGGTATACTCATTACACTAAATTTTTGTGCTAAATCAATTTCTTTGTCAACGTTAACGTCAAAAAATACTATTTGATCACTTAGTTGTTCTGAAACCTCCTCAACAATTGGAGCTAATTGTCTACACCCAGGACACCAATCTGCCGTAAATTTTAATACAATGGATTCGCTTCTTTCTTTTACTAGTTGTTCAAGTTCATTTAAATTGATTTCTTTCAACATATATAATCCCTCCGTAAAAATAAAAATGTAAGTTTTTCACTCTAATCATTTAATCAACAATTTGACTTTTCAAATTATCTAATCCAAAACGATTAATAAATTTGAAGAAAGGTTCTCTCTTTTTTCCATGTTCAGCATAAATATCAATGATTTTTTCTACCACTTCATAAAGTTTTTCAGGAATTAACTGCTCCATAAATAACGTACCCACTTGTGCATCCATCCCTTTTGCTTTACCACCAAAATATAGATTGTATCCGTTTCTTATTTTCATAATTCCAATATCATTAACAAGGGGTTCACCACATCCAATTGGACATCCAGTGTATGCAGGTCGAACTGTAAAAGGTACCGACTTCCCAGCTATCCTCTTATTTAATTCAATTGCAACTGGCATACCTTCTTCTTCTGCACCTTTACAAAAGTTACAGGTTCTTAAACTTTTTACAAAATTCCCTATCGGGTAACAGGACAAACCAACTTCCTTAAATTTTTCTTCCACTAGTCCTAACTTACTTTTAGGTACTTCGATGTACAGCTGTTGGAAGGTTGTTAATTCTATCTCATCACCATCATTCATATACTCAGCAATTACAGAAAGTTGTTTGGCATTTAATTTTGCACCAAATGATATTCCACCGTTTACGGCTAATTTGACCATTGTTTCTTTTGGTTCCATTCTAGGCTTCACATCCTTTTTTCTATTTCATATTTGTTTACAATCTAATTATACTATACCCTCGTTAGGTATAATATAGGCTGTTGTTTTATATTTTTAAGTTTATAATGATAAAAAACAACTTCAGTCGTTTTTATATCTTCACTTTCTAATGCTAAGTAAAGTTTTTATTTCACTTTGATTCCTTTCAAAACCGATAATTACTTTTGGTTTACTCATAAATCCTAATAAAGATTTCTTTTTAAACACGAAAGCTAGAACAATTCTTTTGCCAGTTACAGCTATCAGTTCTTCTTCTTTAAATGATTGCTTACTGAGATCATATTCTCAGAAAGAAACTCTTTTGCAGCTTTACAGTCTGAACAAGTAGGCCTAGTATAAAGTTCAAGTTGCGTATTTCTCATTACTAATCATCCTCCATTGAGCGATTTTCTAAAACAATTTGTTATAATCAAACCTTTCATATATTTATTAAGGTTACTTTTCTTGTCTTATAAATTAAGTTTCTAGCTCTAAAATAATATGAAAAGCCATGCAGAAAACTTGCGTGGCTTTTCGTTTCTTATTTTACTTCTATAACATATGGGTAGGCATTTACTTGCCCTCCAAACTTGAATTCAGCCCAAAGTTTATATACACCTGGCTTGTTAAATTGAGTTTCAAACACTGTTTTATCATTTGAAATCGGATGAACATGGATAAATTTTTCACCTTTTTCATCTAGGATGACCACATGCCCTAAAGCTCCTAGATATGGTTCTGGTTTATTATTTTTCACATCAAAGTTAAGTTTAATTTCTTTGTTCACTTCAAATTCTCTAGTTGTTAATTCAATTGCTTGATTGTTTATTGTCTTTGTAAAATCTGTATCGACAACTAAGTCATTTACATGCTGTTCCTTATGCGCTTCACCTACATGTAACTGAATAGGCTCTACTACATAATTTAAATCTTTCGGTTTTATATCAACGAATACTTTATAAGAATTGTCGGGCAAATTGAACTTCTGTGAATATACTCCTTTGTTCTTTTCTTCCGGATGTAAATGATGATATTCTTTTAAGTCTGAACTAACTACAATTAAATGCATGAGCTTTTCATGAGAAACTTCCAGTTCAGGAGCATTATTATTTTTGTCTTTTAATTCAATTGTAATTTCTCCATTAGCATATGACACTTTTGGTGTAACCTCGCTTACTTCATTTGCCCCATGATTTGTATGTTCATTATGACTCTTGTCTGCATTCTGATTGTCAACTTTATGATTTATGTGTTCATCTTTTTTTGGATTCACACTGGCATACACACTGTATCCCGCGATAACTACTCCAAGATACACAATACCCGAAATTGCCCAAATCATTATGCTACGTTTCATACGTACTCCCTCCTTCCTATTATTAAGCTTTTAACTTAATTCTCTGTAATCTTAATGCGTTAAGAACAACTGATACAGAACTAAACGCCATCGCTGCACCGGCTAACCATGGAGCTAAGAAACCGGCTGCCGCTATTGGAACACCTATACAGTTATACGCAAGGGCCCAGAAAAGATTTTGTTTAATATTTCTAATCGTCATTTTACTCATATAAATAGCATCTGCAATACTATTTAAATCGCCTCGGATAAGAGTAATATCTGCAGCTTCCATCGCTACATCAGTACCTGTTCCAATCGCCATACCAATATCAGCTGTTGCTAATGCAGGAGCATCGTTAATTCCATCCCCAACCATGGCTACTTTTTTACCGGATTGTTGAAGCTTTTTCACTTCTTCTGCTTTACCTTCTGGTAAAACTTCAGCGATAACATGCTTAATACCAACTTGATCGGCGATAGCCTTCGCTGTTTGGGTATTATCGCCTGTTATCATAACTACATCTAATCCCATCTTTTGTAAACGAGAAATCGCTTCTTTTGATGTATCCTTAACTGTATCTGCTACTGCCACAATACCTGCATATTGATGATCAATGGCAACTAGCATAGCTGTTTTACCCTGCTTTTCTAAATTCTCCATTTTAGATAATTCATTTTGTACATCAATGTTATTTTTCGCCATCAGTCTACGTGTACCAATTAATAACTCTTTACCGTTAACTGTTGATTGTATTCCAAAACCAGGAATTGCTTCAAAAGTATCGGAAGATCCTAACACAATCCCTTTTTCTTTAATACCTTCGACGATTGCTTCGGCAAGTGGGTGTTCTGAGTTTTTCTCAGCGGCACCAACCAGTTGTAGAAACTCAGTTTTATCGATACCTTCTGCTAAAATAACATCTGTTAAAGTTGGTTTACCATTTGTAACCGTACCTGTTTTATCAAGAATAATTGTATCTAATCGATGTGTCGTTTCAAGGTGCTCTCCACCTTTAAATAAAATACCGAATTCTGCCGCACGACCTGATCCAGCCATAATAGAAGTTGGCGTTGCAAGACCAAGTGCACAAGGACAAGCGATAACTAAAACGGCAATAAATTTTTCAAGAGCAACTGCAAATTCTCCTGGACTAACAGCAAAATACCAAACAAGGAAAGTTACTATAGCTATCCCAACGACAATCGGAACAAATATACCTGAGATAACATCAGCTAAACGTTGAATTGGTGCTTTTGAGCCTTGTGCTTCTTCAACGACCTTAATAATTTGAGCTAACGCTGTATCTTTTCCAACTTTTGTTGCTTTTATTTTTAAGAAACCATTTTTGTTAATAGTTGAACCAATGACAGTGTCTCCAACTGCTTTGTCAACCGGAATACTTTCACCAGTTAGCATGGATTCATCAAGTGCTGATCTTCCTTCAACAATTTCACCGTCAACCGGTACTTTTTCACCTGGCTTCACATAAACAATATCGCCTGCCAATACTTCTTCAATTGGAATGACCATCTCTTGGTCATTGCGAACAACCGTTGCATTTTTCGCCTGCAATCCCATCAATTTCTTGATTGCTTCAGATGAACGACCTTTCGCCTTCGCTTCAAACAGTTTACCTAATATAATTAATGTAATAAGAACAGCGCTTGTTTCGTAATATAGATCTACCATATGAGCATTTGAACCAATCGACATGAAACTTAAATAAAGACTATAGAAATAAGCAGCTGAAGTACCTAGCGCAACAAGTACATCCATATTTGCACTCTTATTTCTTAATGCTTTAAAAGCTCCAACGTAAAATTGTTTCCCAACAATAAATTGAACTGGTGTTGCGAGAGCTAATTGTACCCATGGATTCATAAACATATCCGGTAACCAAATAAAACGTGTAAATTCAAAATGACTCACCATTGCCCATAACAGTGGGACTGATAAGATGAGAGAGAAAATAAGCTTTCCTTGTTGCTTTTCAATTTCTTTTTGACGATGGTCTACTTGTTCTCCCATTTTTTCTTGCTTTTGTTCAAGTGCATAGCCAAGCTTTTTGATTGCCTCTTTCATGTCAGGAATAGAAACTTGATTAGAGTTATATTCCACAAGAACTGATTCTAACGCAAAGTTAACGGTTGCTTTTTCAACCCCATCTAACTTGTTTAAACGTTTTTCAATTTTATTTGCACAGGCTGCACATGTCATTCCAGTAATATCAAATTCAACTTTATCGCTTACAATGTTATACCCTAAAGATTGGACTTTTTCTTTAAATTCCTTTATGTCCGTTTTATCCGGATCATATTTGATTTGTGTTTTTTCAAGCGCGAAATTAACATTTGCATCTTCTACGCCCTCAATTTTTTTTAGCCCTTTTTCAATTCTGTTTGCACAAGCTGCGCATGTCATTCCTGATATTTGGAGAGTGGTCTCTTTTTGTCTATTCATTTCATTCACCCCTGTCATATACCCACTAGGGGTATATTTTTCGTGAAAGAAATCGTACCATTATAGTACGATCCCGATTATACATAATAATTTATTATTGAACTTCGTAACCTTGGTCTTCAATTACAGCTAAAATATCTTTCAGAGTAACGACCGAAGAATCAAATTTTACTTCTACACTCCCTTTATCTAAATGAACCTTTACATTTTCAACACCATTTAAAGCTCCAACATTCCCTTCGATAGAGTTTACACAGTGACCACAAGACATACCTTCAACTTGTAATGTTACGTTTTCCATTATAATTCCTCCTTGGAGTAGTTAAGATTTTGATTATAAACCAATATTACTATACCCCCCTATGGTAATCAATAGGCATTTAATAATTTATTTTGTTATTTTAGAAATTGTTTTTAAAAGCTCATTTATTATTTCTGGATCATCTCGCTTCAATCTTTCAATCACACATGTATTTATATGACTTTCTAATAACAAACGTGAAACTGAACTTAATGCAGCTTGTGCTGCAGATATTTGGTGTAAAATATCATCACAATAAGTTTTTTTCATAATCATATTTTTATGCCTTTCACTTGCCCTTCAATCCTATTTATTCTATTAATTAAATTGTTTTGAATTTCTTCTGGATAATTTCCATCCATATTTCTTGTATTACAACATGTTTCCTTAGCGTTCATAAACACCTCTCCTATTTACTTGATTTTTTATTTTGCTCTTTTTTATTGATACTCATAAACATAAATTGACATATTGTACTAACTAGAAACTAATGTCTTTCTAACACGAATTTACTATACCCCCATTAGGTATTTCAACATAAAAAAACAAACCAGTTAATAAACCGGCTTGCTATACTACATTATGATTTTGAGAAACGTTCAAACACTGCCATTAACTCTTCGATTGATTCCTCACCATTCCCATTTTTTATCGCATTGGATACACAGTGACTGGTATGATTTTTTAGTAAACTCATACCGACCTTTTTCATAGCAGCATTAATTGCTGAAATCTGTACTAAAATATCCACACAGTAACGGTCATTTTCAACCATTTTTTGAATTCCTCGAACTTGTCCTTCAATTCGTTTAAGTCTATTAATTATTTGTTCTTGTTCTTTTTGTGATCTATGCATAGACCTTTCTTCATTTTCATCATGATTCATTTTATCACCTTCTTATTACCTATTCTTACCCAGATTTAACAACACCTAACCTAGGTATATCGATTATAGCATCACATGTATACCCAAGGGTATTCTCTATATGCTGAGTAAAATCACTTTATGATTTAATTTGCCTCTTTTTTTTGGTGGAGAAGGAATTATTTCTGAGAATGATCGTGAGAAACAAAAGAAAAGTATTAAATATAATCACTTAGTCACAAACTGTCTCATTTTTTATAACGTTTTCTCAATTTCTAAAATCCTTTATGAATATGAAAAACAAAAAGATGGATTTAATAAAGAATTAATTTGTTATTTAAGTCCCTACATTACAGCACATGTAAATCATTTTGGAAAATATCATATTGATTCCAACCGAAAACCATCTGAACTACCATTTGGATTACCACTTTCTTCAAAAAATGCTGTATTTGCTTAAATAACACCTAATAAAAACCGTAGGAATCAATAATTCCTACGGTTTATTTATTAAGCTCTAATATTTAAAATGTAGTTAAATAAGGTTTACTTATTTTGTACTAGGGGTCACAACATCATCCTGAGAAAATTGTCCGCTAAGGACTACAAAACCTTATCGTGACAGCATTTTTAAAGAATAAATACACGTTCAGAAAGATAAAAATCAAAGATTAATTGAACATTGATTAGTCTTAAAAAAATAGAAACCTGCTTTACCTAAAATTGACTTTACATAAGTTTAGCTTGATAGGTATGGGGCGATACCCATTTATCGTTTTATTGTTTCCTTTTGACAATTCCTCAATTTTTTTCTTGAAGAGAAGCGAAATTGTCTTTAGAGTGTTTTTTGTGTTTTGAGCTGCAACAACCTCTCTGTTGACCTTTATGCCCTCCGTGCATTCCTTTCATACAAAAGAACATCATAAGTGGACATAATAAAAGCAATAGAACGTTTAACCATTGCATTATAATACCCTCCTAAGGAATAGTGTGTATGCCATGTTTGTTTTTTTACAGGAATCTCTTCCTGTGATTTAAGTATAAGAAATAAATTTCAAGATCTTATGCAGATTAGGTAGAGTCACAAAAAATTCAATTTGTAAAATAAGGAACAGGTGAAAAGGAGATAATCAAAAAGCCCCTAATATACGAAGTTTGTTTTCCTTTATGCAAATTAAAGAAACGTACATCTAAGAAAACTTAATTTTTCATCTAAATAATAACGTTGATAGACAAAACCCCAACGATTCTTTCGTTAGGGTTTTGCCACTATACTTACTTTAACTTTTGTTTAATACGATCATATTCTTCAATGCTAATTTCGCCTTTTGCCAATCTTTTGTCTAAAACTTCTACTGCGCTATATCCGACACTCTTTTGATGCCAACTCTTGATAAGGCTATTGATTCCTACAAACAGAAGAACTAAAATCAGAATCCAGAATAGAGCCATACCGCCCATCATCATCCATCCACCTCCAGAAAAACAGTTGAAACTTCCATCCATCATGTTCCCATTCATCATAGTAACCAACCTCCCTTTCTTTACATAAGAATAATATAAAATTTTGCATTTTTTTTGCATTTCTTTTGTATTTATTTTGTATTTCTTCAAATTTCACAAGGTTCTATGGTAACTATATAACTAGTTCAGAAAAGGTAGCGACAAAACCAAAGTCACTTCGATCACTTTGATTTTGTTGCTACCTTTTACATAGATCGAATATGTTCTCAGCTATTAGACGTAAGAAAAAGGCTCATTTCCATACGATAGCTGAAGAAAAATATTTTCTAAAATTAAGACAGTACACAAGTAAGAAATAAAAATATTTTTTCATACAGCAAATTAATAAAGCAGCTATCTCTATGAAGTGACCCCAAAAAGTTAGACTGGTTATTTCATTAGGCAGCTTTTAGGGCATGAGCTCGGTATTGTACCGGGCTCATGCCTTTTAATTTTGCCTTAATTCGCTTGTGGTTGTAATAATCGATATATTTTTTAAGTTCTTGTTTAAAGTGTTCTATGTTCTCAAAATCGTTTAGGTAAAGAAATTCAGATTTCATGATACCAAAGAAATTTTCAATGACTGCATTATCGTAACAGTTACCTTTACGAGACATACTTTGAGTGATCCTACGTTCTTTTAGGGCATGACGATACTTCTGCATCTGATAATGCCACCCTTGATCAGAATGAAGAAGGAGTTCATCTTCTTCTGTTAATCTTTCAAAGGACTTCTCCAGCATCTTCGATACAAGCGAATAGGTTGGTCTTGAACCGATTGTATAGGCAATAATCTCTCCGTTAAATAAATCTAACATCGGGGATACATACAGCTTCTCACCAAATAATTTAAATTCTGTTATGTCCGTGACCCATTTCTCGTTCGGCTTTTCAGCTGTAAAGTTGCGTTCTAAAATATTTGGCGCAACTTTACCTATTTTCCCTTTATAAGAACGGTATTTCTTCATACGAACTAGACTTTTTAAACCTAATTCTTTCATGATTCGCTGAACTTTTTTATGATTGACTTTGTGTCCTTGATTCGTTAATTCATCGCGAATACGACGGTATCCATAGTGACCTTCGTGCTCGTCATAAATCGTTTGAATTAAGATTTTTAATTCCTCATCTTTATCCGGGCGATCGAAGTTTTTTACCCAGTAGTAGTATGTGCTACGTGGGATTTCTGCTAATTTCAGAAGTGCTTTCACCGGGAATTCGTTCCTTAGTTCATAGATTACTTGCGATTTATCTTGTTTGGTAATTTTTCCTTGTTTTGAACTAAGGCATTCAACTTTTTTAAATAAGCATTCTTCATACGTAAACGCTCTATCTCAGCTTGTAATGCCTCAACTGATCCTTCAGCTGGTGTTTGATTTTGGGTTGATTTTTGATTTTTTTTAGTCATGGATGGACGCCCCTTTTTCTTTGATTCAAGGGCGTCTATTCCTTGTGTACGTAGTTGAATACGCCATTTTCTAATAATTCCAGGTGAAGAAATATTAAAAATAACGGCTGCTTCATTTGGAGACGTCCCATTTTCATTCATATAATTGAGTACGTCCAGTTTATCCTGCATGGAATAAGATGTATAGCTTTTTCTAAATGCATCTATGCCATGATATTCAAATTGCTTAACCCACATTCGAACGACTTCATAATTTGCCCCGAATGATTCCGCAATATCTTGTATACTTTCAGTTCCACTTTGATAACGGACTACAGCATTTATTTTCTGTTCTGAAGTAAATTTAGTCATAAAAAAACTGCACCTCCAATTGTTAGACTGTGTCTAACAATTGGGGTGCAGTTCACTAAGATAACTGCTTTACGTTATTTTATAACAAGTTATATGAACTCAGCATCACTCTGGCATATTAGGAATATTAGGGTTTGGAACATAATCAGATTTATAATCTTCATATTTCACTTCTGTGACCATCCCGGCAGATGCATGATGCAAATCATGACAATGGAACATCCATTCGCCTGGATTATTTGCTACAAATGCTACCTCATATTCTTCTCCTGGTTTCAAGTTTAATGTATCCTTTACAATCGGAGAACCTTCTATTGGTTTTCCATTTTTACTTAATACTTGGAAGAAATGCCCGTGCAAATGCATCGGATGATCATCCATTTTAGAACGATTTACTAATTTTACTTTTACTAAATCGCCTTTTTTCACTTGAATTGGATCAATATTAGGAAATGTTTTTCCGTTAATTGTATATACCATTCCATTGCCATTCATTTCTGTATTCAAATCCATTGTATATGTGGCATTATATTGCTGATCTAATGTGAAGCTTCCTAATTTCTTAGAACCATATTTCGTCATATCTAATGTTGGAAGTTTTTCTTTTTCATTCGCTTTATCTTTCATATCTTTGCTGCCATCATACTCAATAACAGCTTTCATTCCTTTTACACCTTTTCCTTCTCCATGGTCCTCAACATACCATTTCCCAGGATTATTCGCTGTAAACTCGACATCATAACGTTCACCCGGTGCGATTGAAATCACTTCGTCTTTTACAACCTTTGGATCATTTATTGGCTGGCCATCTGTTGCAATTACTTTTATATCATGACCATGAACATGGATATTGTGTGATAAGTAACCAGCATTGATAAATCGAAGTCGAACTTTATCTCCTTTTTTTACTTTCAACGGCTCTATTAAATCCCCGCTTTTCCCATTGATTGTGAATAGATCATACATACTCATATTATGACCTTCCATATTCATATTTCCATGATCCATGCCTTTCATATTACCGGAGTCTTTTTTATCGCCTCCCATGTCCATACCAGAATGATCCATACCGTTCATATCATCATGCTTTTCCATATTTCCATGATCCATACTAGACTTATCACCATCTACTTTTTCTGTTTTCCCTTTTGTCATTTCCTTAATTTGTTTATCAATTTCTTTTTTATCAGTTACCCATTCATCTAACATTAATGTGTAATCTTTATCATACTTTTCATCTGTATCTTCTACAACAAGAGAACCATACAGCCCTCGATCTAGCTGATTAACAGAATCTTGATGTGAATGATACCAATACGTTCCTGGTACGTTTGCTTCAAATTCATACGTAAAACTTTTCCCCGGTTCAATTGCATCTTGTGTTACTCCTGGAATTCCATCCATATTGTTTGGAACAGGATATCCATGCCAATGAATAGATACTGGTACAGATAGTTCATTTTTTAATGTAACCTTAACTTTGTCACCTTTCTTCACACGAATCTCTGGTCCAGGGGACGAGCCATTAAATGTCCATACTGGAACAACAACACCATTACTTAATTTTTGTTTCTCTTCTTTGGCCACTAATGTGACTTCAGGTCCTTTTATCACTTGTAACGGTTTTGTTGCTGTTTCAGCCTGTGTGGTCTTTTTATCGTTCATATTTTTATGATCACTTGCTGTATTTGTAGTTGCAGAACATGCAGCAATTAAAGAAATTGCTACGATTGAAATCCCCGTTAATACCGTTCTCTTCATAAAAAATCCCTCCCCCAATTTGTTCGTAATTATTATATAGAACAATTATCAAGAAATTATGGAGAGACAAAAACGAGAAAACACATAGCGCCCTGCACAATTTCTTCAATATCTTTTAGTAAAATATCTTATATTTAGGTATCATTTAATTAAGGAGGGCCTATATGATTAACATTCTATTAGTAGATGATGAACCGCGTATGTTAGATTTACTTTCATTATATTTAGCCCCTAAGGGGTATCACTGTACAAAAGCAACTTCTGGCAAAGAAGCGATTTCTTTATTAGAAGAAAAAGAATTTCGATTAATTTTACTAGACATTATGATGCCCGAAATGGATGGTTGGGAAACTTGCGTGAGAATTCGTGAGTTCAATAGCGTACCTATCATCATGTTAACAGCTCGTGATGATACACAAGACGTTGTACAAGGATTAAAAAGAGGAGCTGACGATTATATCACGAAACCGTTTCATGAAGAAGAATTATTAGCTCGCATAGAGGCCGTGCTACGCAGAACAAAGCAGCATCATAAAGTAGAATATAAAGGATTGGTGTGGGATGAAGCAAAACATACTGCTTCTGTGCATGGAAATGAACTGTTATTAACCCCAATTGAATTTTCGCTACTCGGTTTATTTTTAAATAATGTAAATTACGTATTTAGTCGTGAGCAACTTATTGAACGTATTTGGGGACATACATCAGAAACAGAGGATCGAACTGTAGATTCGCATATTCGTAACTTGCGCGAAAAATTACGAAAATCTTTATTTCCAATTCATGATCACCTTAAGACTATATATGGAATCGGATATCGCTGGGCAAGTGAAGAGAAAGATATATGATATTACTAAACAACAAGGATCGTGAAGGTTTATGAAACGTATCTCAGTAAAATTTGGATTTTATTTTTTTATTTGTACTTTTCTAATTGAAAGTATATTGTTTCTTCTACTGTATTACAGCTTGGTCAATACGAGAGTTCAGGAAGAAGTAAAATCTCTCCTTACTAGAGGAAATAATCATCGTGATGTACTGGAGAAATACTTCGATGATCAAACTATATCTCACGTGGCTCTCATGGAATCGGAAGCAGAAACTAAGGTTGTCATTACTTCGAAAAATGGAGAAATTCTTGCAAAATCAAGTAATGTAGATCATTCTATGGAAAAACATTTACATACAAAAATGCCTCCTGTTAATAAAAATGGCACAGTTGTGGAAGATCATTGGAAAACATCTAATTATATTTGTACAATTAGTCCCATTCAAGTTGGTAGTGATACGAAAGGATATGTATACATGTTTTTAGGTACTGACTCTATTAAACAAATGATTCAGCGTTTAACATACCAATTTATAGTTATTGGTGCCATTACCTTTATCCTTACTGTTATTACCATGTTCTTATTATCAAAACTTCTTACTAATCCTTTAATTAAAATGAAAAAAGCAACAGAAAAAATGAGTAAAGGGGATTTATCCGTATCTTTAAATATTAATAGAAATGATGAAGTAGGAGAACTAGCGCAGTCTATCCAAAAACTTGCAGATGATTTAAATTATTTAAAAAAGGAACGAGGAGAATTTCTAGCTAGCGTTGCGCACGAACTTCGAACACCATTAACATATGTTAGAGGATACGCTGATATTCTTATTAAAAATCAGATTGCTGCACAAGATCAAAATCATTATTTATCTATTATTAAAGAAGAAGCTGATCATGTAACACGGCTTGTTCAAGATTTATTTGAATTAGCTAAAATGGAAAAACACAATTTTGTTATTAATACAAAGCAGACTAATCTATATGATTTATTAAAAAACATATTAACAAAAATCCAACCAGCTTATACCGATAAAAATATTCGTATTATTTCCTCGTGTCCAGAAGACGTTGTTCTTCTACTCGACGAACAACGTTTTGAACAAGTTATTCTCAATCTGTTAAACAATGCATATTCTCACTCTGACATAAATTCTAAAGTATTTGTTACAGTTACAGAGAACAAGGAAATCGTTAAGATTAGAGTAAAAGATGAAGGAGAAGGTATCCCTGAACAAGATCTATCTCATATTTTCGAGCGGTTTTATAGAGTCGATAAATCCCGAACTCGCGCAACAGGCGGAAGCGGTTTAGGTCTTGCAATTGTAAAAGAAATTATTGAATTACATGGAGGCAATATTTCTGTAGAGAGTGAATTAGGTCATGGGACTATTTTTACTATCTATTTAAAAAAATGAAATATGTTGCTTAAAAATTAACTCGTCAACTATTTGGCGAGTTTTTAATTATAATGAGAATTTTCTTATATATTTCTCATATTTTCATCATTCCCCTTTCATTCCATTCTCACATCTAGGATTTACACTAGGACTTACTAAAGATATAGCGAGGTGATAAAACATTCAGATTTTGACTCTATCAAAAGTAATTCTAGATTCATTTTTTCTTGAAACATAATGAATCATAGATGGAGGTGAACACATGAAAAAGAAAAAGAACAAATGCAAAAAGCTGCGCTGGCTAAAATGGATTTTAATCCTTCCCCTGTTTCTTACTTTACTATTCTTCGGACTACATAGTGTGAAGTCAGAAAAATGGGATCATGAGAAGCATAGAAAAGCTGAATATGCCGTTGCCTCCCATAAAGAAGGACAAGCTTTCTTTACGGAGAAAGGGCGCTTTGCTGACTCTGAAAGACATGCTCATCATGAAAAGCATCATGAAAAAGAGTTTGATGATGTATTCTTTGCACCATTCCTATTAGAACTTGGCTTTGTTCTTTTCGGTTGGTTAATTCTTTGCAAATCTGAAGGAAATATGGCTAAAAAGTGGACAGGAGTGCTACTCCTTGTTATCGGTTTATTCCCGCTCATTCCAATACTTGCACTTGCCGCAGCTATTACTTGGGCGTATAGAAAATTCAAACAGAAAAGAACGATAGCAAATGAGCATATAGATATTCACACATATAATTTTTCAACAATGCAAAAACAAATAGACATTTTAGATCAATGGGAACGTAATATTCGTAAGGAGGAGAACTAAACAATGGGTATCCTAAAACGCATTAAAAATATTGTAATGGCAGATGTACACCAAACGTTGGATAAGCTAGAAAGCCCTATTAGCATGCTGAAGCAATACTTGAGAGAGACAGAAGAACAAATTACAAAAGCACAAAAAGCACTGGCTCACCAATTATATTTAGAAAAGAAATATGAAGCATTAATTTTGGAAGCTGATGCTCTTATCGCAAAAAGAACTCGTCAAGCTGAACTTGCGGTATCTCGCGAGGAAGATAACATGGCTCAGCTAGCTTTACAAGATAAAATCACAAATGAAAAGAAAGCTGCATTATATCGTGAACAGTACGAAATAACAAAGCAACAAACCGCTGCATTATATGAGCAAATTGACAAACTGCAAGAGAAATATCAAGAATTACAATATAAAGAACTTGTTCTTGTTTCCCGATTAAATGCGGCGCAAGCCATAAAAAATAGTAACTCAGCACTTGCTTCTTTCCATACAGAAAATGCAGTGAAAGGCTTTGCACGTGTCGAAACTTACGTGCAAAAACTAGAAGCAGAAGCAGCTGCTAGTAACTATTTTTATCAGTTAAACGCTCCTAATCAAGCACAAATTTTAGACCAAAATCTACAAGAAGAAGTACAACAAGCATTAGCAAAATTAAAAGAAAATAAATAGTTTCTTTTCCTATTAACTATTATGTAATATAAAAAAGCCCTTATGAAATGGGCTTTTTTATATGTAAAATTTTTCGCAAACAAATGAAAGTAGCTGAATTGTTACTCATAAAAAATCGTTTCTGATCCTTATTCCACAAAAACCTCCTTTTCTCAAATTTGTTCACAGATCTTTGTTAGCTTCATTTAGAAAGCTCATTTCATTCACATAGGAATACTGCCGTTTTCTAAAAAGTGTATTAATTTAGTAAAAAGTCATCTATATTTAACACTACCCTTTGTATGTCATCTACTAAAGGAGAATGGCCAGCATTTAGGACTTTATAAGTCAAATCAATGTCATGTTCCTTCATGTCATTAATAATTTCTAATGTCATCGATTCTGATGTCATTAGATCATTTTTTCCCCATAATACAAGTACTGGGGCAATAATATGATTTAATTCTCCCGTACCTTCAATAATCCCATTTGAAACCGAACTAATATTAAATCTATTGGCTGCATCAGCTACATCAATTATATTTTGCTGACGTAGTGCCCCCTCTAAATATTTCTCAAATCTTGCTTTTTCTGGTTTATTAACAGGATATACTAGTTGATTCATAGCTCCTTTAAAGAATTCTTTTTCCCCATTAATTTGTGCATTTAACATTCTATTAATAATAGGATCAGAAGCAATTTCTGCTCTAGAATGAAGTCTTTCACCATTAGAATTATAAGCCGGATACCCACGTGTTGACATAGAAGCCAGTAAAATTAGTTTTTTTACTTTGGAAGGGAAATTAGCTGCAAATTGCATTGCCACTCCACCGCCATTTGACCAACCTATTAAATGAAAAGTTTTTAAATTTAATTCGTCACAGAACAACTTTATATCCATGGCAAAATCATTAAAAGTTTTTATAGGTTTATTATAAGTAGATTTTCCGTAACCACGTAAATCAAGTGCATATATTGTATAATTAAGAGGTAAGTGCTCCATTAGTAAATCCCACTGATCTGAAGATGCTAAATTTCCATGAAGTAAAAGAAGAATATTTTCTCCGCCATCCCTTTTTCTATAAAAAAGTGTCTCTCCATTACTCAATGTAATCTCCATATTCTTCACTCCCCTATTTTCCCTTTAATATATTCTACTTTTTCTACAACTAACCTGCTTTGATAGTTTCTGTAGTCTATTAAGAATAATAAGGAGGAAAATATAAAGACTACATACTACACGTGTAAGTACTACAAAAGGGGAGTATCTAACATAAAATTGAATGAAAGAGTAATAATTATGCATGCGTATTGGATCGAGAGGGTGCTGTAGCTTTGAAATAAAGTTTGATCAAAAATACCTCGCAATCCCAAGTTTTACGATAAATAAAAAGAATCCATTTTGAAAAAAGATTGATCAAAATGGATTCTTCTCTAGCAGATTTAAGTTTGGTTTTTACAAAAAAGTTTGATCCTTTCTACCTATGTTGTTCCACAATCGCGCCCAATTATGGAATAGTAAAAAAGTTAATATATTCCTAAAGCTGAAAAAACAAATAGAAATCTAACAAATAAATAGCTACAATTTCAATACCTATTCCTAAAAAGAATAAGAATATCCTTCTTACTAACATCTTTTTTTTACCGAAAATAGACATCCACAAACAAAATAAACCTAAAAACATTAATAAAATTGAGAATAAAACCATCACCATTTTTACATCCTCATTTCCCATTGTAAAGTTCGAGTCCTAAATAAAATAATAAAAATTAGTTCAACTTTCACTTGGTAAATTACCCCTCTTCTTAACCTATAACTACAGATAGGAACAATCATTTCAAAATTCTGTGATTTTAGCAATCCATAATTCCCGACAATATAGCCCGATAAAGAAAGACGTCTTCTTATTTAAGAATGGCGCCCGATTGTGGAAAATCACCAAGCTTCTATTAGCTGGTTAGTTGAAGAAGAATTTGTTCCACAACTCTTAAGTTATGATACTTAAAAGTTAAATTCACCTCCTACAATCCCTTCAAAGCCGTCAATCTCCATCTTTTGAATTCCCTGACCATTGCTAATCCTAAGCCAAACAACTATACCACCTCTAGCAAAATAATTAACATATCATATTCAGGAAAGGTTAGTTAGCTAATAGCATATGTTTTATTGAAAGGGTGTGATTGAATTATGGATCGGCAGAAATGGGGCGTTGGAGTATTAGTATTCGTTGGCTGCATGTTTCTTGGTGGAGGAGTGGGATCTTTGTTAGGAAGTTCCCAAATTGGATGGCTGATAGGAATGGGTGTTGGATTTCTTGGGATGGCTTTAACGAGACTGATTAGAAAATAATAGAACAGGTGTTCTTATTCCGGTAAATAAGGCAATATGCATTTAAGTAATTACTTACATACTAGCCCTGTAACATGTAGCAATCGTACTCATACAAAGTCACTCTCTAACAGAAAGTGGCTCTTTTTGTTTTCGGCTCTGTTAAATTTCATTGTTGATTTTTAGTCAAATAAAAAGCCGATGTTTTACATAACGGGTTCTCTTTTGGAGTACAAAATTAGAAATCACACAACTTTTGACAACACAAATCACAACATAATAGACCATCAATTGACACAAAGATTCGCTTGAAAGCGGGATTTTTTGCTTACTCAATTTGTAGCTTTGAAATAAAATTTGATCAAAAATACCTCGCAATCCTAAGTTTTACGATAAATAAAAAGAATCCATTTTGAAAAAAGATTGATCAAAATGGATTCTTCTCTAGCAGATTTAAGTTTGGTTTTTATAAAAGAGTTTGATCCTTTCTACCTATGTTGTTTCACAATCGCGCCCGATGCTTGAATAAGCATTTTACTTATTTTAGCTGGAACATGCTTATTTTCTAATTTATACTTCATCTTTACTATTAATATAAGAATGTCTAAAAAACAAAAATAAAGGTAGAGCTAAAGATAATCCAACTGTAAACAGAGATAAAAGACAAATCCATTTTTCTTTAATGTTATACTTTCGTGATTCATTGAACATAAATACCAAGAAAACAACACATGAGATAAAAAAATCAACTGCAAAAAAGGCCGATATCGTGTTAGTAAATAATAATTCTATTAATAAACCTAAATCAAGTCCATTATCCCTGAGGAACTGAATAAAAAAATAATACGGAAAAACAGTACCAATTAGCCCTAAAATTAAATATAATTTTTTCACTGGATAATTTCCCCTTTTTTAACAAAGTTACTATTAGATTACCATAACTAATTCTAAGATCGTGTTAAGTGACAAAAAAGTTGTTTAATTTACAATAAAGTCGCTTAAAAAATAATAAAGTTGTTTAATTCTTATTGGACTAACAGGCAGGTTAGTTGAAGAGTGTTAGTTAACTTGTGTTCAACAATTGGGCCAGATTGTTGAGTATCCCTCTCAAAGAGAGTTAGTTATTTATGTTAAAATATTGCGAGTGAAATCAGGTTCTTAACGATTTTATCAAGTATCAAGCAAAATAATTCAGAAACGAAGAAGGGACAGTACTAACATGGAAAACATATCAAATGTAGATAAATTGGAATCAATAAAATCTTTACAATCGACAATCAGTAAACTCGAAAATGCCTTGTCACAGATGACTCAGAAAGGTGCAAATACTACCTTAGTAAAGAAACGACTCAAAGCTGTTTGCATCGGCTTAGCAATGCTAGAAAACGTTTGGAACCAAAGACCACATCATTACACCCAGGAAGATTTAACAGAAGCTCGCAATGTTCTTATTGGTTTGCTTCCATCAATTGAGAACATTTATGTTAAGTCAAAGGCTGGTAGTCCCCAAAGAACGCTTTTAGAAAGAAGAATAAAAGCGTTGAAACTAGCTATTCAAGTGATTGACAATCTTTCTAATAAATAACTTATCTAACTCAATAGAGTAACGGGTGCTTTAGTTTCAATAAGAGAACTGAATTTTAGATAATTCCGGTTTATCTTTTTTATAAATGGTTCATCTGTGTTTTAAATCAATAGTGTGGTTACTTACAACTATAGTGGGATCGATTTTTTTTGTGTACCTATTAAAAAGGGCTGTCCCATAAGTCAGTGTAACTAACTTACGGGACAGCCCCTTTATATCATAAAAGTACGATTATGCTTTTGACACGTTCTTCTTTGTAATTTTTCTAATTATATAGACGGCTAGTATGACAAGCGCGCCAATCATAATATACTTCACATACGGACCAGACACTTGATTAGCTTGTTCCCATCGGCTTCCTAATACATTACCTAAGTAAATAAAAAGCATACTCCACGGAACAATTGCAACCACTGTGTAAATCGTGAACTTTGTTGCAGACATTTTTGCGATTCCCGCTGGAATAGAAATAGCATGTCTTACTACTGGAACAAATCTTGCAGAAAAAATTACACCTGGTCCATATTTGTGGAACCATCGTTCAGCCATTTCTAAATGTTTAGGACGAATTAACAAATATTTTCCGTATTTTAATAAAAAAGGGCGGCCAGCATAATATCCTAACCAGTATAGGAATAATTGAGCAATTGTACCTCCAATCGTTCCCGCAAGAACAGCCCCCCAAAATGTCATCTGTCCTTGTGATACAAGAAATCCTGCGTACGATAGAACAACTTCACTCGGAATCACCTCAATCATAAGCGCTAGCATGACACCACCATAACCGAGCTTAGCCAAAAACAAAGAAATTGCATGAATTACTGCTTGCATTATCAAAACCTCCAAAAAATTACTGCCTTTGGACATTCTAACAATGAAAACTGAATAAAAGATGAAAACAAGATTAAAATCACATTAGAAATGGGAAATGTTTTACATTTTCAAAATATACACTTGATTTTCTATCTAACTCTTCTTATCAAAGTTGTCATTGTTAATATACATAACCATTTCAAAACACTCTATTTACTCAATCTTTACATAAATACTTAACTTACAAATCCATTATATGCATGAATAAACTAGCACAATTTTTTCCTAATGCAATATAATTTGCACAAAGGAAAAATTTATGTTCAAATAAAAGAAATATAATTTGTGTATTTTGATTTAATAAAATAAATAACTATCATAAAAACAAATTGCATCAAGATAACAAACAAAAGGGGAAACAAACATGACAGAAAATATAAAAGAACGAGAACACCTTCCACCAAATAATAGGACAATGCAATCAGCACAGTTAGCTTTAAGCGGTGAAACAAAAGGACTGAAACGACTATTACCATTTTTGGGACCCGCTTTTATTGCATCTGTAGCTTATATTGACCCAGGTAATTTCGCTACGAATATTGCAGCCGGATCTCAGTACGGTTATTTACTACTTTGGGTCATCCTTGTTTCAAATTTAATGGCTGTATTAATTCAATCCTTGTCAGCTAAATTAGGAATTGCAACCGGAAAAAACCTTCCGGAAGTTGCTCGGGAGCATTTTCCAAAACCTGTTTCTATCGGTTTATGGATACAAGGTGAATTAGTAATTATGGCGACTGATCTCGCTGAATTTATCGGTGCTGCCTTAGGGTTATATTTACTATTTGGCATTCCACTGTTGCCTGCAGCGTTAATTACAGCAGTAGGCTCATTCATTATTCTAGAGTTTCAACGCAGAGGTTTTCGTCCGTTAGAAGCGGTCATTACTGGTATGGTCTTTATTGTCGTTATTGCTTTTGGCGTGCAAGTATTTTATGCAAAGCCAGAACTAAGTCCTCTTCTATCAGGACTTTTCACTCCTAAATTTCAAGGTGTAAATAGTATTTTACTTGCAGCAGGAATTTTAGGTGCAACAGTTATGCCACACGCGATTTATTTACATTCTGCTTTAACACAGCGCCGCGTAGTAGGAACGACAGATGAACAACGAAAAAAGATTTTCCGCTTTGAATTTATCGATATTGTAATTGCAATGATCATTGCCGGAGCAATTAATGCAAGTATGTTAATTGTAGCAGCTGCTCTGTTCTTTAAAAACGGACTACATGTCGAAGATTTAGATGTCGCTTTTCACGGATTTGAACACTTAGTCGGACCTGCAGCAGCAACTCTTTTCGGGATTGGTTTACTAACCGCCGGCTTATCTAGTTCTTCCGTGGGTACGATGTCTGGGGATATTATTATGCAAGGATTCATCCGTATGCATATTCCTTTATATTTGCGACGATTTATTACAATGATTCCGCCGCTTGTTATTATTGCATTAGGTGTGAATCCAACTCACGCCCTCGTAATGAGTCAAGTCGTTTTATCATTTGGAATTGCATTTGCATTAGTTCCGCTCATTGTTTTCACAAGTAAAAAGAGCATTATGGGTGGTTTAGTGAATCACCGACTTACAACAGCTATTGCATGGTTGATTGCCGTATTAATTATCGCCTTAAATATATTCTTGTTGTATCAAACATTTATTGGTTAATAAGAAAGAGAATGTCTTATACAAATCTGAATGCATTGGATTTGTAAGACATTCTCTTTTTATTTTGCTCCAGTATGTACAAGACAAACGCATTTATTAAATCCGTTTTGTATATCAGATTTAATCTAAAAATCAAGTTACATAATATTCAGATATCAACTATACTGGGATAGTATGGAAATTTCTTGTTTTCAGGGGGATATGAATATATGAATGATATTACTTTAGCTATTATATTAGGTATTGTAGAAGGTCTAACTGAATTTGCTCCCGTTTCGTCCACAGGACATTTAATTTTAGTAGGGCATTTACTTGGATTTGAAGGTACGACTCGTGCTAAGACATTTGAAGTTGTGATTCAGCTCGGATCTATTCTTGCAGTAGTCGTTGTCTTTTGGAAACGTCTGCTCAATATCATAGGAATAGGTAATTCTATTAAATCGACAAGTGCTGCAAAGTCGCATCTCAATATGCTGCATGTGTTGATTGGGATTCTTCCTTTTATGATTGGCGGACTTCTATTTCATGACTTTATCAAAAATGTTTTATTTTCGCCAAAGACAGTCGTAATCGGCCTAGTAGCTGGCGGGATTTTAATGATCATTACTGATTTAGTACATAAAAATCGTTCTACAACTTCAAATCTTGATTCAGTTACTTATAAACAAGCTTTATACATGGGATTATTTCAATGTTTTGCTCTTATTCCAGGCTTCTCTAGAATGGGAGCAACTTTATCGGGCGGCTTATTAATTGGAATGAATCATAAAACAGCCTCTGAACTTAGCTTTATTATGGCTGTACCTATCATGTTCGCAGCATCAGGCAAAGATTTATTCGATAGTTGGAGCTATCTCACTGCTAATGATCTCCCTTTATTTATTACGGGATTTTTAACAGCCTTTATCGTGGCATTGATTGCAATTAAATTTTTCCTTTCACTTATTTCAAAAATAAAATTAATTCCGTTCGCAATTTATCGTTTTGTGTTAGCAATTATGTTTTGGGTTTTTATTTTGTAAAATATAAAACAAAGAACCTTTACGTTAACGTAAAGGTTCTTCGACATTTAATTACTTTAAAGATGTTACTTCTTATTACATAACTAGTCCTCGTTTATAACGGCTCGCTTCAAAAATAATACGCTCTTCATCTAACGTTTTACATTCACCGTTCCAGACAATATGTTTCCCATTAATCACAACATCTGAAACATCTTTCCCACTCGCTGCATATACAAGGTGTGACAACACTTCTTCCGCTGGTTGTAAATGTGGCTTATTAGACGGATCAATTGTAATAAAGTCAGCACACTTTCCTGCTTCAAGTGAACCTGTTTGTTTCATCCCAATTACGACTGCTGCACCTTTTGTTGCTAATGAGAGAACTGTTTCCACTGGTAATACTGTTGCATCTTTATGAATACCCTTTTGCAATAAAGCCGTAATGCGCATTTCTTCAAACATGTCTAAATTGTTATTAGAAGCAACACTATCTGTTGCAATTCCGACTTTTATTCCACTCTCTAACATCGCTCGAACATCTGCTATACCCGATCCTAATTTTAAATTACTAATCGGATTATGAGCAACGCGAACATCGTTTTCCGTTAAGAAAGTACGTTCATTTTCATTCAGCACAACACCATGTGCAATTACTGTTGGTCTCTGGAACAAACCGCAATCTGCTACATACTCTACTGGACGTTTTCCGTATTGTGCTTCAATATCCTGAACTTCACGCTCTGTTTCGGAAAGATGAATATGAACCATCGTCTTATTTTCCGCTGCTATTCGTGCACACTCTTCTAGCATTTCTGTAGAACATGCATATGGACTATGAGGAGCGACCATCGTCGTTAACATACCATCTTTATTGTAATAACGTTTTACATACTTCTCCGCTTCATGAATTGCCTTCTTTTCATCTTCTTTCGTTCCGAAGCTAAATAATGTTCGAGAAACAGCAGCGCGCATTCCGCTTTTACGAACAGCTTCCATAATAGAATCTTGATCTACTCCAATTGGATTAAACATATCCGAAAATGCTGTCGTCCCGCTCTTCACCATTTCAAGTAAACCAAGCTCTGTGCTAGCAACAGCAAGCTCTGGCGTAAATTGGCTTTCAAGCGGCCAAATTCTCGTTTCAAGCCATGGCTTCAGGAGCATGTCGTCACCTATTCCACGTAAAATACTCATCAAGACATGCGTATGCGTATTCACCAAACCTGGTAAGACCCACTTTCCATGAAGATCAATAACTTGATCCACTTGTTTCTCACTAGATAATTCTCCTGATTGCACTTCTATAATTTGACCATCTTCTACAATGATATATCCATTTTTCAATACTTCATTCTTTTCATTTAAAGTCACGATTGTGGCGCTTACATAAGCTGTTTTCAAAAACACTTCCCCTTTCGACTCTTTTTGATATAAACATTCCACCAATAAGTTACTACTATAATAGTAACTTATTGGTCATCAAGAGTCAAAAGATAATTATCACGAAATAACTTCCTTTATGTGAATACAAACTTTTTGTTTTAAAGCATCATATTGTATTTCATTTGTATCAGCAAATGCTTCTTTTCTATTAGAAGGAATGTCCATATATGTTATTTCTTCTAAAAATTGCGAGGCTGTAAAATCATATCTTTTACCGTTAATAATGTTATAAAAGTGCCAGCCTTCTGAAGCTTTTGTCTTCATGATTTTCCCTTCAAACAAATCTTGGATTACTAATGCTGTTACACCACATTGCCCTTTCGCTAGATTATCCGGAGTCCATTTTGAACTTGATTCTATTGACCAAGATTGAAATAAAATATCTCTCATTTTTTCTATTTTCGTATACATCGCACTTATCATCTCCTAACTGAATTCAAAATATCCAATGAGAATTAATTTACAAATCATACCGCAAAAGCGGCAGTATGCGATTTTTAAAAACAGTAGAAGGTATTTCTCCTATTTGTTTCGCTCCCATTTTTACGTAATACCCTTTTGCGTTCGGATCACTATCAATCGTAAAACTCTTAATTTCTAATTCCTCTGCTTTTTGAACAACACTTTCCCAAAGAATTCTTCCATAGCCTTTCCCTTTGTAATTTGGGTGTAGGTATAGAAAATCAAGGCTGTCTACTTCTTTTCTTTGGAATGAAAAAAATCCGATTATTTCTTGTTTTTCTTCTAAAATATACACATAATTATTCTTAATATATTGTTCCGTAATTGTTAAGTCTTCCTTACATGCTAATATGAATTCTTCACTATAATTCCAGGTTGCTTTTGAAGCTAGCGCGAGATTACTTAGCTCTTTTGCTTCTTCTAATAATGCTTTTCTAACAATCATTCATTTCTCTCCCTTTTCTCCTTTATACATACAACTAAGAAATATACATGTAATTTATTACGATGAAAATTCTTTTATTTCTGAATATTAATTGTACTATAATTTTCCATTTCCGAAAAATAAACCTCACCTATAGAAAAAGGAGAGGCTTTCATCTTACACAATATGCTCGTTTAACCAAGAAATCACATCTTGAAATACTTCCTGTCTGTTCACTTCGTGAAACATTTCATGCCTTCCATTCTCATATAAACGAATTGTTACATCTTTAACACCGCATTTTTTATACATATCATATACTTCTTGTACACCTTTTCCCATGTTTCCAACCGGATCACGGTCTCCCGAAAAAATATAAATAGGAAGCTCTTTTGGTGTTTTCTTATATTCTTCAAGTTTATTCACCATCAGTACACCGTTAAATAATTCACGGTAAAAGCTCGTTGTACAAATAAATCCACATTGTGAATCTTCTATGTATCTATCAACTTGATTCGTATCCGAAGACAGCCAATCAAACTTCGTACGGTTTGGCTTAAAGTGTGAGTTAAAATTACCAAATGATAAGAAGTTCAGCATTGGACTTTTCGTTTTTGCTCCGCGAAGTTTCATTTCAATCGTTGCCACTTTATGACCAATGACTCCTAAAAGCCCCGGATTCCCTCCTGTTCCAGAAATAAGGAACCCATTATATAACTCACCGCGAAGCTGCACAGCACGTCTTGATAAAAAAGATCCCATACTATGTCCTAATAAGAAAAGTGGACAGGTGTGTTCCTTACGAATAAGCTCTGAAACAAAGACTACGTCAGAAACAGCTTGATTCCAGCCTATATTCGGCTCGAAATGACCATACTCTTCTTCCTGCTTTACTGTTTTTCCATGCCCGCGATGATCATGAGCATATACTCCGTATCCAGCTTCCAATAACGCTTCAATACATTCTATATAGGAACCAGCATGTTCCGCCATACCATGCGCAATTTGAATAATCCCACGAGGCTCACTTTCTGGTAACCATTGACGTAAATAAATTTCCGATCCATCCAATGTCATAACGAAGCTTTCCTGTATGTTCATTTTGACAGCCCCCAAATCTATAATCTACTTCACAACAATACGAATCTATATCTTTATAAAATGTACTACTATTCATTTTTTTCTTACTATAAATTATATGTAAAAGCTTTCCTTATTACAAATTATGATATTTTAATTTCTGCCATTGCATTCTTGACGAAACGAAGTTAAAGTTATATAGTTACTTACATAAAGTAATTAAATTATTGGAGGTAAAATAATTATGATGCCATCATTATTTTTAGCACATGGTTCTCCTATGCTAGCCATTCAAGATACCGACTATACAAAATTTTTACAAACACTTGGTAAAACATATAAACCAAAAGCAATTGTCATTTTTACGGCTCATTGGGAAAGTGAAATTTTAACTATTTCTTCTTCAGACAATGCCTATGAAACGATTTATGATTTTGGCGGCTTTCCTCCTGAATTATATGAAATAAACTACGTTGCAAAAGGTTCGTCAGCTATTGCAGCAATGCTAGAAGAGAAATTTAAAAACCGAGGGATTGCGGTTCAAAAAGATACAACGCGCGGATTAGATCATGGCTCTTGGACACTTCTATACCGTATGTATCCGCAGGCTGATATACCTGTCGTTCAAATTTCAGTAAATCCCTTCCTTCCTGCAAAAGAACAATATGAAATTGGAAAAGCCATTCAAGAACTTGGAAAAGAAGATATTTTAGTCATTGGCAGCGGTGTTACGGTGCACAATTTACGGATGTTAAAATGGGAACAAACTACGCCTGAATCATGGGCTGTTGAATTTGATGAATGGCTCATTGATCAAATTCAGAACAACAATACAGACGCCCTATTCAACTGGGAAGTTGAAGCTCCTCATGCACGTTTAGCTGTTCCAAGAGCAGAACACTTTGTTCCTCTTTTCATTGCAATGGGAAGCGGCAAGGCAGAACCAAAAGTAATTCATCGTAGCTATGAATTTGGAACATTAAGCTATCTTTGTTTACAATTTTAATTCTTAATAATATGAAACCAAAGAAGTCCAGCAATTCACTACTGGACTTCTTCTTTATTTTCTAACAGAAACCTCTTTATCAAAGCGAACAAATTTACTCTGCACTTTCATTCCAGCTGTTTGATATACACGAGGTGCACCTGTAATATTCTCAGAATCTACATTTAAATGAACTTTTGTAATCCCGTCTTGATACAATTGACCAAATGCATGATGTAATAGCGCTAATCCCAATCCTTGTTTACGCTTAGAACGACGTACACCTAAGTGAGTAATTTCAGCTTTATTGTCAACACCTTTTTTACTAAAGATAAAACCAACCACTTCATCTCCATTCATCGCTAGTGACCATAATATTACTCCTCGTTAACGCAGGATAAATGTTGCACCATAAACACTTGCTCATTCGCAACTGTAAATCCCGCTTCTTTTAAAATACGAACAATCACTTCATTAGAAGCGGGCAGATTCATAGTCATCTTGTTCAACTTCCCTTGTAAAGGAGAAAAAACTTCACGTAATCCGAATCGAACAATATCCTCCTGATCTATACGCTTTGTATCTACATAACTTTGATACAATACAGTTGCTTGTTGTTTTCCTGTCTGATCAAGTACTTTTTTATAAAGAAAATACGCTAATTCTTCATTTGTATCATCATACACAGTTAATAATTCCCCATCTTTTCTTACACTCATCCATTCTGTCTGCCAAGGCTTTATTTCTTCATTTGATATTTGAATAGTATGTATATCCTGTGCTATAACTCTTTTTACATGGTATGTATTACTCTGTTGCAACTGAAAAGCACTATCTTCTAATATTTCTGTATGCTGTAACATCAAAAGTTGATCAATTACTTCATAACCCATCTTTTTATAAAGATGAATCGCGGAATCATTTTTACTGATTGCCTCCAGCATCGCAATATCTACTCCTTCTTTTTCATACAATTCTAACGAAGCTCTTACTAATGCTCTACCTACTCCTCGATTGCGAAATTCGGAAATAACACCTGTTCCACCGTTCCATGCAATTTTTTTACCATGTATGATTCTAATTCCATTTAAAATAATGCCAACTGGCTCACCGTTATTAAACGCTACAAGTGAAAATGATGGTGACAATTCCTCCATTGCCATTCTTGCTAAAAAAGCATCCATTGTCATTTTAATTTCGATGAAATACCCTTCGAATCCAGCGTTCCACAAATTTGTAGCTTCTTCGAATGATAATACGCTTAACGATTTTATTTCATACATTTCATCCTAACTCCCTTCCCTAAATAACTATTATCACACTAAAGCATCTTCCTGCTTTTTATTAAAAATAATGTGTATACCCATACATAATCGAGACAAGCACCGCCGTTACAAATATACCCGGCAATAAATTAGCTACCTTAATTTTGATAACCTCAAGTAAATTTAATCCAATGGCAAAAATCATAATCCCGCCTGTTGCTGTCATTTCCACAATAAAATTATTCATTAATGTTTCCGGTACAAACCGATCAATTTGCGTTGCAAAAATTGCAATCAGCCCTTCATATAAAGTAACAGGAATAGCCGAAAATAATACACCCATTCCTAATGTTGTCGTTAAAATAAGTGAAATAAAACCGTCTATAATCGCTTTCGTATATAAAACATTATGATTTCCACGAATACCACTATCTAAAGCACCAATAATCCCCATTGCTCCCATTACAAATATTAATGTTGCAGTTACAAACCCTAGCGATATACTCCCTTTTCCACCTGATCCTATCTTTTTCTCTAGCCAATCTCCTAAATTTTTTAATTTCTCTTCTAACATAAGCAATTCCCCGATTACTGCTCCAATGACAAGACTTAAAATGACAATTAAAAAATTTTCACTTTTCAACCCCATTTGCAAACCAAGCACCGTTACTGCTAAAGCAATTGCATGCATAACAGTCGATTTCACATTTTCCGAAATGCCACTAAAAATTCTACCTAATAATGTCCCTGCAATAATACATAGTCCATTTACTAAAGCACCAAGTAAAACCATTCTCTCCCACCTATTCTTTCCATATATAAAATTATAAGTAGAATTATAGACTATTTTTTAAAAATTTAATATTTTCAATTTTCACGTTGTCCTAATCAAGCTACTCATGTTACCTTATTATTGAAAATCATCATAAATATATATCAGAATATAAATCTAAATTAACATTCAATATATTTATATTATTAACTCATAAGGAAGGGATTTTTATGAAAATTCAAAAAATAATATTACTAAAACGCACCATACTGTTAGCCATCCTTTTTACCCCTATAATCTTATTGATTAACTATGTACTAAATTCAGAAACGAAAAATGAACAAAACACAGCAGTAAAAAATAAGCAAACAGAAAAGGCAAAAGGAAAAGAACTAACAAATAAACCGAAAGAAGATCCTGAAATTACACTTACATTCTCGGGTGATACAATGTTTGATTGGCAATTACGCCCTGTTATTCAAAGTAAAGGTGCTGATTATCCATTTCAGCATGTAAAACCGGAAATAGAAAAAGCGGACTACTCATTTGTAAATCTAGAATCTGCGTTTACAACTCGCGAGAAAAAATATCCTGGCCAACTATTTTGGATTAAAAGCGATCCCTCCACATTACAAGCTATTAAAAATACAGGCTATGACATTGTTAATATCGGAAATAACCATACACTCGATTATTTCCAAGACGGCTTATTGGATACAATTTTCCATGTAGAAAAAATAGGCCTTCCCTATATCGGTGCAGGAAAAAATGCATCAGATGCGTATACAGCGAGAGAAGTTACAATTAAGGGTAAAAAATTTAAGTTTATCTCGTTTGTCCGTTTTATGCCTGATTCTGCATGGGTAGCTACAAATGATAAACCCGGCGTTGCAAATGGCTACGATTTAAACTTAGTTACAAAAACGATTAAAGAACAAAAGAAAGATGCCGATTATATGATTGTGTATATGCATTGGGGTGTCGAAAAAACAAATCGTCCAGCTGACTATCAAAAAGAATATGTACAAAAAATGATAGAAGCAGGTGCAAATGCTATTGTCGGAAGTCACCCTCACTGGTTACAAGGCTTTGAATATTACAACAAAGTTCCCGTTGCATACTCACTTGGAAACTTCCTCTTCCCTGACTATGTAACAGGACATAGTGCAGAAACTGGTGTACTAACAATTAAATTTAAAGGAAAAGACGTACAAATGTCATTTAATCCTTATATGATTCGTAATAACCAAGTTACACCGCTTCAAGATACAGAAAAACAAAACATGCTGCAATACTTGCAATCTATTTCCAATGATGTACAAATTGATACAGATGGAAACATTATTGATAAACGGACACAATAGATTGATACGAATCAATTAATTTTTTATCGTATCTGGCGATTCATCCCCCACCTCAAGCGCGAAGCGATAGGTGGGGGATGAATCGCATTTTTGTTGTTTTTTTTAAGTATACAAATAGAAACGTACGTTCTTTTTTGATATACTTTGTGTATACAAAACAAGAAAGGAGCGTGTCCAATGAAAAAAGCATATTTTTCAATTCGTATCTATAAGAATGCACTGAATCCGAAGTATGTTGAAGCTATTGGCCATGCTCTTTTCGTATTTAATCGTGCGAAGCATTTCGCTTTTCAAACGCAAGTGTTAAAAAAACGTTCTGGCACCTCCAGACGTTCTGATAGTATGCAAATTACTGTAAAATCACGATTTAGTCTGAATGATTATTATGCAAATAGTGCTGTGCAGGAAGCCAATGCACTGTTTTCTTCTCAGACAGAATTGAAGAAATTGTATATCGAAAATAAAAATGAACAGATTAAAGCTGTAAAAAAGAAGATTAAGAAAACCAAGTCAGATTTGACAGTGCTAAATAAAATGAAAACATCTTTTATCAAAGGGAAGCCAAAGTTCAATAAAACGTCCAAAGAACAACAAATGGGACGATATTTTATTGTGCAGTTTAAAAAGAGAACGGATATTTACTATCACGCCTATCAATTTGAGCATGAATATTTAAATGTGCGTATTCAAACACTTCGTTCTCGTTTAGGTAGCCTTGAATTTCGGTTGGATAGACTACAAAAATTACTTCATAGTTTAAAAAACAATGTTTCTTCTGTTGTATTTGGGAGTAAAAAACTATTCAAAGCACAACATACTGTAGATACTTATGCTCAAAATCATACACTTTGGGTTCAGGATTTTGAAAAGGCTCGTTACAATCAAATGTTGATTTCAGCTCGAAAAGACGCGAAATCAGGAAACTTTGTATTTACATACAATACAGAATCACAATCTTTACACTTTACAACACCAAACGGTATTGCAGTTGAAATTCCGAACCTTACATTTCCGTATGGACAAGAACAAGTGAATGCAGCTGTTCAAAACCAATGGAATTGCAAAGATAAAAAGAATACAGGAAAACCAATCAGTTGGGCAATTGAAGACCACAGGGATTACTACATTTTTAAATGTTTAATAGATATTGAAGAGAACCAAACTAAAAACTTCAACAAATCCGATGGTGTCATTGGAGTAGACTGTAATTTTGACCACTTTGCTTGGGCAAACATCAATAAACAAGGACAACTCATAAAAACGGGTGTATTATCCTTTGATATTTTAGATAAAACATCAGAACAAATTACTAAAATTATGGAAGCAGAAGCCATTGCATTAGTTGATATTGCTGTAAAAGCAAACAAGCCAATTGTTGTAGAAAAATTAAACACAACAAAAGCAAAGGTTAAGAATCCTTATGGCAACAAAAAAGCAAACATGATGATGAGCATGTTTGCTTACAAAAAGATGATTTCAGCTATTAAAAGCCGTGCTGAGAAGATGCGTGTAGCAGTATTTGAGATAAATCCAGCGTACACTTCTCAAATTGGTAAAATCAAATATATGAAACGTTTTGGTATCAGCATTCACCAAACAGCTTCTTATGTCATTGCTAGAAGAGCAATGGGATTTAAAGAAAAACTTCCACCAATTTTGTATTCACTATTACCAGAGAAGATGGTAGGTCTGCATCATTGGGTGCAATGGAAGTGGCTGTCTGGTATCCTGTCTGATTTGCGTGTTCACACATTCTATCAGATGGAGCTTTCGAACCATAACAAGATTCGTTCTGTGAACGAACTTTTTCCTTCAGGGGCTCTTACAGACTTGGAAGTAAAAGGTTTGTCTAAGTTTGAAAGTAGAAAAACCATACCTTGTTGAATGGGTATGGTCTGCTAAGCATTTTGTCTTAGTTGTCCTTTTGGGGAATCCCCTTCCTCAAAAATCCGTTAGGATTTTAGGTGGGGGTAGTTCAATTTTCTTCCAGACTTTTCTCTTGCTATGATAAACAACATATACGATACTATATAAAACATATCAATTTAGGGGGATTACATGCAATGGAAGAAAAACAATTTGAACTTGCAACTTTTGCTGGTGGTTGCTTTTGGTGTATGGTAAAGCCATTTGATGAACTTCCTGGTATACATAAAGTCATTTCAGGTTATGCAGGAGGGCATGTTGAAAATCCAACATATGAAGATGTAAAATCTGGAGAATCTGGACATTTAGAAGTCGTTCAAATTACATTTGATCCTTCTATTTTTCCATATCAGAAATTATTAGATCTATATTGGCCGCAAATTGATCCAACTGATGATGGCGGACAGTTTTTTGATCGTGGTCCATCTTATCGTACAGCCATTTTTTATCACAATGAAGCGCAAAAAGAACTTGCTGAAAAATCAAAACAAACATTAGCAGAAAGTGGTATATTTAAAGATCCAATTGTAACAGACATTCGCCCAGCTGCTTCATTTTACGAGGCGGAAGAATACCATCAACATTTTTATAAAAAAAATCCTGACAAATATGCGAAGGAACAGAAAGAATCTGGTCGTGAAGACTTTATCAAGGAAAATTGGCAGAAAAAATAATAAATGGACGTGTTTTTAAGACCGATGAAAAGTTGTTTCATCGGTCTTTTTATATTTCAATATAATAATTGTCCTCTTACTTATTCACTTCATTTTTCAGCTGTAAAGCAATTAAGCTAGCAAAATCATGCACAAGTGTTGCTGCTAAAAGAGAAGTAATTTGAGCTTGATCATATGGCGGCAATACTTCTACTAAGTCGAAACCGATATAATTAAATCCACTTAATGAACGCACCATGTTTAATGTCTCGCGACTGTTAAATCCCCCCACTTCTAACGTACCTGTACCAGGTGCACAAGATGGATCTACAAAATCAATGTCAAAGGTTAAGAAACATGGTGTATCGCCAATCGTTGCTCGCATTTGCTCAAGAACGCTTTCAAAACCACGATCACATAATTCAGCTGTTGTAATGACGTTATAACCTAAATCATTACTAGCTTCTATATCACCAGGATGATTTAATGTTCCCCGGATACCAATTTGGAATACTTTTTCAGGTTGTAGTAACCCTTCTTCATGTGCACGAATAAATGGGGAACCGTGCCAATATTTCTCTTCATAATATGTATCCCATGTGTCTGTGTGGGAGTCGAAGTGAATCATTGCGACAGGTCCATGAACTTTCGCTGCTGCACGAAGACTTGCTAATGTAACTGAGTGATCCCCTCCAAGACCTATCGGAATAATTCCTTGTTGCATTAATCCCAAAACAGTTTCTTCAATTACATCATAGCTACGATGAATATTGTGCGGGATCACAGACACATCACCAATATCAATTGCATTTGTATCATCAAACGGATAAACATGGTGAATCGGATGATATGGGAACAAAGTCATAGATGCTTGACGAATTGCTTGCGGAGCAAAACGCGCACCAACGCGAAAAGAAGCAGCCGTATCAAACGGCATTCCTAGAATTGCAATCTTTGCTTGCTCATTACTTGATGGTAATCTCATAAATGAACCTGTCGTACAAAACTCTGGTTTTACATCTGGCGTTAGTGGATATTTCATAGGTCATTTCCCCTTTATCAACATAATTTTCACATTCAAAAAACTTTCCTGAATCTTTTTTATTAAAATGCAAAAATCATGCCATGCAAAAAATGATCCTTTCCCTACTGTTCATCTTTTCTCATCTATGCAAAATTGAATAACCCATGCTTTACAGCATAAAGTGAAGCTTTAATCAGTGGGGGATTCTTCATCCCCCACTGATTATCAGCCCTCACCAATCGGGCTTTTACGGGCAGTTTATCTCCCACCTTACTTCTTTGCTTTCACTGAATTTTGAGGTGGGAGTATTACTGCCCGCGAATAGCGGGATAAAAAGGATGATAAAAGATCACCCTTTTCTGTACTTATTTTTTTACTATAAGTTATTTTCTCAATCTCTCAATAAAATCATATAACTTATCCAGTGAAGTCATATTCTGATTACACGCTATGCTATCTTGGCAAATATAGTTTCCTTTTTTAACAAAAGTACCTGGTACATCCCCTTTTATTTCAACTAGAAACATACCTACTTCTTCATGACCATGGCACAATGCACAAATACCTTTTTTGTTTATACTTTGGAATGTGCCTTGTAAACCAACAAACTTATTTTTATTCTTTGCTATAATAAACTTTCTACTTGTGCCTTTATCAATCCAACCTAGATAAGACATCTCTTTCATATTTATTCCTTCCATTTCAGGAAGCTTCAATTTTTTAGCTTTAGGAAATAATTTTTTTAACGTTTGCGTCGTAACTTCCTGAAACGGAATGACATACGGATTTAACTTGAATAAAAACGCTTCCGTGTCTTCCCTATTTTCAACCGTTAAAATCATATCAATTAATTCTTTTTGTTCATCAGTAAGATTTTCAAAAACATGTAACACCTTTTCTATCGCAAGAGACTTTAAAGCAGCAATAACACCTCTATCGTTTGCTGTTGCATGTCCATTTACTAGAATATGAGCTTGTGATTTTATAAAATTATATTGATCACTTCTAATAAAAGCTTCCATTTTTATCACTCCATACAAAATTGTTTATCTATTTTATATTTTATACAACAAATTTGCTTTATAAAATGTAGAAGATAATTTAGAAACAAATTCTACCTAAAAAGCACTGAGTATTTTATATAAAATATGAAGTGAACCCAAAAAGTTAGACGCATATTTTAAGCAGCTAATGAGGAATGAGTTCTGTATTGTACAGGGC
>NZ_CAKJTI010000014.1 GCF_917563915.1 Bacillus rhizoplanae | reverse complement strand
CGCCGCCAGCGTTCATCCTGAGCCAGGATCAAACTCTCCAATAAAGTGTTTGTCTAGCATCATAAATAAAAATTGACGTTTCACGTTGTTTGTTTCGTTTAGTTTTCAAAGTTCAATATCGCGTTTCAGCGACTTTTATAATATAACATAACATTTCATGTTCGTCAACAACTTGTTGTAACATTTTGTTTCAGTGAATTGCTGACTCTGCCTATTATATAGACTTCACTCCTCCTATGCAAGCACTTTTTATAAAAAAAAAGAATAAGGAGAATCCCCTTATTCTTCTGAGCTTTCTTGATCTTCTTGTATGTCTTCTTCATCTTCTTTTTGTGTCTTTGCTACCGTCGCTACTTCTTGCTCGCCTTCTAAACGAATTAAACGAACACCTTGCGTATTACGTCCCATTTGAGAGATTTGATCAACCGGCATACGAATTAACACACCTGCTGCTGTAATCAGCATAATATCTTCTTCACCATTTACAGACTTAACAGCAATTAACTTGCCATTCTTATCTGTAATATTACATGTTTTAAGACCTTTACCCCCACGGCTTTGGAGGCGATATTCTTCAACTGGTGTCCGCTTACCATAACCGTTTTTCGTTACAATTAAGACATCCATTTCTTCTTCAACGATTTCCATGCCAACTACTTGATCTTCCTCACCTAACGTAATAGCCTTCACACCCGCTGCATTACGTCCCATCGAGCGAACATCTTGTTCATGGAAGCGAATTAACATACCATTACTTGTTCCCACAATCATATCTTTTTCGCCTGTTGTTAATCGAACAGAAATAACTTCATCATCTTCACGAAGTGATATTGCAATTAAACCATTATTACGTATGTTAGCAAACGATGAAAGTGGTGTTCTTTTTGCAATACCCTGTTTCGTCGTAAAGAATAAGTAATGGTCATCACTAAATTCTCGGATTGGGATAATCGCATTTACCCATTCATCTTTATCTACTTCTAATAAGTTGATAATTGGTATACCCTTAGCTGTACGGCTATACTCTGGGATTTCATATCCCTTCGTCCGGTATACTTTCCCTTTATTTGTGAAGAATAGAATATGATCATGTGTAGATGTTGTTAACAAATGTTCTACAAAATCATCATTGTTCGTCCCCATACCTTGAACTCCACGTCCGCCACGATTTTGCGTTTTGTACGTAGAAGCTGGTAATCGTTTCACATACCCATTATGAGTAAGTGTGATTACAATGTTTTGCTCTGGAATTAAATCTTCATCCTCGATTGCTTCCATACCGCCAATTGTAATTTCTGATCTTCGTGTATCATTAAAGCGATCTTTAACTTCTGTTAATTCTTCACGAATAATTTCAAGAACTTTCTCTTCATCTGCGAGAATTGCTTTTAACTCCGCAATCAATGCAAGTAGTTCTTGATATTCTTGTTCGATTTTTTCGCGCTCTAATCCTGTTAAACGTTGCAAACGCATATCTAAAATTGCTTGTGCTTGCTTTTCACTTAAACCAAAACGTTCCATTAATCCTTGCTTTGCAATGTCTGCTGTCTTCGAATTACGAATTAGAGTAATTACTTCATCAAGATGATCTAACGCGATGCGTAAACCTTCTAAAATATGAGCACGAGCTTCTGCTTTCTCTAATTCATATGCAGTACGTCTACGGATAACGACCTTCTGATGCTCCAGGTAATGATATAGACATTCTTTTAAATTTAATACTTTTGGTTCTCCATTTACGAGCGATAGCATATTAATACCAAAGCTTGTCTGAAGTGCTGTATGTTTATATAAGTTATTCAATAACACATTTGCATTTGCATCTCGTCGTAATTCCATGACGATACGCATACCATTTCGATCTGATTCATCACGTAAATCTGTAATACCATCAATCTTTTTGTCTCGAACAAGCTCCGCAATCTTTTCAATCAACCTTGCTTTATTCACTTGATATGGTAGTTCAGTTACAATAATAGATTGTTTCCCATTTGCCTTCTCTTCGATCTCTACTCTTGCGCGAAGAATTACTGTACCACGCCCTGTTTCATACGCTCTTCGAATTCCACTTCGTCCAAGAATTTGACCAGCTGTTGGGAAATCTGGGCCGGGAATATACTCCATTAATTCTGCGATTGTAATCTCTGGATTGTGACTTAACGCTAATACCCCATCAATTACTTCACCAAGCTGATGCGGAGGAATATTCGTTGCCATACCAACCGCGATACCAGTTGCACCATTTACTAATAAATTAGGAAAGCGCGCAGGTAATACAATTGGTTCTCTTTCCGAACCATCATAGTTATCTTGATAATCAATTGTATTTTTTGTGATATCACGCAATAGTTCCATAGAAATCTTGGACATTTTTGCCTCTGTATAACGCATCGCGGCCGCCGAATCACCATCGACAGAACCGAAGTTACCATGTCCATTTACTAGCATATAACGTTGACTAAAGTCTTGAGCCATTCGCACCATTGTCTCGTATACAGCTGAATCACCATGCGGATGATACTTACCAATTACTTCACCAACAATACGCGCAGACTTCTTATACGCTTTATCAGCAGTAATTCCTAAATCGTTCATCGCATATAAAATTCTGCGGTGAACAGGTTTTAATCCATCACGAACATCTGGCAGTGCACGAGATACGATAACGCTCATCGCATAATCTAAAAACGAGGTACGCATTTCTTGGCTAATATTAATTTCTCGAATTCGGCCTTGTTGTTGGTTGTCTGACATCAACCAGCACCTCCTCATTACATTTCCGATCGATATACCATGTTCATTTATACGTAGAAGACAGGAATACTCCGATTCCTGTCATCAATCATTAAATATCAAGGTTTTGTACATATTTTGCATTTTCTTGGATAAAGTTACGACGCGGTTCAACTTTATCACCCATTAAAATTTCAAATGTTTCATCTGCTTCAATTGCATCTTGAAGCGAAACTTGAAGAAGTGAACGTACTTCTGGATCCATTGTTGTTTCCCATAGCTGCGTTGGATTCATTTCTCCAAGACCTTTATAGCGTTGAATACCTGGTTTTGGTTGTTTCGGAATCTCCACTAATATATTTTCAAGTTCTCTATCGTTGTAAGCATACTCAACTCTCTTACCTTGTTGCACTTTATATAATGGCGGCTGTGCAATATATATATAACCGTGCTCAATAATTTGACGCATATAACGGTAGAAGAACGTTAATAATAGGGTACGAATATGAGCGCCGTCGACATCAGCATCCGTCATAATAATAACTTTGTGATAACGCGCCTTTTCAATATCGAAATCTCCACCAATACCAGTGCCAAGCGCAGTAATAATTGTTCGCACCTCATCGTTTGATAAAATTTTATCTAAACGTGCTTTTTCTACGTTAATAATTTTTCCTTTAAGCGGTAAAATTGCTTGGAAGTGACGATCACGCCCTTGTTTCGCAGAACCACCCGCGGAATCACCCTCTACGATATAAATTTCACTAATAGAAGGATCTTTAGAAGAACAATCTGCAAGTTTACCTGGCAAGCTTGATACTTCCAGCGCACTCTTTCTACGCGTTAATTCACGAGCTTTCTTCGCAGCTACACGAGCACGTGCTGCCATTGTTCCTTTATCTACAATTTTCCGAGCGACATTTGGGTTTTCAAGTAAAAACTTTTCAAGCGCTTCAGAGAAAACAGATTCCGTAATTGTTCTCGCTTCACTATTTCCGAGTTTCGTTTTCGTTTGCCCTTCAAATTGTGGATTTGGGTGTTTAATGGATACAATAGCCGTTAAACCTTCACGAACATCTTCACCCGTTAAATTACTATCAGCATCTTTTAAAATATTATTTTTTCGACCATAATCATTAATAACACGTGTTAATGCTGTTTTAAATCCAACTTCATGCGTACCACCTTCATACGTATGAATGTTATTTGTAAATGAATAAATGTTAGTTGTATATCCTTCGTTATATTGAAGAGCAACTTCAATTTGAATGCCGTCTTTCGAACCTTCTACATATACCGGTTCCTCATGTATCGGTTCTTTAGAGCGATTTAAATGTTCCACATAAGACTTAATACCGCCTTCATAATGGAATTCTTTCTTTTGTTTATGTTCACGTTTATCTTCAATTGTTAGTTTAATATTACGATTTAAAAACGCTAGTTCTCGTAAACGAGTTGCTAACGTATCAAATTCATATTCCGTAGTTTCAGTAAAAATTTCTGCATCTGGTTTGAAACGCGTTACTGTTCCTGTATGATCTGTATCCCCAATCACCTTTAAGTCTGCAACTGGAATACCACGTTCATACTTTTGATAATGAATTTGCCCGTCACGATGAACAAATACCTCTAACTCCGTTGATAATGCATTCACGACAGAAGCACCTACACCATGTAAACCACCAGAAACTTTATAACCGCCGCCACCAAATTTACCACCCGCATGAAGAACTGTCATGATAACTTCTACAGCGGGGCGACCCATTTTCTCGTGCATCCCAACCGGAATACCACGGCCATTATCTGTTACTGTAATACTATTGTCTTCTTCAATAGCTAGATTAATCTCATCACAATATCCTGCTAATGCCTCGTCAATACTGTTATCAACAATTTCCCATACAAGATGATGAAGACCTTTTCCGCTCGTTGAACCAATGTACATTCCCGGACGTTTTCGAACTGCTTCTAGTCCTTCTAACACCTGTATTTGGCTTTCGTCATATGCGTTTTCTTCAATTTGTTTTTGTTCCATTGACACAAAGATCACCTACTTTTCCATTTAGACAGAAGCTATTTATCTTCTTCTCCACAATCCACTGTGCCGTTCGTTACATGAATTGTTTTTGCTTGTTTTAATGTATCATGCTCAATTCCATCAACACTTGTCGTTGTCACAAACGTTTGCACCTTTCCTTGAATCGTATTAAGCAGATGTGATTGTCGATAATCATCTAGTTCTGATAACACATCATCTAATAAAAGGATGGGATATTCGTTAACTTCTGAATAAATTAATTCGATTTCAGCTAACTTTAGGGAAAGTGCGGTCGTTCGTTGTTGCCCTTGCGAACCAAAGACTTGAACATTTTTACCATTAACGAAGAATTGTAAATCGTCACGATGAGGCCCAATTAAGGTTGTACCACGGAAGAGTTCACGTTGTTTCACAGATTGGAAACTTTCATAGTATACTTCTTTTATTTTCGACAAATCCATGGATTCTGATACATCTATACTTGGTTTATAGACTATTTCTAGCTCCTCAAGTCCCCTGCTAATTCCCCGATGAATTGGAGCTGCCCATTCTTGCAATAAACGTAAAAATTCAAAACGTTTTTTTAATACTTTTACACCATGTTCAACGAGTTGAAGTGTGAACACATCTAGCATAGCTTCATCATTCATACTGTTTCCTTGCATTTTTTTGAGCAAATGATTACGCTGTGTAAGGACTTTTTGGTATTGACTTAATTCATACAAATATACAGGAGCTATTTGTCCAAGCTCCATATCTAAAAAACGTCTTCGTACTTGAGGACTTCCCTTTACAAGGTTTAAATCTTCAGGAGCAAACATAACCACATTCATTACGCCAATATATTGACTCAATTTTTGTTGCTCAAGCTGATTTAACTTTGCCTTTTTCCCTTTTTTGGAAACGTTCAGTTCTAAGGACAAAGAGTTATTTCGTTTTTGCAGTCTCCCTTTTATCTTACCACAATCTTCATCCCATCTGATAAGTTCACGATCATTAGAAGTTCGATGAGATTTAGCCATCGCTAATACATAAATCGCTTCCATCAAATTTGTTTTTCCTTGCGCATTTTCACCAATAATTACGTTTACTTTATCTTCGAAGGAGAGATCTAACTGTTCATAATTGCGATAGTTTTGTAAATGTAATTCTGTAATATACAAAGGGATCCCCCTTTATCCTTGAACTTGAAATGTTCCGATCCCCGGAATTTCAACAATATCATTTGTATATAATTTTCGCCCTCGTCTATTTTCAGGCTCTTTATTCACATACACTTCATACTCTTGTAAAAACCATTTTACTGCTCCGCCTGTATCAATCACGTCAGCCAGTTTTAAAAATTGTCCTAATGTAATATATTCTGTCGAAATTTGAATATGTTTCATACAAATCGCTCACTTTCTAAAAGTGTTCATTCTTTCATTGTACTAAATAAACAAGCATTAGGAAAGTAATAGGGAAAAATCAAAAGGGTTACCAGTACATCTACACTAGTAACCCTATCCTTTTAGTACGTACGTACTGGTAAAATTAATTGAGTAATGGAATCATCGTTCACTGTACGAATTAAAAATGGTCTCATTGCACCAGTGAAGCTAATTTTAATTTCTGTGCTATCCAATGCTTTTAATGCATCCATCATATATTTTGCACTAAAGGAGATTTTTAACTCTTCACCTTCAATTTTCTCGCACTGAACTTCTTCTACTACTTTTCCGATTTCTGGAGAGTTCGATGAAATTTCTAACATTTGATCTTCTAAAGTTGCTAATTTTACAACATTATTACGTCCATCTCTTGCTAATAAAGAAGCTCGATCAATTGCTTGTAAAAATTCTTTTGTATTTACAAAAATATCGGTTTTACTATCCGGTGGGATTAGTCTTGTTGTATCAGGATAGTTACCTTCTAACAATCTAGAGAAGAATAATAAATGTTTCGTCCGGAATAACACTTGATACTCCGTTATAACAATATCTACCATTTCTTCTGATTCATCAAGAATTTTACTTAACTCATTTAAACTTTTTCCTGGAATAACAACATTTGCTTGAAATTCATTCAAAATAGTTTGTCCTGCAATTTTCGCTTTACGAAGCGCTAAACGATGACTATCTGTTGCAATACAAACCAACTCGCTGTTATATACTTTCCAGTTTACACCTGTCAAGATCGGGCGTGTTTCTGATGTAGATACAGCAAAAACAGTTTGACGAATCATATGTTTTAACAGATCTGTTGGAATTTGAAATACATGATGTTCTTCAATCTGTGGTAACAATGGATATTCAGCTGAGTCTAAACCATTTAAGTTAAACTCGGATTTTCCAGATTTTATTTTCGTCATAAAATGACTTTCGACAGAAATTTCAACTGTATCTTTCGGTAATTTTTTTACAATTTCACTAAAATATTTTGCTTGTAAAACAATACTTCCTGATTGTAGGACCTCTACAATTTCTTTTCCATCCTCTTCAATTGGAATAAAGGATTCGATGGATATATTCGCATCGCTACCTGTTAATGTAACACCTTCTTCATTTGCTACGATTTTAATCCCTGTAAGAATTGGAATTGTTGTACGAGAGGAAACAGCTTTCATTACATCTTGTACACTTCTGACAAGGTAATCTCTTTGAATTGAAAAATGCATAACGAAAACCTCCGGCAAGTATAAAATTGGTTTTATTTAATAATAATAAAAAATTAGTAGTAATAGTAATAGGTCTTGTGGATATGTGGATAACTCATTTAGAATACGGAAAAACAGTCTATCTACATGTGGATAGACTGTGTATAAAATAAAGAGAGTTATTCACGTTATTCACATCATATTACTTTAAAATATCGTGAATGTCTTCAAGTTGCCTCTGTAATTGTGCATCTGTTTTTAACAGTTTTGAAATTTTTTCATGTGCGTGAATGACTGTAGTATGATCACGACCTCCAAACTCCTCACCGATTTTTGGTAAGGATGAATCTGTTAGTTCACGAGACAGATACATTGCAATTTGACGAGGGAAAGCGACTGATTTTGTACGCTTTTTCGCTTTAAAGTCTTCTAATTTCACTTGAAAAACATCCCCTACAGCTTTTTGGATGTCATAAATTGAAATAATTTTTGGTTTTGAATTTGGAATAATATGCTTTAGTGCCTCAGCAGCTAAATCGGCATTAATATCCTTATTAATTAAAGACGAATACGCTACAACACGAATTAGAGCACCTTCTAATTCACGGATGTTAGAGTCAATTTGATTTGCGATGTAGAGCATAACTTCATTTGGAATATCCAGACCTTCAGCTTTTGCTTTCTTGCGTAAAATCGCAATTCTTGTTTCTAAATCTGGAGGAGTAATATCTGTAATGAGTCCCCATTCAAAGCGTGAACGTAAGCGATCTTCTAATGTAGGAATTTCTTTTGGCGGACGATCACTTGAAATTACAATTTGCTTACTTTCTTCGTGCAACGCGTTAAATGTATGGAAGAACTCTTCTTGTGTTTGTTCTTTTCCAGCAAGAAATTGAATATCGTCTATAAGTAGAACATCGACGTTCCGATATTTATTACGAAAATCAACGGCCTTATTATCACGAATAGAATTAATAAACTCATTTGTAAATTTTTCAGATGACAGATAAACGACCTTTGCGTTTGGATTATGTTCGATAACATAATGACCAATTGCATGCATTAAATGCGTTTTTCCAAGACCAACTCCCCCGTAAATAAATAAGGGATTGTATGCTTTAGCTGGTGCCTCAGCTACAGCTAACGAAGCTGCATGGGCAAAGCGATTGCCAGAACCGATTACAAAGGTATCAAATATATATTTTGGATTGAGCATGCTTTTCGGAAAATGATTAGGTTCATCATGCGTTGTTGTATTTTTTTTAATAGGAGGATAGTCAAATTCCTCTTCTGTTTGACTTTGTGGAATGATAAAGCGAATCTCAAGCTCTGCCCCCATTAAATGAATGATTGTCTCCGAAATAAGATCTGAATAGTGGGATTCCAACCAATCACGTGCAAATTCATTTGGAGCTGTAATGGTTAAAACGTCCTTTTTTAAAGAATAAGCTTTTGTAGATTTAAGCCATGTTTCATAACTAGGCTTACTCACTTTTTTTTCTAGTTCTTTTAAGGTGCTATTCCATAAATCTGAAATGTTTTCCAAAGGTGTCCCTCCTTTACAAAAGATGATAAGTAACAAAGTGTTTAATGTTTGTACAACACAACAAAATAACACTGTATATTTATACGTAACACTTTTTAAAAGTGAAAAAGCGGTTCAAATACGAAATAGAGTTTTCGACAAAAAAACACATTGTGGAAAACTCTTTATGCACATGTGGTTATACATGTCCACAAGTTATGCACAATTTGTGGATAAATAATAATTGTGGAAAACTTGTCCAAGGTGAAAACACAACTATAATATCAAAAAAAGATAGCAATGGCAATGTATTTTAAAAAGTTATCCACAAAATCAATACCTTGTGGAATAAACTTGTCCACAATACGATATACTGTGTAAAAACAAAAAATGGTTTGTGGATATAAAAAAGTGGCGAAAAAAATTATCCACAACCGATGAAAGGTACTGTGAACAACATTGTGAATAGGTAAAAAATGAATATTTTATTAAAATCTCGAGAGGCATTGACATTCTCCTACCAAATTAACTATAATTTATAGGACTGTCTTTAACAGTTATTCCTCAGGGAGGTGTCATATAATGAAAAGAACTTATCAACCAAATAAACGTAAGCGTAGCAAAGTACATGGTTTCCGTAGCCGTATGAGCACAGCGAACGGACGTAAAGTTTTAGCAGCTCGTCGTCGTAAAGGTAGAAAAGTATTATCTGCGTAGGCCACTGATCGTTCAGTGGTCTTTTTTTCTAGTAATTATGAATTTTCCGCTGGCAAAATACAGGAGTGTTCAATTGATATGAAGAAAAAGAATCGTGTAAAGAAGAATGAGGAATTTCAAGCTGTTTTTCAAAATGGAAAATCAAATGCCAATCGTCAATTTGTTGTATATCAGTTAGAAAAACCAAATCAACCATATTTTCGAGTAGGTCTTTCCGTTAGTAAAAAACTAGGGAATGCGGTCATGCGTAATCGTATTAAACGTATGATTCGTCAAGCTTTTACAGAATTAAAAGATGAGATAGATTCTGGAAAGGATTTTGTTATAATAGCAAGGAAGCCTTGTTCAGAGATGAACTATGAACAATTAAAGAAAAGCTTAATTCATGCTCTGCAGCGCTCAGGAGTAAAACTGGCAAAAAGTAGCGAAATAAGAGGAAAATGAATTACACTATATACATACCGAAACAAGGAGGAGCAGGCTGTGAAAAAAAAGATAGGCTTACTAGTCATGGTTATTGCTGTCACGGCAATTTCTGCTGGCTGTAATCAAACAAATCAGCCGATTACACCGGAAAGTACAGGAATTTGGAATGAATATTTCGTATACCCACTTTCTCAGTTAATCACGTTTTTTGCAAAATTATTTGGTAATAACTATGGTTTAGCGATTGTTGTTACAACTCTTATCATTCGTTTTGCGTTGCTGCCATTAATGATTAAGCAAACAAAGAGTACAAAAGCAATGCAATTATTGCAACCTGAAATGGCAAAATTAAAAGAGAAATATAGTTCTAAAGATCAAGCGACTCAACAAAAATTGCAACAAGAAATGATGCAATTGTATCAAAAATATGGTGTAAATCCATTAGCAGGCTGTTTACCAATATTTATTCAAATGCCAATTTTATTTGCATTTTATCATGCGATTATAAGAACGGCAGAAATTAAACAACATACTTTTTTATGGTTTGACTTAGGTCATCCTGATCCATATTACATTCTGCCAATTCTTGCGGCAATTACAACGTTTATTCAACAAAAGTTGTCAATGGCTGGTACTGCTGGGCAAAATCCACAAATGACAATGATGTTATGGCTTATGCCTATCATGATTTTAGTTTTCGCAATTAACTTCCCAGCTGCATTATCTCTTTACTGGGTAGTAGGTAACATCTTTGGTATTGCACAAACATATTTGATCAAAGGGCCGGATCTTAAGGCTAGTAAGGCAGGAGGATCAAGTAAGTGAGTATGATTACTGCTAAAGGACAAACAGTCGAACAGGCAGTGCAATCCGCATTAGAACAATTACAAGTATCAAGCGATAAAGTGGAGATTCGCATCATTGATGAAGGTAAAAAGGCTTTTCTCGGTTTCATTGGAGGACGTCCTGCTATTGTAGAGGTTATTGTAAAAAAAGATCCTGTAGAAGAAGCGGAACTTTACTTGAAAAGTATCATAAAAGAAATGGATGTTGATGTAATTGTTGGAAAAGAGGTAAAAGGACGTGAAATTCATTTTACACTTTCCGGTAGTGATGTTGGTACGTTAATTGGAAAAAGAGGGCACATACTAAATTCCTTACAATATGTAACGAAGCTTGTTGCGAATCGTAGCACGAAACAATATATCGGTGTAACAATCGATGCTGAAAATTATCGTGATAAACGAAAAGATACACTAGAGTCACTTGCACTTCGGTTAGCAAAGCAAGTTAGCAATACGAAAAAAAGAATTGTATTAGAACCAATGCCTTCTTTTGAAAGAAAAGTTATACATCAAGCACTTGCAAGTCATCCATATGTGATTACGACATCTGAAGGGAAAGAACCACATCGACATGTTGTCGTATCTCCAAAATAAAGTGAAACTATCCTAAACAGTTGGCTAGTTGAACGAATCAGGTTTTTATGGGCAGCCTATCTGCTTTGAATTTCTTAGAAGATTGAAGTGGGAGTTTTACTGTCCTTTAGAGCGGGATAAACCGGTAACTCATTTGAGTGCCGGTTTTTTACTGGATAAAATATGAAGACAGGAATTTTTCTGTGGATAAATAAAACGCACTAAACTTATACACAGTGGATAAGTTTAGTGCGTTTTATGAGGGGACATAATAAAATAAGTTATTATTCTTTTTTACACAGTTTCGTTATGGTATCCTAATAATTTAGTGAAAGAAAAAATCGTGTTGAAATAGAGAGAAATAAGTAAGTGAGGTGAAAGAACATGGAATTTGATACAATTGCTGCAATTTCCACAGCTCTTGGAGAAGGTGCAATTGCCATTGTTCGAGTAAGTGGAGATGATGCGGTAGAGAAGGTAAATCGCATTTTTAAAGGGAAAGATTTAACGACAGTTCCATCTCATACAATTCAGTATGGGCATATCGTGGATTTAGATACAAATAAAGTTATTGAAGAAGTTATGGTTTCAATTATGCGGGCACCAAAGACATTTACGCGTGAAGATATCGTTGAGGTAAATTGTCATGGTGGCCTTGTTTCTGTAAATAAAGTATTACAACTTATTTTATCGCAAGGTGTTCGCTTGGCAGAGCCAGGGGAGTTTACAAAGCGTGCTTTTTTAAATGGACGTATCGATTTATCGCAAGCAGAAGCGGTTATGGATTTAATTCGTGCGAAAACAGATCGGGCAATGAATGTTGCGATTAACCAAATGGAAGGTCGTTTATCAAAATTAATTGGTCGTCTGCGTCAAGAAATTTTGGAAACATTAGCTCATGTAGAAGTGAACATTGATTATCCGGAATACGATGATGTAGAAGAGATGACGCACGGAGTTTTAATTGAGAAGGCGGAATACGTTCAATCAGAAATTGGGAAGTTATTGCAAACTTCAAAGCAAGGAAAGATTTTGCGTGAAGGAATTGCAACGGCTATTATTGGAAGACCGAATGTTGGAAAGTCATCTTTATTAAATAGTCTTGTACAAGAAAAGAAAGCGATTGTAACGGATATAGCAGGAACGACTCGAGATATTATTGAAGAATACGTGAACGTACGTGGTGTACCCCTTAAACTGATTGATACAGCTGGAATTCGTGAAACAGAGGATATTGTAGAACAAATCGGTGTAGAGCGTTCAAAAGAGATGATGAATAAAGCGGATTTAGTTCTTCTAGTTGTAAACTATAGCGAAGTGTTAACAAACGAAGATGAAGAATTATTCCGAGCGGTGCAAGGAAAAGATTTTATTGTTATTGTAAATAAAACAGATTTACCGCAGCAAATTGATATGGAGCGCGTTACACAATTAGCTGGTTCAGCTCGTGTTATTACAACAGCTTTAATCGAAGAAAAAGGTGTAGATGAGCTAGAGCAGGCAATTGCTGATCTCTTCTTTGAGGGAGCAATTGAAGCGGCAGATATGACATATGTGTCGAATGCGCGTCACATTGGTTTATTAGCACAAGCAGAAAAGACGATTGGTGATGCAATCGAGGCTATTCATAGCGGCGTACCAATTGATATGGTGCAAATTGATTTAACGAGAACGTGGGAAATACTTGGTGAAATTACGGGAGACACTGTACACGAAAGCTTAATTGATCAGTTATTCTCTCAATTTTGTTTAGGAAAGTAATCGTAAGGAGGAATGGAAAATGGGATATAACGCTGGTTCTTATGATGTTATTGTAATCGGTGCAGGTCATGCGGGGTGTGAAGCGGGTTTAGCGGCAGCTCGTATGGGAGCAAAAACATTAATGTTAACAATTAACTTAGATATGGTTGCGTTTATGCCGTGTAACCCTTCGGTTGGTGGACCTGCAAAGGGAATTGTTGTTCGCGAAATTGATGCACTCGGCGGTGAAATGGGAAGAAACATTGATAAAACACATATTCAAATGCGTATGTTAAACACAGGAAAAGGTCCAGCCGTACGTGCGCTTCGTGCTCAAGCAGATAAATTTGCGTATCAACATGAATTGAAAAAAACAATTGAAGAAACACCAAATTTAACACTGCGTCAAGCTATGGTTGAGCGCTTAATTATAGAAGACAGCGTATGTAAAGGTGTTGTTACACAAACAGGAGCGGAATATACAGCGAAAACAGTTGTTATTACAACAGGTACGTTTTTACGCGGTGAAATTATCGTTGGAGATTTAAAATATTCAAGTGGGCCAAATAACCAACAACCATCTGTGAGATTATCAGAGCATCTAGAAGAACTTGGATTTGAACTTGTGCGCTTTAAAACGGGTACGCCTCCGCGTGTAAATAGTAGTACAATTGATTATAGCAAAACAGAAATTCAACCAGGTGATGATACACCACGTGCATTCTCTTTCGAAACAACGAAGTTCATCATGGATCAAATTCCATGTTGGTTAACATATACAAGTGAAGAAACGCATCGTTTAATTGATGGAAATTTACATCGTTCTGCCATGTATTCTGGCATGATTAAAGGAACAGGCCCAAGATATTGTCCTTCAATTGAAGATAAGGTTGTCCGTTTCCACGATAAACCACGTCACCAAATCTTCTTAGAGCCAGAAGGACGAAATACACAAGAAGTATACGTACAAGGTTTATCAACAAGTCTACCAGAAGATGTACAACGTGAGATGCTAAAGACCATTCCTGGCTTAGAAAATGTAGAAATGATGCGTACAGGATATGCAATTGAATATGACGCGATTGTACCAACACAGCTGTGGCCAACACTTGAAACAAAAAAAATAGAAAATTTATATACAGCAGGACAAATTAATGGAACATCTGGTTATGAGGAAGCTGCAGGTCAAGGATTAATGGCGGGTATTAATGCAGCCTGTCGTTCGTTAGATAAAAAAGAAGTGATTTTAAATCGTTCAGATGCGTATATTGGCGTTTTAATTGATGATTTAGTAACAAAAGGTACAAATGAGCCATACCGTCTATTAACATCTCGTGCAGAATACCGTTTATTATTACGTCATGACAACGCAGACCTTCGTTTAACAGAAATTGGCCATGAAATTGGCTTAATTCCAGAAGAGCGTTATGAACGTTTTACAGTAAAAAAAGAGCAAATTGAAAAAGAAAAAGAACGTTTAGCAAGTATTATTATTAAGCCGCGTCCTGAAGTACAAGAGCTAATTCGCGAAGCTGGCGGAAGTGAACTAAAGGATGGTATACGTGCGAGTGATTTATTACGTCGTCCAGAAATGACATATGAGCATATTCATCTTCTTGCTCCAAGTGAAGAAGAGATTAGTGATGAAGTGGCAGAACAAGTTGAGATTCAGCTTAAATATGAAGGATATATTGAAAAATCCTTACAGCAAGTAGATCGTATGAAGCGTATGGAAAACAAAAAGATTCCGGTTGACATTGATTACGATGCGATTTCTGGAATAGCTTCTGAAGCACGTCAAAAATTAAAAGATGTCCGTCCGCTATCTATGGGGCAAGCATCTCGTATTTCCGGGGTAAATCCAGCTGATATTTCCATTTTACTTGTGTATATAGAACAAGGAAAAATTGCACGAGTATCGAACCAATAAATAGTTAGGAGATATAGCGAGATGAATATAGAACAATTTCAATCTATGCTAGTAGAAAGAGGTATTACTCTTTCTGCTAGGCAGTTAGAGCAATTTGAAATCTATTTTGAGACGTTAGTTGAGTGGAACGAAAAAATGAACTTAACAGCAATTACAGAGAAGGAAGAAGTGTATTTAAAGCATTTTTTTGATTCCATTACAGCTGCTTTCTATCATGATTTTTCAAAGCCATTTTCTGTTTGTGATGTTGGTGCAGGAGCGGGGTTTCCTAGCATTCCTTTAAAAATCTGTTTTCCAAATTTAAAAGTCACAATTGTCGATTCCTTGCAAAAACGTATTACATTTTTAAATCATTTAGCAACAAAATTAGAATTGACTGACGTAGCGTTTTGTCATGATCGTGCTGAAACATTTGGAAAAAAAGAAGGCGTACGTGAATCTTTTGATATTGTAATGGCACGTGCGGTTGCTCGTCTCTCTGTCTTAAGTGAATTGTGCTTGCCGCTTGTGAAAGTAGGGGGAACATTTATTGCAATGAAAGGTTCCGCTGCAAACGAAGAAATTGAGAATGGCAAGTATGCTTTGCAAGTGCTTGGTGGCGAACTAAAAGGAATTGCTACGTTCCAATTACCATTTGAGGAAAGTGAACGTAATATCTTATCGATTGAGAAAAAGAGAAAAACACCAAATAAATATCCGCGTAAACCAGGGACACCGAATAAATTACCTATTGAAAAATAAATCTTATTAGACGTAAGATTAAGTTATATAAAGTGAAGCTTCTATCAGTAAGTTTGTTTATCGTTACTGATGGTTAGTTGAACGAATCGGGCTTTTACAGGCAGTTATCCACCACCTATCTTTTTGGATTCCTCACAATATTGAGGCGGGGGCTTACTGTCCGTTAGAGCGGGATAAAGACGTAAATGTTTCACATGGAACGTTTTTGTATAGAGTATTCAATAGGATTCAAAGGTGGTGGAATATGTATGAGAAACACGTTTTCTCGTTTATTTGGCTTTGGAGAGAAAGAGGCTGAATTAGCACTACAAGAAGAAAGCCATGAAGAGATAAAGCAAATTTCGTTATCAAAAATTGTTCCAAATCGCTATCAGCCACGTACAATTTTTGATGATGCTCGTATTGAAGAGCTTGCTCTTACAATTCATACGCATGGATTAATTCAACCGATTGTTGTTCGCCAGTATGAAGAAGAGAAATATGAGATTATTGCTGGTGAAAGACGTTTTCGGGCTGCAACAAAATTAGGATGGGAAACTGTCCCAGCTATTGTTAAAAATTTGAATGATACTGAGACCGCTTCTGTTGCCCTAATTGAAAATTTGCAACGAGAAGAACTTACAGCAATCGAAGAAGCTGTTGCTTATCAAAAGCTAATTGAATTACATAATTTAACGCAAGAGGCACTGGCGCAGCGGCTAGGTAAAGGGCAATCTACAATTGCAAACAAATTAAGATTATTAAAATTGCCAGAAGATGTTAAACAAGCGCTATTAGAGAAGAGTATTACAGAACGTCATGCTCGTGCCCTTATTCCGCTTAAAAATGAAGAACTTCAATTAAAGGTTTTACAAGAAATTATTGAAAAACAGTTTAATGTGAAGCAAACAGAAGATCGAATTGCTAAATTGTTAGAAGAAACGAAGCCGAAACGAAAAGCAAAGCAAAAAGCAGTAAGCCGCGATATGCGTATTGCAATGAATACAATTCGTCAATCTTTACAAATGGTTGCGAATAGTGGTTTGAATGTGAATTCGGCAGAAGAAGAATTTGATGAATACTATCAAATTACAATTAAAATTCCCAAAAAAAAATAAGAGAATAGAAAGACCTCAACCGTCGGTTGAGGTCTTTTTATTTTGTCACTTATTAATAGCTAGTAAGACTCTAATGATGGAACTTTCACTTTATAAGTACTATATTTTCTTTTAAAATTAAGAAGGAGTTTGTAAATAAATTTTGAAGTTTAATATACAGAAACAAAAGAAACACGATTGTTTCATGTTAAAATAAAAACAATCATTTGTAGAATAAGACAGAAAGGTTGAAAGTAGGTGACATCATGGGGAAAATCATTGCCATTGCTAATCAAAAAGGTGGGGTTGGAAAAACAACGACATCGGTAAATTTAGGAGCTGGATTGGCACAAGTAGGAAAAAAAGTACTTCTTGTTGATATTGATGCACAAGGGAATGCAACGACAGGAGTCGGAATTGAAAAATCAGATTTAAATGAATGTATTTATAATGTGCTTGTAGAAGATACGGATGTTCGTACGGTTATACAGAGAACAGCAACTGAAAATCTAGATGTGCTTCCCGCTACTATTCAGCTAGCAGGAGCTGAAATAGAACTTGTACCGACAATTTCCCGGGAAGTTCGCCTGCAGCGTGCGCTGCAACCAATTCGTGATCAGTATGATTATATTATTATTGATTGTCCCCCATCTTTGGGTTTATTAACTATTAACGCATTAACTGCTGCAGATTCTGTTATTATTCCTGTTCAATGCGAGTATTACGCCTTAGAGGGGTTAAGTCAATTGTTGAATACAGTTCGCCTTGTACAAAAGCATTTAAATAAAAATTTAGCAATTCAAGGTGTTTTACTAACAATGTTGGACGCTCGTACAAATTTAGGATTACAAGTAATTGATGAAGTGAAGAAATATTTCCGAGATAAAGTATACAGTTCGATTATTCCGCGTAATGTACGTTTAAGTGAAGCGCCGAGTCATGGTAAACCAATTATGATGTATGATGCTAAGTCGAGGGGGGCGGAAGTATATTTAGATTTAGCAAAGGAAGTGATTGCAGGTGGCTAAAGGACTAGGAAGAGGAATTAATGCGTTTTTTCCAGATTTAGATGTGAAAGAGGAAGAAACAATTCAAGAATTGCAAGTAAACGAATTACGTCCTAACCCATATCAGCCGCGTAAATATTTTCACAAGGAAGCAATTCAAGAGTTAGCATTATCCATTAAAGAACATGGCATTTTACAACCGCTTATCGTTCGAAAAAGTATTAAAGGATACGAAATTGTTGCAGGAGAACGGAGATTTCGTGCTGCAAAAGAAGCAAATCTCGAAACAGTTCCTGTTGTTGTTCGAGATTTAAACGAGCAACAAATGATGGAGCTTGCGCTACTAGAAAATTTGCAACGTGAAGATTTAACGCCTATTGAGGAGGCGTTAGCGTATCAAATGCTGATGGAACAACTTAAGGTAACACAAGAACAGTTAGCAAAGCGGCTTGGAAAAAGCAGGCCACATATTGCAAACCACATTCGCTTACTGTCTCTCCCATCTTTTGTACAAGAGATGATTTCAAATGGAACGATTTCTATGGGACATGGACGAACATTACTTGCTTTAAAAGATAAAACACAAATTAATAGCTTATTACAACGAATTGAAAAAGAAGGATTAAATGTCCGTCAGCTGGAGCAAATTATTCAGCAGATGAATGAATATGTTTCACGTGAAACAAAGAAACAAAAACCAGCAAGAAATATTTTTTTTGAGGAGCAAGAAACGGTGTTACGAGAGCGATTTGGAACTGCTGTGAAAATTAAAGAAACGAAACAAGAAAAAGGAAAAATTGAAATTCAATTTTTCAATAAAGGTGATTTACAACGTATTTTAGAACTTTTAGCAGGAGAACAGTAAAAAATAAACCATCTTGACTTATAGATGGTTTATTTTTTTCATTACAGCAAGTTTTTTATCTGTTTCAATAATACCTTCCGCAATGCTGGTAGCCATGTTCATAACAAGATTTAATCTTGTGTTTTGCAGTACAAAAAATTCCATAAATCCATTTAAATTTACAATGCCGTGGATATGCATATCACCAATTGCAGGGAGTTTTTTATTCATAGCGGCTCCAGGTTTACTAGGTCCTTTTCCGATTGTAATGGAACCAATATTTTGAGATTTTCCTAGACACGCATCAATTGCGATAATAAAGGGATCCATAAATGTTTTATGTATTTCTGTAATCGTTTCTTCTAAGTTTAAAGCGTGGACTGGTGATTCTAATGTTCCGTATAAATGAAAATGTTGAATGTTATAATCTTGTAGTTTTGAACCAACAAGGGGACCTAATGCATCACCAGTTGATCGGTCTGTCCCAATACAAAGTACAATAAGTGGAGAGCCTTTTTCAATTGGGAGATGAGAGAGCAGAAAGCTACTAACTGTTTGATTGCAATTTGCATCATGATACATAACTTGCTCCGAATCTTTTTCAAAAAAAGGTAAGCGAAAACTTCCGATATTCACGAAGCATCCATCCTTTAATAGAATTTATCAAATTCATATGAATTTGATTTTCCTAAAAACTATTGCATGTTACAGATTCTTTTGAAGGTAAGAATTATATTGCTTTTACGTTGAGGGGGATTTCATTTTATGTTAGGTAGAAATTGAAAAAATATTCCTAATTCTTCCTACTGGTTGGAGATTGCACTTTATTGTAATAAGATGAAGTATGAGTAGAAAGAGATGTACACTTTTGCATCTAAATATTCATAAAATATGAATGCGGGTGAAGTATGTCGTGTAGCCTAAAGAATACTAGTACTAGTATATAAAAAAAGTTGTTATTTTATACCTTATAGAGTGTGAAAATAAAAGCGTATGAAAGAACTTTTTTCGTAAAATATAGGAGAAATTCTGTTACAATAAATAATGAATATGAGATAGAAAGGTAGGTCGCGATGAAAGGACTTCACGACTTATATACAAATTTTGCAAGCTGGTTATTAGATGCGGGATTATGGGAAAAGATTGGTCTCGGTTTACTACAAATTACACTTATTTTGCTTATTTCGAGTGCAGTTATTCGAATCGGTAAAGCAATTATTAGTAATGCCTTCAAAATAAAGGCAAAATCACCAATTCAAATTTCTGAAAGAAGAACGATGACAGTAGCGAAATTATTAGAAAATATTTTAACATATGTTATCTGTTTCATTGTAATAATCGCTATTTTAGGGGTATTTGGAATTGATACAAAAGGATTATTGGCCGGTGCTGGAGTTGTTGGTTTAGCGGTTGGTTTTGGTGCACAAAACTTAGTCAAAGATGTTATCACTGGATTCTTTATTTTATTAGAGGATCAATTTTCAGTAGGGGACTATGTACGCTTAGGCCAATTTGAAGGAGTTATTCAAGAGATTGGATTACGTACAACGAAAATGAAGAAATGGACAGGTGAAATTCATATTATTCCAAATGGAAATATTAAGGAAGTAACAAATTTCTCTGTTAGTAATAGTGTTGCCTTTGTAGATGTATCTATTTCATATGAAAGTGATATTGAACATGCAGAAAAAGTTCTTGAAAAGTTATTGGATGAATTACCAACAAGGTATGAGCAAATGGTTGCTCGTCCGCAATTATTAGGTGTACAGAGTTTGGCAGCATCAGAAGTTGTTTTGAGGGTTACAGCTGAAGTAGAACCGATGCAACATTTTGTGGTAGCGAGAGCGCTTCGTAAAGAAATTAAAAATCGTCTTGATTTACATGGTATTGAAATTCCATATCCACGTATGGTTCTATATAACCGTGAAGAGCTGATGAGTGAAAAGGCAAATTAGCAGTGAGAGGAGTTTAGAGAGTGGAGCAAAAGCAATATAACTTGTACGATGTAGTGGAAATGAAGAAAGCTCATCCATGCGGTGAAAATCGTTGGAAAATTATTCGCATGGGAATGGATATTCGTATTAAGTGCGAGGGGTGTGGCCATTCGGTAATGATTCCTCGAAGGGAATTTGATCGTAAGGTGAAGAAAATACTTATAAAGCATGAAGAATAGATGAAAAAATAAACAGTAGCTGATGCAGCTGTTTATTTTTTTTCGCTATTACTACCTGTAAAAGCTCGATTGGTTTAACTAATAATTAGTGTGGGATAAAGTGCCCTCTCCACTTCATAGAGTTTCATTTTATGAAACTCTATGAAGCTTGTCATTTTATTCGTTACTATCTATAATGATGGAAGATTGAGACATAGGAGTGAAGAATATGGGATTAACGGCTGGTATCGTTGGACTACCGAACGTAGGTAAATCAACATTATTTAATGCAATTACACAAGCAGGGGCAGAATCTGCAAACTATCCATTCTGTACAATAGATCCAAACGTTGGGATTGTAGAAGTTCCAGATTATCGTTTAAATAAATTAACTGAACTTGTTGAACCAAAGAAAACAGTGCCAACTGTCTTTGAATTTACGGATATTGCAGGTATTGTAAAAGGTGCGAGTAAAGGTGAAGGATTAGGAAATAAATTCTTATCCCATATTCGTCAAGTAGATGCAATTTGCCAAGTAGTTCGTTGCTTTGAAGATGAAAATATTACACACGTAGCGGGTAAAGTAGATCCGATTTCAGATATTGAAACAATCAACTTAGAACTTATTTTAGCGGATTTAGAATCTGTCGATAAACGCATTGATCGCGTGGCAAAATTAGCGAAGCAAAAAGATAAAGATGCTGCATTTGAACATGAAATTTTAGTCCGTTTAAAAGAAGCGTTTGAAGAAGGAAAACCGGCTCGTACAGTTGAATTTACAGAAGAGCAAATGAAAGTAGTAAAAGGTCTTCACTTATTAACAATAAAAGAAATGCTATATGTAGCAAACGTTGGTGAAGATGATGTAATGGATCCATCTGAAAATGAATATGTACAAATTGTAAAAGAATTTGCTGCAAAAGAAAACTCTCAAGTAATTGTTGTTTGTGCAAAAATTGAATCAGAAATTGCTGAGTTAGATGAAGAAGAAAAGAAAGTCTTCCTTGAAGAACTAGGCATTAAGGAATCTGGTCTAGATCAATTAATTCGTGCGGCGTATGATTTATTAGGATTGGCTACTTATTTCACAGCAGGTGTACAAGAAGTACGTGCTTGGACATTTAAAACAGGAATGAAAGCACCGCAATGTGCTGGAATCATTCATACAGATTTTGAACGTGGATTTATTCGTGCAGAAACAGTATCTTATGATGATTTAATGGAACATGGTTCTATGACAGCTGCTAAAGAAGCTGGAAAAGTACGATTAGAAGGAAAAGAATACGTTATGAAAGACGGAGATGTTGTGCACTTCCGCTTTAATGTATAATTTATTTATTTCCTAGGAAAAAAATAAATTATTTAACTTGGCAAATTCATTAGGTTTGCCAAGTTTTTTATGTTTTCGTGAGTTGCTTCCTCTAACTTACTATGATATAATCTAAACTCGTGAGTAATTACTATAAATTAATTGCTCCTTGCCCAACTTGGGCCGTTTAGACCAAAAGGAGGTGAACGTGTAATGAAAAAGTACGAAATCATGTACATCATTCGTCCAAACATGGAAGAAGAAGCTCAAAAAGCTTTAGTTGAACGTTTTGCAGGCGTTTTAACTGACAATGGTGCAGAAATCATTAACACAAAAGATTGGGGTAAGCGTCGTTTAGCTTACGAAATCAACGACTTACGTGATGGTTTCTACATGATCTTAAACGTAAATTCTAACCCAGAAGCGGTTAAAGAATTCGATCGTTTAGCTAAGATCAACGAAGATATCATTCGTCACATCGTTGTTAAAAACGAAGAATAATCATTAAGATATATAGGGAGAGTGGTTCGATTGATGAATCGTGTTATACTCGTTGGTCGTTTAACTAAGGACCCTGACTTACGTTACACGCCCAATGGTGTTGCAGTAGCTACTTTCACGTTAGCTGTGAATCGCGCATTTACGAATCAGCAAGGTGAGCGTGAAGCTGACTTTATTAACTGTGTAATATGGCGTAAACAAGCAGAGAACGTGGCAAATTATTTGAAAAAAGGTAGCTTAGCAGGCGTAGATGGACGTCTTCAAACTCGTAATTACGATGGACAAGATGGTAAGCGTGTATATGTAACAGAAGTTCTAGCGGAGAACGTACAATTTTTAGAACCGCGTAATAGCGGTAGTGAGCAACGCGGTTCATTCAATCAGCAACCATCGGGAGCAGGATTCGGAAATCAAGGCTCTCAAAACCCATTTGGTCAATCTGGTAATAATGGTCAGAATGCCGGCTTTACTAGAAATGACGATCCATTTGCAAATGTAGGTCAACCGATTGATATTTCAGATGATGACTTACCATTTTAATGGTATAGAACGGGTATTTCAAAACAGAATGGAGGGAAATGAACATGGCAGGTGGACGCAAAGGTGGACGTGCGAAACGTCGTAAGGTATGTTTCTTTACATCTAACGGTATCACTAACATCGACTATAAAGATGTAGATTTACTAAAACGCTTCGTTTCTGAGCGCGGTAAAATTTTACCACGTCGTGTAACAGGTACTAGCGCAAAATACCAACGCAAATTAACAGTTGCAATCAAACGTGCTCGTCAAATGGCACTTTTACCATATGTTGGTGAATAATAACGTATGAAATGCACAGTAGAGTGACACTCTACTGTGCATTTTGCTATTCTTTTCTTTTTTATTCCTAAGAGCTTCATCTTAAGATTTAGAAGGAAGAAAATCGGTCGGAGATGAAGAAATCCCACTGATGGAAGTTTCACTTTATCCCGCATTAACGGGCAGTAAGCCCCACCTCAAGATTCAGAGAGAAGTGAAGAAGATAGGTAGGCGATAACTGCCCGTAAAAGCCCGATTGGTTCAACTAACCATCAGTGGGGGAGGAAAAACCGCTCCACTGATGGAAGTTTCACTTTATAAGAAAGAAGGTGTGGATAATGAAGCGCACACGACTCATTACAGAAGGAGCAGTTTTACTTGCTTTATATGCTATCTTGCTTCTTGCTTCTCTGTATATGCCCATTTTAGGGGCTATATTTATATTTGCATTGCCGTTACCATTTCTTATTTTTACGATAAGATCCCCATTAAGTAGTGCTTGTATGTTATTAGGAGCAGCGATTCTTGTAACACTTATTGTTAGTTCACCTCTTAGTATTGTGAACACACTTATGTTTGGAATAACAGGTATTGTATTAGGACATATGTATAAAAAGAAAAAAAGTATTATTGAAATTTTATTGGTAGGGACACTTGTATATCTTGTGAGTTTTGTATTGCTGTATGCTGTCAGCGTAAAGTTTTTTAACATCGATTTTATTAAGCAAATGGAAGACATGTTTAAACAATCGATGGAACAAAGCGAGAAATTTATGAAAATGGCAGGTGCACCTGTAAATGAAGAGCAACTGGCTGAATTGAAAAAAGTAGGGAATATGCTTCGCTTGCTTGCGCCAGCTTTACTTGCTATGGGGTCATTTTTTTATTCTTGGATTACGATTTTAATTGCTAATCGTGTCTTAAAACGATTAAAGTACACGGTGGAATCTTGGCCAAAATTCCGTGATATACAGATTCCTAAGAGTATCGTTTGGTTGTACGTCGCTGTTATTTTGCTTTCTTCTTTTACAAAAATAGAAGCAGGCTCATATTTAGAAATGGTGGTTTTAAATTTATCGACAATTTTCACCTTATTACTGTTGTTTCAAGGTTTTTCGTTCCTTACTTTTTTTACAAATGCAAAAGGATATACTAAAGCTATTCCAATTTTAATTTTTGTCGTAGGTTTGTTTGTACCAGTTTTGTTCCCTCTTGTGACAATCTTAGGTATAATTGATTTAGGCTTTTCGTTACGGTCGAAAGTACAGGTAAAATAAGTAGTTGAAAAAAAGTGCTTTTTATAAGCCTTTTTTTGTAATGAAACATAGAAATATAAACTTTTATCCTGCACTTAATGGGACTGTAAGACTCTGTAGGTGGGGGATAAGTCTGGTGGATTTGACTAAATATCAGTAGAGGAATGAAGACCTAACTGATAGAAGTTTCACTTTATAGGAGTTGTATATATGCCTGAATTTTATAAGAAACAGCGGTTTTTGTATCCTGTTTATGTGTTGGCATTTTTAGCGTTTGTACTCATTACAATTCTCGTCTATTTTCATTGGTTGATGGGTATGATTTCCTTCGTCGTCTTTTGTATCGTTTTATTTTTCACTATTAAATTTGAGCTTGCATTTCAAAAACGCTTTGAAAAGTATACGAATGATACGATTACAAGAGTTAAAAAGGTAAGTAATGAGGCTTTCAATCAAATGCCAATTGGAATTTTACTATATAATAAGGATTATGGAATCGACTGGGCAAACCCATATTTATCTTCCTGTTTAGGGCAGCATTCGTTAGCTGGATGGCATCTATATGATCTATCAGAGACCCTACTTCTATTTACAAAAGGTGAAACAGCTAATGATATTGTATCTTTGAACAATCGGAAATTTCGCGTGTTTGCCAGAAAAGAAGAAAAGTTAATTTATTTCTTTGATGTGACAGAGCAAACAGAGATTGAGAAAATGTATGAAGACCAAAGAACGGTACTCGCTGTCATCTATTTAGATAACTATGATGAAGTGACGCAAGGACTAGATGATCAATTGCGTACAAACATTACAAGCCATGTTACATCTTTGTTGAATGAATGGGCTGTGAAACATGGAGCTTATTTGAAACGTGCTTCATCCGAGCGGTTTTTCGTTGTGTTAAATGAAAGTATTTTAGCGCAAATGGAGAAAGGGAAATTTGATATTTTAGACCAAGTGCGTGAAGAAACGTCTAAACGAAATATTCCTCTTACATTGAGCATTGGTGTTGGTTCTGGTGATTTATCGCTAGCGGAGCTTGGAGCTATGGCGCAATCGGGTCTTGATTTGGCACTTGGACGAGGTGGAGATCAAGTGACAATTAAACAAGAGACAGGGAAAGTAAAGTTTTATGGCGGGAAAACGAATCCGGTGGAAAAACGTACTCGTGTACGTGCACGTGTTATTTCTCACGCTTTAAAAGATCTTGTGCTAGAAAGCAGTAATATTATTATTATGGGGCACCGAGCACCGGATATGGATGCGATTGGGGCAGCAATTGGTATTTTAAAAGTAGCACAACTTAATGAACGAGAAGGATATATCGTATTGGATGAAAATGATTCTGATAAAGGAATTAAACGTCTAATGGATGAAGTTAAGCAGCAAGGTGAATTGTGGTCGCGTTTTATTACACCGCAACAGGCGCTGGAATTTGCGAATGATGATTCGCTTCTTGTTGTAGTGGATACACATAAACCGTCCATGGTCATGGAAAAAAAGTTGCTTGATAAGATTGAAAATGTAGTTGTAATTGACCATCATCGCCGCGGTGAGGACTTTATTGAAGACCCATTGCTTGTCTATATGGAACCATATGCGTCTTCCACGGCAGAACTTGTAACAGAGCTATTGGAATATCAGCCTAAGCGCTTAAAAATGAATATGCTAGAGGCGACGGCTTTACTTGCTGGCATTATCGTAGATACAAAGAGCTTTACATTCCGCACTGGAGCACGTACGTTTGATGCAGCTTCGTATCTTCGTTCACATGGTGCAGATACTGTGTTAGTACAAAAGTTATTAAAAGAGGATATGGAGCATTATTTACGGATTGCAAAAACAATCCGTAATGCCTACATTTATAAAAATGGGATTGCGATTGCAAAGGTAGATGGTGATGGGTTTTATGATCAAGTATTAATTGCACAATCGGCTGATACATTGCTGACAATGACAGGAATAGTAGCTTCTTTCGTAATTGCGCAGCGTAGTGAAACTGTTATTGGTATTAGTGGGCGTTCTTTAGGAGAGGTAAATGTACAGCTTATTATGGAGCATTTAGGCGGGGGCGGTCATTTAACAAATGCCGCAACGCAGATGCAAGACATATCGATTGATGAAGCAGAAGTAAAACTACAATCTGTTATAACTGAGTATTTAGAGGGAGGAACACAATCGTGAAAGTAATTTTTCTAAAAGACGTAAAAGGTAAAGGTAAAAAAGGGGAAGTAAAAAATGTACCAGACGGTTATGCGAATAACTTTTTATTAAAACAAGGTCTTGCAGTTGAAGCAACAAATGCAAATGTGAAAACATTAGATGCGAAAAAACGCAAGGAAGAAAAAGATGCAGAATTAGAGCTTGAAAAATGTAAGGAGTTAAAAGGAACTCTAGAAAAGTTAACGGTAGAATTAAAAGCAAAATCAGGTGAAGGTGGCCGTTTATTTGGCTCTATTACAAGTAAACAAATTGTAGATGGTTTACAAAAAGCTCATAACATTAAACTCGATAAACGTAAATTTGAGATGGATGACGCAATTCGTGCGTTAGGATATACGAATGTTACTGTGAAATTACACCCACAAGTGACGGCGACAGTAAAAGTACATGTTACTGAACAATAAACAAAAGATTGAAGAGGAGGTTTGCGCATGAGTGACGTATTTGCTGATCGTACCCCTCCGCATAATATTGAGGCTGAACAAGCCGTTTTAGGGGCTATTTTTCTCGATCAAGAAGCATTAACATCAGCTTCGGAAATGCTAATGCCAGAAGACTTCTATCGAACGGCACATCAAAAAATTTATCAAATGATGCTTGATCTTTCTGATAAAGGAGAGCCAATTGATTTAGTTACTGCAACAGCAGCTCTTGCTAATCAAAATTTGTTAGAAGAAATCGGCGGTGTTTCCTATTTAGCTGAACTAGCGGAAGCTGTACCGACAGCTGCCAATGTAGGATATTATGCGCGCATTATCGCAGAAAAATCGATTTTGCGCCGGCTTATTCGAACAGCAACGCATATTGTGTCGGATGGTTATGAACGAGAAGATGATGTAGAGAGCCTGTTAAATGAAGCAGAGAAAAAAATATTAGAAGTATCTCAGCGTACGAACACAAAAGGATTTCAAAATATTAAAGATGTTCTTGTGACAGCTTACGATAAAATTGAATTACTGCATAATCAAAAAGGTGAAATTACAGGGATTCCAACCGGTTTCACAGAGTTAGATCGTATGACAGCAGGTTTCCAGCGTAATGATTTAATTATTGTAGCGGCGCGTCCATCTGTAGGGAAAACAGCATTTTCTTTAAACATTGCTCAAAATGTTGCCACGAAAACGGATGAAAATGTTGCGATTTTTAGTTTGGAGATGGGATCCGATCAGCTCGTTATGCGTATGCTTTGTGCAGAAGGAAATATTGATGCGCAGCGTCTTCGTACAGGATCTTTAACTTCAGAAGACTGGGCGAAATTGACGATGGCGATGGGGAGTCTCTCAAATGCAGGTATTTTTATTGATGATACACCGGGGATTCGCGTTAGTGAAATTCGAGCAAAATGCCGACGCTTGAAACAAGAACACGGTCTTGGGATGATTTTAATCGATTATTTACAACTTATTCAGGGTAGTGGAAAATCGGGTGAAAACCGTCAACAAGAAGTATCAGAAATTTCTCGTACACTAAAAGGGCTCGCTCGTGAACTAGAAGTTCCAGTGATTGCCTTATCTCAGCTCTCTCGTGGTGTTGAGTCTCGTCAAGATAAGCGTCCGATGATGTCTGATATTCGTGAATCAGGAAGTATTGAGCAGGATGCTGATATAGTAGCATTCTTATATCGTGAAGATTACTATGACCGAGAAACAGAAAATAAAAATACAATTGAAATTATTATTGCTAAGCAGCGTAATGGCCCAGTAGGTTCGGTCGAACTGGCGTTTGTGAAGGAATTTAACAAATTCGTAAACTTAGAACGACGTTTTGATGAGGGGCATGTATCGCCAGCCTAATGGGAGTATAAAAAGGAACCACATTTCTTATAATAAAATGTGGTTCTTTTTTGTTTGTGAAAAATATTTCTTACGAACGAAAGGGATAAAAGAAAAAAAAATGTTCGTTTTTAAATTGACTTCTCTTTGCATTTTGGTACAATTATATTGTTTGAAAAGTTCGTTTGAAAATTGCGGAGGTGCTTGAATAATGTCTTCAGTAGTAGTTGTAGGAACACAATGGGGCGATGAAGGAAAAGGTAAAATTACTGATTTTCTTTCTGAACATGCGGAAGTAGTTGCAAGATATCAAGGTGGAAATAACGCAGGACATACAATCGTTTTCGGCGGTGTTAAGTATAAATTGCACTTAATTCCATCTGGTATTTTTTATAAAGAAAAAATTTGTGTTATCGGAAACGGTATGGTAGTAGATCCGAAAGCATTACTTGAGGAATTAAAATATTTACATGATTGTGGTGTAAGCACTGATAATTTACGTATCAGCAACCGTGCGCACGTTATTTTACCTTATCATTTAAAACAAGATGAGTTAGAAGAAGAGCGTAAAGGTGATAATAAAATTGGTACAACGAAAAAAGGTATCGGCCCTGCATACATGGATAAAGCAGCTCGTGTTGGTATTCGTATGGCAGACCTTTTAGATCGTGAAGCATTTAAAGAAAAGCTGGAGCGCAACCTTGCGGAAAAAAATCGTTTATTTGAAAAAATGTACGATGCAGAAGGCTTCAATGCTGACGAGATTTTTGAAGAATATTATGAGTATGGACAAAGAATTGCACAATACGTATGTGATACATCTGTTGTTTTAAATGATGCATTAGATGAAGGCCGCCGCGTATTATTTGAAGGTGCACAAGGTGTTATGCTTGATATTGACCAAGGTACGTACCCATTCGTTACATCTTCTAACCCAGTGGCTGGTGGTGTAACAATTGGTTCTGGTGTTGGTCCTTCTAAAATTCACCGCGTTGTAGGTGTATGTAAAGCATATACAAGCCGTGTTGGTGATGGTCCATTCCCAACTGAATTACATGATGAAATCGGTCATCAAATTCGTGAAGTTGGTCGTGAATACGGTACAACAACAGGTCGTCCACGCCGCGTTGGTTGGTTCGATAGCGTTGTTGTAAGACATGCTCGTCGCGTTAGTGGTCTTACAGACTTATCTTTAAACTCTATCGACGTATTAACAGGTATTCCAACTTTGAAAATCTGTATTGGGTATAAATATAACGGAGAAATTCTTGATGAAGTTCCAGCAAACTTAAACATTTTAGCAAAATGTGAGCCGGTATATGAAGAGCTTCCAGGCTGGACAGAAGATATTACAGGTGTAAGAACATTAGCTGATCTTCCTGAAAATGCAAGACATTATGTAGAGCGTGTGTCTCAATTAACAGGTATCCCATTATCTATGTTTTCTGTTGGTCCAGACCGTAATCAAACAAACATTGTTCGTAACGTATACGGCCTATAATCTTGTTTTTTTCTTAAGAGTACGGTATATTGAAGAAAGGACTCATATTCAAATGAGTTCTTTTTTCATGTTTTTATAAAAAAATGAAAAAAAGTATTGCAAAGATAAAACATCTTATGATATTATAAGTCTTGTCGTCACGAAACATGACATTGGTGAGTATGAGCCATTAGCTCAGTTGGTAGAGCATCTGACTTTTAATCAGAGGGTCGAAGGTTCGAGTCCTTCATGGCTCACCATTTTATTTTCGTGGCCCGTTGGTCAAGTGGTTAAGACACCGCCCTTTCACGGCGGTAACACGGGTTCGAATCCCGTACGGGTCACTTTTTTTTATATATTATTTTGGTCCCGTGGTGTAGTGGTTAACATGCCTGCCTGTCACGCAGGAGATCGCCGGTTCGACCCCGGTCGGGACCGCCACTTTTGTTTAATACCACAATTAGTGGTTTTATATATATGTTTTGGCTCGGTAGCTCAGTCGGTAGAGCAGAGGACTGAAAATCCTCGTGTCGGCGGTTCGATTCCGTCCCGAGCCACTCTCAGGATATTAGGTGGGCCCACTTAATATCCTTTTTATATTGTTCAATTTTACAAATGAGAGTAGTTCTTTTACAATAGAATGAGGGAGCCTCTAGCAGTTGAAGCTAGGGGCTTTTCTGTAAGGAAAGCATTAAACATGCAGGAGGAAACTGAAATGATGGGAAAGAAAATTTTAGTCGTTGATGATGAGAAGCCAATTGCAGATATTTTGAAGTTTAACTTGGAAAAAGAAGGTTTTGAAATTGTGATGGCACACGATGGTGATGAGGCAATTGAAAAAGCAAATGAAGAACAACCGGATATGGTTTTATTAGATATTATGTTACCGGGAAAAGACGGTTTAGAAGTTTGTCGTGAAATACGAAAAAACCATGAAATGCCGATTATTATGCTAACAGCAAAGGACTCTGAAATTGACAAGGTGCTTGGGTTAGAACTTGGTGCAGATGATTATGTAACAAAGCCGTTTAGTACACGTGAGTTATTAGCGCGCGTAAAAGCGAATTTACGTCGTCATCAGCAAGGAGGAACAGCTGAAAAAGAAGAAAATGCGGAGATGATTATCGGTCCAATTGTAATTAATCCAAACGCATATAGTGTAACAAAACGAGAAGAAAGTATTGAGTTAACACATCGTGAATTTGAATTACTTCATTATTTAGCAAAACATTTAGGACAAGTTATGACACGCGAACATTTATTACAAACGGTTTGGGGTTATGACTATTTTGGTGATGTGCGTACAGTAGATGTAACGGTACGACGTTTGCGGGAGAAAATTGAAGATAATCCAAGTCATCCAACTTTAATTGTAACAAGACGCGGTGTTGGATATTACTTACGTGATCCAGAGCAGGAGTAATATATGAAGAAAGTTGGTTTTTTTCAGTCTATTCATTTAAAGTTCGTATTAATTTACATGCTATTAATTTTAATGGCGATGCAAATTATTGGTGTATATTTTGTTCGTGAGCTGGAAAAGAATCTTGTAAAGAGCTTTAAGGAATCATTAACACAACGAACGAACTTACTCGCTTACAATTTAAAGCAGGAATTTACGAAAGAAAGAGAAAAAACAGATCCCACTCTTGAAGAAGCGGTTAAAACGAGCATAGAAGATTTTGCTTCTGATCGAAAGGCTGATATTCAAGAAGTTAGGGTAATTGATGCAAATAGTCGTGTAATAGCGACATCACATCAATATAATCAAGGGATTGTTGGAAAGAAAACAACAGATTTACTGGTAAAGCGAGCTTTAGTTCAAGAAAAACCTGTTGAAAAAATGGAAATAGATCGCAATACAGGGAATCGTGTGCAAGTTGTTGCCACTCCAATTCAAGGAAACAATAAGAAAACAATCGGTGTAATTTATATTGTTGCTTCTATGGAAGATGTTTATAAACAAATGAAGCTTATTAATCAAATTTTTGCAACGGGAACGGTTATTGCATTGTTAGTAACAGCTGTGCTAGGTACTTTGTTGGCACAAACCATTACAAGACCAATTTCAGACATGAGAAGGCAAGCCATCGAAATGGCAAAGGGAAATTACTCTCGTAAAGTAAAAGTACATGGCAATGATGAAATTGGCCAACTAGCATTAGCATTTAATAACTTATCGAAGAAGTTGCAGCAAGCTCGTTCTTCTACGGAAAGTGAGAGACGAAAGCTTTCATCTGTGTTATCTCATATGACAGATGGGGTAATTGCAACGGATCGAAAAGGCGATATTATCTTATTAAATGATCCGGCAGAAAAGATGCTAAATGTTTCACGTGAAACAGCATTAGACCAGTCTATTCTAGAAATATTAGGCATTCAAGAAGAATACACATTAGATAATTTATATGAAGAACCAGACTCTGTTATATTAGATTTTAGTACAAGGGATGAGCCGTATATTTTGCGAGCTAGCTTTTCTGTTATTCAAAAAGAGACTGGAAAGGTGAATGGTTTAATTGCGGTATTATATGATGTAACGGAACAAGAACGGATTGATAGAGAACGCCGCGAATTCGTAGCAAACGTTTCACATGAACTTCGTACACCATTAACAACGATGCGCAGCTATTTAGAGGCATTGGGTGAAGGAGCATGGCAAGATGAGAATATTGCACCGCAATTCTTACAGGTAACACAAGAAGAAACGGAACGAATGATTCGCCTTGTAAATGCACTATTGCAGCTTTCGAAATTGGATAGTACAGAACATCGTTTAATGAAAGAATGGGTAGACTTTACACAATTCTTTAGTAATATCATTGACCGTTTTGAAATGTCAAAAGAACAAAATGTATCTTTTAATCGTTCATTTTCTAAGAAAGCACGTTTTATTGAAATCGATGAAGATAAAATTACACAAGTTCTTTATAATATCATTTCAAATGCGTTAAAGTATTCTCCAGAGGGTGGAACAGTGACATATCGTTTACGAGAAAGAGAAGATATGTTAGAAATAAGTATTAGCGACCAAGGAGTGGGTATTCCAAAAGAGAACGTAGATAAAGTATTTGAACGTTTCTACCGTGTTGATAAAGCGCGTTCGCGTAAACTAGGCGGAACGGGATTAGGTCTCGCAATTGCCAAGGAAATGATTCAAGCTCATGGCGGCTCAATTTGGGCAAAAAGTGAAGAAGGAAAAGGGACAACCATCTATTTCACGCTTCCAATGGAAAAGGAAGAAGAGGATGACTGGGAATGAAAATTAAGAATTTAAAGTCAGTCTTACTTATTAATTTGGTTGTTATTAGTTTATTTCTTACTTTTAATTTATGGACTTATGTGCCGGATTCTAGTAAATCACAAAATGCAAAGTATTTACAAGATAATGCTGAGATGACGCAGAAGAGTCCTGTAAATGTAATTTTGCCTTCTTTAGTTCTTTTTCATAAAGAGAATACACACCTTGGAAGCGAAAATATAGATACTATTGATCCTTTGTATAAATTACTTGAGAGAGGAGAATTGTATGATTTTAGAGATATATCAGATGATATCCCAAAACATCAATTCCTCTCCTTTGTTCGTGGTAAAAATAAGATTGAAATGATTTTTCCTACACATATACCTTTGGATTCTATGAGAAGTGTTTTTACAATTAAAGAAAAAATCCCAGAATTATATAGTTTCAATCGTATAATGATTGATTTACAAGGAAGCCGGGATGGTAACATTCCTGTATATTTCATTTCGTATGAAAATCGCAAAGTATATCAGATGGTATTAAAGGGAATTACGCTCAAAGAACTTGATGCAGCACGTGACCAATTTACAGCTAATGCGAGGGAATACTCTCAATACACATTAAGTGATACAAGAGAGATATTTTTACCAGATACGAAAACAGATATGCAAAGTACGGGATATTTAATAAGTGATATACCTGAGGATATATTTATAAATGCATTATTTACAGATCCTCGTTATGTAAAAAAAGTGTCTAATGATCAGGAAAACACATATACAGATGGAATTCGTCTTATGCAAGTATTAAAGAAAAAACAAATGCTACAGTACACAAATTCAGCTGTATCAGATCAATCACATATATATGGAAACGCGCTTGTTCAACGCAGTTTTGATTTTATTAATAGTCATGGTGGCTTAACAGATTCTTATCGTTTTGATTATATGAACTCCAAAAAAGGACAAACAACGTATCGTTTATATGTTGATAGCTTACCTGTATTTAATGAAAGTGGTATGGCAACGTTAGAACAAGTATGGGGGACAGATGAATTAATTTCGTATAGGCGTCCATTATTTAAGTTATCGACATTAAAGTATGGTGATGATCGAACAATTTCTCTTCCGGATGGTAAGACAGTGATACAATCTTTAGAGAAGAATGAAAAAGTAGATATGAAATTAATTCAGGATATTCGGTTAGGATATAAACTTATACCAGAGCCTGGAGCTGATGGGAAAAACATTGCTGCAGTAAATTTAAAACCTATTTGGTACGTTGTGTATGGTGAAGATAATAAAATTCTAGAATGGAGCGAGGAGAAAGGGGGAGAGCTCATTGGATTGGAATAGGATTAAAACAATTTTTATTGTTGCCTTTTTCATTTTAGATCTCTTTCTTCTCTTTCAGTTCATTCAAAAGCAAGATAGTGATCAACTTGATTATATGACGGAAACGAATATTGAGGAACAATTGAAAGCAGATAAAATTACAGCTGATAATTTGCCGAAAGAACCGACGAAAGATACGTATATTATGGCAAAAGATAAGGTCTTTTCTGATGAAGATATACGTTCTTTAAAAAATCAAACGGCGTCTTTACAAGATTCGAATACAATTTCAAGTAAGCTTAAAGAACCATTTGGAAATTTGAAAGCAACAATAGGTGATAATTATAGTGAATTTCTACGTTCTTATGTAATTGATGGACAAAAATATAGTGCGGCTGGGAAAGTAGAAGGATCGAGAGTATATTTTTTTCAAAAATATAAGGATAAGCCCATTTATTATAATCAACACGGTATGATTGTTGCGGAGTTAAATGAAAAGAAAGAAATTATATCGTATACACAAACGATGTTGTATGATTTTAAAGAGATGGGAGAGCAAAATAAGGAATTGGATATTATTTCTGCTCGGAATGCATTAGAAACGTTGTATACGAAAAATGAATTAAAGCAAGGGAGTCATGTAAAAGGAGCAAAACTAGGATATGCAACAGTGGTAGCTCCTTCTTCCTCAAATGTGCAAGTTCTTGTTCCAACGTGGAATTTGTATACAGATAAAATGGATTACTTTGTGAATGCAGTAGAGGGACAAATTATTCAATTGGGCAAGGACAACAAGGAAAACGAGCAATGGAGTGAGGGTAAATGAGTTTGCATTTTAGTGTACTTGCAAGTGGCAGTACAGGAAATGCGCTGTATGTAGGGACAGAGCGCCAAAAATTATTAGTAGATGCAGGGCTAAGTGGAAAAGCAACAGAAACTTTGTTTCAGCAAGCTGAACTAGACATAAATAGCATATCCGGTATTCTTGTTACACATGAACATAGCGATCATATTAAAGGACTAGGCGTGTTAGCACGTAAGTATGATTTGCCCGTTTATGCAAATGAGAAAACATGGAACGCGATGGAACATTTAATCGGTAATATTCCAACAGAGCAAAAATTTATTTTCTCAATTGGAGATATTAAAACATTTGGAGATATTGAAGTGGAATCATTTGGTGTTTCACATGACGCTGCTGAACCAATGTTTTATGCGTTTCATCATAATGGAAGAAAGTTAGTGCTTATTACAGATACGGGATATGTTAGCGACCGAATGAAAGGAATTATTAAGGGAGCTAATGCTTTTGTATTTGAAAGTAATCATGATGTTGAAATGCTGCGAATGGGACGTTATCCGTGGAGCATTAAACGAAGAATTTTGAGTGATGTAGGACATGTTTCTAATGAAGACGCAGCTCTTGCGATGACCGATGTGATTACAGATGAAACGAAGCATATTTATTTGGCTCACCTTAGTTTAGACAATAATATGAAAGAACTTGCTCGTATGTCTGTTGAACAAGTACTTGAAGAAAAAGGACTTGCTGTAGGAGAAGCATTCCAGCTGCACGATACGGATCCCAAAAAGCCAACTAAAATTCAATACGTATAATTCTTCATTTTGGTAAACAATAAAGGAGAATATAAATGCTTTCGGAAGGCTAGGTGAGCATAAATGTCCTTTATTGATGAAGAAGATTTACAGATGAAACGAAAAAGAAAGCAAAAGCATAAACATATTTTCGTTTCTGTTGTAGCGGGAACCGTCATTGGTGCTACATTATTTGCTTTTGCTATTCCAACGTTTTCAAAATTAGGTTGGACTACAATAAGAGAAACAGAAGCAAGTGAAGAGAAACAGTATATAGCGCAGTCTACTCCTCAAGCTACGAATACAGGAGATCATTCTGGCTTTGTTCAAGCTGTTGACCGTGCTTCAGAAGCGGTTGTTGGTGTTATTAATATTCAGCGTGATAATTTTTCAGAAGCAGATTCAGAAGCAGGAACAGGATCTGGTGTAATTTACAAGAAGGAAAAAGGAAACGCATATATTGTAACAAATAATCATGTTGTAGCAGGAGCAAATCGTATTGAAGTAAGTTTGAGTGATGGAAAAAAAGTTCCTGGAAAGATTTTAGGAACTGATGTTGTAACAGATTTAGCTGTCTTACAAATTGATGAAAAATATGCGAAGAAGGTCATTGAACTTGGTGATTCTACGAAAGTAAAACGCGGTGAAGCTGCGCTTGCAATTGGGAACCCTCTTGGTTTAGAATTTTCAGGTTCCGTAACACAAGGGATTATTTCAGCAAATGAACGCATTGTACCGGTTGATTTAGATCAAGATGGACATTATGATTGGCAAGTAGAAGTATTGCAAACGGATGCAGCTATTAATCCTGGTAATAGTGGCGGGGCTCTTGTAAATGAAGCAGGGCAGCTTGTTGGAATCAACTCCATGAAAATTGCTGCAAAAGAGGTAGAGGGGATTGGACTTGCAATTCCTATCGCAAGAGCTGTTCCAGTTATGAATGAGATTGAAAAGTATGGGAAAGTAAGAAGACCTTACGTTGGAGTTGAATTAAGGTCTTTAAATGAAATTCCAAATTATTATTGGGATCAAACATTACATCTTCCAGCTAATGTAAAAGAAGGTGTATGTGTTTTAGATGTGAAAAGCCCATCTCCTGGTGCAGATGCAGGTTTACGCGAATATGATGTAATTGTAGCAGTAGATGGAAAAGCAGTTCAAGATATTATTGCATTCCGAAAAATCTTATATAATAAGAAAATTGATGATAAAATGACGATCACATTTTATCGTGGTGCAAAACGAGAAACAACAAATGTAAAATTAGGCAGTCAGCAGTATTAAAACAGGAGGCAGCCCCTCCTGTTTTCTGTTGTGGATAAGTGAGGTGAAATTATGAAATTACCTTGTTGTTTAGAGCATGTGGAACTAGCATTAGATATTATTGTGGATGAATGTGAAGTGCCACCGTTTATCCACACTGTGGATAATAAAGATAATGAGCAAAAAATGTGTGAATTTTGTCAAAATAAGGCGACATATGTTGTATCGAACACAGATTCCCACACAATATGTGGATGATGTATGTGGATATGTGGATAACTTCTGTGGATAACGTGTTTGTAAGGTGGGGAATATATGTGAATATCTTGATTATCTCAATCGGAAAATTAAAAGAAAAATATTTAAAACAAGGCATTGAAGAGTATTTAAAACGATTATCCGCTTATGCAAAAGTGGAGGTTGTTGAGTTACCAGATGAAAAAGCACCGGAAAATTTAAGTGAAGCAGAAATGCAAATGGTAAAAGAAAAAGAAGGAATTCGTATCTTAGATAGAATTTCTGATGATATGCATGTAATTGCATTAGCAATTGAAGGGAAACAAAAATCATCAGAAGAGTTTGCTGCAAACTTAGACCGCCTTGCTACATATGGGAAGAGTAAAGTGGCATTTGTTATTGGAGGATCGCTTGGGTTAAGTCAAGAAGTGATGAAGCGCTCCAATGAGTCATTATCTTTTTCAAAAATGACGCTGCCCCATCAGTTGATGCGATTGGTACTGTTAGAGCAGGTATATAGAGCGTTTCGAATTAATCGTAATGAACCATACCATAAGTAAATAAGAGTTTTACAAGTGTTTGTATTAATTAAAGTGTGTTGTACTTTAAGTTCATCTTGCATTCAAACCTCAAAATTCAGAGGAAGTGAAGAAGATAGGCAGGGGACAACTATCCATAAAATCCTGATTGGTGAGAGTTTTCCAACAGTGGGGATGAAGAACCCCACTGTTGGAAATTTCACTTTATTAAATGCTGTTTGATATATTCAGTTCTAGTTTACTAAGTTAAAAACGCCTGCTTTCCTTTGGGGAGTAGGCGTTTCTTAACATACAAAAAGCCCCTATGGCCTAGTCTACAGGATATGCGAACTAAGCCATAAGGGCCGCGTGTTATCTTTTATTTATTGGAGTTATTATTTTTATTTCCAAAAGGTAGTCCGGATATGTAGCCAACTCCTCCAGTCTCCTGAATGCCTAGGCCTTGTTTCATCGCTTCTTCTAATTTAGTTTTGTCGACGGCTGTAATTTGTTTGCCCTCAAGGTCTTCACCTGGATGCTGATAGTTACTTAAGATATAACGGAAGCCATTAGCATCGTCAACTGCTCTTAATCCTGTTGCTTCTGCGCCAGCAGGAACTGAAAGAATTCTTGATAGTTGCTTAGTTTTAACATTATAAGCCCATACAAAGTTATTTGTGTGCATAGAGCTGTCTTCTCCAATGAATAACGTGTTTAAATCGTTTGAGAAGGTTAAGTTATCAGGATTTGCTACTTTGTCTGGTGCAGCTGTATTTCCGTAGGCATCTGGAGTTTTCAAATCTTCTCCAACAATAAGTCCTTTCATACTAACAGGTACGAATTCACTTTCAATATGACGGCCGTTGTTATCTTTTTGTTCGCTGTTTAGGTCTATCTGCCAGGTTACGCCAGAATTAATAGCGGGTAGCTGAATATCGTCTTGAATACTGCCTTCCTGTTTTTGCATACTGCCATTCTGATAGGACATAGCGATATACGCTTTTTTATCTTTCTCATTGACAGCGAGGCCTTCCATTTTATTAAATTCAGATGTTGCACCTAATATAGCGCCATATCTGCGAGATTCTAAGAATGCAGCTGCTTTTTCCATTCCAGGTTTTACTTTAAGATACTCGATGTTTTTATTTGCTGATGTTTTGACTGCCGTATAGCCAGCGGTAGGCTGAGTTGCTGTATCAAAAATATCATTGAACTTGACACCTTTATCAATAATAGCTTTTATTTCCTCATCGGTTGAATGACCAAGCTTAATCCATTCTAAGTTTCCTGCACCGCCATTTTCAGTACTTGTTTGTTTAAATTTAGCTGCGTATAGCGTTCCTGCAGAAAAATCTTTCTTTTTATCTGCCACATACATAAACATCATCGTATTTCCGCCATCATCACCAAATATTGCCGTTTTATCATCAGGTAAAACTTGCATTAATTCATGGGAAAATCTTCCTGTACTATAATGTTTGACAACGGAAGATTCTCCTTGTGCATTGACGGAGATTTCAGGAATCCAGCCATAAAAGTAAGGATTTGCTTTAGATTTATCACCAAAGTAGTAGTTAGCAAAGTTTGTAACAGCTTTATAAGAACTAGATGTAGGATCTTCAAATGAGCGTGCATCTGGTTCATATTCTTCTGAGCCAAGATGAGTGTTCCACTCTGTTGTAGTTCCATTACATGGATTCCAAAGACCATTTACGTTTGAAAAATCAATTTTTTTGGCGTTATTAACAGCTAATTCGCCATTTTCTTTATTTTGATCAACTTGTGTAAGAGTCATAGATGCCGGTAGACCAGAAATTGATTTTCCTGCATTATCTATTGAATCATATTCATAATGAGAGATAATATAAGATTTTCCAGCGACCGTAATAAAACTATTGGAGTCAGGTGCATCAGAAATAAAATAAGAAGGCTTGTCCGGAACACTTTTATCGACAATTGGATTCCCTTTCACGTCAATAGGGGTGCCCGCTGGAATCATTTCACCTTTATTTTTTACAATTTTATCTTTGGATAAAAAAAGAGAGTTGTAATCAAGAGGCGTTTCTTTCACACTCCCGTCTTTATAGGTGACTTTCACCTTAGCCTCTGAATAAGTTTTGACCATGCTTTCAATAGTAGTTGGAGCTTTCATAGAAGTAAATTCTACGCGCTCTATTTGGTTGTGTTTTTGAGACTTAGAACTGTGATCAAAATCGGATGCAAAAGTCGGAATTGCAGCAGAAGCCATTATAGCCATAGAAAGACCAGCTGAAACTACTTTTTTCATAATAATTTGATTCCTCCTAAGATTTTTAATAATTTTATTAAATCATTAAATTGTTAAGAGGGTATTAAGAGATATCTTTCATTGTTGAGAATTTATTAAAATAATAATAAATTTATATAATGATTGATTGGACCTTCTAATAGATCATTTACGGAGAACCGTATCATAAGCAAATGAGGGTTTAAAACATTTTATATCTGTTCTAATTAGGGATAATATTTATCCAAAAAATAGAAGAAGTTTAACGGAGAATACAAAAGTATAGGCAAGTAAAAGACCCCAAAACGTTAGCTTTAGGTTTTTTACCTGGGTGAATATTCCCAAAAGTAAAACTATATAGCGATGCTCTTTTGTATATAGGTAGAAGTTATGGCTTGATTTTATATTATATTACGATATTGCCCCGGGGAGATTCAGGCCCATTTTTTTAATGTAGTGAGTAGAACTAATCATCACCTCTATGACGTGATGAGAAACTGCTTGAAGAATAATAAATTGTAGTAGGGACGTATCGATGCTTTTGCCGCAAAACTAATGGAAGTTTCACTTTACCCCGCATTAACGGACAGTAAGACCCCCACTGATGGTTAGTAGAGCCACCTAGAAATAGGTGGCTTTTTTAGTGGTTCATGAATTAAAAATAAATAGAATTAGGAATTCTTCATTTCATCCACTATTTTTTCTGCTAAACGTCGATACATATTACTCATGGTTACGAAAGATGTAAGCAATAAGAACTTCTCAAGATTTTCATTTTCGAGGATAGCTGCTTCTGCTTTCACTTCGTCTACTCGATTGTTTACATCATTTTTAAAGTTTTTGATATTTGTTTCTGTTAGATGGAGGTAACTTTTATAAAGAGCATCTAGTTCAAAATTGTCTTCGTGTACTAATTTTTCATTAATTTCAACTAATGAACTTTTTATGTCGTTAATAGAAAGTGCCCCTTTTAATTGATAAATTAAACTAATTAAGATTATATGCTCTTTAGAGTACTTTTTATTTTTAATAGGAAAAAACAGTTTTCCTTTTGCATAGTTGTTAATCATAGTTTTCGTTAGTACTTTTTCATCTTCGTTTCTAGTTGTCATATTGTAGCTATTTTCAAATAGCTGAACGACTTGATCTACATATAAATCTACGTTGGGGATATCTTCGAGTGTAATTTTTTTTTCTAAATGTAATGTTTTTAGTAAATCCTTTGTATTTTCCATATGAAACCCTCACCTTTATAGGAATGATGTAAATTTTTATGCTGCTGTACCCACCTTAAAGTTATGAGAAAACAAGGTGGGGAGTAGCTGCTGGCATGTGCTCGGTTGGTTCAACTAATCATCAATGGTTATAACTTTCTGTGGTTATTCCTGTATATTTAATTATAGTATTATGAAACATATTACTTGTAAATGTTGACCTTTAGAATTAATTCCTATATAATCACATGTAGTTATTAAAACTACATGTGATTATATAGGGGGTTGTTAATGTGAATTCTTATGTGAGAGAACCGGTTAATGCATTTACGCATTTTGGAGGTGCAATTTTATCATTTGTCGCACTTCTTGCCATGTTAGTGAAAGTTTCTATAGAAATGCCGTCTGTCACTGCAATTTCAGCAGTAATTTTGTTTGGAATGGGGATGATGATTCTCTACGCTGCATCCACTGTATACCACATGGTTGTTGCAAATGATCGTGTCATTTATTTTTTTAGAAAACTGGATCATTCCATGATTTTTGTTTTAATTGCAGGTACATATGCACCTTTTTGTTTAATTACGTTACAAGCCGACAAAGGTTTGCTATTGTTCATATTGGTGTACGGAACTGCTGTGTGCGGAATTATTTTTAAAATGTTTTGGTTTAGCTGTCCTAGGTGGTTATCGACATCTATTTATCTTTTAATGGGATGGCTGATTATATTCTTTTTTGCTCCATTATCAGAAAATCTCAGTGCAAATGGTCTGGTGCTATTGATATTGGGAGGGGTATTTTATACGATTGGCGGATTTATTTATGGTACAAAACCGAAATGGTTGGAATTTAAATATATGGGCCATCATGAAATTTTTCATATTTTTGTGTTACTAGGTAGCCTTGCTCACTTTTTATGTGTTTACTTCTATGTAATTTAGTATTTGGATATAAGTAAAAGTTAATGTACGATAAGAAACTTTACAGCTTAATGAATTTTTGTATATAGAGTGTCGTATTGATGGGGAAATTCCCAAATAGTGCGTAGATGACTCCTATCCAAGGAAAAAAGATGGGGGTTTTTTTGTTAAAAAAGAGCCATATTTTTATCCCACATTAACGGGCAGTAATACTCCCACCTTAAAATTCTGTGAAAGCAAAGAAGTTAGGTGAGAGATAAACTGCCCGTAAAAGCCCGATTGCTTCAACTAATAATCAGTGGGGGATGAAGAAAACCCCACTGATTAAAGTTTCACTTTATCCCGCTATTTGTGGATAGTAATACCCTCACTGATAGAAGTGCCATCTGATTGTAATGATTTTATAAATAAAGGTATTTTGTGGGTTATATACTATTTTTTTTATCATTTATTTTTATCCCGAATGCTGTTATGATATTGATATCGTTTTCATAATGTATACTTTTTCGTTTTGGAAGCGCTTGATTCAAAATTTATATGCACTTCAAATGTATTATCTGTTGCAAATTTTTCTAAAGACAAGCAGTTCCTCTGCTACAGTTATTGGAGAAGAGGAACTGCTTTTTATTGTTAAAACTATTAAAAAATGAATGTATGATGTAAGGAGGTATCGTTGTGAAAAACAGTTTTGTTTTTCACAAGAATATATATGGGTAATGTTGGATTATTGCTTTCCGGTGCAGCGCTCTTTTTAAATAGCCTTGTAATGCTAGGAAAAGCGGAAGAAAAGAGTGTTGGTGTTTTTAATTTATTTGTAGGTGTACTGCAAATTATTATTCCTTTTTATTTAATTGTAGTGTCCGATCAAAGCAATTGGACAGTGTATTTATATGCGGCTACTTTTTTATTTGGTTTAACTTATCTATACGTAGGAGTTACTTTCATCGTAGGATTAAAAGGTGATGGATTAGGCTGGTTTTCTCTTTGGGTAGCGATTATTGCACTATTCTACATGATTGTAGCTATTATACATTTTCAAGATATTGTTAATGCGTTAACTTGGTTGATGTGGGCGTTTCTATGGTTCTTATTCTTTATCTCTAATGTGCAGAAAAAGAACATCAATCATTATATTGGAAAAATAGCTTTTGTACAGTCATGGGTTACACTGACGTGCCCAGCTCTCCTTTCCTTGATAGGTGTATGGGAGAACGCTTATGTATATAACCTATGGATATATATATCAATTCTTTCGATTATATATTTCTGTGTTTGTACGTTTAAATTGAAAGCTAATGTGAATGCTGTTCAAAAAAATATAGATGCACACACGAGTTACTAGTTAATTGCTTTAAGCAAGTATCTTAGGACCCTCCCATGGATTGATGAGTGTAAAATGAAAAATTTTATTGCCTCGATTATATAGGTGTTGGGCATCCTGAAAGAGCAGCTTAATAGTTGATAATAAAGCATTTCGTAAGAGGGAAAATAATAAATAACATTGAATTTTATAAAGAAAACAAGCTATTAATAGCTTGTTTTTTTATGTTACATTAATTTAGATACATATTGTTTAAAGAAAATTTAAATTTACCAGTAAAACTTTTTATTCAGTTTACAAGAATACGTTCTGAAAGTACCGTTTATATTGTAAAATGAGATTAGTACGAATTATAAGGACAGGAGAGATCAAGCTTCGATTATGCAAATGAAAAACCTGTTTCAAAGCAAAGGGTTTCAGAGGTTAGTTATATTAGGGTTACTTGTGCTCATATTATATGGGTTGAAAAGTATGTTTAATTTAATCTTAATTACATTTATTCTTACGTATTTAATGGATCGATTTCAAAAATTTATCTCTCGTAAAATGGACCATTTTTTACCGATTAATAGAAGAATAATTATTGCGTTTCTCTATATAACATTGGTTAGTGGGATTGTTATTACATTATACAAGTATTTACCAGTTCTAATGATACAAATTACACAGCTCGTGTATCAGTTCAATATATTTGTACGAAATCCACCTGATAATGAGGTAATTAAATATTTAGTTTCTGCAATTGATCATATAGAGTTATCGAAGTATGTGAATCAAGGTGTTGACATCATTTATAGTTCATTAGCGAATATTGGGAAAGTAAGCTTGCAAATTTTACTTTCACTCATTTTAAGCTTATTTTTCTTGTTAGAAAAATCTCGGATTGTTGCATTTACAGTAAAGTTCAAAGAAAGTAAATTAGCTGTTTTTTATAATGAGATTGAGTATTTTGGAAAGAAATTCGCTCGCTCGTTTGGAAAAGTAATTGAGGCCCAATTCTTTATTGCTATTATAAATTGTGTGTTATCTGTTATTGCCCTTTGGATTTTAGGTTTTCCGCAGTTGCTCGGGTTAGCTTTAATGATTTTCTTATTGGGTCTTATTCCCGTTGCAGGTGTAATTATATCACTGTTTCCACTTTGTATAATTGCTTACAATATTGGGGGCACTGTATATGTACTATACATTTTAATTATTGTGGCAGTCATTCATGCGATTGAAAGTTATTTCTTAAATCCAAAATTTATGTCAGTTAAAACGAATCTACCTATTTTTTATACATTTATGATTTTAATTTTCTCTGAACATTTCTTAGGAGTCTGGGGATTGATTATAGGGATTCCGATCTTTATATTTTTATTAGATGTGTTAGAAGTAACAAGTGATGAGAAAGAAGAAATGGTGAACAAGAAATAAAAAGCATCTATTTTGATGCTTTTTTATTTATAACTTATATTTTTGTATGCCATACTGTAAGAAAAGATAGTGGGGTGAAGAAGTGGCTGTAAACGAAAAATATAAATTTGCAACATTTGCCGGAGGGTGTTTTTGGTGCATGGTGTCGCCATTTGAAGAGATGGATGGCATTATAAAGGTTGTATCTGGATACACAGGTGGAGATAAGGAAAACCCAACGTATAAAGAAGTCTGCTCAGAGACAACAGGGCATTATGAAGCGGTACAAATTACTTTTGATCCAGAGCGTATGCCGTATGAGCAATTACTTTACTTATATTGGCAACAAATTGATCCAACTGATGTTGGAGGCCAATTTCATGATCGCGGACAATCATATGAAACAGTCATTTTTTATCATAGTGAAGAGCAACGCGAAGCGGCAGAAGCGTCTAAACGTGAATTAGAAGAAAGTGGACGATTTTTGAAGCCGATTGTCACAAAAATTTTACCGGCTGCAACATTCTATCCTGCAGAAGAATATCATCAAAGCTATCATGAGAAAAATCCGTTTCGATATGCGTTATATCGCCAAGGTTCGGGGCGTGATGCGTTTATCAAAAAATATTGGCCAAAGAATAATACTCATCTAAAAGAAAAACTCACAGAAATGCAATTTTATGTTACACAAGAAAATGGAACAGAACCACCATTTCAAAATGAATATTGGGATCATAAAAAAGAAGGTATTTACGTTGATATCGTTTCAGGAGAGCCTTTATTTAGTTCTTTAGATAAATTTGATAGCGGTTGTGGATGGCCTAGTTTTACGAAGCCGATGTTATCAGCAAGTATAAAAGAGAAAATAGATGTGAGCCATAATATGACGAGAACGGAAGTACGTAGTAAAGATGCAGATTCTCATTTGGGACACGTATTCCCAGATGGGCCAGGGCCAAATGGTTTACGCTATTGTATTAATTCTGCTGCACTTCGTTTTATCCCTAAAGCGGATTTAGAGAAAGAAGGATATGGAGATTTTCTCATCTTGTTTAGACGCTAAAAAAGATAACAGCCTGTTCGGCTTATTTCATTTTTGGAACAGGCTGTTATTATGTTATTTTTATTTAATGCATAAACCGTTTCATTTAAAGGTATTTTGTGAAAGATATCATTTTTTAGTGTTGAGTTTAAAGAATAATGGGTTTTACACTTTTTTATAAAAATGGTAATCGTGTGAGTTTTTTCATATATTGATGAATCACATAGATTCCATAGCTTTGAATAATAAAGAAGCTTGGAATGATAAAATATCGATATCTTGTCTGTATTTCTATTAAAAAGTGAATAGATATATATCCAATAATAAGTAATAGGAATAATGTATACTGAAGGTTTTTCTGTTTTGTTAAAAGAAGATATAATAATCCAATCATACCAAATAGCATGGTTGCAATATAAATATATTTTTCATATTCCATGGCTGTATCAGCTAATTCTTTTTTATTTAATTGATTTAAGCTCCAGTAACCAGCGGAATCAAGACCTCCCCACATATAGGAAAATTTATCCCCAAAGAGTGTGAATAGCTTTTCTTTATCTGCAATTCGTTCTTTAATGAGCTTCATTTCTAATTCTTTTCTTTCTTCACCTATTTCTAGACTCATGATTTGTTCAGCATCGGATGTTGAATATAATCCTGTTGTTTCGTGGTTAAGTCCTACGACAAATTTCCAAAGGGGATCACGATTAGATAAAGGATACTGTGTAATTCCTGTAGCAATGAATGCAAAGTTTACGAGATAATGGACAGCATAAAAGACAAAAAGAATACCAATAAGTTTCTTTGTTGTAGTAACTATTGTTTTCTTATCTTTCCCAAGAAATCCGTGAAGGAATAGATAAATGATAACTGCTAATAAAATAAAGCTACCTAGAGGACGTATTATATCACCAAACGCTAGTGTAATCCCTACAAAGATCCAAGTATATTTACTATAGAATCTTTTTGACACTAATAAATAGAACCCTAAATAAAATAAAAATGTTGCAAGGTGGTCATTAGTTAAGACGGAGCTCATCATAATGCTTGGAATAAAAAAAGCATATAATAGTCCAGCTATACGCCCAGTCCACTCATTAAAAATGTTGCTTGTAATACTATATATACATATGGTAGTTCCTGTACAATAAAGGACATTTAACAACTTCAAGATGAATATATGGTTACCGAATACATTGATGATAAAAGCTTGATACATCGTAAATCCAAGTTGATATACCCACGCTGTATAGTAGGGGGAACTTGAAAAACTATAGTCACCGTGAGCAGCTTGTACAGCACTCCTATACATTAATGCAAAGTCAGATTCAATTGGTGTTGGGATTTTTAGAATCCAAATGAACCGAAGGGTAAACGTGCAAAGTGTTAACAAAATAATAAAGGCAGTTTTAGAAAGATATTTATTACAAAGGTAAGTTAGTAATATCAGTAAAATCATAATGATAATTACAATTGGGCCGCTAATAAGTGTTCGAACACTTAGAGTTTCTTTAACGGTTAAATAAGAACTCCAAATAGTAAAAGCAAAGATAAGTAAGCATAAAAACACGAGGCATTTTGCTAACAATGAATTTAAACGATTCCATTGTAGGGTTAACATGGTTTGTTACACTCCTTGTTTTTATTAATTTTCAAGGTGAAGTATAGTAATAATTTATGTATTTAGATGGGAATAAAGCGCACTCTTTATAAGAATACAGTTTTTTAAACAAGGTAAAATGTTATTTTCTAAATAAGAAATAATGAAATATGCCTCTTGTCTTAGACAAGAGGCATATTTTTATCCCGCATTAACGGGCAGTAAGCCCCCCACCTCAAGATTCAGAAAGAAGCAAAGAAGATAGGTGGGGGCTAACTGCCCGTAAAAGCCCGATTGGTTCAACTAACCATCAGTAGGGGATGAAGAAAACCCCCACTGATGGAAGTTTCACTTTATTGATGAGCAGCTTTTTCTGCCCATTCTTCTACGTTCCAAACTTTTGTAATCCAACCTTCATAAAAGTCTGGTTCGTGGCAAACAAGAACGATGGTACCTTTATATGTTTTCATAGCGCGCTGTAGTTCTTCTTTTGCTGTTACGTCAAGGTGATTTGTTGGCTCGTCAAATAATAGCCAGTTACTTTCTGTTGCCATTAATTTGCATAAACGAACTTTTGCTTGTTCACCACCACTTAATTGGCTCAATGGACGAGAAATATGTTCATTTTTTAAACCGCATTTCGCAAGCATTGCACGTACTTGATGTTGGTCTAAGTGTGGGAACGCATTCCATACATCATCAATTGGTGTAATATTTTCTGCTTTTACTTCTTGTTCAAAATAAGCTGGCTCTAAGAAATCACCAAGACTTGTTTTTCCGCTTAGCGGTTTATTTTTTCCAAGAATCGTTTTGAGTAATGTTGATTTTCCGACACCGTTACATCCGACAATGGCAATTTTCTCACCACGTTCAATTGTCATTGTTAATTTCGGTAATAGAGGGTGTGTATAGCCAATTTCTACATCTTCTCCTTCGAAGACAAAGCGGCTGCTTGCACGGCACTCTTTAAAAGAAAACTCAGGTTTCATAGCAGTTTCTGGGCGATCAATACGATCCATACGCTCCAACTGCTTTTGACGGCTTTTTGCACGTCCTGTTGTTGAGTAACGCGCTTTATTTCGTGCGATAAAATCTTCTTGCTGTTTAATGAATTCTTGTTGTTTTTGATATGCTTGTAAATGTTGATTTTTGTTGATTTCTGCTAGTTCTAAGAACTTTTCATATGTTGCTGTGTAGCGTGTCATTTTTGAGAATTCCAGATGGAAAATAACATTGACACATTTGTTCATAAATTCTGTATCATGGGAAATTAAAAGGAACGCATATGGATATTCCTTTAAATAGTTTGTTAACCATTGAATGTGTTCAACGTCTAAATAGTTGGTCGGCTCATCGAGTAATAGCACTTCTGGCTGCTCAAGTAATAGTTTAGCAAGTAATACTTTCGTGCGTTGTCCACCACTTAATGCCGAAACATCACGATCTAAACCAATTGCATCAATTCCAAGACCGCGTGCTGCTTCTTCAATTTTAATATCTAATAAATAGAAACCGCCTGCTTCAAGTGCATCTTGCGCTTCTGCCATCTGTTCAAGTAGTTCTTCTAATTCTTCTGGTGAAGCTGTTGCCATTTTTTCAGTAATTGTATTTAACTCGTTTTCTTTCTCAAATAAAGGTAAGAACGCATCTGTTAATACGTCACGAATAGTTCTTCCAGGTGTTAAAATTGTATGCTGATCTAAATATCCGTAATGCGTACCTGGTGTCCATTCTACACGTCCTTGATCATGAATAAGTTGCCCTGTAATAATATTCATAAATGTTGATTTACCAACGCCGTTTGCGCCGACTAATCCAACATGTTCTCCTGCTAATAAACGCATTGATACATCTTTAAATAATGTACGATCGCCAAAGGTATGCCCTAGGCTTTCAACTGTTAATAAGCTCATAGTGTCCTCCGCCCTGTTTGAAATAGTATCTTGAATCATGATACTAAATTCTTAAATATAAAGCTATCTTTTATCTTTAAATTATCACGTATTCCTTATGAATGGGAGCTGTAACTTTATGGGAAAAAGTTATCCCGCACTAACGGGCAGTAAGACCCCTACCTCAAGATTCAGAGAGAAGCAAAGAAGATAGGTGGGGGCTAACTGCCCGTAAGAGCCCGATTGGTTCAACTAACCATCAGTGGGGGATGAAGAAAACCCTACTGATGGAAGTTTCACTTTATGTTTGTACTAAGGAAGAATATGAATTGTTGTAACTATCAATTTACCTTACAATAATGTAATTTTTTTGTAAGATAAATCGATAGTTGATTCCTTTTATATATTATACACTTTCGTTAACAAGGTTTTGTGAACATATAGATGAATAAATATAATGATAAATACGATGATGCGTGCTTTATACCAAGATGATAAATTATCATTATTTTATTCATTACTTGTTTAGAGATTATAAAAAATCTCCTTGTTTTTTGTAAGTTAAAACCCTATAAAGAAAAAGCAACTGTCCCTGTGTTGGACAGTTGCTTTTTCTTTTATCACGCTATTCGCGGGCAGTAAGACCTCCACCTCAAGATTGAGAGAGAAGCGCAGTAGATAGGTGGGGGCTAACTGCCCGTAAAAGCCCGATTGGTTCAACTAACCATCAGTGGGGATGAAGAAACTCCCCACCGATGGAAGTTTCACTTTATTTAAAGTACCCTCTGACAATTCCTTTTAAGCGATTTGCATGAAATTTTCGTTTATCGCTAGAGATGTTTTGCATCGTACGGAATGTAGCAGCAGCAATGGCACGTAAAAAGTAAGGGAATCCGTAATGCAAGCGAATAACTCTGCCGAAACCCCCAGCATAGGAAATTGCTCTTTTCAATGATTGCTCATTAATGACTTCTTCTTTTACAGGATGATATACGAAAAGGTCTTTCTTAAATACACCTGTATATCCATTCTTCATACCGCGAAGTACGAAGTCAGTTTCTTCACCGGCTCCGTAAATCGTTCCTGATCCAACTCCTAAGTCTTCATCAAATGTGCCTACATCTTGTACAAATTGTTTCGTGAAGAATAGTGCAAAGGAAGGTCCCATGAAGCCATATTTGTTATTTAAAATGATGTCTGTTTCTGGTGCGTGTATTAAAGAGCCTGTTCCTTCTACATTTGTTGTATTGGTAGAGATAAAGTGAATATCTTTGTTTTTCTCAAATGTTTCTTGGATGCTTTCTAATACATTTGTTTCGTAAATACAATCGTCATCTGGAAAAGCAATAATATCGCCGTCAATTACTTTTAATCCTGTGTTACGTGCACGAGATAGTCCTTTAATTGGTGTGTATATATAGTTGATTGGGAATTTTTCTTTATAATCTTCAAATAAATCAGAGATTGGTATATCGTTTTGATCAACTACGATGAGTTCAAAGTTTTTGTATGTTTGTTTTTCTAGCGATGTTAGTAAATCTATAATATCATCACGTCTGCCGCAAGTGGCCATGATTAAAGAGAATTTCAATCGTAACAGCTCCTTTAAGAAGTTTCGTTAGCAGGAGGATTGAGGAAAAGATGTAGTATCCTTTCCTCATGTGTATTACGCTTTTTTAAATTTTAATTTTATTTTATCTAAAAACATAAAGAGAATTTCATCTTTTGTTACCAATAAGATAAGAGCGTAAGCAAATATATTTACTGAAATTGTGATGAAAGCAAATGATAGCGTGTTTTTGAAATACATCTTTACAATAAATGTTAATGGAATAAACGTTAGTGAGTAAAGTAAATATTTTAATTTACTCATATCAAACAATGTGTAATTTACTTTTAATTTCTTCTTTACATACATATATTCCAAAACAATCAATAAGCAGTTTGCAATTGTTGTTGTGAAAATAGCAGTTGCTGGTGTGAAGACATGAAAGATAATTAATAAAATATCTAATACAAGGTTTGTGAAACCGCATATGAATAAAAAGCGAACTAAAATATGTTCTTTTTTCTTCACATAAATAATTTGGTTCGATAGAATCGACTCGATTCCTACGGAAACCATATATAGAGCAAAAATAGATAATGTATTCCCAGCAGGTGCAAATTCGGATCCGCCGTAAATAACAACGGCAGCATGAGAAATTAAAATGAGGCCAACAGCAGCAGGGAAGAGTGTAATAAAGTATACCTTTGAAATCTTATTTAATAATGTTTCATACTCTTTTTCATTAGCATTTCCTGATAAATAGGATAGTCTTGGAATGGTAACTTGAATTACGCTGACCATTAGTGTATTAACAATGGTCATCATTTGAAAGGCCATTACATAGAATGCCACATATTCTGCACCTAAATATTCTCCAAGTAAGAAACGGTCTAATTGTGTATACAAGATGCTTGTATTTGAGAAAATAACAACTGCTAGTAATGGTTTTAAGTGCGGAACGATTGTAATATTAGAGAAATCAAATTTTATTTTCCGCTTAATGTATATAAAGCTAGTAAAATGATTTAAAAATGTTGAAAGAGCTAATAGTGCTGCAAATTGTTTATAGTCGTTTGCATTATGAACGATTATAAATAATAGCACAACGTAAGTTAATCTAACACAAATGGTTTTTATAGCAATAAAATCATAGTTTTCATGGGCCTCATTTACCCATTCTACGTAGAACATATTCGAAATGAAGTTAAATCCGAAAATAACTAACACCGGGAATATTTTTTCATCGCCATAGCCAATGTAACTAAATATTAAAAAGGTTGTTAGAGCAAATAAGCTTGTCATTAAATTAATAAGGTAAAGGTTTGTGAAAAGTTGACTTACCTTTTTTTTATCATTTTTTATTAAGCTCATTTCTCGTAATCCATATTGATAAATACCAAATACAGCAAAAATGAAGAAGTAATTAAAAATCGTATCAGCAAAGTTAACAGTTCCCATTGATTGTGCTCCAAGCGCTCGGTAAGCGTATGGTCCAACGAGTAAGGGGAGAATAATGTTAAAGACATTCAGTGCAATCTTATACAAAATGTTTTTAAATAGTGATTTTTGCATAACTAGATCCTTCTATACATAATTTTATGGAGTATATGATTCATGCTTTATCTATTACATATTTCGTAATTATACGATTTATCTTATGTTGTGAGCAAATTTTTTTAAAAGTCATAGCTAAATGATATGTAACCTTATTAGTGTAACGCACGTAAACTTTGTAAAGCAACTTATGGAAATAATCATTTATGAAAACGGATTTTAAATGTCATATTAAAGATAAGAAGGAGTATGAGAAACCACCATCCTAATAGAGGATGGTGGTTTCTTTAATTTATACATTCCACGGTTTTTGAATAGTTAGCACTTCTGCCATTTCTTTACTTTTTAGTCGGTTCAGTTTTCGTTTTTCTGCACGTTCTGCACCTGTATTATATAACCATTGCTCTTCTTCTGTTTCAGCAATTACACCTGGTACAGAGGATGGTTTTCCGTTCTCTAATGCCACGAAAGTAATGAAGCAAGTAGCAGCAATGCGGCGTTCACCAGCTAATAAATCCTCTGCAACGACTTTTACGAATACTTCCATAGAAGATCTCCCTGTATAACAAACGAATGCTTCATAGCAAACAGAATCAGTTTGATGAATTGGTGTTAAAAAGTCAACAGAATCGATAGAAGCTGTCACACAGTGCTTACGGCTATGACGTGCAGTTGCGATAGAAGCAATGCTATCAATTTCTGCTAATAATTTTCCGCCAAATAATGTTTGATGGTTATTTAAGTCATTCGGAAAAACACGTGTTGTTTTTATCGCTTTGGATTCTCTCATAAATTTCTTTTCCATATTATCTACTCCTGTTTGTTTTGTTCTAATGATATCCATAAGAACTCGATTTGTTCTGTTCATTATTTATAATAATTAATGAACAGAGGTTTCACTCTATATAGATTGTAGTGTAAAAGAGATTTCGCTTACATTGCAAGGAGAATATGTGATGTTACTAGCTTTGTCATAGAAATAGGCTACCAGCACTCCTTTTATTCGTGATAAAATCATTTTGTTAAAAATATAAAGTTAAAGGGAATAGATATCCTTTAACAAAGGGAAAAAGAGGTGCAATACAATAGAATTATGAGCAATGTACAGATAGGCTTTCATTCTTTTTTTAACAAGATAGTAGTTGGACTCATGTTCCTCTTTTTTGCATATTCATTTTGGTCTTCCTTTGAAGAGGTAAGCAATATTGTTGATATGAACTCTTCCAGTTTAGCGATCATATTAGGTGTTTGTATCATTTTAATTTTGCTGGCTACATCTATTTTACAATATCGATTTACGAGTAAACAATTTATTCTTTTTCTTATTTCAATTACTGTGGTACTTCGCTTTCTATCAATTGTTTCGATGGGAGCCCCGCTTGAAGGTGACGCGAAGGTGATGTATGAGGCCGCTAAGCAAATTGGGCAAAGAAATACTAGTTTTAGCGGGCTGGAAGCTCTTGTACAATCACCTTTTATTATGTACGAATCCTTTTTTATTCGTCTTTTTGGAGATGCAATGTTTGTATTAAAGATATGTAATATCTTATATTGCGGGGCTACAGCTTTTTTTATTTACAAGCTTGCTTCTACGCTATTTCATGAAGAATGCGGCCGAATTGCAGCTATGTTGTATGCTTTGTATATTCCTAATATTGTACTTTGTTCCGTGTTAACAAATGAACATTTAGCAACATGTTTATTTTATTTTGCATGTTACTTACTTATACATAAAGGTTTAAATCACTCGTATATGTGGGGAGTGGCCGCTGCTTTATTTGCTTTTAGTAATGTGATTCGTCCATTAGGTTTATTTTTGATTATAGTCCTTGTTATGTACCTTGTAGTGGTGGAAGTTTTGCAAAGTGCAGAACGAAAAAAAATGCTTTTTAAAATAGTAGGTATATGCGTTATATTTTATGGTGTCCATTACGGAGTAAGTTACGCGTTGGCAAAATCAAGTAGTTTACAATATACATTTACAAATGATCGATATATTCAATCTGTATTAGTAGGAGAAAATGAAAAAACAACAGAACGAGAGAAAAAAGAGTATACTGTGGATTTTATAAATAAAAAGTTGAAAGCAATAGAGATGGATCGGTTTGCCTCTATTCAAATGAGTTTAGGGAAATTACAGAAACAAGAAATACAAAACACCCTTATAAAGGGTGGATACCTTATATATATAATGATTACAATATTTGTAGCAATTGCTATGTTACATCTTCTATTTCAAAAACCGGGAAATGGAAGTTATATGCTGTTTCTATTCATTATAGTGGGCTATTTATTTACAAGATTTATGAATACGCGTATTGTATATGATAGCATACTAGTCCCTAGTTTATTGATATTGCAAAGCTATGGGATATATGTAGTATATCAATATTGTCAAAAGCTGTTTTTTAAAAAATAAAAGAATCCTCTAAGCAGGATTCTTTTTTCATCTTTAAAAATGCTTAGCATGATTGTTTCCCCTGTATATATTTATCCCGCTATTTCTAGACAATAAGCCCCTACCTCAAAATTTAAAGGCGGAATCCCTTGTTGATAGAAGCTTTACCTTATAAAGTGTTTGCAATGTTTGGCATTTTATTTATTATGGTTTTTGTATTTTCTATATATTTATATACTTTATTTAAATGATTTTAATAACATAAAGAAAGAGAATTCTACCAAGAATTCTCTTTTGTATGAAAATAGATCAATGACCTTTATTCATTTTTGCATGCGTCTTAAAAAAGACTGGGAAATGTACATTATAGATAAAAGTTACAACACGTATAGTAAATGTTACAAGTAAACAAATATAGAAAGCTAATACGTGTGATCCCATTTCATACGTAATAAGAAAGCTAATTGCACCTAGAATGGAGGCAATTGCATAAATTTCTTTACGAAAGACATATGGGATATCTTGAGCACAAATATCGCGTAAAATTCCACCGCCAATACCTGTAATTACTCCCATAGAAACAACTAAGAAAGAAGCAGTCATATGATGGGTAATGGCTGCATTTGCACCGATTGCAGTAAATACACCTAAACCAACAGCGTCTGAGAGCATAATAACAACTTGTAATTTATGAATTCTTTCAAAAAACATACAAGTAAATAATGCGGCTAAGATGCTAATGAAAAAGTAAATGGGTTGAACAAATGCAACTGGAGGTAAGTTTCCAATCATAACATCGCGAATTATCCCGCCGCCAAGTGCAGTTGCTACAGATAAACAAAGGACACCAAATAAATCAAGTTCTTTTTTCAAGCCTACTAATGCACCAGAAATGGCAGCTGCGATAATACCGAGAAATGTAAATACATCAATTAAAAACATTGCTCCAATCCCTTCCTTCTAAAGATGTTCCAAGGAAAGAATATACACTAAAGTTATGAAAATAACAATTCCTGTTTCGTTACATGTAAAAAAAGTGAAAGAATAAGGAAAGAAAGCGTTTGAAAATGCTATTTGAGAGTGAATAAATTATAAAGTGAAACTTCCCTCAGTGGGGGTCTTACCGCCCGTTAATGCGGGATGAAAATGAGGTTTATAAAGATTTTATTATTCAATTAAAATACCACTTAGTCAATTGAGGACTTATGCTATAATAAGTATTTGGAATGAGTTACGATACCTACAATATTTATCGGAGGCAAAGATGTTAAATAACAATAGTTTAGGTTATAAATTCGAGAGCTTTCTATTGATTTTTATTATATTACAACCAATTATAGACTTGCTTACATCATTTTGTATTTTAGTGCTTAAAATTGATGCAACGGTTGGAGTGATATCGCGTTTCTTTGTTATGGCTCTTGCTGGTATTTATATTCTTATGCAAGCCCGTGTTAGAGAAAACCGAAAATATATTATATATTTACTTGGACTAGGAATTGTCCTTGGATTAGGATTTTTAAATAATAAAATGATTAAGGATCCGATGTTACAAGGAGAAGAGATTAAGTTTATCGCAAAGGCGTTATACCCATTTGTCATGATAAGCTGTTATATTCTAGTATTTAAGTCATTAAAGATAAAAGAAACGATGCATACAAAGATGAGAAATTATATAGCGTATGCAGCTTTAATTATAAATGTGGTTATGGTTGCATCTATCGCAACGGGAACAGATTATAATAGTTATGAATATTTTAAAGAAGGTTCACGTGGCTGGTTTTTTGCAGGGAATGAACTTGGATCGGTTTTAGCAATAATATGTCCAATTGTTGTTTTGTATTCCATTGAAAAAACAACAAGCTTGGCAAAGAGTTATTTTTGGATTCCATCTCTTTTAATAATATTTTCATTATTTGCAGTTGGTACAAAAGTAGGAGTGGGAGCTATTTTCTGTACAGTTGCTATTGCTATTTTTATGTGCTTTATACAAGCATTTTTACAACGGAAAGAGCATAATAAAAAGCCATATTTGTTAAATGGTTTGATTGCAACAGTTATATTTGTAGGAGTATTGGGGTATTTTCCATTCTCGCCAATATATAAAAATACAAGTATTCATGTTCAAGTTTTTGAAAAAGTACAACAGGAGAAAAAACAACAGAATAAACCTGTTACACAAGAGGATATTAAAAAAGAGAAAGAAGAAGAGAAAAAGGCTGAGACACAATCTCTTATTTTCAGTGGACGTGAATTATTTACACAGATGTATAAAGACTTTTATAAACAAGCACCTACGTCTCAGAAGTTACTTGGTATGGGGTATGGTGGTAACTTTAAAGATGCCCCAAAATTAATTGAAAGAGATTTCCATGATTGGTTTTACACATTTGGAATTATCGGTTTCATTTTCCTTATGATTCCATTTGTGTATTATGGTTTGAGAATCCTAATGGTACTTATAGCAAGGTTTCGTGATATGTTTACAGTCAAGTACGCATTGTTAGCTGCGGGTCTTTTGTTAGCATTAGGAATTGCTTTTACAGCAGGTCACGTATTAACGGCACCAGGAGTAAGTATTTACTTTGCTGTACTATTAGCATATTTAATCGTAGATTTAGAAATAGAATGATGGGAAAATAAAAGCTAGCATTATGTTAGCTTTTATTTTTTGTTATAGTAAAACAAAGGAAAAATATATTAACGGAGGAAGAAAAAGATGAAAGTGTTACATATGAATGCTGGAGCAGAGACAGGTGGCGGAAAAACGCATATTATTTCACTTTTGTCACAATTTCCGAAAGATGAAGTAGAATTAGCAGTATTTGAAGAAGGTCCAATTGCAAGCGAAGCGAGAGCGTTAGGGATAAAGGTACACGTTTTTTCACAATCATCTCGCTATGATATATCTATTCTCTCAAAAATACGTTCTTTTATTAATGAAGAACGTTTTGATATCGTTCATACACATGGAGCAAGAGCAAACTTTTATCTTTCTCTATTAAAAAGAAAGATAAGTGCCAAATGGGTCACAACAGTTCACAGTGATCCAACACTGGATTTTATGAAACGTGGTTTAAAAGGATGGATTTTTACAAAGTTAAATTTACGTTCGTTTAAGAAGATTGATTTGTTTTTTGCAATTACAGAACGTTTTAAGAGAAATACGGTAACACTAGGTGTACCAGAGGATAAAATTTGTACAATCTATAATGGTATTGAATATGATCTTACACCAGCAAAGCCTTACAACTTAGAGGAACAATTCGGTATACAAGCAGACGTATTTACAGCGATTCAAGTAGCGCGTCTTCACCCTGTTAAAGGGCATGAAATATTATTTGAGGCATTACAAAATACGGAGATTCCAAATATAAAAGTATTGTTACTTGGCGATGGTCCGATTGAGAATGAGCTAAAAGAAATGGTAAAACAAAAAGGAATAGAAGATAAAGTACTATTTTTAGGACATCGTCAAGATGTAAAAGAATTATATGCATCAGCACATATTAACTTACTTACATCACATAGTGAAAGTTTCTCACTTGTTTTATTAGAAGCGGCAAATCAACGTTTAACTTCTATTGCTACAGATGTTGGTGATATGTCACAGCTCATTGTTGATGAGACATATGGCTGGATCATTCCAACTGGCGATGCTTCGGCTCTTGCTCATGTATTAGAAGAAGCATATGGAAAATGGGAGAATGGTGAATTGGCGGAAATGGGTGAGCGTTTATATATGCATGCGTCTTCTCACTTTTCTTTACGAAAGGTGTATGAAGATACACATAAAGCGTATGAAAAGCTTTTATCCCGCATTAACGGGCAGTAAGCCCCCAACCTCAAGATTCAAAGAAAAGCGAAGAAGATAGGTGGGGGATAACTGCCCGTAAAAGCCCGATTGGTTCAACTAACCATCAATGGGGGATGAAGAAAACCCCCACTGATGGAAGTTTCACTTTATCGGAGTAACTATTATGCTAAATCAGGGAAGTTAGACTACCTGTAAGAGCCTGATTGGTTCAACTAACCATCAGTGAGAAGAGAGTTCACTGATGGTTAGTTGAACCTTATAGAAATAGAAAAGATATTTGAAATAGAGAGGATTTTAAATATGGCAGTGCAAACAATTGATATTTTAGGCGTGCCCTTCTCAACGATGACAATGGAAGAAACGATTCGATATATGATGCAGCAGCTAGAAAAGGAACAAGAGAATACATTCCAAGTTGTAACGGCAAACCCTGAAATTGTGATGTGTGCAAAAAAGGATGCTAAATTCCATGAAACGCTTCTTCAGGTAGATATTATTACACCAGATGGAATTGGTGTTGTAAAGGCAAGCGGTATGCTAGGTACACCGTTAAAAGAGCGTGTAGCAGGTTTTGATTTGATGAGTGATTTATTTAAAACATTATCACAAGAGAAGAAATCGGTATCTGTCTTTTTACTTGGAGCAAAGCCGCACGTTGTAGAAAAAGCCGCTCAAACTTTAACAGAAAGATATACAGCAATATCTATTGTTGGTACACAAGATGGATATTTTAAACAAGAGCAAGAAGAAGAAATTATTGCGCGTATTCAAGAAGCGCAGCCAGATATTTTGCTTGTTGCACTTGGATTCCCGAGACAAGAAAATTTTATTCAGCAGAATAAACATCGTTTAAATACAAAAGTAGCTGTTGGTGTTGGAGGAAGTTTCGATGTTTGGGCAGGAGAAGTAAAGCGTGCCCCGAAATGGATTCAAGCTATTCATTTAGAATGGTTTTATCGTTTATGCAGCAATCCAACACGATGGCGTCGTCAACTTGTATTAGTTGAATTTTTAAAAGAAGTGGTTCGATCGAAAAGGTAGCGATATTTTGCTACCTTTTTTCTATGCAAGTCTGTATACGTAACGCACCTTTCCCATGAAAAAATACCTATGTATGAGGTGTTTTTTCATGGGAAAGATAAGGTTTATGTAGGTAGTTTGTCTTCTTTAGTATGTAATTAAAAAAGTATTTTACTTATGTAATATACATATGTAAAATGAAGTGTAAAGACAGCTTTGTAAGGAGGACCTCTAGTGGGGAAAGTTACAGAAATCTCGAATCGAAAGCTTCTCGGAATTGCTGGGCTTGGTTGGCTATTTGATGCAATGGATGTTGGGATTCTTTCGTTTATTATTGCTGCTTTACAAAAAGAATGGCAGCTTAGTGCACAGCAGATGGGGTGGATTGGCAGTATTAACTCTATTGGAATGGCAGTTGGAGCACTTATATTTGGGATATTAGCAGATAAAATCGGTCGTAAACCTGTTTTTATTATTACATTATTATTATTTTCTGTTGGTAGCGGTTTAACGGCTTTATCAACAACATTAACTGTATTTCTTATACTTCGTTTTTTCATTGGAATGGGACTTGGAGGAGAGTTACCTGTTGCATCAACACTTGTATCTGAAAGTGTTGCCGCACATGAGCGTGGTAAAATTGTTGTTTTATTAGAAAGCTTTTGGGCTGGTGGTTGGTTAATTGCTGCTCTCATTTCATATTTTGTTATTCCGACATATGGTTGGCAAACAGCGATGGTTTTAAGTGCAATTCCAGCTTTTTATGCACTATATTTACGCTGGAGTTTACCAGATTCACCACAATTTCAAAAAGTATCCCAAAGACAATCTGTATTTACAAACATAAAGGCAGTTTGGTCTGGGGAGTACAGAAGAGCGACTGCTATGCTCTGGATTTTATGGTTTTGTGTTGTATTTTCTTATTATGGAATGTTCCTTTGGCTTCCAAGTGTACTAGTATTAAAAGGGTTTAGTTTAATTAAAAGCTTTGAATATGTGTTAATTATGACATTTGCGCAGCTTCCGGGCTATTTTACAGCTGCTTGGTTCATTGAACGTTTTGGCCGGAAGTTTGTGTTGATCACATACTTACTTGGAACGGCATGCAGCGCATATTTCTTTGGGGCAGCAGATTCACTTCTTGCATTAATGATCGCAGGTATGTTGCTATCTTTCTTTAATTTAGGAGCTTGGGGAGCATTATATGCGTATACGCCAGAGCAGTATCCGGCAGTCATTCGTGGTACAGGAGCTGGGATGGCGGCAGCATTTGGACGCATCGGTGGTATTTTAGGACCATTATTAGTTGGTTATCTCGTAGCCACGCATGTTTCTCTTTCTTTTATCTTTACGGTCTTTTGTACGGCTATTGTAATTGGCGCTCTTGCCGTACTTGTGCTTGGGAAAGAAACAAAACAACAAGAGTTAATATAAGGAAAAGGAAGCTGTGTAAAGCTTCCTTTTCGTTGTTTTCTGACAAAAACATGGTATATTTGATAGAAAAATGGTTTATAAAAAGGGATTATTTCTTAAAAAGCGAATGTATACAACAAGGCGTATGGACAAAAGGATTAGGTGGTTGGGCAGACATGAAAATTTTAATCGTAAATGAACGAGAAGAAAACAGAGGACAACTAATAGATTTTTTCAAAGAACATGTAAAAAATTTAGAATGCTTTGAAGCGAAAACAGGAATGGAATCACTACAAATAGCGAAAAAGTATACGCCAGATTTTATTTTTTTAGATACACAATTACCAGATGCAACTGGTTTTGAAGTCGCAGGGTTGCTGCGCCAATTAACATTACATACAAAATTTATATTTACAGGAAACGATATGAAAGATGCAATTATATCATTTCGTTTTCATGCTTTTTACTACTTATTGCAACCATTTAAGCAGGAGGACTTGCAGTTTTTATTGCATAGTATTGAGCAAGAAAAAGTAACACGAGAGAAAAATCGGTTGCAAAAGCTCCCAATTGAATGTCATGAAGGAATTAAATACATTCTTCCAGACGATATTGTATACATAAGTAAGAATAAAGAAAATAAAACAGTTTCAATTTATACAAATGATAATCAATATATCTCAACATATACATTACAAGAATTAGAAGGTAAGTTAGCGGTATACGATTTTTTACGTGTTCATAAAAGTTATCTCATTAACGTTATATATGTGCGAGAATTAAAGCCTTATTATAACGGAACGTATAACTTATATTTGGAAAGGTATGATAACCAGCCGATACCTGTTAGTCGAAATTATGTAAAACGACTTCGAAATAAAATTGAGTTGTAACAAGTTGTGGAAGAATTTTGACATGTTAAAATAGAAAACCTTCATCATAAGGAATATTATCTTTAAATATTCTGAAAATTTAGTACAATTCCCTCTAAGGCATAACATTAGGGGGGATTCTTGTTGAAAGCGTGGAAATCTATTTTACTTTGGGGTGTGATTACGGCTTTAGGAGCAGCGGGATTTGCTGTTTTAGCGTTATCTCGCGGTGAAACGATTAATGCAGTTTGGTTGCTTGTTGCTGCTGTTTCCGTATATGCCGTTGCATATCGGTTTTATAGTAAATTTATTTCAAGAAAAGTTTTTGAATTGGACGACAATCGAAAAACACCGGCAGAACTTTTGAATGATGGGAAAGATTATGTTCCGACAAATAAATGGGTTTTATTTGGGCACCACTTTGCGGCAATTGCTGGAGCCGGACCATTAGTTGGTCCAATCTTAGCTGCACAGATGGGATATCTGCCAGGAACAATTTGGATTATTGTTGGAGTTGTGTTAGCTGGAGCTGTACAAGATTTCGTGATTTTGTTCGCATCTATGCGTCGTAACGGAAAGTCACTTGGTGAAATGATTAAAGAGGAGATTGGTCCTGTAACAGGTTTTATTGCGATGATCGGCATTTTGGGAATTATGATTATTTTATTAGCGGTATTAGCTCTTGTTGTGGTGAAAGCACTTGTAGGAAGCCCATGGGGAATGTTTACGATTGCAGCAACAATTCCAATTGCAATTTTAATGGGTGTATATATGCGTTACATTCGTCCCGGTCGTGTTGGAGAAGGTTCAGTTATCGGTATTATTTTACTTCTTTTATCGCTTGTAGCGGGTCAGTATGTAGCGGAAAATCCAACACTTGCTACGATGTTCACATTTAAAGGTGAAACAATTGCAATTATGCTTATCATTTATGGATTTATTGCTTCTGCATTACCTGTATGGCTATTACTTGCTCCGCGTGATTATTTAAGTACGTTTTTAAAGATTGGAACAATTGTTGGTTTAGCGCTCGGTATCATTATTGTTGCACCAGATTTACAAATGCCGGCAGTTTCAAAATTTATTGATGGAACGGGTCCAGTATTTGCAGGGAATTTATTCCCATTCTTATTTATTACAATTGCCTGCGGAGCTGTATCTGGCTTCCATGCGCTTGTTTCTTCTGGTACAACCCCGAAAATGATAGAGAGGGAAGGACATGCACAGCCAATTGGTTATGGTGCTATGCTTATGGAATCATTTGTTGCCGTAATGGCAATGATTGCAGCTTGTGTACTAACGCCAGGTACATACTTTGCAATTAATAGTCCACCGGCAGTCATTGGAACGGATGTAGCACAGGCAGCACAAGTAATTAGTTCTTGGGGGTTTACTGTGACGCCAAATGAGTTGAAAGACCTGGCTGCAAACGTCGGAGAACAAACGATATTATCTCGTACAGGCGGGGCACCAACGCTCGCGATTGGTATGGCCCATATTTTCTCTCAAGTAATTGGTGGACAAGCATTAATGGCATTTTGGTATCACTTTGCAATTTTATTTGAAGCGCTCTTCATTTTAACAACTATTGATGCAGGAACACGTGTTGGTCGGTTTATGATTCAAGATATTTTAGGTCACGTTTATAAACCGTTTGCGAAAACAGATTCTATGCTTTCCAATATTGTTGCAACAACGCTGTGTGTACTAGGATGGGGATATTTCTTATATCAAGGGGTTATTGATCCGCTTGGCGGTATCAATACGTTATGGCCGCTCTTTGGAATCGCAAATCAAATGTTAGCTGGGATTGCATTATTACTTGGAACGACTGTTTTGTTTAAAATGGGAAAAAAGGCATACGTTTGGGTGACGCTCATTCCGACAACATGGTTACTGATTGTTACAATGACAGCTGGCTATCAAAAGTTATTTCATGAAAATCCGAAAATTGGATTCCTCTCTCATGCAAAAGTATTCCAAAGTGCACTAGATAAAGGGAAAGTATTAGCACCAGCGAAAAACGTAGCACAAATGAAACAAATTATTCTTAATGATTATATTGATGCGGCGCTTTGTGGAATTTTCATGCTTGTTGTAATCGCGGTACTGATATCAGCTATTAGAATATGGATACAAGTATTGAACAATAAAGCAACTCCATTAAAAGAAGCGGCGTATGTTCCACGCGATGAAAGTGAGGTACAACACTATGCTTAAAACAATGATAGGCATGTGGAGATACCGAAAACAATTTATTAGTTTGCTTGTTGGTGTACCTAGCTATGAGAAGTATGTTGCTCATATGAAACAAAAACATCCAAATGAAATTGTATTATCTCGAAAACAATTTTTTGCCGAAGCGCAAGAAGCAAGATTTAATGCGAAGGACGGTAAAGTTTCGAGATGTTGTTAGAGAGAATATAGTGTTATAAAAAGGAGCGATATCTCGCTCTTTTTTTGTGTTTAAAAGTTTCACGTGAAACAAATAAAGAAAGGTTTGGGAATTATAGGGATATAATATACAATAATAAATAGGAAAAGGGGTATTGAAAATGGATAATGATGGAACGCTCGTTTGAATTTTCAAGTTGTAGAAAGGCCAGGTATATTTTTATGCTAGATGATCTATTTGTTAATACAACTATTATTCTTTCTTTTATTTTTGTTGGTGCTCAACTGTTTAAAAATATTTCATTAAAAGAGCCGCTATCAATTGAAGTGAAATGTCTTGTTGGTATTGTAATGGGAATTTTAGGTGCTCTGCTTATGAAATTTGGTGTCCATATTGAGGATGTGTTGCTAGATTTACGATATCTTTCTGTTATATTAGCTGCAATTATTGGGGGACCTATTGCAAGTTTATTAGCTTCCATCATTATTTTAATTGTACGTTTATTATTAACGAATTATTCAGTAGGGTCACAAGTAGGTATATATGTGATTTTGTTAACAGGTATAGGTTGCACGATTATTTCAATGTTTCGCATTTCTGTTTTGAAAAAGTGGACTTGGTTACATATTTATTGTTTAACAGTTTCATCGATTGCAATTTATTTTGTTTTTAAAGACGTTCTTGTATTAAGCTTATATTTACTTGTTAGCATTATGACAGGGTATATCACTTTTTTAAGTGCACATTATGCTTTACAGTCAAACGAATTGTTTCGCATGATGAAACAGTATGCAACAATGGATCCCTTAACCGGATTAGGAAATGTTCGTAAATTCGATACAGAATTAAATAGAAATATTGAGAATAAGAAAAATAATGAAAATCCACTCTGTTTATTGCTAGTAGATATTGATTATTTCAAGGATGTGAATGACAAGTATGGACACCCTGCTGGTGATGAAGTTTTACAACAATTAGGGGAAATTTTAAAGAATAGTTCTCCATTCCCGCATTTAGTATTTCGAAAAGGCGGAGAGGAATTTGCTTTATTATTACCAAACTCAACATTACAATATGCTGTAGATATAGGGGAAAGAATTCGAGCAGTTGTAGAGAAGCATGTGTTTCGGTTACCAAATGATATTTGTTTAAATATCACAATTTCGGTAGGTGCTTCAATCTATGTAGACTCACCGCAGCAATTTATTCAACTTGCAGATGATGCATTATACTCTTCCAAACGAAATGGAAGAAATCAAGTGAGTGCTGTTTCATGAAAAATAAAGTCGTCCATACGTGACGACTTTATTTTTTAATTTTTATCCCGCTATTCGCGGGCAGTAAGACCCCCACCATTGATTGAAGTTTCACTTTATACAAGTTCTTTTCCAGATTCAAACTTACGATATGCACCGTGATGGGTTGGGCCCACATATTCGTTTAGTTTGAATGAGTGGCGAATGGCAGCTGTAATAAACTCTTTTGCTACTTGCACAGCTTCTTTTACAGATTTTCCTTTTGCTAGTTCTGCTGTAATTGCAGCAGCATATGTACAACCTGCACCGTGTGTGTATGTTGTTTCAATTTTTTCAGATTCTAAGATTTCAAATGTTTCTCCATCGTATAATAAATCGATTGCTTTTTCTGTCCCTAGCTTGCTGCCACCTTTAATAAGTACGTATTTTGTACCTAAAGCGTGGATTTTTTCAGCAGCTTGCTTCATATCTTCAAGTGAGTTAATTTTTACACCGCTTAGTTGATACGCTTCAAATAAGTTTGGTGTTACAATCAATGCTTTTGGAACGAGCAAATCGCGTAAGCATTCGTTCGTTTCCGGATGAAGCGCTTCGTCTGCCCCTTTACATACCATAACAGGGTCTACTACTACATTTTGTAGATTATGTTTCTCAATTGTTTCAGCAACAAGCTCAATAACCTCAACAGATCCAAGCATACCTGTTTTTAATGCATCAACGCCAACGCCTTCGATTGTCGTTTCTAATTGTGGTTTTAATGTAGACGCTGGAATTGGGAACACATTATGTGCCCAACCGTTATGTGTATCCATTGTTACGATTGTTGTCAGAGCTGTCATACCATATACCCCAAGCTCTTGGAATGTTTTTAGATCTGCTTGCATACCAGCGCCGCCGCTTGTGTCAGAACCAGCGATTGTAAGTGCTTTGTTTAATGTCATTGTGAAAGCCCCCTCAAGTGATATAATGAAAACTACATTTTTATCCATTATATCAATGTTATGACTAAGTACAAAGTGAAAAAGTTACTTGCATGTTTTAGAAGAGATTGAATTTGATACAATGAGAAATGAAAATATTGTATGTAGGAGTAGATATGATTAACGGTACATTTAAGGCTGGTAGAGGATTTGATTTAACAGCAGAAGAAGCAAAGGCGGTAGCTGTTGCTGATAAATATTTAGATCAATTCCTTGCGGCTGATAAAGTTGTATTTGGTTTCCCTTTATGGAACTTAACAATCCCAGCTGTACTACACACATATATTGATTACTTAAACTGTGCGGACAAAACATTTAAATATACGCCAGAAGGCCCAGTAGGTCCTATTGGAGATAAGAAAATTGCATTATTAAACGCACGTGGCGGTGTATATTCTGAAGGGCCAGCAGCTGAAGTAGAAATGGCCGTTAAGTATGTAGCAAGCATGATGGGCTTCTTCGGTACAAAAGATATGGAGACAGTAGTAATTGAAGGTCACAACCAATTCCCAGATAAAGCGGAAGAAATTATTGCAGCAGGTCTTGAAAAAGCTGTTAAAGTAGCAAGTGCGTTCTAATTAACAAAACAAACGCCATTTAATATAGCGGTACCAACACTATAAAAGTGCTGGTACTGTTTTTTTATCCCGCTGCTTTTGAGTGGATTTTTTATTATCGAGGGATGAAGAAAAACTCCCACTGCTGGGAGTTTCACTTTATTTTACTATTTTATTTTTGTAATAGTTCTTCTTGTTCATTCTTATTATGATTCGGAAGTGGAAATACATTACCGATCATTGCAGCTCCAATCATTGGTAACAATAAATTAATTGGGAAGAACATGAGTAATAATAATGTCATAGCGATTGGTTTTCGTACTGCATAGCTTGAAATGGCTGTCGTTACAATAGCTACACAAGCAACTGGATCTAATGACGGTATGACAGTTGCTATAGCATATCCAATACTTGCACCAGAAAATACAATTGGAAAAATATGTCCGCCACGCCAACCTGTAGTTAAACAAACCGCGGTTATACACAACTTTAAAATCCCTGAAAGAGCCAGTATCCCAAATGATATTTCTGTCCATTCATTTACTAAGTCTTTTAATTGGTGTTCTCCTGAAAACAGTGTATACGGAAGTATAGTTCCTGTAATCCCTAAAAGGATACCGCCTATAATCGCTAATGTTAGCTTATATTCTTGAAAAGGATGTATTATTTTTTCTAATATATGTTCTATTTGGAAATAACAGTATCCTACCCCAACACCTATAAAAATAAGAGGGAGAAAGGCAATCCATTCATGGAGTGCAAAAGATCCTTCTCCAAAGTTAACAATAAAGGATCCTCGATTATCAAACTGACTAAGCAATAAATATACAGAAAAACCAGCAAAAGTAGTAGCGAGATATACGATAGTCTTTTTCCCTCTAAAAGCTTCAGTGAGTTGTGTATCCTCATGTTCTCTTGGAGCTAAATAACCGAATAGCGGTGCATTAAAAATAACACTTAAAGCAGCGCCAATCCCAAATTCTGTTAGTTCGTGCATTCCTTTTAAAGTAAATTTAAAGCGATCACCAACCCACGTACAAAGCCCACCTATAATCCCAACAAGTGCTGCTTCTGGTCCTAAGCTTGCGCCAAATACTAAAACAATAACAGCTGTTAACGTAGCTTTATGCACAAAATGGTACTCAATTCTACCTGTTTTTTGATATTCAGCCATGGTCTCTGGCATTAAACGAGGGTATGTACCGAAATACTTCTGTGACAGTCCGACAAGAACACCACCAATTACTGTTACACAAATTGTGTAATAAGAGGGTGATCCTAATTCTTTAGGTAAATATTCCCAAATAAACTGAATTCCAGCATTTGTGACGACTAAAAATAACCAGACTATAGCACCAACTATAGCACCTAAAAATAAACCGTACATGATGAGTAAATAGTGCATGTTTCTCCTGGTAGCCATTTTTTATGCCTCCTTTATGTTATATCCTATTATGAAAAAGTTAGAGATTCTGATACGAAAATAATTGGATAACTCATTCAATATGCATATTATCTTTTTTAAAGAACTACTTATTCAAAGTATATTACAAAAGTCAGCATTATTATTGTATGAAACTCTGAACTAGTCATAATTTTAATCATGTTTATACATATATTTTGCTGCTTGCTAAAATTAAGTATAACTCTTTAATTTTACATAGTAAGTAAAGTTTTTGAAACGTTTTTTTTGTTTTTAGTATAGAATATCAATGTTTTTTTAATATAATTTAAAGTTTAAGAATAAACAAACGGATTGTTGTCATTTTTACAAAGATTCAGAAAAATAATTGACACTAGGAAATATTTGCTATAAAATCAACGGTAATTGCATAAGTCTTATCAAGAATAGGTGGAGGGACCGGGCCCTGTGAAACCTTGGCAACAGCCGTAAAGCGGAATTGTGCCAAATCCTGCAGGTATTTCCTGAACGATAAGAAAGGCTACATGTCGAGCGTTTATCTAAACTGCTTCTTTCTTATTTAGGAAAGAAGCAGTTTTTTTATGTTAAGAAAGGGGATTGGGAGATGAGCGATACAAGGGGAAAAGGAACAATTTGTGTGCAAGGTGGTTATACGCCGAAAAATGGTGAACCGCGTGTTTTGCCGCTTTATCAAAGCACGACGTATAAATACGATACATCTGACGATTTAGCAGCTCTCTTTAATTTAGAGGCAGAAGGTTACATTTATACGCGCATTGGTAATCCAACGCTTGCAGCATTTGAGCAGAAGCTGACGGAGTTAGAAGGGGGTGTTGGTGCTGTTGCAACTGCATCAGGGCAAGCTGCAATTATGTTAGCTATATTAAATATTTGCGGCAGCGGCGATCACCTGCTTTGCTCATCAACAGTATACGGCGGTACATTTAATTTATTTGCAGTTAGTCTGCGGAAGCTTGGCATTGAGGTTACTTTCTTTAATCCAAACTTAGCTGCTGATGAAATTGTTGCTCTCGCAAATGAGAAAACAAAGCTTGTGTATGCAGAATCGCTTGGAAATCCAGCGATGAATGTTCTTAACTTTAAAGAGTTTTCTGATGCAGCAAAAGAGCTTGAGGTACCATTTATCGTCGACAATACGTTAGCAACGCCGTATTTATGCCATGCATTTGAACATGGTGCAAACATTGTCGTTCATTCTACAACGAAATACATTGATGGCCATGCAAGCTCACTTGGCGGTATTGTCATTGATGGCGGTAATTTCGATTGGAGCAAGTTTCCTGAATTTGTTGAACCAGATCCAAGTTATCATGGTGTGAGTTACGTCCAAAAATTTGGGCAAGCGGCATACATTGTGAAAGCTCGTGTGCAGTTATTAAGAGACTATGGAAATTGTATGAGTCCATTCAATGCGTATGTGAGCAATATTGGCTTAGAAACATTGCATCTCCGTATGGAGCGTCATAGTCAAAATGCACTAGCTGTTGCACAGTGGCTATCTCAGCATGAACGCGTTGAGTGGGTCAATTATCCAGGACTTCAAGGTAATGAAAATTATGCATTGGCACAAAAATATTTACCGAAAGGTGCGAGCGGTGTTTTAACGTTTGGAGTAAAAGGCGGTATTGAATCCGCTAAGCAGTTTATTGCAAATGTGAAGCTCGCAGCATTGGTGACGCATGTGGCAGATGCAAGAACTTGTGTGATTCATCCTGCAAGCACAACGCATCGTCAGCTTACTGAAGAGCAGCAGCGTCTAGCAGGTGTAACGCCTGATTTAATTCGGTTATCGGTTGGTATTGAAGATGCGGCGGATATTATTGCTGATTTAGCAGAAGCCCTTTCTGGAGGAAAACAGTATGCCGATCATCATTGCTAAAGATTTACCCGCTCGTAAAGTATTACAAAATGAAAATATTTTCGTAATGACGAAAGAACGAGCACAAACACAAGATATCCGTGCTTTGAAGATTGCTATTTTAAATTTAATGCCAACAAAGCAAGAGACAGAAACGCAGTTGCTTCGTTTAATTGGAAATACACCGCTTCAGCTCGATGTACATTTACTTCATATGGAATCTCATACATCAAGAAATGTGGCGCAGGAGCATTTAACAAGCTTCTATAAAACATTTCGTGATATTGAAGGAGAAAAATTTGATGGACTGATTATTACTGGTGCTCCGGTTGAAACACTTTCTTTCGAAGAGGTAGATTACTGGAAAGAGTTGAAGCAAATTATGGAATACTCAAAGACGCATGTTACATCGACGCTTCATATTTGCTGGGGGGCGCAAGCAGGATTGTATTATCATTACGGTATTCCGAAATATTCGCTTCAGCAAAAGATGTTTGGTGTGTTTGAACATGAAGTGAAGCAGGAGCATGTGAAATTGTTACGCGGTTTTGATGAAAGCTTTTTTGCGCCGCATTCTCGTCATACGGAAGTCCGTGCATCTGATATTCAAAAAGTACAGGAACTTGATATGTTAGCGACATCTGAAGAAGCTGGTGTTCATCTCGTTATGAATAAAGATGGAAAGCATATTTTTGTTCTTGGCCATAGTGAATACAGCTGCGAGACGTTAAAGCAAGAATATGAGCGAGATCAACAAAAGGGGCTCGATATTGCTATTCCAAAAAACTATTTTAGGCATGACAATCCATTGGAAAAGCCAATGGTAAAATGGCGTAGCCATGGGAATCTACTATTTTCAAATTGGCTAAATTACTATGTATATCAAGAAACTCCTTATATTTTGTAAAGGAAGCTAAATGTAACACTTGGTAGCGTTTTCTTTGCAAGGAGTGCCCTTTATTTTTCGGAATGTTCCAAATATATTGTTTTTTTGAATCTTACCTTATATAATGGCACCTAAATACAATTTTTAGAGGGGTGGACAGTATTATGAACGAAATTCGAGTCGGATTATTAGGTCTTGGAACTGTAGGAAGCGGTGTGGTGCGTATTATTGAAGATCATCAAGATCGTTTAGCGCATCAAATCGGTTGTCCTGTCAAAGTAGCAAAAGTGTTAGTACAAAACATAGAAAAAGAACGTGAGGTCCAAGTAACCCCTGCATTGTTAACGAAAAATCCAGATGAAATTATAAATAACCCAGATGTTGACGTTGTTATTGAGGTGATGGGCGGTGTAGAAGATGCGAAAGCATATATTTTACAATCGCTGCAAAACGGAAAGCACGTTGTAACAGCAAATAAAGATTTAATGGCACTTCACGGTGCAGAACTTCTTACTGTGGCAAAAGCACATCAAGCGGATTTGTTTTATGAAGCAAGTGTAGCAGGCGGTATTCCGATTTTGCGAAGCATTGTGGAAGGTCTTTCTTCTGATCGGATTACGAAAATGATGGGAATTGTGAACGGAACAACGAATTTTATTTTGACAAAAATGTCTGAAGAAGGGAGAGCATACGAAGACGTGTTAAATGAAGCGCAGCAACTTGGATTTGCAGAAGCGGATCCAACATCAGACGTTGAAGGGTTAGATGCGGCACGAAAGATGACGATCTTAGCAACACTGGGCTTTTCTACAAATGTAGAACTTCATGATGTGAATGTAAAAGGGATTACATCCATTACGGAGGAGGATATTACATATAGTAAGAGCTTAGGTTATACAATTAAGTTAATCGGCGTAGCGAAACGTGATGGCGAAAAATTAGAGGTGACAGTAGAACCAACACTGCTGCCAAATGCGCACCCGCTTGCAGCTGTTCAAAATGAATATAATGCGGTATATGTATACGGCGAAGCGGTAGGAGAAACAATGTTTTACGGACCAGGTGCAGGAAGCTTACCAACAGCAACAGCTGTTGTATCTGACTTAGTTGCGGTTATGAAAAATGTACGCCTCGGTGTAACAGGGAATAGTGCTGTGACTCCGCAATATGAGAAAGTATTAAAAGAGGAAGACGAAATTTATGTGAAGAAGTTTCTACGCCTTCATGTGAAAGATGAGGTAGGTGTGTTTGCAAAAATTACATCTCTGTTCTCTGAACGCGGCGTAAGCTTCGAAAAGATTATTCAAATGCCATTACAAGAGAAAGGAGCAGCTGAGATTGTCATCGTTACCCACCGTGCATCCCTTGCAGACTATGCGTATATTTTAGAAACGCTAGAAACGTATAAAGAAGTGGATTGCGTGAAAGCGAATTATCGTATTGAAGGAGATGCTCGCTAATGTGGAACGGACTACTTGCTGCTTATAAAGAATATTTACCGATTACTGATCAGACGCCTTTGCTTTCGTTATCAGAAGGAAATACACCGCTCATTTTATTAGAAAACCTTTCAGAAAAATGGGGTGTTTCTGTTTATGCGAAAGTAGAAGGGGCAAACCCGACTGGTTCCTTTAAAGACCGCGGGATGGTTATGGCAGTAGCGAAGGCAAAGGAAGCTGGCAGCAAAACGGTTATTTGTGCTTCAACAGGAAATACATCTGCGTCTGCGGCTGCCTATGCAGCGCGCGCAGGTTTATCTTGTATTGTTATGATTCCGAACGGAAAAATTGCATACGGTAAGTTGGCTCAGGCAGTGATGTACGGAGCTGAGATTATTAGTATTGACGGGAACTTTGACCATGCTCTGCAAATGGTGCGGAAGTTAAGCGATTCATCGCCTATTACGCTTGTAAATTCAGTAAATCCGTATCGCATTGAAGGGCAAAAAACAGCGGCATTTGAAATTTGTGATGCACTTGGAAAAGCGCCTGATATTTTAGCCATTCCAGTTGGGAATGCGGGCAATATTACAGCATACTGGAAAGGGTTTACAGAGTATAACGAAAAGCATGGTATGGGTTTACCGGAAATGCGCGGTTTTGAAGCGGAAGGAGCAGCAGCGATTGTACGCGGATATAAAATTGAAGATCCTGAGACAGTTGCCACTGCAATACGCATCGGCAACCCTGCAAGCTGGGATAAAGCCGTTGCAGCTGCCCGCGATTCAAATGGAAAAATTGATGAGGTAACAGATGCAGAAATTCTTCAGGCATATGAATGGCTTGCCAAGTATGAAGGAATTTTTGCAGAGCCTGCTTCTTGTGCGTCGCTTGCTGGTATTTATAAGCAAGTACAAACAGGAGAAATAACAAAAGGAAGTAAAATCGTCGCTGTTTTAACAGGAAACGGTTTAAAAGATCCTAACATTGCAATTGATACGAAAAAAATTCAGCCGCTTGTTTTGCCAAATGATGAAAAGGTTGTGTTTGAACACATTCAAGGAGCTGTCCTGCGATGAAGGCGGCTCCCATGTTTACAATTCGTGTGCCTGCCAGTACAGCAAATCTTGGGCCAGGCTTTGATTCAATTGGTCTTGCGGTAAGTAAATATTTAACAGTAGATGTATTTTCGCATTACAGATGGGAGTGCAAGGCGAAAACACCACTTCTTCAAGGTATTCCAGAAGATGAGAAAAATTTACTGATTGAGACTGCTAGGGAAATAGCCGCTCGTTATAATAAGGAGCTTCCATATTGTATTCTCTATCTCGATAGTGATATTCCATTAGCAAGAGGACTTGGAAGCAGTGCCTCGGCAATTATTGCTGGGATTGAACTTGCCAATCAGCTCTGTGAATTGCATTTATCTAGCAGAGAAAAACTATTGATTGCAACGGAAATAGAAGGGCATATCGATAATGTTGGAGCTGCGTTATATGGTGGACTTATAATAGGAACGTATGATGGAAAAGATATTGCATTTTTGTCACAGCCCATTCATGATGTAGAACTTGTTGCGGTTATTCCTTCATATGAACTTAAAACAGTTCATGCAAGAGATGTACTTCCGAGTAGGTTATCGTATATGGACGGCATTCGCGGCAGCGGTGTTGCCAATGTACTTGTAGCAGCTTTATGTAAAGAGGATTGGGTACTTGCTGGGGAAATGATGAAACAGGATGTGTTTCATGAACCGCACCGTAAGCAGCTCGTTCCTGAATTGCAAAAACTTCATGAATTAGAGCATGAGAATGTATATGGTGTCTCTTTAAGCGGTGCCGGGCCAACTGTGCTTTGTTATGTGAAAAAAGGAAGTGCTGACGAAGTGAAGGTATGGCTGCAATCTATTTTTAGTCATTGCGTGGTAGAAACGCTTCAAGTTGTAAACGAAGGGGTTCATATTATATATGAACAACAAAAGCCCATTGAAAGTATATAGCTTTCAATGGGCTTCTTTCGTATGCCAACTTTGTAATACTGTTGTGCCGATTTGAATAAATGCTTGAATGAGCCAGCCTGTTGTAAAAGATAGAATAATGGTACCGAAATAAATAGGGCCATCCAGCATGAAGCTACCAGCTAAAAATAGACAAGCTAGAGAAATTTCTGTTTTCCGGAAGGACCACTTTGTCTTTTCAGAGATTGTTAAAACAAACGCTTCTTGCGGCGCAGTGCCAAGCTGTGATGAAACATAAATACCAATTCCTGCTCCAACAAATACATTTCCGCATATAAGTGTTATATACTTTGGAAGAGCTCGAATGCCATCCATTATAAATGCAACTGAACCAATCATATCAACAAAAACAGAGATTAAAATCATCGTCATGATTGTACCAAATGTAATCTGTTTTCGGTTCATAGACAGTACGATAAAGGTAAAGATAAGATTAATAATAAACATCCAAGATCCGATGCTTAAACCAAAATTTTGATATAAAGCAATGAAAAGCGAATCATACGGACTAAGACCAAATGAAGTAATCGTTGTCATCATATTTATACCGAGAGAGAGTAGCAGTAATCCGCCTATAAAAAATATATACTCTAATTTAAATTTCATAATGAAACACAAATCCTTTCTTACTAAGCTTGCTAGCAAAGGATATAATGTGAAAAGCTTACCAGGTCAAGGGGTACATTTCTAAAATTTCTTTGTATGCGGTAATATGTAAGGTGGGAAGGGGGATTTTATTATGCCAAATATAAAAAAAATCGCGGAAATGGCAGGGGTCTCGATTTCTACCGTTTCACGCGTTTTAAATAATCATCCGTATGTAAATGAGCAAAAGCGAAAAGAGATATTAGCAATTATCGAAAAGTTAAATTACACGCAAAATTCGAATGCCATCCATTTAGTAAGAGGGAAAACGAATGTTATTGGTGTGCTCCTTCCTTTTGCAAACAATCAATATTACAGTGCAATTATAGAAGGTGTTTCAAGAGAGGCCGCAAAACATAATTACAATATGATGCTCTGCCAAACTGGTTATAGCGCGGATAAAGAAATAGAAATTTTGAATATGTTAAAGATGAAAAAGTTAGACGGAGTCATTATATGTTCGAAAGTCAATGCTTGCCAGGAGATTGAAAAGTACGCAAAGTTTGGTCCAATTGTGACGTGTGAAGATACAGTATCAAGTACAATTTCCAGTATTCATATTGATCATTACAAAACGTTTGCGCTAGGAATGGAATATTTAATAGAAAAGGGACATAAACGAATTGGTTACTGCGTTGGACGAAGTAATAGTTTCAACAGTCAAAATCGAAAGCAAGCGTACTTGGACGCTTTATCATCTATCCATGTTATGCCGAAAGAGGAGTGGAAGTTTGTAGATTGCTTTACAATAGAGGACGGGACACGTGTTGTTCAATCACTGCTTCATATGAAAGAGCGGCCGACCGCCCTTCTTGTATCTTGTAATCATATTGCAGCTGGTATTGTAACAGCCGCCCAAAAAAGCGGCCTTTCTATTCCAGATGATATCACGATTATTGGTTGTGATGATCAGCAAGTTGCAGAGATACTAGATATTACAATAATTGCTCATTCGAGTGTAGAGGTCGGTGCAGGTGCGTTTACAATTTTGCACGACCAAATTACGAATAGAGAAAAAGAAGTAAAAAGAATTGAGTTATTTGCGAAATTAACGGAAAGACTTACAACATAAGGAATAAAGTGAAAAGCACAATCTGGATTAAAATGATTGTGCTTTTTTCATAGGCTGATGAAAATCGCTTTTCGAATTTCCATTTGGTATAATATGGTCAATCTATAAGGGGATAAAGGGGTTTTAGGATGAGATCGAAATTTGTGAAAGCTATTTTATTTGTTACACTGGCATCTTTTTGTTTATTTGCTTACGGCTTTATTGCCGGTGTAAATGATGTTCTAAATCCGAAAGCCTCTAAGTTAACTCCCGCCGTGCCAAAAGAAGCAAAAGGGAAACAACAAAAAGGAACGTTACAAATTGTTAGTTTAGGTGATTCTTTAACGCGCGGTGTTGGAGATAAAGAGGGCATTGGATATATTGGACGTATGAAGAATGAATTGCAAACAAAATACAAACAAAAGGTAGCGCTTACAAATTTAGCAGTGAGCGGTGCAAAAATGCCTGATTTACTGAAACAAATGGAAAGCAGCGGCGCCGGGTATGCAATTAAGCAAGCTGATGTGCTTGTTTTGACAATCGGAGGAAATGACTTATTTCCAGGATGGGGGTCGCTTGGGAATCTTGATTTAACGACGTATCGCCCTGATACAGTAACATTTCAAAATAATGCTAAGCAAATTTTATCCAAGCTGCGGCAATTAAATCCAAACAGCCCAATTTTCTGGATTGGTTTGTATAATCCATTTGAAGATGTAGAGGAGTTAAAAGGCTCGTCTCCAATTGTCATTGATTGGAATGCGTCATTAGAAAAAATTGCACTCGATTATCCAAACGTATATGTTGTCCCGACATTTGATATGTTCCAAAATCGTGGTAAGGATTTATTATATTCTGATCACTTTCACCCGAATGAAACAGGCTATACATTCATAGCGGATCGGTTATTACAAAATGTTGTGAGTAAATTAAAGCTTGCTGGGGGTGAAGAGAAATGACGACGGTACTATCTGCACGAAATTTAAAAAAAGTGATCAAGAAAAAAACGCTTGTTGAAAATGTGTCGTTTGATATACAACAAGGAGAAGTATTTGGTTTTTTGGGGCCAAACGGAGCGGGGAAAACAACAACGATTCGTATGCTTGTCGGTCTTATTCAAGCAACAGAGGGAACAATTTCAATCGGTGGTTATGATATAAAAGAAGATTTTCGCGGGGCGATGAGGCAAATTGGGAGTATCGTTGAAAACCCTGAATTGTATACATATTTGACTGGCTTTGAGAATTTAAAGCAATTTGCTCGCATGCTGGGCGGGATTTCTGATGAGCGTATTATAGAAATTGCAAAAATGGTACATCTTGATGAACGCATTCACGATAAGGTGAAAACATATTCACTTGGAATGAAACAACGCCTTGGGATTGCACAAGCTCTTCTTGGGAATCCGAAACTCCTTATATTAGATGAACCGACGAACGGACTTGATCCGGCTGGTATTCGAGAACTTCGTGAATTTGTGCATACGCTTGTGAAAGAGGAAAACATGAGCGTATTCATCTCCAGCCATTTGTTAAGTGAAGTGCAAATGATTTGTGACCGTGTTGCGATTATTAATAAAGGAAAAGTGATTACGGTAGCAAGGGTTGAAGAATTAGTGAAGCAAGCGAGTGGCCGTGTGGAGTGGGTTGTGACACCGCTTGAAAAAGCAAAGGCTTTGCTTGAAGAATCTGGTGAAGTGACAGAACTTGTAGTAGAAGAAGGACGATTATTGTGCCGTATGAATGAAGAACGTGTAAGTTTTTATAATAAGAAATTAGTAGAGCATGATGTAGACGTTCATAGTGTAAAAGAAATTGTATTTACATTGGAAGATTTATTTATGGAACTGACAAAGGGGGAGCAACATGCGTGAATTTGCGAACCTCGTCTATAATGAGGCGGAGAAAATATATCGAAAGAAACGCATTGTAGTAGTTATGCTCATTTTGGCAATTTTAATTCCAATTTTTGTTTATGCGCAGTACCGGGAAGTGCAGACGACTATAAAACGTCTTGGTACGAGCGATTGGAAAGTTTCATTGCAGCAGCAAATTGTTGATTCACAAAACCGTTTAAATAATTCGCGTCTGCCGGAAGAATGGAAGAAATGGTTAAAGGTAAACGTGGAGCAGCAACAATATTATTTAGATCATAATATTAATCCAAGTGCCCCAGGAGCGCCGACATTTGTACGCGCCTTTATTGAACAAGGAATTACGTTATTTATTCCGCTTCTCGTCATGATTGTAGCAATTGATATCGTATCGGGAGAACGGAGCGATGGAACGATGAAAATGCTCCTTACTCGGCCAATTCGGCGCTGGAAAATTCTTTTAAGTAAATACGTGACAATGGTGTTGTTTATTTCGCTCATTTTGCTGTTTGTTGGTATTCTTTCTTATGTATTATCAGGAATAGTATTTGGTTATTCTGGGTGGAATTTGCCGGTGCTGACAGGGTTTATCACTGAGAAGGATACGTTAAACACAAACTTTGTTCATCTTATTCCGCAGTGGCAATACATTGTTATGGCTTACGGACTTGCTTGGTTTGTAGCGGTCGTCGTCGGTACAATCTCATTTATGGTTTCTGTGCTGATTCGCAATACGCCAGCTGGTATGGGAGTTATGCTGGCAGCGTTAATTGCTGGGAATATCTTGAATAATTTTGCAACGTCTTGGGAAGGTGCAAAATATATTTTTAGTGTCAATTTATCGTTAACGGATTATTTATCAGGACAGTTACCAGCGCTGCAAGGATTATCGATGAGCTTTTCATTACTTAATCTAACAATATGGGCAGTTGTATCGCTCATTATTGCTTTTGCAGTATTTACAAAACAAGATATGGTCAATTAATACGATAGGAAGTGAAAGAATGGAACAAATACTAAAGAATGATTGGGAGCCGTTGCTCGCACCTGAATTTGAGAAACCATATTATCAACAATTACAATCATTTTTAAAAGAAGAATATCGTACACATGTTGTGTATCCAAAGCAGGAGGATATTTTTAATGCTTTGCGTTATACAAGCTATCAAGATACGAAGGTACTGATTTTAGGACAAGATCCATATCATGGGCCAAATCAAGCGCACGGTTTAAGTTTTTCCGTGCAACCTGGCGTACGTACGCCGCCGTCACTGCAAAATATGTATAAAGAATTGCTGGATGACCTTGGCTATCCAATCCCGAATAACGGCTATTTAGTAAAATGGGCAGAGCAAGGTGTGCTTTTACTAAATACTGTATTAACTGTGCGTCAAGGAGAAGCCAATTCCCATAAAGGAAAAGGATGGGAAGCTTTCACAGATCGCATTATTGAATTGTTAAATGAACGTGAGAAACCAGTTATCTTTGTGTTATGGGGCCGACCTGCTCAGGCAAAGAAAAAACTCATTACAAATCCAAATCATCATATTATTGAATCTGTCCATCCAAGCCCATTATCAGCACGCCGAGGGTTCTTTGGCAGCAAACCATTTTCAAAAATAAACAACTTGTTAGTAAAACAAGGAGAACAGGAGATTGATTGGCAAATTCCGAACCTCTAAATGAGGGTTCTTTTATTGAGAGATTTGTACATGCAAAAACAGACCGCTAAATAGGTAGCGGTCTGTTTTTATTTATTTATTAATTTTCTTCTTTTTTTAATTTCGCATCTAGTACGAATGTACCAAATGGAATAACAGATGCAACAAGCGCACCAAATGCCCATGACTTTGATTTATGATGAATAGTGGTTACTTGAAAGACAGCGTAGATAAATAGTATAAACAAGACACCATGTGCCATACCTGCTACAGTAACGGCTTTTGCAAAACCTGCAAAATATTTCAGTGGCATTGCGATGAATAGAAGGATTAGAAAAGAAATTCCTTCAAGTACTCCAATGACTCTCAAACGTCCAATCGGTGTTGATAACATAAAATGACCTCCTTATAAGCTTGTCTATGATAAATTTGTATTCTTTTTGTGAATAAAATAGCCTATTTTATTCCATTATAAACGAAAATAAACTTTACACTACAAGAATAGTGCAAAGTTCAAAATATCTTCACAAGCTGCTAAAAATAAAAGATAAATCCCGCTGAAATATTTGACTTCAGCGGGATTTTATAGACGATTGGTTTAACTAATCTTCAACGAGCAAGCTATTCTATACAAGCACTTCGCTGTTTAATACAAATTGTTCTACGACTTTTGCAACACCGTCGTTCATGTTTGTGTCTGTTACATGATTAGCGATGGCTTTAATGTCATCAGGTGCATTGCCCATTGCAACGCCAAGGCCAGCAAATTCAATCATTGCTAGGTCATTGTAGCTATCGCCCATTGCGATAACTTCTTCACGTTGAATACCAAGTTTTTGGATGAGTTGGTTTAAGCTTGTGCCCTTTGTTACGCCATCCTCTGTAAATTCTAAGAAGAATGGCTTTGAGCGCATAACACTTAATTGGCCTTCAAATTCTTGTTGTAATTTTTTTTCAACTTCTGCAAGGCGTTCTGGTGCTTCCATCATTAATACTTTCACAACAGGTTCTTTCACTGCATCTACAAAACTATCAATTTCAATAATTGGCATACCCGTAATATGAGCTTCAACTTCTGTATATTGATTATTTTCTTCTGTTACAATGTCATCGCCGATATACGTATGAATCCAAACATCCTCGTGCTGGCTTGTTTTGTATAAATTATGAACGATTTCAGGTGATAACGTACTGCTAAATAATTCCTCATTTGTTTTGCAGTTAATAATTTTTGCGCCGTTAAACGATAAAATAAAACTTCCGTATTCTTCTAAACGAAGTTCTTTTGCAATCGCCCACATCGCAAATGTTGGACGGCCAGAAGCTAGTACAACTTTCACGCCGCGCTCTTGTGCTTTCATCAGGGCTTCTTTTGTACGCGGTGAAATGGTATGGTCATCGCGTAGTAACGTATCATCTAAATCTAGTACAATCATTTTATAAGACATTTGAATGGTCCTTCCTATATGAATTTAACATAAATTATAAGGCATCGAACTTCTTTGTTAATGGAATCGATTCCGTATGAATTCATATATGAGCAGAAGAATCTTGTCTGCTCGTATATGTCTCTATTATCGTAACAATACTTAAAATAGACTGCAATGCTTGAAGTTTGCCAATTTGGTTTACATTTTGTGTCGATTGGTTTAACTAGCTTTTAATAGGAGCTTTCCTCTAAGATGCTTGTTTGTCCGTTGAACGAGAAAATAAAACTTCTAGTATAATTGCCATTACAGAACCGAGTACAAGGCCGTTGCTTAAAAAGGATGCAAGAAACGGTGGAAGTGAAGAAAAGGATCCTGATGGGATGAACATGACGCCAATCCCGGTAAAGAGAGCAAGACCGGAAACTTTGAATAAGCGCTCTTTATCTTTTACAGTTTCATATTCTCGAAAAGCTAGCCCAATCATACTTGCAAATACAGGATAAATAGCTGCATAACCAACCGCTACTGGAATCGCTGCAAAGAAAGATGTAACTTTCGGAAATAGGCTAATGAGAATAATAAAGGTTGAACCTAGAATAAACGGTAATCGTTTATAAATATTTGTTGTTGAAATAAAACCAGCTGATCCAGAAATAGCAACAGGCCCAATTGCCGAAAAAAGGCCCCCAAGAAGCTGGTTGATACCAGTAATAATCCCTGCTTGTTTAAATCGATTTTGTATTGCGGTTTCTTCATGTTTTGAAACGACTTGTTGCACAACGCGAATACTTGCTAGCATGTTTGTAAGCAGTAGTAGTGTTACGAAGACAACGGTAATGACCATATTCCATTCAGCGCGGGGCATGCCAAAAACAAAAATAGAAGGAAGATGGATGATATCATTTACTGGTGTAATTGGATTAGAGAGTCCAAAGGAAGCAAATAGAACCCAACCGATTACGATACTACATAAAACAGAATATTGTCCCAGAACAGGTAGCTTCATAATAAAGAATGATAGTAAAATAACAATGAGAGAAAGAAGAAGTACTTTTCCTTGTATTTCTTTATGTTGTCCATCAAGTCCAAACATCCCTTTCAAAAAGGAGCCGCTTAACTGGGCAACGAGCAGAAATAAATATGTTCCGACGACAGTTGGTGTAAAATAGCGTACGAGCTTATCGATGAGCCCTAATACACTAAGAAGGATACAAATGAGACCGCTTAGTAAAAAAGAATATTGCAGTACACGAAGTGTTTCACCACTTGACCCAAATAACACAATTCCGAGGCTGGCGTATAACGAAAATATACCCCACCAAAGTCCAGCAGGCCCTTCTTGAATTGGCAAGCGATGTCCAAATACAGTTTGTAATATGCCGGCAAAGCCAAGAACAAATAATGTTCGTTGTACAAAAGCGATAGCTTCTGCCCCTTCAAGTCCGTAACTAGTAGCAACACTAATCGGAACAATAAGACTACCGGCTAAAATAAATAATGCCCATTGCAAGGCAGAAAGAAATGTTTTCATCTTATCGACCTCTTTCTTGTATTCCGTTTCTAGTATATATGTATTTGATTTGTTATGGCAAAGATTGAACATAGAGAAAAGAGATGAAAGAATATCATGAGTGCACGTAAACAATTGACTATTGCAATTATATGTATGTGTTTCGTTGTAATTGTCGGAACAATCGGGTTTATGATAATAGAAGAGATTAGTATGTTTCAATCATTTTGGATGACAATGATTACGGTATTAACAGTTGGATATGGAGATGCCGTTCCATTAACGAAAGCCGGAAAGATTTTTGCCCTTTTAATTATTCCACTTGGTGTTGGTATTGTGACGTATGCGATTGGGGTAGTAGCAGCTATGATTGTTGAGGGGAATTTATTTCAAGCGATGCGGAGGAAGAAGATGGAGAAACAAATTGCGGAAATAAAAGATCATATTATTGTGTGCGGATGCGGCAGGGTTGGTTTGCAAGTTGTGCAAGAATTACGAGAAAAAAACATTCCGTTTATTGTTGTTGATAGAGAAGAGTTTGTATTAGCAGAGCAAAAGCTGTTATATGTACACGGCGATGCAACAGAAGATGAAGTGTTACATAAAGCTGGTATTACGAGGGCAGCTGGCTTAGTGGCGATTGTTGCGAGTGATGCAGAAAATGTGTTTATTACATTAACTGCAAGAGGTCTAAACCCGAATATTAAAATCATAGCTCGGGCCGAAAAACAAGAGTCGGAAGAGAAGCTAAGGCGCGCTGGTGCGAATAAAGTCATTAACCCATCTAGTATGGCAGGAATTCATATTGCCAAAGGGCTTGCGAACCCTTTAACCGTTCATTATATAGATACAGTGCTGTATGGAACAGAACAGAATTTTGTTATTGAAGAAATTGAAATGGCTGCAGGATCATCCTTAATTGGAAAAACGTTAATGGAAGAAAATATAAGGAATCGTTTTGATGTTACGATTTTAGCAATTTTGCGAGATGGATATATTATTCATAACCCAACAGGGGCGGAAAAATTAGCAGAACGTGATATGATAATAGTATTTGGTCCAATAGAGAAATTGGAGCAATTTGAGAAAGAATTACAATACATGAGGTGATAAAGAATGCAAATATCTAGCGATAAGATTTTAAATAAAATGGCAAGCGAAATTGCAAAAGCGAAAGGAAGCGAATCACATAAAACGAAAGAACATCTTCTAGTTGTTCGTGCATTATGCGATTTATTGCTCGAAGAACAGACGGAAGCTCCTGTGTATGTTGAACCGAAAATACAAACACATGTTATAGCGCCGCAAATGCCGGTTCAACCAATTGCTTCGTTTTCAGGAGAGCCTGTATATATAAAAGAAGAGGATGCAAACGGAAACTCTCTTTTTGATTTTTAAAAGTTAAATAGTTGGATTGTGTGTAAAAATTTCTTATTATAAAAATAAAAAGGGGGAATTCTAATGAAAATTTTCTTCTTATTAGGTTGTATTGCAGCTGCACTAGCTGTTGCACTCGGTGCATTTGGAGCGCATGGACTTGAAGGGAAAATCTCTGCAAAAATGTTAGATGTGTGGAAAACAGGTGTTACGTATCAAATGTTTCATGCAGGTGGATTATTTGTTGTAGCTTTGTTAATGGACAAGATTCAATCTTCTCTTGTAAGCGCAGCAGGCTGGTGTATGGTGGCAGGCATTATTATGTTTTCCGGAAGCTTATACGCATTAAGTACAACTGGTATGAAATTTTTTGGTCCAATCACTCCGCTTGGCGGCGTAGCATTTATTGTAGGCTGGGTTTTATTAGGAACTGCGGTCGTAAAAGGGTTATAAAGTGAAACTTCTTCTTGGGAAACGTTTTTCTTCCCAAGAGGTTAGTTGAACCAATCGGGCCCTTACAGATGGTTTGTACTTTACTTCCTTGTCTAACCTCTTACCAGCTGTTTGGGCGGGATAAAAATAAAACAAAAGCTGGCATTTGCCAGCTTTTTCTTATCATCTTGGAGGGTAAGTTGCTGGTTGTTGTCCTGGGAAGTAGGTGATTTCTCCAGGAAATTCTACATAGTCAAGATAGATCATAAGCAGTAAATAACGTTTTCCGGACTTAGGTTCACTTACAATGATATGATCGCGTCCTGCAGCCTCAATGATGCCTGTATAGGATTGTGTACCAAGTGTGCTGCCGCGCTCATATGTCATGAAAAAAGTCGCTGGTTTTCCTTTGTTTAAACGAAGGATATTTTCAATATACGATTGCTCAAGTGGAAGCATGCCTTGAGAAGCGGCAATTTGCGCTTGAGTAGGTTGCGGCGTTTGTGGCATTTGCATTTGTTGTCCTTGTTGACCTGGTTGCCCTGGTTGCGGCTGCATATATCCACCAGATGGTTGATAAAATCCTCCCCCATAGTATGGGTTTTGTTGCTGTGCCATACAAAATCCCTCCTCTTTTCAGTTCACTAAAACACACTTGGACAGTCTTCACTAGTTGGTTGAAAAAAGCAATGGTTTTTAAAACGACCAGAATTTTCTTGATTAAACCAAGTTGATGGACAATCACCTACTGGCCGGTAAAACCATAAAGAAAAATTAGCAGGCCAAAAGCGTTCACCTTGAACTGTGCGTCTTGCCAAAGCAACATCACTGTCACGAGCACGCTGATAAAAGTAACCTTTTTGCGTCGCCTCAAACCCACCAGGACTTTGAAATACCATTTGACGAAGGTTTCGAATTTTTTTAAAGTCTAAGCAATTCCCTCTTACGCGATTGACGCCGACATTTCCAACCATAAGCATTCCTTTAGGCCCTTCTCCTTCTGCTTCTGCCCGCATTAACCTTGCGAGTAGTTTTAATTCTTCATCTGTATAGGCAATAACACCCATCTCTTTCACCTCTCTTATTACTCTGCTAGAGAAAAGAAAGTGTAGAACAATCACTAATTCATAGGTATGAAAAAAAAGGAGCAGATATGACAACTAAGCCATGTTTTGTGATGAGGGATAATCTTTAGTTTTGTCCCGCATTAACGGGCAGTAAGCCCCCCACCTCAAGGTGCAGAGAAACGCGAAGAAGATAGGTGGGGGCTAACTGCCCGTAAAAGTCCGATTGGTTCAACTAACCATCAGTGGGGGATGAAGAAAACCCCTACTGATGGAAGTTTCACTTTATTGAGGGTTGATTCAACTGAGAGTGTTAGCAGGGGATAAAAAAAGGAACGAAAAATCGTTCCTTTTTAGCTTATACATGTAAAAATTTTGCGACCTTCTCGCTTGGTAAAATGTTTCCAACGAAAAATGTTCCAAACTCACCGTAACGTGCACTTACTTCATCAAAGCGCATTTCGTATACAAGTTTCTTAAATTGAAGAACATCATCAGCGAATAATGTTACGCCCCATTCATAATCATCAAAACCTACAGAGCCAGTAATGATTTGACGTACTTTTCCTGCATATTGACGACCGATTTTGCCGTGGCTATACATTAATTTTTTACGCTCTTCCATCGGTAACATGTACCAGTTATCATCACCTTGGCGGCGCTTGTCCATCGGATAGAAGCAAATGTGATTTGCTTTTGGTAATGTTGGATATAGACGCGCAAGAATTTGTGGATTTTGGTACGGATCTTCTTCAGCAGGAAGATAGTTACTTAACTCCACAACAGATACATAAGAGTATGTAGGAAGCATGTACTCCGCTAATGTTGTTTTGTTGAATTCTGCTTCAATTTCATTTAATTCTTCCATTGTTGGACGTAAAATCATGAACATGATATCAGCCTTTTGCCCAACGATTGTATACATTGCATGGCTACCTTGTTTTGCAGTTTCTGTTTTGTTCCATTTTTCAACGATGTTTAAAAATTCGAACATTGCTTGCTGACGCTCGTCACTAGATAATGTTTTCCATGCCGCCCAGTCCATAGAACGGAAATCGTGTAAACAATACCAACCATCTAACGTTTTTGCTGCTTCACTCATTAGGTTCACCTCGAATAGTCAAGTTTTACACGTTAACTATATCATATATAGATGAAAAAGCATGTATCGGAATCTTGGGAGCACAAAATTGTCACATTTCATGGCGGAATTTTAAGAAAATATAATCATTTTTATTTTACCTATTTTTTAGAAGCAATAAGTTTAAAATATAGATAAAAAGCGGTATTCTTAAATATGGATTTGAATTTGTAGGAGGGTTATTCGTGAGCGATTTATTTACAACAGTAAAAGAAAAAGTTCAAGGTAAGGGCGTTTCTATCGTACTTCCTGAAGGAACTGATGAAAGAATTTTAGGCGCTGCAGAGCGTTTAGCAAAAGAAGAGTTAGTAAAACCAATCTTAGTTGGTAATAAAGAAGAAATTAGCGCAAAAGCTGCTAGCATGAACTTAACATTAGCAGGCGTTGATATTTATGATCCAGCTACATACGAAGAAATGGATGCAATGGTAGCATCTTTCGTTGAACGCCGTAAAGGTAAAGCAACAGAAGAAGCTGCTCGTGAAATCTTAAAAGACGAAAACTATTTCGGTACTATGCTTGTATACATGGGAAAAGCACAAGGCTTAGTAAGCGGTGCAGCTCATTCTACAGCTGATACGGTTCGTCCAGCACTTCAAATCATTAAAACAAAACCAGGCGTTACAAAAACTTCTGGCGTATTTATCATGGTACGTGAAGAAGAGAAATATGTATTCGCTGACTGTGCAATCAACATTGCTCCAAACAGCCAAGATTTAGCTGAAATTGGTATCGAAAGTGCAAAAACAGCTGAATTATTCGGCATCGATCCACGCGTTGCAATGTTAAGCTTCTCTACAAAGGGTTCTGCGAAATCCCCAGAAACAGAGAAAGTTGTAGAAGCAACTCGCATCGCAAAAGAAATGGCTCCTGAGTTAACATTAGACGGTGAGTTCCAATTTGACGCTGCATTCGTACCATCTGTAGCAGAAAAGAAAGCACCAGGCTCTGTTATTAAAGGTGATGCTAACGTATTCGTATTCCCAAGCTTAGAAGCAGGTAATATTGGCTACAAAATTGCACAACGCTTAGGTAACTTCGAAGCAGTGGGACCAATCTTACAAGGCTTAAACATGCCAGTAAATGATTTATCTCGTGGTTGTAACGAAGAAGAAGTGTACAAGTTAGCTCTAATTACAGCAGCTCAAGCACTATAATTATGAAAAAAGCCCCGCATCTGAAGTGAACCCAAAAAGTTAGACGCATATTTTAAGCAGCTAATGAGGAATGAGTTCTGTATTGTACAGGGCTCATTCCTTTTAGTTTTGTTTTGATTC
>NZ_CAKJTI010000013.1 GCF_917563915.1 Bacillus rhizoplanae | reverse complement strand
TTGAATACATTTTCCTTTTCCATACCAATCACGCACCCTTTCTAAAGTAATAGTAACAGTATGTCCAAGATTTATAGATTCATTGCAATTGTCCTTAAGCTTTTGTACCAGAACCATTCTTTGTTTAGCTCGTAAACATTATCTAAATACCAGGATATCCTTTTTGTCTCCCCTTAAAATGGCAAAAATTTAATTTTATTTATTTGTTTGTTTATTATATAAAACTCTAATGGCACGGTAAATAACATTTGATCATACCACCATCCTTCATTTTCTTCATTATTACATTTTTCACAGCGACTACTGTAACCCCCCATTGCATCTTCTCCTACTCTTTCTTACAATTATAACAAGAACATACGTTCTTTATATCGTTTTATAGGAGGAGTACCATGTCCCAGCAACATCGAAATACAGCGGGTGTGCAAGCATACAACAGAAAGAAAAGTTTAGAAGCAGCTACCCGCGTTCATCACGCCATTCAAGCATTGCTTCGAGAAAATCGTGCTGTTAATTTTCATGCGATCTCTGTGCGCTCTGGCGTTTCCAAATCCTATCTCTACCGCAATGAAGAGTTGTTTCAACAAATTGATAACCTTCGAAAGCAACAGTACGACTACGATTCACCACTTGATGAGTACAGTCTGATTGAAGAACAATACCGTACTCAAATTCGAGAATTGCTTCAAAAAATAAAAGTACTCGAAGAGCAAAATGCACATTTGATGACGCTCTTGTATCAAACATATGAAAACACGGCCGACAAGTAAAATCGGCCGCGCTTTTTGTAAAGTCATAATTTGTATTGCAGAAAGAAAGTGTTTTATCTGCAGTAAGACACAACACCCCTTCCAAAGAAGGTTGCACTTCATTCGTAAACAACCTTAAGGGTTTCTACATTATATCCCTCTGCTAAGGCATGGAATACAAATTGTTCTTTTTGCGGAGATGCTTTCGCTAAGAATAACGTCCCCTCTTTTCCATTAACTTCTATATTGTTTACCAAGTAGCCTTTTTTGGCTTGAATGTACCACTTGCCGTCGTATTTCAAAGTCGTTGTTTCATTTGGTTTTTTCTTTGCTTCCTCCCATTGTACTTTTATTGCTTCAGGGACGAGATTATCGATATTTCCAGTCGTCATATGCGGCTGGTCCTTTCCAAACATTTCTTCTTTCTGGTATCCTGTTAAATCTGGTGTAAATCTTTTACTATCAATAGGAACATTGATTTCTAAGCTCGTAGGATATAAATAATCAGCCACCTTGCCAGCCGCATCATACGTTTCATACTTTACGAGAATTCCCGTATCTTTATCAACCCAAAAACGAAAGGATTTGTTGATTCTTTTGTTTATATTCCCTTTGATGACAAGCGTATTATGCCCCAATAACTGTTCGTTTTGCTTTTCAATCTCCCAAGTATTCAAATTCCTTGTATAGTTTGAGGCTATTTCATAAGGAAATAGTGAACTTTGTGCTTCTCCAATAATGGGTCTTTCTCGAGAAGCTGTTACGTTTTCACCTTCACTATCTACTGAAAATGCATTCTTAATCTTTAATGGCTTAGAACGTTTTTCTTCTTGATAGTTCATCTCTATATACATACCTGTATCTTCTCTGAGATCCCACATCGTACCGTTATTGTAATAATGAGATGTTACCTTTTCTATTTCATTTTCTACATAGGTAGTTTTACTATAACCACCTGCTTTATTATGCAAACTGAGTTCATAGTTAATGATCCTGTCACCTGGAACATTTGCTTGATGAACTTTAAACTCACCTTTAGCAGTTTCAAAATTATCAACTGTATTCAGCATTTTCGTCAGTATTTCTTCTTTCGTCATATCCCCAAGATATTCTTCTTGCTTAGGAGGAGTATATACTGTTCCCTCTTTTTTTGTTTCTGTTGTTGTTACCTTTTTGGAACCTTGTCCTTTCTGCTGCTCGGTTGTCCCATCTGCACGCACATTTAGCAGAGAGAATAAAGAAACAACAATCACAGTAATTACACCAAGCGCTGACCAACGATACGATTTCTTTTGAAACTTTTTAATCATGAAAATCCTCCTCTTTAAGGCTCTTTTATTTCTGATTAGATTCGCCAATCCTGGTACTGGGTAATAGTTGGAGTAATGTTCTAAAAGATTGATAATGGTATATCCATATGCGATTTTTTCCTTTTCCTCCAAAAACGTGAGAGCAAGCGCATCACATGCCATCTCTTGATCTTCCCGCATGCATGAGTAAGCATACCAAAGAATCGGATTAAACCAATTCAAAACTAACAGACTATACATAATCCAATTGACGCAAACATCTCTCCGCTTAATGTGAGCTAACTCATGATGAAAAATATGTTGTAGTTGCTGATCATTGAGCCGACTAATATGCACACTCGATACTAATACTTTCGGATGAATGAATCCAAACACTGTCGGGCTTGAAATTTTCCCAGCTAACAGTAGCGGGACATTCTGCTGGATGGACATAGATTTTTTACACTTTTCAAAGATGTTGACAACCCTTTCTTCTGTGATAACGGGTTGTTGTTGTATGTAAGAATGTAATCGTCTATTGATAAGATAAGTTGTGAAGCCTAGTATGATAACGCCTATTATCCAAATGTATGAAGCAATTGTATACAAAGAAAGAGAGGTATCCTTTTGCTTCTCATTATTAGCGGGCTCTACTATAGGTTTCTTTGTTGTCTGAGGTGTATGATCAATAGAGCTTGTCTCTTGTATAACTTTATTGGTATCTGGCATGCTTTTCGTTTCACGCACGTGTTCTTTTATCGAAGAAACAACAGGTTGATTTTGAGCAAAAGTGGTCGTTTGGTAACCATATGAAAGAAGTGAATACATACTATAAGAACTATCGGGCGACCAGGGCAGCAGTAGTCGTACAATCAAAATCATCCATAGTAAATAATGCCACCTTGGACTTAGCTTGTTTCTTAGCAAGACTTTGACACATAAAATAAGTCCCACTAATACACTTGCCATCAAAGATGTTTCTATCATCCAGTCAAATACGAAAGGAAGGTAGGTATTTAAAAACCTATCTATCACTTCTCTCTCCCCTTTCGCTGATTTTCTTCATTCTTCTCATCAAGAATCTGTCTGAGTTCGTTAATGTCCTCTGAAGATAATTTTTCTTCTTTCAAAAAGTTTACAAGCAATGGTTTAAACGCCACACCGCAAAAACGCTTGAGTAGAGATTTTGTTTCTACTTGTAGATAGAGATCTTGTGACACTAAAGGATAATAGGCGTACATACGCCCTTTATCCTGATGATAGGAAACAGCTTCTTTTTGAACTAATCTATTCATCAGTGTTCGAATGGTTTTCGGATTCCAATCTACGATTGATTCCAGCTCTTTAATCACCTCATTCGCCGTTTGAGGGGATTTTTCCCAAAGAACTTTCATGACTTCTAGTTCAGCTTCAGATATTCTAGGTAATTCCTTCATTGCATATCTCCCCTTATATTACAAATGTAATCTTAAATTTGATATTACATTTGTAATCAACTAATGTCAATAATATTCAGAATGTTTTTATTGAGTATATATAAAATCGACCGCTAAGTCTCCAAAGCACAATACTTAAAAGAATGACAAGTAGTAGCCAACTTGAATCTCCTTTTTTCTTCACTTCTTTTCCATTTCAAAGAACCTGTACAGTTTTGATTCCCGAAATCTAATCGTCTACTTGATAAGCTACCATGCTGTTTCATTCCCCGACACAAAGCGCACTTTTCGTAATCAAACAAAAACACGACCGACAAGGAATATCGGCCGTGTTTTTGTACAATCCTAGCTTATCTTTTGCGATTTTGATGATATTGGAAGTCACTAATTTATAGAATCCCTGTCATTCCCATAAAAGAATAGATAATCAAACATACTCCCGTTAATCTTTTTTCAACAAAAATACCCATACCTTTAGTATTAGCTTAAAAAACCAGTAAAACACAAAAAAGTTAAAGACAAATCCTAATGGATTAAATCCCAACATCCCTTTACCGAAATAGGAGAAATTTTGTGCAGGTATACCGAAGTAAAGAAAACTCCCACCACTTCCATTATCTGGTCCTGTTGTAGGGATGAAGGCAAAGACAATAGCGAAAATCAGACTTAAAAAGTACAACTTATTCTTAGTTGAGCCCATTCTTTTTTTGTCTTTTAACAAACAATAAGTTATTAAGAATACCATCCCTAAAAAGAAGAGTATTACTTCCATTACTTCCATTTGACACCTCCACTCCTAATATAAATACGGAATCGAATGGAATAATATGTAATAGTTGAAGAAGTAAATTCAAAATTATATTTGGCACCTTATATTATATGTGCTAATAAACGTCTGCAAAAATTTGACGCTACATTTCCTCCCGTACCAAAAGCAGATTGAAAATGAAGTCATTCAATTTCAAAAACCAGAACCCAAATTTCTAGATATAGTAGGGATTTTTATAGAACACATCACGATTCACCTTCTTGGGAAGTAACTTTGGATCATAAGTTCTCATAAAAAAATCCGATTTACCATTCAAAAGAAATCGGATTTACCATTATTGATATTGTTCTATTGAATCATCCCTTCATATTAGTTGATCTTCTTTCCATCTTTACTTTTTATCAAAATATCATATGGTTCCCCCTTGATTTTTTCATTAACTACTTCAGAATTTATTAAGTCATTAACCATTTTTTCAATATCTTTGGCTAAATTTTTCGCTTCAGGATTTGACGAATTCAAACTTGAAGTAATAATTATGGTAAATGGCTCTTTAGAATCTGAATAACCTATCCCGTCCACTTTATATTTGCTATTGCCAATCAACCCCTCTGACAATACCGGAATGATTTGCGCCCATTCTTGTGATTTAGCTTGTTTTTTTAAATCCACCTTACGGAATTTTACAGTATAGTCTTGCATCCCATATCCCTTTGCAACATCTAAAATTATTTTTTCTAATTCATCTGTTCGCTCTTCATTACTTGGTATATCAACATGAATAATCTTTTCATTTGGGCTCATACCAACCATTAGGACCTCTAAACCATGCTCTTCCACTTTTTTATAAATATCCTTAGTCAAATAAGTTTGTTTTGGACCAACATCAGAAACATTGTGTTCAACATTTCTATTGCTATAAATTTTGATTTCGAATCTATCATAGTCCCTAGTATACAAAGTATCCTTGACTATTTTTTCAACTTTCTCCTCCACTTGGTTGATGTATTCTTCAGATTCATTCAAAGGTATGGAAATAGTTGGTTTTGGATTATAACTAACTCCTATTGAACCAACATTATATCCTTCATCTTTTAACTTTTCCGAAACAACTTGATCCATATTTTTCGATTCAAAAATCCTTCCCAGGTAAGGGATATTAGAAGCTACATTGGCCATTACAGGAGATACAAATGCAGAACCAATGAACAAGCTGAATAAGAGTATAACTGCCAGGGCGGCGTATAGTATTCTTTTTTGAGGAATACTTATCCTTGAAATTGAACCATGTTTTTTGTTTAATTCCTTTTCCGCTCGTTCAATTCCAATCCGTACTTTATTATCCAGCTCAGAAGGAATTTCAATTTTTTTGAATAGTGTTTTGCTGTTATTCTCCATACATATCTTCCCTCCTAATTTGATTGCGCAGTTTATTTAAAGCCCGATAATGGATTGACTTTACTGTGCTGCTAGGTAAGTTAATAATTTCAGAAATTTGCTGGAAGGTGTACTCGTGATAATACTTAAAAAAAATAATAGCTCTTTCGTTTGTATTCAATGAATCTAACAGTTCTTCGAGCGATAATGATAGAGAAATATCAGAATTTTCTAAATAAGAGATATTTAAATCCTCATTTTTTATTGGAAAAATTTTTTCTTTTTTCCTTAACAAATCAATGGCACAATTTATTGTTATTTTTATCAACCATGTTTTTACATATTTTGTTTCTTTCACTGTATCAAACTTAAGAAATGCTCGATAAGCGGCTTCTTGTACAACATCCATTGCATCCTCAGAATTTTTCATATAGGTATATGCCATCCTATATAAATCATGTTGGTAGTTGTTGAATAGTTCGGAAAACTCATCTTTATTCTTCTTTTTCTTCTTGTTTATTTTAAAGATTGTAATCACCTACTTTATGTACTTTAACTATTAGACGGTTAAGACCCTAAATTTGGTCGAAATTTTTGAATTTTTTAACAAGTAATATTTCAAGTATTTGCAATGAAAATTAAAGCTTCTACATATCATTTGTGCTGGATGATCAAATCTCTCAAAAGGAACATTCATCTCATAAACACGTTTAATATCACCTACGCCAACCTCTATATTTGCAAAGACAGGTGGATTTCTATCCCCTAATAAGTCAATTGAATAGCGACGTCATAAACTTCACCGTTTATTTCCACCCGAGAATGACTAAATTGTTGTCTGCCACCTTGTACTTCTCCTATAATTAATTCAAAATTAATATTTTGTTTTTGCAATAAAATATAAAGAATAGAAAATACAAAATGACATCCATCCGCAATCTCTCTTTCTACAAAATAACCTATTACCTCGCAATATGTCTTTTTAATTGCCTGTTTTCTAAAATATTGTAGTTTTAGGCATAATTTTAAAAATCACCTATAGACTTGTGCTAAAATTAGTAAAAACTTACATTTAAGAGGTGGCTATATGGTTGTTAATGTTCTAATCATAATTGTATTAGTTTTGGCTATTTTCGCTTCAATTGCAGCTTGGCTAAACACTCAGACCATAATAAGAGATTTAACAGAAATAAAAGCAAAATTAGGAATTAAGGAAGAGAAAAAACCTTCCTTTCTTGATAAAGACCTTGACAATGACTAATTAAGACCTCGATTTGAGGTCTTTTCTTTGCAGTTATCAATTTTTCTACCGTTGAATAATTAGATTTCCGACAACACCCTAACAATAAAGAAGTTATCTGTTCCTAATATGGTAGTTTCTTGTTTAATTGAAGAAAACGGAACCAATACAAGTAATTATCTAACCATCGAGTTGTATGTCTATTGGAAAGAAAGAAGAAATTTATATTTATTGACCACGGCAACTTACTACCTTCCATATCAACTAAGCTCGCCGTAAAAAAATAATACATAAATATAATAACAACAGTATACAAAACTTTACAATTACAAAAGAAACAAACTTTAAGATTCTAAACGATATAAAATCGGATATCGGCATATGAAATCACAAACACATCATTCGAAAAATAATTCGCAATCATAAAAAAGGAAGATGACCTTCGTCATCTTCCTTTTTTGAGTAAAAATCATTTTTATACAATTTTATGAATAATCATGCCAATGTCATACTTCATTCCAGTATACTTAACTTTGTCACAGTATACTTAATTATTGTCACTCGACAAATCATTCACATCTAAACTTAGTTAGACACCTTAGACTCTTCTAATTTCTCACGAAGAACCATTTGTAAGATACCGCCATGACGGTAGTAGTCGATTTCTACTTCACTGTCGAAGCGTGCTACTACTTCAAATTGTTTTTCGTTTCCTTCTGAGTCATTTGCAACTACTTTTACAAGGTCGCGTGGTTTTACTGTTTTATCAATTTGAATTTCAAATGACTCTTGACCAGTAAGACCTAGTGTTTCTGCACTTTCACCATCTTTAAATTGTAGTGGTAATACCCCCATTAACACAAGGTTACTGCGGTGAATACGCTCGAAGCTTTCTGCGATAACTGCTTTAATACCTAATAAGTTTGTACCTTTTGCAGCCCAGTCACGAGAGCTTCCCATACCGTAGTCTTTACCTGCGATAACAAGAAGACCTGTTCCGTCTTGTTTGTATTTCATTGCAGCATCATAGATAGATGTCACTTCGCCTGTTGGCCAGTGCGTTGTGAATCCGCCTTCTGTACCTGGTGCGATTTGGTTTTTAATACGGATGTTCGCAAATGTACCACGCATCATTACTTCATGGTTACCACGGCGAGAACCGTAAGAGTTGAAGTCAACTGGCTGCACACCATTTTCTAATAAGTAACGGCCTGCTGGTGTGTTTTTGCCGATAGATCCTGCTGGTGAAATATGGTCTGTTGTTACAGAGTCGCCAAATTTACCAACTACGCGCAGTCCTGAAAGTGTTTCCACTTCACCTGGCTCTTTTGCTAACCCTTCGAAGAACGGTGGGTTTTGGATATATGTTGAATCATTATCCCAAGTATATAAAGCTTCATTTGAAGTTTGGATTTCATTCCAACGTTCGTTGCTGTTAAATACTTGTGCATATTCTTTCTTAAATAACTCAGATGTTACAACATTTTGTACAACTTCTTCGATTTCTGCCGCTGTTGGCCAAATGTCGTTAAAGTAAATTGGATTACCGTTTGCATCGCTACCGATTGCATCATTTTTCAAGTCGATATCAACTGTACCTGCAAGTGCATACGCCACAACTAGTGGTGGAGATGCTAAGTAATTTGCTTTTACAAGCGGATGAATACGACCTTCAAAGTTACGGTTACCAGATAAAACAGATGTTACTAATAAGTCATTTGCAGCAATTGATTCTTCTAATTCTGGTGCTAGTGGACCAGAGTTACCGATACAAGTTGTACAACCGTAACCTACCGTTTGGAAACCTAATTGATCTAAATAAGCTGTTAATCCTGATTTATCTAGGTATTCTGTAACAACTTTAGACCCTGGTGCTAATGATGTTTTTACGTAACTAGGTACTTTAAGTCCTTTTTCAATTGCTTTTTTCGCAACTAAGCCTGCACCTATTAACACATATGGGTTAGATGTATTTGTACAGCTTGTAATTGCTGCGATTGCAATTGCACCTGTTTTCATCGTTACTTCTTGATCTTGTAATACAACTTTCGCTTCTTTATCAAATTCTTGCTCTGAGAAGCCGAATCCTTGGTTGCCAACCGGTGCCACAACAGCTTTACGGAACTCATCTCTCATGTTAGAAAGAGGAATTAAGTCTTGTGGGCGTTTTGGACCAGAAAGGTTAAACTCAATTGTATTTAAATCAATTTCAACAAGATCTGTATAGATTGGATCTTGACTATCAGCTGTATAGAATAAGCCATTCGCTTTACAATATTCTTCAACGATGCGAATTTGTTCTTCGCTTCTTCCTGTTAAACGTAAGTAATCTAATGAAATATCATCGATTGGGAAGAATCCACAAGTTGCACCATACTCTGGTGCCATGTTAGAAATTGTTGCACGGTCAGCTAATGGCATGCTTTGTAAACCGCTACCGAAGAACTCAACAAATTTTCCAACTACACCTTTTTGACGTAATACTTGTGTTACTTTTAATGCAACGTCTGTTGCTGTTGTACCACTTGGAAGTGTACCAGTTAATTTCACACCGATTACTTCTGGAACTGGGAAGTATGATGGCTGTCCAAGCATACCAGCTTCCGCCTCAATACCACCAACGCCCCATCCAAGAACACCGATTCCGTTAATCATTGTTGTATGAGAATCAGTTCCTACTAATGAGTCTGGATATGCAACAAGTTCACCTTCAGCATTTTTCACTGCATGAACAACTGGTGCTAAATACTCAAGGTTTACTTGGTGAACGATGCCTGTTGCTGGTGGAACTGCACGGTAGTTATCAAATGATTTTTGTGCCCAGCTTAAAAATTTATAACGTTCTTCATTACGCTTAAACTCTAAGTCCATATTAAATTGAAGCGCGTCTGGTGTACCTGCTCTATCAACCTGTACAGAGTGGTCAATAACAAGATCAACTGTAATTTCCGGATTAATTTTATCAGGATCTCCGCCCATATCTGCCATTGCTTTGCGAAGAGAAGCTAAATCAACAACTGCTGGAACCCCTGTAAAGTCTTGTAAGATAACGCGAGATGGTTTAAACGGTACATCGATATCTTGAATATCTTTCGTTCCCCATTTCGCTAAATTTTCAACATGTTCTTCTTTAATAACGCGGCCATCAACTTGACGAAGTACTGATTCAAGCAATACTTTAATTGAATAAGGCAACTTAGAAACATTACCTACCCCTGCATCTTCAAGCGCTTTCAAACGATAATAATGATACGTGTTTCCATCTACTTCAAATGTTGTACGAGCGTGAAATGGATTGTGTTTTACCATTATGGTTACCCCCCTGTTAAACGTGACTAAAATTGTCTGAATATAAAATGTAGACAAACTTTTCAATACCTTACGATAATATATTATTACAACTTAAAGGATAAGTAAATAAGAAGAAACTTATCGTTTTTCATAAGTTTTCTTTATAACTTCGTTACTGCATAGTAAATTACTCGTTAACAGATACTATTTCTATAAAGTGAAACTGCTTTTTAGAAAGCGCTTTTCTTTATAAAAAGTAAATGGAACTCTTCAGGCTCTTATAGTCAATTAGGGGGGTATAATAATGGGAAAACGTAAAGCCAATCATGTCATTCCAGGAATGAACGCAGCCTCTGCACAAGGACAAGGTACAGGGTATAATGAGGAATTTTCAAATGAGCCATTAACAGCGGCTCAGCGTCAAAACAATAAAAAACGTAAAAAGAATCAATAATACAAAATCCCAAAAGATAATCTTTTGGGATTTTTCAATGCTTGTACTTTAATAACTCTGACACTTTCACGAATCGATACCCTTGTTTTTGCAAGGCTGGTAAAATCTCTTCTAGTGCCTCAACAGTTTGACTTCTATCACTTCCTCCATCGTGCAATAAGACAATATCACCACTTTTCGCATTTTTTAGAACGTGATTTACAATCTTATCCTTTCCAGGATTAGACCAATCTCTCGGGTCTTGATGCCAAGACCATAACACGATTTGATATCCTGCTTCTGTTGCCGTTTTAAACACCGATTCATTAATATACCCACCAGGCGGACGAAAAAGGAGGGGTTTATCTACCCATTTTTGTAAATAACGTTTCCCATCTAGAATATCATTTTCGAGTTTTTGTCCTGCTGCACTGCGTGCATACAAATGATTCATTGTATGATTACCAATTTCATGCCCTTCCTTTAACACCTGTTCAATTAAATATGGATTACGCTGAATTCGGAATCCAATCATAAAGAAGGTTGCCTCAGCATTGTATTGGCGTAATATCTCTAAAATTTGAGGTGTATATGTAGGATCTGGGCCATCATCGAAAGTGATTGCCATTATTTTTTCATTAGTTGGTACTTCCCACGTTACATAGCCAGTTGGCTCTAACTCTTTTCTCATTAACATTTTCGCATCAACATGTTCAATTCCTATTATGCTTAACATAACAATAAAACAACTAATTACAATACATTTTTTTTTTATCATCATTAGCTCGTCTTATGTGAAAAGGCTGCTGAGACCACTCAACAACCTATTAATCACGTACTTCCTCCACATTTTGCATAATATGTTGTAAATCTTGTTCATATTGTTGCAATTGCTTTCGCTGTGTTTCAGAAGCAACTTCTAATGCATTTTGGATTTGTTCATATGCTTCATGCACTTCTTGGCGTAAATGCTTTAAATCCTGTGCATAATTTGGATCGTTTTTTACAATGTTGTTATATACATTTTCTGCATCCGTCGTTCCTTGCTGCGCAGCTTGAAATGCTTGTTGCTTATCTTTGTGATACGGCATAACCATTCCCCTTTCTGTTATTACTCTCCATTATCTTTTACCTTTACCTCAAAAAACATTCTCGTATAAATTTATGAAGTTTTCTCATCCTAATGTAGAGCGAAACTTTAGACTAGGTACTTTCCTTCAGCTAATTCATTTCGCTAATCGAGCTCTACCGTTCATTTGAATAACCGCTAGAGCACAAGAAAAAGAGGGGTATTATAATGGAGAAAAACAACAGCAAATCCATTCGTAAAAATTCTCCGCAAGGGCAAGTTTCTGGTGGTCAACCAGAACCGTTAAGCGGATCACACAAAGTAAAAAACCAAAAACATACGCGTCAAAAAAATCATGCTCACCACGATATGTAACAAAGTAGACAGTGCATGCGCACTGTCTTTTTATCATATATTTCTAATATCTTCCCTTCTTTTTAAGCACATTTCCTCTTTCTTTTTCACCTCTATTTTAAAAGTGAATATCGTAATATGAATGAATTTTTATGGAGGTTTTCTTACAATGGGCAAGAAAAAGAAAAAAGTCTGCCTTTTTCATGTTGATGGCTTTGAAGAATGGATGAATCAATTTTGCTCCGATTTATACGCAAATTCCCCCTCTCCAAACGATATTCACGTTGACCTTTTTGAAACGGAACAAGAATATATTTTAGAAGCTGATATTCCGAACATAGTAGAGCGAAATATTCTAATTAAAAAGATGGAGACAGGCCTACAAATTAACGTATCTTATAATAATTCTGCCTTGCAGCATATGATTTTTTTACCAACCAATATTATATATAAAAAAATGTTAGCCTCTCTTGAAAATGGGCTTCTTACCATTCACATTTCTAAAACAGAAACAGCACAATTAGCAGAACGAACTGTCCTCTTTACAGAATAGTCATATGCAAATCTAACACATGATATAAGAAAGAGTCTTTCTGCAAAATAAAGTGAAACTTCCATCAGTGGGGTATTACTACCCGCGAATGGCGTGATAAAGCAGAAAGTAACGGAAGATTTGAAAGCGATTAACATCTTAGAACTACTATTGCACTGGCAATAATAAAGTGAAACTAACCATCAGTGGGGGTTTTCTTCACCCCCCACTGATGGTTAGTTGAACCAATCGGGCGCATGCCAGCAGTAAGACCCCCACCTATCTTCTTCGCTTTTCTCTGAATCTTAAGGTGGGGGTCTTACTGCCCGCGAATAGCGGGATAAAAGGAGGCTGATTCTTAAAATGATCAGCCTCCTTTATTCATAAAACCTTATTTCGTACATACGCGTATTACATTTGTGCTTCCCATTTTTCTTCTATCGTTCTTTTACGTAGCAAACTCCTTGTCAACAACAAAATTGGAAATGCAAGCATTGAAAGTACCGCCAAAATTGTAAAAATCGTAAAACCATTATGGTAACCGTAATAATCTAACAGAAGTCCGCCAAACCATGGCCCAATAACAGCTCCGATTCCTGAGAATCCCATTGCCCCGAAATATGTTCCCTTTAAATTTGCAACAGCAATTTGATCAATAAACACATCTGTCATGGAAAACATTAATACTTCTCCAATTGTAAATATGATCGTACAAACGAAAACGGCCCACATTGATCCCGCAAATCCAAATCCACATAATCCTACACTAACAAGTAATGTACCAATCATAATGGATACGAGCGGTGTATACTTTTTACAAACTTGAATGAGTGGGTACTGAACAATTACTACAGTAATTGCGTTTAATGTTAATGCATAAGAAAACAATTTCACTCCATTTTCAAATAGATGGGAGTTCGCAAAATATTGAGAAAGCGTTGATGAAAACTGTGCGTATCCTGCTGTACTAATGATAATTCCAATTAACGCAACTAAAAAGACAATGTCTTTTCTTATAATGCGCAAGGAATCCATAAAAGTAACTCGTTCTGTCTCTTCTGTTTTTTCTTCTCCAATGCGATACTTTCGAAATTGTAATGCGAGCACAATTGTATAAAGAGCATACATAATAGCTGCTATAAAAAATGGTGTTGTTGATTCAGCGCTGCCAATCTGAAGACCAACAAGCGGCCCAATCGCAACACCAACATTAATGGCACCGTAACGTAAGTTAAACACCATTAAACGATGCTCCGGCTTTGTTAAATCAGATAATAAAGCGCGAGACGTTGGCTCAAAAAATGAACGACACATCCCATTTAGTGCATTTAGCAGGAAAAATGCAGCGACATGCTCTGCAAATCCAAATCCAATAAATACAAAAATCCAAACAATAATAGAAGATAGCATAATCTTCTTTCTTCCAAAACGATCTGATAAATTTCCGCCAATAAAACTTGCAAATACACCCACTAATGCGCTCGTTCCAATAATTGCTCCTGTAACTCCTGCTGATATTCCTTTTGCATTCGTCAAGTAAATTGCTAAAAACGGAATGCTCATTGATGTTGCAAATCTTGCAAATAATGTTCCAATAATGATATTCATCCCTATAGGGTGAATGTGTTGTAACTTCCCCTTCATCTCTTTCACCTTCTCTATCTACAAATGCAATGCAAAGAAAAAGAAAGCTGAAAAACAGCTTCCTTTGAAAACATGATTTTCATTTTCTTAAACACGAGCTGTTCGTTTCAGCTCCATGTCAATACCATATGTAAACTGCAATTCTTTTAATACTGCCTCTACTATAATGTCTACATTATGTTTACTATTAAATTCAGCCACCCAACTCTCTACTTCTTCATGTGTATAGCTATATTCTCCAGCTATCCAACTTTTCATATCAAAACATTCATTAATACAAACTTGAATAAGCAGCTGATCATACATAGAGACTACATCTTCTTTCTTCCATAGCAATTCTTTCACATATAACCGATCAAACGTGATACTTTCTCGGTTACTTTCTGTTAAATGACGGGTCACTTCATGCAATTCTCGGTATAGCTCAGAAATATTTGTACTCAGATGAATCAGTTTACTTACACCATTTTCATATAACATATCATCCACCCCCGTTATGTTACCTTTCCCTTATTATAGCAAGAAAATTCTAAAAAAGAGAATTTTTCTTATGAAATATTTGGAAAGTTATACATATTGTTTTACAATGAAAATAGTTAATTTTGAAAGGAGTATAGACGTGAACCCAAAACTATATTACAAAGACGCATACTTACAAACATTCACAGCTCAAATTACAAAACAAGCACGTGACAACGATGGTAATATATATGTTGTATTAACAGAAACAGCTTTTTACCCAACAGGCGGTGGTCAGCCGCATGACACGGGACAGTTAAATCAAATTCCCGTTATAAATGTGGAAGAAATAGATGGAGAAATTCGTCACTACATTACCGAAGAGATACGTGCAAATGAAGTAACAGGATATATTTCTTGGAAACGTCGTTTTGATCATATGCAGCAGCACGCTGGACAACATATTTTGTCTGCTATATTTTGGGACCACTTTAATATTCCAACAATCGGCTTTCACCTAGGAAGAGAAATCGTAACAATTGATTTAGAAACTTCCGACCTTTCTTTGGAAACAGCCAAAGAAGCTGCTTACCTTGCTAATCAAATTGTATTTGAAAATCGTCCAATTACAGTTCAATGGGTAAACCAAGAAGAGGCAAAAAAGTTTCCCCTTCGCAAGGAACCGACTGTAACAGAAAACATTCGTGTTGTTATTATTGAAAACTTTGATTATAACGGCTGTGGCGGTACACATCCAAAACAAACTGGTGAAGTTGGTCCGATTCACATTATCGATTGGGAGCGTCATAAAGGAAATATTCGTCTTACATTCGTTTGCGGCTGGCGTGCAATCGAACTTATGCAGCGCAATCAATATCTCGTAAAAAGCGCAGCCCAGCAATTACATAGTAAAGAAGACGATATTCCAAACAAAATAAATCAGCTCCTTTCTTCTCAAAAGGAAAATGAAAAAGCACTGCAAGCAACCAATGAAAAACTCATCCTTGTAGAAGCAAATGAATTATTACAACAAGCAAAGAAAACTTCGTTTGGAAAACAAATTGCGGTTAGCTTTACAGACCGTTCTATGCAGGAACTGGCTAAATTAGCAGCTATAATTACAGAGCAAGACGTACATATCATTACATATTTTGTTACACAAAACGGTGAAAATTTACAATGCATTTGCGCATGCGGTAAAGCCGTTGAGCAAGACATGAACACTCTTTTAAAAACAGCTCTTCCTCTTATAGAAGGAAAAGGCGGAGGTAATCAAAAAAGCGCACGCGGCGGTGGAAAAGCAACTGTTACAAGCGAAGCATTTTTAAATCATCTCATTCACATACAAAAAGCAACGCAAGAAGCATAAATAGCTTCTTGCGTTGCTTTTCTTCTCTCTCAGAATATGAAGTAACTGATGATACGAATGAACATAATAATCCGCACCTTGAATCGCTAAGTTTTAAAAAGCATATGTTGTGATTCCTAACTTTCTACCTTTTCAAATAAAAGCGCAAGTCCAATTCCTCCGCCAATGCCTAACGTTGCAATCACATATTTCACACGTTCTCTTTGCACTTGATAAAATAATCTTGTCACGAGCATTGCTCCCGATGCACCGTACGGATGTCCAAGAGCAATTGCTCCGCCGTTTACATTTAATTTTTCATAAGGAATGTTTAACTCTTGCGCGCATGCAACTATTTTAGAAGCAAACGCTTCATTCATTTCAATACAATCAATGTCCTCCATTGTAAGATTCGTCTGTTGTAATAGCTTTTGCACTGCAAATATCGGGCCACTACCAGGGAAATGAGGGTCTATACCAGCAACGGCACTATGCACAAATCGTAGCACCGGTTTATAGCCAAGCTTTTCAGCTTGCCTTTCATTCATAATAAGAAGTGCACACGCTCCGTCGTTCACTCCACATGAATTACCTGCCGTCACTGTCCCCTCTTGTAAAAAGGCAGGGCGTGTTCGTTTTATAATCCTTTCATAATTCATACAATGTTTAATCGTTTCATCTACTGTAATGTGAGAAACTGGTACAATTTCTTCTTGTAAATACCCTTTTTCTAATGCCCCTAACGTTCGTTTATAGCTCAAACATGCATACGCATCTTGCATCTCCCTTGTAATTCCGTAACGCTTGGCTACATACTCTGCAGCAACTCCCATATCAGGATCACCAATATGTTCAGGTGAGAAGCATGCTCTTTTCTCGAATAGTGAAGTGCTTACACTTTCGGCTCCACCTGCAATGTAACAAGTTCCAGCTCCACCTTGAATCAGATAGCATGCCATACGAATTGCTTCCAGTCCAGCTCCGCACTGACGATCAATCGTCACGCCTGGTACTGCATATGGAAGGCCCGCCTCCAACGCTGACAACCGGGCCACATTTCCACCAGGCCCGACAACATTTCCGAATATAACATCATCGATTTCTTTTTCGACACCTTTACTTATATATGTAAGTAAAGGGGCCGCTAATTTTTCAACAGAATAATCTTTAAATATCCCATTTACCTTTCCAATCGGAGTGCGTTTTGCTTCAACAATTACTGCTCTATTCATACATAAACTCCTGCTTTTCAACGATTTCTTTCGCTTCTGCCCGTGCAACTTTTCCACTGCTTGTATGAGGAATTGCATCTACAAAATACCATTCTGTCGGAATTTTATAAGAAGATAACTTTCCCAAACAAAGTTGCTTCAGCTCTTGTTTTGATACCGCTCCTTTAACCAGCACTACCGGTTTTTCTCCCCAATACACATCTTTCTTACCAACAACTACTACTTCATCAACATTTGGATGTATCTGCAATACACGTTCAATTTCTTCAGGAAAGATGTTGATTCCGCCATAAATAATCATATTTTTTTCTCGTCCTACAATATATAAAAATCCATCTTCATCAACATAACCCACATCATGAACTGTCATCCATCCATCACTCGTTACGTGACAAATTGGTTTATTATCTATTATATACCCCATAAAAAACTGTTCGCTCTTCACATAAATTGTTCCAACTTTTCCTTGCTCTACTTCTTGTCCGTCCCCATTACGAATACTAATCTTTACATTATGACATGGCCTTCCAACTGAAGATGGTTTATTTTCATTATCATGATGTGATAGTGCTGTAACAAAGCTTAATTCAGAAGCCCCATAAAATTCAAATCGCTTTGCCTTTGGAAAGATCTGTTTTATTTTTTGCTTTGCTTCAGCTTCCCATTTTGCACCTGATGAAATAATCTTTATCTCTCGTTCTATAACTCTTTTTTCTTTGTATAGGGATTCTAGCATCGTTGGAACTGTATACATAACAGAAATAGATTCCTTCTCTAATATTGAAAGAACACGGTTTGGAATAAACTTTTCTGTCATGTGTATCGTTTGTCCTAAAAATAAAGCACTCATTGCACCGTATAAAAAAAGAGAATGAACAAATGTCCCTGCGAGCAATACTGCCTCCTCTTTTTCCATATGAAAATCATAAACATTACAAGCAAAGCTTTCTACCCATGATTGTTGTGAACGAAGGAATGCTTTTGCTTTTCCGGTTGATCCTGATGTGAATCCCATATAAAAAGGTAACTCTCCTACCTTTTCTACACAATTTGCTGTAATAGAAGCATTTGTTATTCTTTCAGACCACGTACTGATAGAAAATACTTTACTATTTGTTTGAGGCAACTGGTTACGTTTATGCTGCGCTACAACTATAATAGAAGGCTGTACGATTTGTAGTCGTTCCTCAAGTTCATAACTATTCCACTTTGGATCAAGTGGTACACAAATCCATCCTGCCATAGCAGACCCAGCAAAAATTTGTAAAAATTCCACACTATTATCAAGCAAAATCGCAATCTTTTTATTAGCTGATTCTTCCTTGTGAAGCCAATTAGCAACTTGGCATACAGATCTATACCATTCTTTATATGTAACTTCTCTATCTTTTATTTTTATTGCAATTTTATTCGGTTGATATTGAGCATGTGCTGCATAAGATTTTGTAATTCCCACTTATTTCACTTCCTTTTCTATAACAAAAAGAAACACGTTTTAACGTGTTTCTTAATTTGTACGATAAATTGTTCCTTTCAATGAACGCTGTAGTCTCGTAACAAGAATTGCCGCAAATACAGCCTTCAATATATCTCCCGGTAAAAACACAACACTTAATTGTGCTGCCTTTACTACACTTATATCCATCACAAAAGCTTGTACGATAACACCAAAGAAATATACAACGAAAATACCACCAATAATATTAATTAAAAATACTTTCAGAAATGATACACTGCGAAGACGTTCTGCGAAATATCCAATAACAAACGCTCCAATTACATATCCCATTAAATAACCAGCACTTGGTCCCACAAAAACTGAAAATCCACCGCGCCCTCCAGCTAACAGCGGCGCACCCGCTGCTACAACAAGTAAAAATACTAATTGGCTAAGAGCCCCTAGACGAGATCCTAACAAACCGCCTGAAAGCATGACACCAAGTGATTGTAATGTAATCGGTACAGGTGTAAATGATAAAGCAATTGGCGGTATAAATCCTAACACTGCCATAATGGCACTAAATAAAGCTACAAAAACTAAATTTTTTGTATTCATATTATGTTTTCTCCTGTTTGTAAACTATAAATAAAAATAAGGTAACATATCATATGTGATATATTACCTTGCTCATTTTATATTGTCAACTAAATTATAATTATAGTTAACATTCACTTTCAATCTTCTATATAATATTGCTCCAATTCTTTTCGAAGTGCTTGCTTTAAAAACTTTCCGACTGAAGTTTTCGGAATTTCTTTCATAAAGACAATCTCATCTGGTAGCCACCATTTTGCAAATTGTGGTTTTAAAAAGTCATATAATTCTTCTTTTGTAACAGATTGATCTTGTTTTACAACAACGCATGCAACAGGACGTTCTTGCCACTGTTTATGCGGTACTGCAACAACAGCTGCTTCAAATATTGCTTCATGCGCCATCAAGGCATTTTCTAAGTCAACAGATGAAATCCATTCTCCCCCGCTTTTAATCACATCTTTCGTTCGATCCACAATTTTAATACATCCTTCTTCATCAACCGTAACGACATCTCCTGTATATAACCACCCATCTCGAAATCCCTCTACTGTTCGTTCATCTTTATAATAACTTGCCGCAATCCACGGAGCACGAAGGCATAGCTCACCCATTTCTAGTCCGTCCCATGCTACATCTCCGTTTTCTCCAATAACTTTCATTTCAACACCAGGTACTAAATAGCCTTGCTTAGCACGAATCGTAAGTTGTTCCTCATATGGCAATTCACATTCATAACTTTTCAAACGCGCAAGTGTGACTATTGGACTTGTTTCTGTCATCCCATACGCATGTACAAATGGGACATTATATTTTTGTTCAAATGCTGCAATAACACTTTTTGGTGCAGCTGCACCGCCGCATAAAATACGCTTCATATTTGATAAATCATAACAATTCTTTTCTAATTCTTGCAGTACACCAAGCCAAATTGTTGGGACACCAGCTGCTATTGTTACTTTTTCTTCCTGCATCATTTCTAATAAAATCTTCGGTGTAAACATCGGTCCAGGAAGAACTTGCTTTGATCCAAACCATGTTGCTGCAAACGGTAATCCCCAAGCGTTTACATGAAACATAGGAACAACCGGCATAGCAGCATCACTTTCAGAAAGTGCCGTTGTATCTGCAAGTCCAAGCGTCATACTATGCAAAACAGTACTGCGATGTGTATAAACGACGCCTTTCGGATTACCTGTTGTAGCTGATGTATAGCACATACCAGCTGGCATATTTTCATCGATATCTTTTAAAAACGGAAAATTAGGATTTCCTTCTTCAAGAAGTTGTTCATAGTGGTATGCAGGTTGAAGTGAAGTTTCTGGAAGCTCTTTTTTATCGGTCATGATGATATAAGCTTGTACAGTTGATAATTCCCCTTGAATTTTCTCAACAAGCGGTACCATATCTTCATCTATGAGTAAAATGCGGTCTTCTGCGTGGTTAATAATAAAAGAAATATGTTGCGGAGATAAACGAATGTTAATCGTATGCAGTACAGCACCAATACTAGGAATCGCAAAATATGCTTCTACATGACGATGGTGATTCCATGCTAGTGTGCCAACTCGTTCCCCTTGCTTCACATCTAACTTTCGCAACGCACTAGACAAACGTCTCGTTCGCTCACCTAGCTCTTTATACGTTAACCGTGTAATTGTACTATGTGTACGAGAAATAATTTCTTTATTTGCAAATAACTTCTCTGCCCTTTCTATCATCGAGCTAATTATTAACGGTACATCCATCATCATGTTTCTTTTCCCCCTTTTATAAAAACGCTTTCATTTTTAAAAAAACTTCATAGCGACACAATTATAAAAAATAGAATTCACAACTTATTATTACTTGTTACCTTACATAATCAGACACTCCATTCCTACTAATTAGTAAAAACTGAGATAAGTATAAAAATAGAACGGTTTATTTGTCAATATTTTTAGAAAATTTAGATAAATATTTATACATTTTTTTCTTATCTTCCCCTTTAAAAGCAAACGGAAGAGTAAGCTCTATATTACTCTTCCGTTTGGGTATTGTATCCATCTCGCAAAATAGCATATATTTTCGTATCTCGATATGTCCCTTTCACAAACATATCTTTTCGCAATGTTCTCTCGTATTGCATTCCTAAGCGTTTCATTACTCGTTCTGATTGAACGTTACTAGCATGACATCCTGCTTCAATCCGATTTAATTGTAATGTTTCAAATCCATAATGTATAAATTCCATTGCTGCTTCCGTTGCAAAACCTTGCCCCCAATAGTTTCGCGATAATGCATATGCCAATTCTGCCTTGTGATGATTCTTGTCATATCCGATAAAACCGCACGTTCCAATAATTTTCTTTTCCTTTTTCAGCTCTATTCCGTAAGCTGCGATTTCTTCTTTTTCATATTGATGTAGGATTGATTGAATGAATACTTGTGAATCCTGTAGTTTTTCATGCGGATACCATACTATATAAGTTGTCATTTCTGGATCTGAAGCATATTCAAATATATCTGGAGCATCTTGTATTGTTAACGGTCGTAAGCATAATCGTTCTGTAATAAGTATTGGATATTTTTCTGCAATATTTTTATATTCCATTCACATCATTTCCTTTCCACATTACTACTGAAAATGCTGTATAATTACTCCTTTACCAGCTTCCACTTCAATTTCTGCAAATGCTCCATTTATAAATGTAATTTGCGGAGGCGTATGACCACAGTCTACATCATAAATAATTGGAATTTGAAGTTCATCAGTAAGTTCTTTATATACGTCTTCAGCAGTATAATCATTGACTGGATGGTTTGCAGCACTCCGACCAAATAAGATACCTGAACAATTATCAAACCAACCTGCTAGTTTCATTTGAACCAATGAACGTCGCAAATCAGTAGTAGTTAATCCGCAGTTTTCAAAATACCAAATGAACGGGTCGTCATTTAAGTATTTCTTCCTAAACTCTTGTACTCTACCAAATGGAGTGCCAATGAGATGTCTAATAACATCGATACAACCACCTAGCAATCGCCCTGCAATTTTCACATTTTCATTCGGAATTGTTTTCCAATTTGTATCTTCCGTTAAATGAAAAACACACGGAGATGGATTATTATGCTCCCATTTCTTTTGATATTTCTCTGAGGAGTATTGGACAATTGAAGAACCTGTTTCCGTTGATAAAACAGTTTGCCACATCGCTGTTGTATCATCGGAGTATTCGCCTCTTAAATCTACTAAATTTGTTCCGTGAGCAGTCGCTATTCCTGTGTTTAAAGTTATTGCTAATAATAAGGTACTTGTATCCGAGTACCCTAGTACCCATTTCTTGTTTATCTTTTCAAAATCAATTTCTTCTAGTATTTCAATTAATAGTTCACCACCCCAAGGAGGAATGATCATTTCAATGTTTTCATCTTGCATCATTTCAATAAATTCATTTGCTCTCTTTTTCGCACTAGAGGATTTAGCTTTCTCTTGTGTCCAAACCGTTTCTCCGCAAACGACTGTATAACCTTTTTTTTCCATACTTTCACAAGACTGTTTAAACATATTATGCAGTGCTGCATCTATACCAGACGAAGGTGCTGTTACACCAATCGTTGCCCCTTTTTGTAAAAACGGATATTTTATCATATATATTTCCCCATCCTTTTCTATATATCTAGATTTATATTCGTTCGACTATTATGAAAACCCTTCATTTCAAGCAATCGAAACCGTGTCAAATCATTATTTTTTACTCTTAAACTTGAATATAATAAATCACTTATATACTCAAAATAACAAAGTGTTATATGGGCAAGAAGGCTGGCATTTTTATTTAGCTCTTGTTGAAAACACTCCAGCTGCAATTGGTGTTTTATTTGCTAACAAAGGTATTGCTTCCCTAGCAGCTTCAGCTACTTTACCTCATTTACAAGGAAAAGGCTGTCAAACCGCTTTACTTAAGCATCGAATGAATGCCGCCAAACAGTTAGGCTGCGAATTAGTCGTTGGACAAGCACGCTTCGGAAGCATTAGCCAAAATAATATGGAACGAAGTGGAATGAAAATTGCTTATTCAAAGGCAATTTGGACGAAAAGAGGCTAACTCACTAAAATGTAAATTAGCCTCTTTTCTTTATGTAAGCTTGCTACTTAATTGGTTTTTCTAATACATATAAATCTTCTTCTAAATTTGTAAGTTTATCTGCGACAAGCTTTCTAGCGTCTCCTATCGCTTGATTATATATATGCGGCCCTAGTTCTTTTATCATTTCTTCAATTAAACGCTCTGCTTGAAAACGACCAATCTCTTCTAGCCCTTCCTCTTCAAAAAACTGTTGAATATGTTCTACAAGTGTTTCTTTTTTCTCATTTGGTAATTTCATAAAAATCATGCTATAAATCTCCTTTTTCATTATTAGATAAAGTGAAACTTCCATCAGTGGGAGTTTTTCATCCCCCACTGATGGTTAGTTGAACCAATCGGGCTTTTATGGGCAGTTATCCCCCTCCTATCTTCCTCGCATCTCTCTGAATCTTGAGGTGGGGGTCTTACTGCCCGTTAATGCGGGATAGAATGCTGCGCAATTCTGTCATTGAAAAACGTGTTCCAGGACACGTCTTTGTTACCCCATCTAACTCGCGATGACCAAGAACCTGGTCACTATACAAAGAAAACTGACGCATTAACTGTTTACATAGCCAATGCAAAGAAAGCATTTGTACTGGTGTTGGATCATAGTCGTCAAAATTGCCAGATATGCAAATCCCTATACTCTCAGTATTATATCCTTTCGCATGAGCTCCTATATACAGTCCTCGTCCTTCATAAATAGTACCATCTTCTTCAATAAAATAGTTGTAGCCTATCCCACTCCACCCTTGATTATTTTGATGAAAATCATGTGTCTTATATATATCCCATCCATTTTCTGCTGTATGATGAATAATAATTTTTGTAACGGCTTGCAATGGTTGCAGCGGATCACGAAAATATAGATTCGCTTTTTGAATATGCATAGTCTCACCCTTTACAAATGAATGATAATTGCTGTTTTATCATCTGGACGTACAAACTGTTTCGCTTCTAATTCCTCTATTATTTGTACGTATTGTGTAATACCATATTCCCACACAAATTGTGCACTTTTTTCTAGCTGCCACTTTGGATGAAACAAGCCATCTGAACAAATAAATAAATCTGTAATTTCTTGTCGCAAAAGTTTCCCTTTCTGAATAAACGAGGCTGCTTCACTCATCCCATTTGCAACAGTATATCCGTTTGGAATATTTGCCATATAACGATTGTAGATTAATTGCGCTTTTCTATCATCAAATATTGCTTCACTTGGAACAGAAAGTCCTTTTTGGCGATCTTCTTCACGCTTTTGCTTTGCCCGTTTACTAATCCCTTTCACAGTGTCTTCCGTAAGGACTTGAACTGTTCCGTCAAAAAATTTAGCAACAATCATACAATCTCCAACCTGCGCATATTCTATTGTTTTATCTGTTATATGAATAGCAGCAATACACGTACACCAAAGTTGCTCTTTCTTGGTTGTATCAATATGATAGGATTGCATTTTTTCTTGCAACAACTGATTTGCTTTAGCAACTTCATTTTGCAAGAAATCCACATCTGAAATAGATTCAAAGTGTTGCTGAAACAAATGCGAAGCTAAGTATGCTCCGTTATGCCCATTCTCATCTTGAAACTCAATAAGCGGCGTCGCCCCATCACACACACCATATAACTTTAAACCTTCATTACAAATCAGTGCATCTTCACATTCTCTTTTCAACGGACTCTTTTGCTGAAACACTTGAATCTTCATATTTATCCTCTCCCTTTCCCAAGAAAAGAGATCGCTTCCATTTTTCGAACTAATCTAATTTCCCTAAATAAACTGTTTTCCCTCAAATCTTACAAACTCATATATAATCTTGAATTAATATGAGTTTGTATGTAAAGCATTTTTAGTGAAGGACGGGAAAGATATGTATCGATTACTTGGAGTGATTTTAGGGTCTTTAGTTGTAGCACTTTCTTTTAATCTTTTCCTTATCCCCCACAAGATTTTAAGCAGCGGGATTAGTGGAATTGCAATTATCATTGGAATCTTAACCCCATTTAATACCGGAATAGTAAACTTTTTACTGAACTTACCTATTCTTATTTTAGGGTATATTGGACTTGGCAAACGACTTATCGGTTACACAATCGTATCAGTTATCACACTTTCGGCAGCATTATACGTTATTCCTGTGCATGCAGTGGCAAGCGATGCACTACTTTCTTCGTTATTTGGTGGTGTAATTGCCGGTGCAGGTATTGGGCTTGTTTTCAACTCCTATGGTTCAACCGGTGGATTTGATGTTATCGGTATGTTACTTTCACGTAAAAAAGATATTCAGCTTGGCGGAATCTTAATCGCACTTAATACCGTTGTAATCATTGTTTCTGGATTTTTCTTCGATTGGGATACTGCCTTAAACAGCTTATTATCTATTTTTGTTACAGGAAAAGTAATTGATGCGATTCACACAAAACATCGAAAAATTACTCTAATGATTGTAACAAGTCATGCAGAAAAAATGAAAGAAAAGCTCCTTTCCAGTCTTGTGCGCGGGATTACCTTACTCGACGGAGAAGGTGCTTACTCAAATGAGAAAAAACATGTATTAATGACCGTAATTTCTCGAGAAGAACTAGCTGGAATGAAATCTATAATTTCTGAAGTTGATCCGCAAGCGTTTGTAAACATTACAGAAACAGTGGAAGTATTAGGGTTATTTAGAAGAGGTTAAAAGCGAGATGGAATATTATCCATCTCGCTTTTTTACAACAAATTTATCCCGCTATTCGCGGGCAGCAAGACCCCCACCTCAAGATTTAGAGAAAAGCGAAGAAGATAGGTAGGGGATAACTGCCCGTTAAAGCCGGATTGGTTCAACTAACCATCTTTTCGCTCCATAAATTCAATGCGATTTCCAAATGGATCTGATACATAAAACCTTGTAACATCTGGACGTGCTGTATCGACTATAACAGAAACCCCTTTTTGCGTTAAATCATCTTGAAAACGTTCAATGTGCTGAACATAAAAAGCAGGATGGGCTTTTTTTGCAGGAGAAAAATTTTGTTCTACTCCAATGTGAATCTCTTGATTTCCGCATCGAAACCAACAGCCTCCTCGCTTTCTTAGTTCTTCAGGTTTTGGAATTTCTTCTAATCCAAGTATGTCTCCATAAAACGTGCGTGCTTTTTCTTCACATCCTGCTGGTGCTGCTAATTGTACATGATCAATCCCTTGAATCTTAAACGTCATAATAATCCCCTCCCCTTTCCTATCCTTATTATATCAAAGAGTGTTTTATAAATAACTTACATCCTTATTATGAAGATATATAAGAAAAACGAAAGAACATCTCGTATTTTCAGTTATGAAGTGAACCTTTTATTAAATCGTTTTTTCATCCAAGCTAATGAAAAACTCCTATCAATCGGACGATTACAGGTAATTATCCCCTGCCTATCTTCTTTGTTTTCTCCGAATCTTAAAGAGAAAGACTTACTAACTGTTAACAAAAAATAAAACTTATAATTTAGAAATATACAATAGAAATTGACTATTCATAATTAGCATGTCTATACTCTTAAAGGATATAACATTAGTAGTATTATATATCTAAAATAAAACATGTATCATCGTATATTATCTATCTAAAATTATCATACATATACAGAATATATATCCGGGGGAATAATGAATGCGAAGGAAACAGTTTACGTCTTTTAAAAAAAGTATACATCCAAAAAGACGCTCTACTATTACAAAAAATAGAATGACAGAATGTATAAATGCAACAGAGCATTGCACATCACTTTTCAAACATAATCCCGATGGTATCATATCTGTCGATTTACAAGGAAATATATTACATGCCAATCCTGCAGCCGAAAGAATGCTAGGATATACAGTTAAAGAATTGGAAAAAATGACAATCTATTCTTTTATTACTCCACAACGTACAGAACAAAATTTACAACCTTTAGAAAATATAATGAATAAAAAGCAACAAGAATATAAATTATCTATGATTCATAAAAATGGGTACCTCGTGGATATGATTATAAAAAACTCACCATTTTTTATAGATAATAAGCTCGTCGGAGCATATGTGATAATGAAAGGTATCATGAAAACAAAACAAGTAAAAGAAGATTTTACATTAACAAAACAACAACTAGACTCACTTCTAAAAAACACAGTAGATGCCATTGTTGTTCTTGATTTAAAACTTCGGGTAATGAAAGCAAATAAAGCTTTTGAAACTCTTTTCGGTTGGACTGAGCAAGAAATGCTCGAAAAAACAATACCTACTATCCCAGACTTTTCAAAAGAGAAATATAACAAAATTTATCAAGAACTTGCTAATAACAAACTTTTCACATCACAAGAAACACTTAGACAGCACAAAAACGGAAATTTAATTAATGTAAGTAACTTTATTTCTCCTATTGTAAATACATATGGAGAAGTCGTAGCGTTTGTAAGTAGTTTAAGAGATATTACAGAACGTAAAAAAATGGAGCATGCATTAAAAGAGAGCGAAAAACGCTTACGAACATTAATAAATGCGATGCCAGCTTTTATTCTTTTTAAAGATGAAGAAGGAAGATGGCTTGAAGCAAATGATTATGCTATTTCTAGCTTAAATTTTGAAAATGTACCATATCGCGGCAAAAAAGATAGCGAGTTAATCCAATATAACGAACTATATCGTAACTCCTTCCTATACTGTGAAAAATCTGATGAATTTGCATGGCAAAAAAAAGAGAGCATACGTGATGAAGAAATGATTATACATTCTAGCTCTGGCCCTCTCATCCTTGATATTATAAAAGTACCTCTCTTTCATCCTGATGGATCTCGAAAAGGAATTGTCATTATGGGACAAGATGTTACAGATTTAAAGAAAACAGAAAAATTATTGAGAAAATCTGAGAAACTAGCAGTTGTTGGACAGCTGACTGCTGGAATTGCTCATGAAATACGAAACCCATTAACCTCTTTAAAAGGTTTTTTAAAATTGCTAGAACCTGATATTAGTGAAAGCAACAAATGGTATGTTGATGTCATGTTAAGTGAAATTGCTCAAATGGAATCGATTACGAATCAATTTATGGCAATGTCTAAACCGCAGGCGGTATCTATACAATCCTGTCAAATTCAAAAGTTAATTCAAGAAGTGGTAACGTTCATTTTACCAACTGCAATGATGCAAAATGTACATATCATCATGAATCACGCATCCATTTTGCCAACAATTCAATGTGATGGAAATCAGCTAAAACAAGTATTTATCAATATCTTGAAAAACGCGATGGAAGCAATGTCTCACGGAGGTAATATTTTCATTGAAACTATGCAGGCAGAAAATCATTCTATATTAATCAACATCACAGATGAAGGCTGCGGAATTCCCAAAGATCGCATTTCACGTTTAGGTGAACCCTTCTATAGTTTGAAGGAAAAAGGAACTGGATTAGGTTTAATGATGTGTTATAAAATAATTGAAGAACATAATGGAAAATTACACATTACAAGTGAATTAAATAAGGGGACAACTGTAGATATTCGGTTACCTATTATTTCGCCAAATAAAGTAAACCTAACCATCAGTGGGGGTTTTACTGCCCGTTAATGCGGGATAAATAAGAAGAGCAAACAGAAAAGTTACTTTCCTATTTGCTCTTCTTTTAGTAAGCAATGCTTTACCTACCATTTTTCTTATATTTCAATTATTCATACTCCACTAATTTTCTATAATTCGAATCTACTCTAACAAGATGCTACGCATTTCATATTCCATTCATGATTAACGCAATCTTACGAAGGTACAAAGACGATTATAGCTATGCATAATACATAAAACAAAAGAATTCCATAACCATAAAATAACGTTAACAACAATACTAGTTAGACTCCCAATTAAGGCGCTTCCTATAATATCAGATGGATAATGCTGTCCGCTCCAAATACGTGAGAATCCTGTTAAAATTGCTAACAACCACATAAAGCATCCAAGCAAACGTTTATAAAAAAGGATCGAAGTTGCCACGGCAAATGAGAGCATCGTATGTTTACTCGGAAATGAAGAATTCATTCTTGGTGGAACTGGAGGTAATATATGCGCATTATGATTCAAAAAAGGACGGGCTCTAAAATAGGATCGTTTTATGAAAAGATTAATAAGTAACGTTATACATGCAGAGATTGTTGCCTGTATCGTAATTTTTTTATAAAACCTGTTACGAAACCACATTAGGATTAATAAAAGAGCATACATATAACGCGTTTTTTGAGAAATCATTATCATAATGGCATCTACAGATGGATAACGACCAACTAACCGGTTAATAGCTCTAAATATTTTGTAGTCCATAAGAGCATCTCCTTCAATTTCACTTCAAATATTATTCTTAGTATTTCTATATAATAAAGAACTATGTACTATGTCCCAATACGATTAAAATGTAATCCAAAAGAAAAAAGAGCTAACGTACAAAATTCCGTTAAAACGAAACTTTGAGTTAGCTCTCTTTCCTCATATATTTATTTGTTTACGCACCGTTTCGCGAGCCAATAAAAAGCTCATAATCACCTGTGCTGCAACGCGGCTTGTCATATCGCGAAAATCAAGTGTTGGATCGATTTCCACAATATCCATACCTGCCACAAGAGGTTCTTGCCCAAGTACTGTCATTGCATCAAGTAACGTGGTACTATCCATACCACCCGGTCCAATTGCTGGACACCCTGGTGCAAATGCTTGATCTAATACGTCCATATCCACAGAAATATAAATAGATGTAACACCCTGATAGCGCAGTAATTCAATACTTTCTGTAATAATATCTTTTATATGACGCTCTCTAACATGTTGCATTGTATATACTGTTACTCCATGTTCTTTTGCATATTCATGGTACGTACGGGCATTAGAAAAGTTTCGAATCCCTATTTGCACGAGTTGCTTCCCTGTAATAACATCATTCTCTAATAAACTACGAAACGGTGTCCCATTTGAAGGTCCGCCATCTTCTAAGTTACGTAAATCATGATGAGCATCAAATTGAATAATCCCAACTTTCCCTTTACTACTTGCAAAACCACTTATACTTGGAAAGCTAATGGAATGATCTCCACCAAGAACAATCGGTACCATCTGTGGATTCGACTTTGTAAGACTTTCTAACGTTTTTGCAATGCGAGCATGGCTTTCTTTTATATCCGTGACATGCATCGTAATATCACCGCAATCATACAGAACGCTATCTTTCATATCATGCTCTTCTGTAATTGCATACGTACTATAAGCATCTAACATTGCTCGAATTGTGTTCGGTGCAAAGCATGCGCCCGAATGACTAATGGATGGTTTTGACAGCGGAGCACCAATTAATGCTGCTCCGAAGATTTCTTCGCTTTCATCCCATCTCTTAATCATATCGCTCCATTTCGTTACTTCACGGTCAATAAACTTTGCATTTTTCTTTAAATAGTGGCCTTGCTCCACGCCTTGTCACCTCTTGTATACGCAATATTCCCTTGCTTCCATACTGTATTTACATGACTAACGCCGTAATGGTACGGTACATACGCATAATTGTACGCATCCCATAATACGATGTCCGCCTTACGTCCAACACGGATTTTTCCAGCTACATCACCGCGATTAATTGCATACGCTGAGTTTACTGTTACAGCATTCCATACTTCTTCTGGTGTCAATTTTAACTTTAACATCGCAATACTCATGATGAGTTGAATGTTTTCTGTCGGACAGCTGCCAGGATTGAAATCAGTCGCTAAAGCTACTGCTACACCATCATCAATCATTTTACGGCCTCTAGCAAAACTTTCTTTATTTAAGTAGAATGTTGTACCTGGCAGCAATACAGCAACTGTATTGGAATTTGCTAACATCTCAATCCCTTTATCAGATGCTCCCACTAAATGGTCAGCTGATGCAGCACCAATCTCAGCAGCCGCTTCCGCACCGCCAAGGGGATCAATTTCGTCCGCATGAATTTTCACATCAAAACCGATTTCTTTCGCCTTGCGTAAAAATTCTTTTGATTCTTCAACAGAGAATACTCCTGTTTCACAGAAAATATCAACAAACTCTGCTAATTGCTTTTCTTTAATTTCTGGTAACAAATCAAGCATCCATTGTAAAAATTCTTTCGATTTTCCTTTATATTCTTTTGGCACTGCATGAGCCCCTAAGAACGTTGACACAACATCAATTGGGTGCTCTTTCTGAACCTGCGCTGCCGCCTCTAATTGTTTCCACTCTGTTACATCATCTAATCCATAACCACTCTTCGCTTCCATTGTTGTTACACCAAAAGATAACATGCGATCTAAGTGGAATTTTGCCTTTTCAACAAGGTCTTCTTTTGTTGCTTGTTTTGTAGCATTTACAGTGGAAAGAATTCCACCGCCTTTTTCTAAAATCTCTAAATATGGTACACCTTGTAGTTTGAGAGCAATTTCATGTTCACGAGAGCCGCCAAATACAAGATGTGTATGCGGATCAACAAGACCTGGTGAAACCATTTTCCCTTCGCAATCCACAACTTCTTTTGCATGTAATTCCTTCGCCTCTTCCATTGTGCCTACGAATGTGATAATACCATTTTCAATACCCACCGCACCGTTTTCAATGACAGGAAGCGTATTCATCGCTTCCCGCCGCAGTAATCCATCTTCTTGATCCATTGTTAATAATTGACCGATATTCGTTAATAAAATGTCTAGCATGGTTTCTCCCCCTTACTTCATCATCGGAATATTGACGCCTTTTTCTTTTGCTGTTTGCACTGCAAGGTCATATCCAGCATCAACGTGACGAACAACACCCATTCCAGGGTCAGAAGTTAAGACGCGCTCAATTCGTTTTGCTGCTGCTTCCGTTCCATCCGCAACAATAACCATTCCCGCATGAAGAGAATATCCCATACCAACACCGCCGCCATGGTGAACAGATACCCAGCTTGCGCCGTTTACACTGTTAATTAACGCATTTAAAATTGGCCAGTCAGCTACAGCATCACTGCCATCTTTCATTGCTTCTGTTTCACGGTTTGGCGAAGCAACAGATCCACAGTCTAAATGATCACGACCGATAACGATTGGTGCAGATAATTCACCGTTCGCTACCATCTCATTAATAATACGGCCAAATTTCGCACGCTCTCCATATCCTAACCAACAAATACGGGATGGAAGTCCTTGGAATTCCACTTGATCACGTGCCATACGAATCCAATTACATAAATGCTCATTATCAGCAAATTCACGTAAAATAACTTCATCTGTTTTATAAATATCTTCTGGATCACCAGAAAGTGCTACCCAGCGGAATGGTCCTTTTCCTTCACAGAATAGCGGACGAATAAATGCTGGAACGAATCCTGGGAAATCGAATGCATTTTTTAAGCCTTCATCATATGCAACCTGACGAATATTATTACCATAATCAAACGCAATTGCACCGTTCTTTTGCATATCAAGAATTGCTTCCACATGCTTTGTCATACTTTCCTTTGATAATTGTACGTAGCGCTCTGGATCTTCTTGACGAAGCACTGCCGCTTCTTCTAATGAATAACCAACTGGAACATAACCATTTAACGGATCGTGCGCAGATGTTTGGTCTGTTACTAAGTCTGGTGTAATGCCGCGTTTTACAAGCTCTGGTAAAATTTCAGCTGCATTACCTAATAATCCAATAGAGATTGGTTCTTTCTTTTCTTTATATTCTTTTGCAACAGCTAATGCTTCTTCAAGAGATTCTGTATACATATCACAATATCTCTTTTCAATACGGCGATCGATGCTGCGTTTATCCACGTCAATTGCAATCACAACACCGCCGTTCATCGTAACAGCAAGCGGCTGCGCTCCGCCCATACCGCCAAGACCAGCAGTAATTGTTAATGTTCCTTTTAATGAACCATCAAAGTGTTGACGTGCTGCTTCACCAAATGTTTCATATGTTCCTTGTAAAATTCCTTGTGTACCAATATAAATCCAGCTACCTGCTGTCATTTGGCCATACATCATTAAGCCTTTTTGTTCAAGCTCACGGAAATGCTCCCAAGTTGCCCATTTTGGTACTAAGTTTGAATTTGCTAGAAGGACGCGCGGTGCATCTTCATGAGATTTGAAAATTGCCACTGGTTTCCCAGATTGAACTAATAACGTTTCATCGCTCTCTAAATTTTTAAGAGATTCTACAATTGCATGATAGCTATCCCAGTTACGAGCAGCACGGCCAATACCACCGTATACAACAAGTTCTTCTGGCTTTTCTGCTACTTCTGGATCAAGGTTATTCATAAGCATACGAAGTGCTGCTTCTTGTACCCAACCTTTTGCATTTAATTCAGTACCTCTTGGTGCGCGAATTGTTTGTTTTACATTTTCCATTGTAATCTCTCCCTTATTATAGTGTTGCATTTGCATTAATACGGTCCATTGTCCAATTTGTTGTTCTTAACCAATGAGCCGTGTTTTCAATATCTGTTGAAAAAATACGATCGTTTTTAATAGATGGTACAATTTGGCGAACTTGGTGATAAAACGCTTTCGTTTGCGTGCTCATTTGTTCAATACCGCGGTACTCAGCTGCTTGCATCGCACAAATCGTTTCAATTGCTAACACGCGACGTACATTTTGAATAATTTGATGTGCATGACGCGACGCAATTGTTCCCATACTTACGTGATCTTCTTGATTTGCTGATGATGGAATAGAATCTACACTCGCTGGATGAGCTAATGTTTTATTTTCTGAAACAAGTGCTGCTGCTGCATATTGCATAATCATCGCACCGGATTGAAGACCTGGTTCTGGACTTAAAAACGGTGGTAAATCGTTTAACTGCGGATTAACAAGTCTCTCAATACGACGTTCAGAAATATTTGCAAGCTCTGCCATTCCTACCTTTAAGAAGTCCATTGCAAACGCAATTGGCTGTCCGTGGAAGTTACCACCAGAAATTACTTTTTGACCACCGTCAAAAATAAGCGGATTGTCTGTTGCAGCATTCATTTCAATTTCTAACTTTTCTTTCACATAATTCAACACTTGCCAAGATGCTCCGTGCACTTGTGGAATACAACGAAGTGAGTATGCATCTTGTACACGAAGTTCCCCTTGTTTCGTAACAAGTTTGCTATCATGAAGCACATTACGAATACGATTTGCAACTTCTACTTGCTCTTTATATCCACGTGCAAGATGAACATCTTCATCAAAGGCATCAATAATACCTTGTAATCCTTCAATTGTCATCGAAGCAATTAATTCTGCTTGATAAGCGATTGCTTCTGCTTCTAAATACGCTACAATTCCTTGTGCAGTCATTGCTTGTGTTCCGTTAATAAGCGCTAAACCTTCTTTTGCTTCTAATGTGATTGGTTCTAATCCTTCTTTTGTTAAAGCGATCATCGTATGAACACGCTCACCTTTATAAAACACTTCCCCTTCTCCTAATAAAGCAAGCGCAAGATGAGAAAGCGGTGCTAAATCTCCGCTCGCTCCAAGTGAACCTTGCTGCGGAACAACTGGATGAATTTGACGATTTACAAGTTCAAGAAGCATATTTACAACAAGTGGTCTAACACCAGAGATCCCCTTCAACATTGTATTTGCGCGTAATACAAGCATAGCGCGTGACACTTCTTCAGAGAAAGGTTCCCCAACACCACATGCATGAGATTGAATTAAATTATGTTGAAGCGCTTTCACATCTTCTTTTTGAATTAGCACATCACTAAATTTTCCAAAGCCTGTTGTAATGCCGTAAACAACTTTACCCTCTTCAACAATTTGCTCTACAGCTTGTCGGCACTCTGTAACTTTTTGCATACTATTTGGACAAGCAGTTACCTGCTCTCCTTCAAACAATATTCGTTTCATTTCCTGCAATGTTAATGAATGTCCAGTTAATGTAATCATGATTTTCCTCCTTTTAAAAAAAGCAAAAGGGGACCTTAGCTTTTTAAGACAGACTAATGTCCTAAAAAGTAAGGCCCCCTCTTAACTAATTAACTATGGGCAGTTTTTTATATGTGATTAATACCTAATCCAATCGCCTCATGCTCTGATCCTTTCACAGGCGCACCTATCGTACCATATAGTGCAACAGCAACCCATTCGCCTTCTTTTTCACCGTCGTATGGTGTGCCGCGCACAATCGCAAATCGAAGCCCTACTGTACGAAGAACGTCTGCTAACTGAATCTGTCCTCTCGTTACTCCGTACAACGCTTCCATAATTGCATGATAAAGCGCATGTGTTTCTCTGTAAACGTCTGTTTCAATAACATGGTTACTACGTGCAGCTGTTTCCATTGCTGCAACAACTTTTTGCGAATTCATTGAACCAACTTTGCCCGTACAATATTTCCAACCTTTCGGAAGAGATAAAATCGGACTCTCGTGTTCCTCCGCAAGTGCAAGTAGCATCGCCATGCGACCAATTCGTTGTGTTCCATGAAGAAGCATGTGACTCGCTCTTTTCTTTTGAATTGTTTAAATATTTCTTAATTTAAGAATATATGAAAACGGTTAAATCGTCAATGGTTTTAAAAAAAATATTCTTTTTTTATCAATCTATGATTATTTCAGAACATTTTCCATCACTATATTTCTTTTCCCGCAATAAAAATCATTTTTATGTTCTGTATGTACCTTACAATATTCAGCTATGGCAAGTCCAAATTCTACAAATGCGTGTCCTTGCGCTGTAATTATATTTTGATGACGAACTACCTCTTTATATATAAAATGTTCCTTAGAGAAACAATCTAATTGCTTATAATCCAATGTGACCGTATACGGCACATGTTGTAGAATACCTGATGCAGCCAACACGAATGGTCCTGCACATATCGCAGCAATCATTTTCTTTGCCTTATACATTTGCCGTATAAGTTCAAATAATACTTCTGAATCTTTTACATGCACTACATCGCCACCAGGAATAATAATCCCTTCATAATCATCTATACATATCTCACTTAATTCATAATGTGGTTTCACCTGTAATCCTGTTTCACTTACAACAATCCCTTTTGTTAATCCAACTGTTTCAACTACATAAGAGTCTTTCAAAGCGGCAGTAGCAACTGTAATTTCAAATTCCGCAAAAGTGGGATAAATCAAGACTAATATTTTTTTCATAATCCCCAACGCCCTTTTTCATTAAAGTTGGATTCCCTCAATCTTCTAAAGATTTATTAACAGCTTCAACAGCATGTATGAAAGTCGTATCAAATAATGGAACTCTAGAATCCTCTGGTTTTACTAATAATCCAATCTCTGTACAACCTAATATTATTCCTTCAGCTCCGTTATCAACTAAGCGTTCAATTACCTTTTTGTAGTAGTCTCTTGATTTTTGACACACTTTTCCTAAGCATAATTCTTCATAAATCACTTTATTTACAATTTCCCTATCATTTTCATTTGGAACTATCACCTTTATACCGTTTGATTCTAATCTAGATTTATAAAATTCTTGCTCCATTGTATATTTTGTTCCAAGTAAACCTACCATGCTAATTCCTTTCTTTTTTACTTGATTAGCTGTAGCATCGGCAATATGTAAAATAGGAATATTGATTTTTTCTTTTACGTCATCTACAACTTTGTGCATCGTATTTGTGCATATAATAATGAAATCAGCTCCACCTTTTTCTAATGAAAGTGCAGCTTCCCCCAGCACTTCACCTGCTTGTTTCCAGTTATCCTCTGATTGATAACGTTCAATTTCTTCAAAGTCAACGCTATATAAAAGGCACTTTGCTGAATGTAACCCTCCTAATTTGTTTTTTATTTCTTCGTTAATAACTCGATAATACTCTACAGTTGATTCCCAGCTCATTCCACCAATAAGCCCAATCGTTTTCATAATTTTCCTCCCTACAAAAAATCTTCTCCATCAATTATATGGAATTTTCGAAATTATAAGCAAGATACTTCTCACCTTGTTTCCTTTTTCTATCTGTCTTATAATAAAAAACAGAGATTAAATTGAACGTATTTTTCCGTTATGTAAGCTTAAAAAACCAAGCTTACATTATTTTTTGCTTTTCCTTTTCTTTTAAAAGGAGTATACTATACAGGAACATATGTTCTTTTTACTACATACAGTAAGGAGCTTGAACAATGGTATACGACACAAAGGTACGATCATGGAACGAAACATTGAAACAATTGCAAAAGCGTTATACTGGAGCAGCGGTTGAAAATCGCAAGCAGTTTGAAGACATTGAACTTATGACTTTCTTTCAAAACAACGAATATATTGCCCTCCCTACACATATTAGCGGCTTATCAGCAGCACGCTTTACTTCTTATTCTATTTTCACTACAGAGGATAAAAATCGCAAAGTTGGCACGCTAATCATCGAATATTTTGAAGATGATACAGAAACATTCCGAATTGAACAATTATACTTTGTATAAGAAAGCTTGGCCAATAGGTCAAGCTTTCTTGCTTTCTATGAATCTCACTGCTTATAATAAGCATAAAAGAATCGGTTTCTAATAACATAAAGGGGGAATTATGTTGCTTGAAGGATGGTTCAGTTGGTTTATTGTCATATGGACAGTTATTTTACTAGGACTTATGTCCATTGGTGGCTATTTTATGTTCCGAAAATTCCTAAAACGACTACCAAAAGAAGATGGAATGTCCATTTTAGATTGGGAACAACATTATATCGATGAAACGAGACATTTATGGGAAGCTGAGCAAAAAGCTTTATTAGAAGAACTTGTCAGCCCTGTTCCAGAACTATTCCGCGACGTCGCTCGGTCTAAAATTGCTGGTAAAATTGGTGCACTCGCTATAGAAGAACAAGCATCACAAATAACAGAAGATTTAATCATTAAAGGATATATTTTAGCAACTCCAAAACGGGATCATAAATTTTTAATAAAAAAATTAAGAGAAAAGCAAATTGACTACTCCCGTTATCAATCGTTACTGGCCAAATAAAAAACCTCAAGAATTCTTGAGGTTTTTACGTTAATTTTATATCTTTTTCATTATAAAAATCAGCTTGTTTTTCCATTTCCTTTTGCAATTTCGTAAATGCGCGATACATTGCAACGCGCCATGATACAATCATCGCAAACGCAAGTAAGAAAAACATTCCACTTAATTGTCCTACATCAACTGTCTGACTTAAATACGATTTAAACGCAATGCGAACAACAAGTAAACCGATTAAAATAAAGACAAACGCTTTAGAGCGTTTCAAATAAATCTCTTGTTCACGTATTTCAAATTTTGACGTTTTAATCAGAAAAATAGAAAAAATTAACCCTACAGCAATTGCTTCTAATATTTCTGGTGCTGTTAGACGAAATTGAGGGAGAAGATACATAGTTGCTCCCGTACTCATAAAGATTGGTGGAAGTACAATTTTTTTCAAAGTAGCTGGTTTCTTTGCCGCTTTCAAACGAATAAACATGACTCCGACAGCCATACAAACCGCCATAATACTTGATAAAAGAGCTAAATTCATTCGTACTCACCCTTTATTCCGGAAATATAGTCTCAGTATATGCTTTTCTTTTAGTATTGCCAATTTTTCTATAAAAAAAACTAAAATCCTTTAAATCCGCCAAATAAATTCGAAAAGAATATTGTAATTTTTGTAAGACCATTAAAATAAAGTAATACACCCATTGCAATCATAATATAACCGCCAATTTTAACGAACGATGCACTATGCTTTTTAATCCAAGTCATTTTTGTAATAAAGAACGACAAAATAAAGAATGGAATTGCAAAACCAAGTATGTAAGCAATCATATATAACATCGCTGATTGTGGATTTGTCGCAGCAAGTGCAATAACTGACACTAAAATCGGTCCTGTACAAGGTGTCCATCCCGCAGCAAATGCGATTCCAATTAAAGTAGAGCCAAAGTAACCACTCGGTCTACTTTTAAATGTAATTTTTTTATCTTGCATTAAGAATGTTGGTTTAAACACTCCTGTTATAATGAGACCGAAAACAACAATAAAAATAGCTCCTAATTGGCGAATTAGATTTTGATAATCTACAAAAAATGTCCCTACAAAGCTTGTTCCAAAACCGATTGCAATAAAAATGATCGAAAACCCAATTAAGAAAAATGCTGTATGCAACATACTCCGTTTACGAAGCATGGCATTCTCCTCTTTTAAATCAGAAATAGACATCCCTGTTATGTACGATAAAAATGCTGGATAGAGCGGTAAACAACATGGAGAAATAAATGATAAAAAACCTGCCCCAAACGCTAAAAAGATATTAATGTCTTGCATATTCCGCCTCCTCTCTTCTCATTTATTGTAGCAAAATTCACAGCGAATACCATGAAAAATTCATGAACTTACTATTATCACTATGAATATCGTAAAATTCTATTCGTAATATTGATATTTGCTTTGTTTATTAAAGTGAAACTTCCATCAGTGGGTGGCTTCATCCCCCACCTATCTTCTTCGCTTTTCGCTACTATGCATTAGATGCTCTCGCCCACCTAAAAAGAAAGAGATTTTTAGGTCGTTTCTTTAATTTGGATTTATATATTTCACTTCATTTATTATTATAAAATATTTTTTTACAATGAAAATTATATTCATATTCCTCTTATATTCTTAAGCAATATATCCCCTTTTTTTCATCATTATGCATAAATATCATACTTTTATTATTATTCTATAAAATGTCAAACTTTTCTTTCAGTTGACCCTACATTTTTAATTTTGTATACTTCCATCTAGCTATATTTGTTCGTTTTGGAACATAGTTACTAATAAAATAGATTGGAGGAATATAGGGTGCTTCGTTATTCATTACTCGTTTTATTAGGAGCATGCAGTTACGGTATTTTAGCAATCTTTGTTAAATTTGCGTACAGTGAAGGATTTACGCTAGGAGAAGTAATCGGAAGTCAATATTTGTTCGGATGGCTCATTTTACTTGCGATTACATTATTAATCTCTAGGCATCGTGTACCATTGAAGCAAATGATTATTTTATTTATAGCAGGCACATCAGCCAGCTTAACAGGTATTTTTTATTACGGTTCATTACAAACTGTACCAGCTTCTATCGCTATTGTTTTACTATTTCAATTCGTTTGGATTGGAATTATTATTGAAGCAGTCGCAACAAAAACACTCCCTTCTAGAGAGAAAATGATTTCTGTACTTTTCTTAATAACTGGAACGTTTCTTTCAAGCGGATTACTCGAACAATCAGCAGGAAGCTTTGATATGAAAGGTATCTTATTCGGATTATTAGCGGCAATTGCATTTGCTTTTTATATTTTCGTGAGCGGAAGAGTGGCAGTAGAAGTTCCATCATTACCTCGCGGCGTATTGCTTATGGCAGGCGCATTAACATTAGTAATGATTGCTTTCCCACCAACGTTTATATACAATGGTGCACTTACAAACGGATTATGGAAATACGGGTTAGCATTAGGAACATTTAGTATCGTGATTCCCACCATTACATTTACAATCGGAATTCCAAAAATCGGCTCTGGTTTAGCGACAATTTTAGGCGCCGCTGAACTACCAGTTACAACAATTATGTCCGTGCTTTTCTTAAAAGAAGCTGTAGTGCCGTCACAATGGCTTGGTGTTGCACTTATCCTTGTCGGAATTACAATTCCTCAAATTGCATATAAAATACGTGGACGATCCACAAGGCAGCATACACATAAAAAAGTGGCAGCATAAAAAAACCGGACTTCTCTAGGAAGCCCGGTTTTCATTTTATGCCATGTTTTACATATAAAGCATTCATACTTTGTCATTCACGTTATATGAATCTACAACAGTCAACTGATACACACATCGATAACATTGCCCCACCGTCAGTAAAATCATAATAATAAATAAAATAGCTGTATACAAAAGGCCATATATTGTAATCGGTGCACTACTTATTCCATAACAACCCGTTACTCTTAGAATAATAACAGTAAATAATTTTAAAAATAACATACCATGAAGAAGTCCAAAAACAAGTGCCCCTCCCCCTATCATAAGTTGCTCATAGCACAATATAAGACTTAGTTGCCTTCGCTTCATACCAGTTAATCGATACGATTGAAATTCTTTTTGATGCTTTTTTATAAAACGAGCATGTACATACAATATGAAAAGACATGAAAAACTGAAGGTTATTGTTGATCCATAATATAAAGAATTCATTAATAATGATTTATGCTTTATTGTCCCTACAACAGCTTCATTATATTGAATGGATAATAAGAGAAAATATACAATTACACTACAAGCTATAAAACAAAATGTAGTAATCGTTCTGCCGCATGTGCCTGTATATTTTTCCTTGCTAATTGAAATAACGACATAACAACTCCTCCGTACAACTTCCTATACCACAAATTTGTATATAAAATGATATATACCTTTGCATCGAACTCCAATAGGAATTATCCCTAAGCCTTAAGACTTAGATTGAAAAATACATATATTTATTCGATATATGTATTAATAATTGCAACACCTCTATCATCTATTTGAAGGAAATATTTAACAGTGCGTATAATATATTAAGTTGAGGTGATGACATGAAAAAAAGATTCTTTCTTCTTTCCATGCTGCTGATACTTCTTATTAGCGGTTGTACAAATCATACGCACCCATTTGTTAAGCCGTACAAATTAACAAAACAAGAAGAGCAAATATTACACTTATCCCCCATTCAACAAGGAAACATGTATATCTATGAAGCCACCCTTCCAAACAAACAAGACGAAATTCGTACAACCATTGAGTATTATAAAGACGGAACAAAAGTAAAAGAAATCGGCGGACTTTCTTCATCTCATTTTGAAAAAGAAAAAATAAAACTTTCTTTCGGGCAGCAAACATTTCAATACGAGAACGGTACACGTGAAGTTCAGCAATGGTTTATGAATATTTCTGGAGGCTCGTATAAATTCTTTGAGGACATATTTCCTGAAGGGAATGTATCTACTTACACATCGATTCGTGAAGGAAAAACAATAAAGTACAACGAAAAGATTATTCTTGGGGCATGGATTTTTAACACAAATAAAATAGAAGGATCTGCAACTTCTCTTGAAGATGATCGTTCTATACAACGTCTTATCAAAGAAAATGAACACGTATATACATATTGTATTGAAGTTAAAAACAGCGATGTTACAAAGTAACATCGCCGTTTTCATTGCATAATTTGCTTTTTCAACTGTAAAAAGTATCGTCTTCTTAATAGTAAAAAGTAACATGTGTGCACAAATAAAAATAACCCAATAACAATAAGTGAGGAACAAAGAATCTCTGTTACGAATAATTTTTGCAACGTCATTAAAGCAACACTCGTATGCAAAACCGCTATGAGAATCGGAATAAAGAATAATGCTCCCATTTGTACGGTTATAATTCGTTTCATTTCATCTTCACCCATCCCTAGTTTCAAAAGTGATTGATAATATTGTTTATCTGTTTCTAAATCGGTAAATAAACGGAAATATAAAAAGCTAACGGCACATAAATAAAAAATAACTCCGACAAACAACCCGATAAATAAAATGACACTTGTCAATTGTTTAATATCATTATAAGTTGTAATGCGTGATGAAAATTCATATTGCCCTTTTTGGTTTATTTGTTTCTCTAATTGCGCTGCTACTTGCGTCGTTCCTTCCCAATTCTTTACTGTATACGCTGTATAACTCGCTGTTTGCTGTCCCGCTGTAATTTGCTGTCCCATTTCATTCGAAACAACAAAAATCTTGCTAGGAAATACACCGCCTGAAAAAATATTCTGTTTCAACATAGAAGAAATGTGAATTTGTTTTCCACTTTCTTGCAACGTTACATCTGGTTCTTTAGAATAATCTACAACATGACTTTCCATTGCAAAAGAAGGAACGCGAACAGCTTCATTTCCTGTTAATGACACAGTTTCGTATCCAAGCTGCTTTGCAAACTTATTATACTCATTCTGATTCATGATTACAGCTGGCTGCGAATCGTTAGAAATAGATTGAAATTTCAACTGTGTGCTTACTTTTTTATATATAATCTTTTCCTTTTGAAAAGTATCTTCAATTTCTTTTTCATATTGCGCTTTCTGTCCTTGATGTTCATTATATGTAATCAAACTAAAAGCAAATGGAACGTTCTTCATCGCTTCGCCCTTTTGCGTTTCTATAAAAGCCGCGAAAGTTCCGATGGCACAAAAAGCAACTGTCGAGACAATCGTCACCATAAAAAACATACGTGCATTATCCTTCATACGGTATGCTAACATAGAAAAAGATAATAAATTCGTTTTCTTCCAATAGATATGGTTCCATCGCTTTAAAAGCCTTATCACAAATACACTAAGCTGTGTATATAAAAAATACGTACCAATGATTACAATTGTTGCGACAGGAAGTAATAAAATCGCGACAGTCATGGGCTTTGCTGTTATAGATAACATATATCCAATAGCTATCAAAGTTGCTGCTGCGATCGATAATAGAATAGAAGCTTTCGGTTCAGGCTTTGGTTTTTTATTCCCTTTTAATAATGCGATTACTTTTTTACTTTTCACAAATAAACTTGTCGTAAAAGCAACAATGAAAAACAATGCCAAAAATACAACAGCTGTTAATTTCATTGCTTTCCACGGCATATAAAACGGCAAACTTTTTAATCCCATCATAGTACTTGCTAACAGAAAAAATAACTTCCCAAATAAAAGACCTAAAACAATACCGCTGATGAGAGCACTTATACCAACAATCATATTTTCAAAGAAAATCATCCGTATTAATTGCCGATTTGTAATTCCATGAATAACAAAAATACCAAACTCTTTATTCCTCATCTTTAAAAATGAACTAACAGAGTAAAAAATAAAGAAAAAAGAAAAGAAATAAATGATGTACTCTGCAACAAGCATTCCTTGGCGAATCGCTCCTGGAATCCCTTCACTTCCATCAATGTTAGGGTGATAAATAAAAAAGGCATATAAAAAGAAAATCATAACGGAAAATGCACTACTAAAAAAATAAGCAGCATATGCACGCATATTTCGACTAACATTTTTTAACGCGAGTTGAGAAAATGTCATCTACATTCCCTCCCACGTTTTTTTATTTTTATAAACATATGTATCATCATGAATATGACATCTCCTTATTCTTTCTTCTCTTTTACTATAATAAAAAAAGAATGAGGAAAACATCGAACTTCCTTACATACTTCAGTACATTCTTACAGTTTTGTCATTTTTCTCGTCATTTTGTAAATCCGTTCGTTTCTCTTGCTTTCGCTATTTTCAAAAACTCTTGTAATTCTGGATTTATATTTGCTTTTCGATACGCGACTGCTAGTTCCGCAACAAAATTAGAATCACATATTTCTTTGTATACAACTTCTGATTGATATAAATTATTTGCAGACACTGGTATTACCGTTATCCCAATTCCAGCAGCAACAAGTCCGACCACTGTTTGATACTCTGTCGCCTCTTGTACAATTTGCGGACTAAACCCTGCATCTCGGCATAAAGAGAGAATATTATCATATAATGTTGGCCAAACATTTCGAGAAATAAAAACAAAGGATTCTTTTTGCAAGTCTTCAATATATATTGCTTGTTTATTCGCAAGCCGATGCGCCTTCGGTAAACAAAGTGTACAAGGAAGATGTTGAACTGTTTCCAATTGTAATAACTGACTTGTAATAGGTGGACGCAGCATCCCGACATTAATTCGATTATCATGAAGTGCATCTACTTGTTCTGGTGTAGATAATTCATGCAGTACAACGGATACATTCGGAAATTTATTTCGATATTCTCGAACGATTGGCGGCAAAATATCATACATTGCTGAACCAACAAAACCAATAGACAGCGATCCAATCTCTCCTCTTTGTGCTCTCTGAGCAACTTCGACTGCTTTCTCAATTTGCGTAAAAGCTTTTTTCACTTCCTTTAAAAACAATTCTCCTGCTTCTGTTAACTCTACTCTTCGTTTCGTTCTTGAAAATAGTGTAACTCCCATTTCTTGTTCTAATTGTTGAATTTGTTGACTAAGCGGTGGCTGCGTCATCTGTAAGCGAGCTGCCGCTCTTCCAAAGTGAAGCTCTTCTGCTACAACAATAAAGTACTGTAAATGCCGTAATTCCATATAGAACACCCTTTTTTATTAATATATATAATAAATTAATAACATAAGAATTATATATTAGACAAATATTTTTAAAAAATCCCACGGTAAAATCTCCAAACCTTTTACCAATAAATCGTAAACTTATCAATGTTATTAACATTAGAAACAAGATCAGCTCTCTTATCGCGTTTCGAAATACGTAAAAATAAAAGAAAACGCATACAAGAGAATCCTAATATACGTTTTCTTTTATCCCCTTCAATATTCAATTATCTCTCTATATACATTTTTGTATTTCTTGCCTCAATTATTCCCTAGCATATACACAACTGACACAACAACTCATAATCTTCCGGAAATGAAAGGGGAATATTTTTAAGTTCTTGGAGTGGTTTCCACTCAATCCTATAAATCAATCCATCCGGATCTTGAATTTTTCTTTCTCCCCCTACTATTTTCACAACATAATAGTGAACTTGTACAGGAATATTGAATGTAACACCTATTTTTTCGTGCACTTTTTCAATAACTTCAACACGATACCCTGTTTCTTCCCATACTTCACGTATGCAACACTCTTCTAACGTTTCTCCTTTTTCCAACCCACCTGAAGGTACAGACCAACGTTTTTCTTCTTCTCGTTTCCCTTGTAAGACCATTAATACTTCATTATTATCATTCATACAAATTGCTGCTGCTCCAATCCAACGCTTCATCCTCTATCCCTCCCATACATATTATTCTGTCTTTTACTTAACTTCTCCTCGAAAAAAGAGGAAAAAACTTGTAATCTATCGAATACTTTCAGCAACTTCAAAGACAGCGCATTCCTAAAAAAACAGAAAGGAAGGATTCTGTGAAAGTTTCTAAGTATGTTGTGGATTGTGTGTTTTGTGAGGAAAATCGAGGAACACGACAAACATTAGTAACTGTTGCTGCTTCTTCTAACACATTGGCAGTTCAAAAAATAACTGAAGAATGTCAGCGCCGTTTTGGAAAAGCATTATTATTGAAAACAGAGATTATAAAAGAGGAAATCATCGCAGGAAAAAAAGAAAGCTGACCAAAATGGCCAGCTTTCTTTTTTTCCGATTGTAAACGGAGAAAATATTTATGTTTTTTCCGTACACATTATCACATGAAGATTAGGGGCATCTTCTAAGAAATCGGGACTTTTCCATTATGTACGTTCCATAATGGATATCGAACAATATTTCCGTACAATCTATGAAAAATTATGCGGAAAAAGGGTAAATCTAGTTCGCATTTTTAGAAAAGGGATAGGGATATTACCGGTAATACATTAAACATTCGAATGTTACATCTAATATAGTATAGTAATCTTCTTTATATGGGAAATATGTATTACATATATAATTAATATGTAATACATATTAATATCTCTTATTCCATCTTTCTATCTTGTACATTCCTAAACAACAATAAAGCTAAAATTGCACCTATTAGCGCGAAGGTCATATCCCACTGTGTATCCCACGAATCTCCTTGCGTACCTAAAAAGGCATTTGCTGCCGTTCCTGTTAATTTGGCAACTAAAAATTCCAACAATTCATATAGCGCACTAAATGCTAGACACACAGCAATTACAAGGATTGATAACCATCCTCTTTTTTGAATTTCTACCACTCTGATGAGAACCTCACGTGTTAAAAGAGCAGGAACGAAACCTTGCGCAAAATGGCCTACGCGGTCATAATAATTTCTTTCTAAATGAAACGTATCACGTAACCAATTAAAGAGAGGTACTTCTGCATATGTATAATGTCCACCGATAAGTAATATAAGCATATGGAGCCAAATCCAAACATACGTAAACGTCGTAAATCGAAATAGATGATATGTCGCTGCTAAAATCAATACAAGAATAATAGCTGGTAATACTTCTAGCCACCATGTAAACAAATCTTTCGGCTGTATTCCTGAGATAAATAAAACGATCCAAAAACTAATAAATAATAGCATATGTGAACGATGTATCGGCAAGTTCTCTTCCTCCTATAATTAAGTTACTTATACCATATTTCAACCCATCCAAAGAATATGCGTTCGATTAAAATACAAATTACCCCATTTCATGCAATCCTTATTGTTAAGTAATGAATGAACAAAAAACAAATATTTAAATTCTATTAAACATAATATGAAAACTCTCTAGAGATCCAGTATTAAATTCAATATGCTCATTTTAACAAAAATAAAGCCTTCAAAACCTTGTTCTTACAAGGCTTTCTGAAGGCTTCCTTTATTCTGCAACAAATACATATTGTAATATAACCCTTGTTGCGTCAACAATTCTTGATGTGTTCCTCTCTCAACAATTTGACCATCACGCATCACAAAGATTTGGTCAGCATCTTGAATTGTCGATAAACGATGTGCAATCGCAATGGTTGTTCTCCCTTTTCGCATACGCTGCAATGCTGTTTGAATTGCTTCTTCTGTTTCTGTATCGATGTTCGCTGTTGCCTCATCTAGCACTAATACTTTCGGATTTGTAGCAACAGTTCTCGCAAATGCTACAAGCTGTCTTTGACCGCTTGAAAACGCCGCTCCTCTTTCAACTACCTCTGTATCATATTGATCTGATAGCTGTTCAATAAATGTATTTGCTTGCACAAATTTTGCAGCTTCTTCCACTTCTTCATCTGTAATATTTTCATCGTACATGCGAATGTTTTGTTTAACTGTTCCAGCAAACAAGAAAGCATCTTGTAATACAAGACCGATACGTTTTCGTATTTCCATCTCTTGAAAGTTCTCTAACCGAACCCCATCAATTACAATTTCCCCTTGATTAACATGATAAAAACGCATCAATAAGTTCATAATTGTACTTTTCCCACTACCTGTATGCCCAACAAAAGCAACAGTTTGCCCAGGTTTTACATGAAAAGATACATTTTTCAGTACGTCACGTTTTCCATCATAAGAGAAAGTAACATTTTTAAACTCAATTTCCCCTTCCGTCATGAAAGGAGTTCCATTACCTTGTTGTACTGGTGCTAAATCTTTTTCATCCATTAAATGAAACACACGCGATGATGACACAACTGCTTGCTGGAAGAAAGACAATTTCATCATCATTTCGTTTATTGGATCAAAGAAACGATGAATGTAGTTAACAAAAGCATATAATACACCAACTTCAACCGGACTATGCATTGCATCAATTCCAAACAACGTCAACACCAATACAATTGCCAAAATATGAACAAGATCGGTCGCCGGACGTAAAAGCAGTGCATCTAATCTCAAATTGCGCCGTCCTGCTCCGTAGTGTTTTTCATTTACTTCTTCAAATTCTTTACGCATCCGTTTTTCTTGGCGGAATACTTGAATAATGTTCATACCTTGAATAGATTCATTCAATTTTGCATTTAATATACTTAATTGATTGCGAAGCTCTAAATAAAAGACTGAACTCTTGCGACGATAAAAAGCCATAATCGTAATCATAGTTGGAATAAGAAGTAATGAAAATAAGGCAAGCTTCACGTTAAGTAGAAACATAGATATTAAAATACCGATTAAAAATACAATATTTTTTACAAAAGTAGATAATACACTTACAAAGAAATCTTTAATCGCTTCTGTGTCGTTCGTTATCCGAGAAACGAGCGTTCCAATTGGTGTACGATCAAAGAAGCTAAGCGATAAACTTTGAACATGTTCATATACTTCTACACGCATATCTTGCACAATTTTGAAGGCAATGTTTTGGAAGTATAATAAATTCAAATACGTAAAGAGTACTTTTAATAAATGAAAAACTATATACACAACAAATAACGTCACTAATACATTTTGCTCAAAATTCCTCGGAACTAAATGTTCATCAATAAATTCCTTAATTAAAAAAGGACCCATCATTTCCGCTACAGTTGCACCAACTAAAAATAAAAACGCTAGTGTCAGCAGTTTTTTATATGGCTTCATATAGGACAATAGACGCCATAGATCGCTTCGTTTTTTCTCGTTCATTATACCCCTCCTTTCTCAACTAGTGCTTCTAATTGTTGACTTTCATACATGTCTTTATACCAGCCGTCTTGTTGCATCAAACTTTCGTGCGTGCCACGCTGTACAATCTTCCCATCGTCAATAACGAGAATTAAATTTGCATGCTGAATAGCACTTAGGCGGTGCGCTGTAATAATAGTCGTTTTATTTTTACGTTCACGCTTTAATGCCGCTAAAATCGTTTCTTCTGTTTTTGCATCTACTGCTGATAAACAGTCATCTAAAATTAATATTTCAGCATTTGTTAATAATGCACGCGCAATCGAAATACGCTGTTTTTGGCCACCTGATAAAGAAACGCCGCGTTCACCAACCACTGTTTCATACCCTTCTGGGAATTTCGTAATATCCTCATGAATACATGCAATAGTAGCTGCATGTGCAATATCTTTATAGGTAGCATCCGGTTTTCCAAACGCGATATTTTCTCCTATATTTGCAGAAAATAAGAAATGATCTTGTGGTACATACGAAATAGCGGAACGAATAGCATGTAACGTCATATCTCGAATATCGGTTTCTCCAACTCGTACCGCTCCATCAAAATGATCATATTCTCGAATTAAACACTTTAATAATGTTGTTTTTCCTGCTCCAGTACGTCCTACAATCCCTAAAGTTTCCCCTTTTTGTAAAGAAAAATGAATTCCTTGTAGATTTATCACTTCATTTTTCTTGTACGAGAATGCATCAATATCAAACTCGATATTACCACTTGCTACTTCTTCGCTTGCCTCTTCTCTATTCACAACATCTGATACTTGCATGAATAATTTTTGAATACGATCATAAGAAGCACGCCCACGTTCCATAATATTAAATAGCCAGCCAAACGCTAACATTGGCCATACGAGCGTTCCTAAATAAGAAGTAAACGTAATAAGTTCTCCTATCGTAAGCTCACCACGAACAACCAATACAGAGCCATAACACACTGCAATTAAGAAAGAAAAACCTACAATTAAAGAAATTGTTGGGTCAAATAATGAATCAATACGGGCAACAAGAATATTTTTCTGTACTACATCTTCCGATTTATCGCGAAATGCTTGTAAATCTTCTTTTTCTTGACCAAGTGAACGAATTACTTTCATTCCACTCATACTTTCCTGAACTTTATCATTGATTTCTGAAAAAGCCTGCTGCGCTTTATGAAAACGACGATGTAACAACGTTCCATAATAGTTTGTCGCAATCGCTACGATTGGCATTGGAATTAAACTGAGTAATGTTAACTTCCAACTAATCGTAAACCCCATCGCAGCAAGAACACATCCGCCCACCGCTAATGAGTCTACAAATGTTAACACCCCAGAACCAGCTGTTTGTTGAACTGCTTGAATATCATTTGTTGCGTGTGCCATTAAATCACCGGTACGATGCTTTTGGTAGAATGATGGGCTCATATTAGTAAAGTGCTTATACAGTTTTTGACGTAATTGACGGGCTAACTTTAAAGAAGAACCGAAAATCATTATGCGCCACACATAACGCAAAATATACATCGTCACCCCAGCACCAATTAAAATTCCTGCCCATTGTAATAGCTTCTCAGCTGTTAATGAATGATTGCTAATTTCATCAACAACGATGCCGATCACTTTTGGTGGCACAAGCTCAAGAAGAGCAACGCCAAACAATAAAAAAATACCAGTTATGTACGCTCGTTTCTCTTGCTTAAAAAACCATGCCAAGTCTAAAAAAACTTTCATTATATACCTCCTATCCCAAATGAGCGATGTTTTCAGTTTATCAAAATTACTGAATTTTTTAAAGTTTAAAACATTTTAAAAAAGCAAAAAAAAGGCACTCCTATCGAGTGCCTTTTTTAGCGCTTATTTCAGTTGTTGTTTATTCATTGCGCTCATCATTTGATTGATTTTCTTTTGGGATGGTTTTTGTCCCATTTGCATCATCATCATTTTTAACATTTGTTCATTAATTGGTGGATTTTTTTGTAAATAGTTCATCATATATTTGCGTGCGATGAAAAACCCTAACGCAACGCCTGCTACTAGTGCTAATACGCCCACTAGAACAACTACCCAAATTGACATATATTTTCCTCCTTCATGTTGTCTACCTTACAGTGTACTAAAACCTTTTCAATAAGACAAGATTGTATTCGACATTTTTTATATATAAGTACGCACTTGTTTGAGAGGATTTAACCATCCGTATTGTTTACTCTCATAATCCATCGCGAGAAATGTTAATTCACATTTTCTAAGTACTTCAAAAATAGCTGTTTCTATTTCAACATTTTCGGAAGTATGCATTCGAATATACTGCGGCTTAATACTCACTTCCCCATACATATTTTCATTAGATATAATATGCGTATGCTCATTGCTTTCATATTTCCCGTATGTTCGCAGTGCCTGTTCCATTTTATGATGTAATTTCATTACTTGTAAGGGCAATGTAATATACTTCATTTGTTTATACAACACTTTCTTTTCTGAAAGGGAACGAGACTGTGCAAAACGAGCAAACAAATCAAACAATAAAAACTCACGACCGAAATACGACTTCGTAACATCTTCTTGAATTAAGTACAGTTCATACGTTCTCATACTTTCCCTCCCGCATTGGACAACTTCATTTCTTTTCATTATATAGAAACAAATATGCAATGATTGTCTGACTGCGGAGAAAGAAAAAACTTTTTCTGTCGAATAAAGTGACACTTCCATCAACCGGGATTTTCTCCCCCCTACTGATAGAAAATTCTCACCAATTAGAGTTTTACTGCTCCTGAGCAGCGGGATAAACCCTTTTATATAGAAAAATCCCTCCATGCCGGAGAGATTTTTCCAAAATCATTAAAGCATTTCTTTTACTTTGCGAACAACGTTTTCTACAGTGAATCCGTATTCTGCCATAATCTTTTCACCAGGAGCAGAAGCACCGAATGTATCGATACCTAGTACATCTCCTTCAAGACCAACGTAACGATGCCATCCGAATGTAGCACCCATTTCAATTGCGAAACGTTTTGTTACTGCTTTTGGTAATACAGATTCTTTATATTCAGCAGATTGTGCATCAAAGCGGTCCATAGACGGCATGCTGACAACAGTTGCGTCAACACCTTCTTGTGCTAATGCTGTTTGCGCTTCAATCGCTAAGCTTACTTCAGATCCAGTTGCAAGTAAGATTACATCAGCAGTTTCTTTTTTGCTTGCAGAAACTACGTATGCACCTTTCGCAACTTTTTCATACGTATCGTCTTTAGCACCTTCTAATGTTGGAAGATCTTGACGAGTTAAGATTAATGCTGTTGGTGTTTTTGTAGATTCTAACGCTAACTTCCAAGCTGCAACAGATTCGTTACCATCAGCGGGACGAATAACAGATACGTTTGGCATTGCACGAAGAGCTGCAAGCTGTTCAACTGGCTCATGCGTTGGTCCATCTTCTCCAACTGCGATACTATCATGTGTGAACACATATGTTACTGGCAGTTGCATTAACGCAGCAAGACGAATTGCTGGACGTAAGTAGTCAGAGAATACGAAGAACGTACCACCGTAAGTTTTTAAACCGCCATGAAGTGCAATACCGTTCATTGCTGCACCCATTGCAAACTCACGTACACCGTACCAAATATTTTTACCGCTGTAGTCTTCTCTTGTGAAGTCTTTTTCTTTGTTCATGTATGTTTTGTTAGAACCAGCAAGGTCTGCAGATCCACCAAAGAATGATGGTACAGATTCAGCAATTGCATTAATAATTTGTCCTGAAGATGAACGAGTTGCTGTTTTTGAACCGATTTCGTATGTTGGTAAGTTCTTATCCCAACCTTCTGGAAGAAGACCTTTCATTGCTGTTTGCAGTTCAGTTGCTAATTCTGGATATGCTTTTGCATAACCATCAAGCATTGCGTTCCACTCAGCTTCTGTTGTTTGTCCAGCATCTTGTACTGTTTTACGGAAGTTTTCATACACTTCTTCTGGTACATGGAAGTCCTGTTCAAATGCCCAAGTATATGCTTCTTTTGTTAATTTCGTTTCTTCTACGCCTAGCGGAGAACCATGTGAAGCTGATTTTCCAGATTTGTTTGGTGAACCGAATCCAATTGTTGTTCTTACTTCGATTAATGTTGGACGTTTTTCGTCAGACCTTGCTTCTTCAAGCGCTTTCGTAATCGCTCCGATATCGTTTCCATCTTCAACGCGGATTACTTGCCAACCATATGCTTTATAACGATCTTCTACGCTTTCAGAGAAAGAACGATTTAAATCGCCGTCTAATGAAATATCGTTAGAATCATATAACACAACAAGACGACCTAATCCTAAATGAGCCGCTAATGAAGATGCTTCAGCAGAAACGCCTTCCATTAAATCTCCGTCACCACAAATTGCGTATGTATAATGATCAACGACGTTATACTCATCACGGTTGTACTTTGCTGCTAAATGTCTTTCAGCCATTGCCATACCAACAGCTGTTGCAATACCTTGTCCAAGTGGACCTGTTGTTGCGTCTACACCTGGTGTATGACCGAACTCAGGATGACCTGGTGTTTTGCTTCCCCATTGGCGGAAATTCTTTAAATCATCCATTGTTACATCATAACCAGATAGATGAAGTAAGCTGTATAATAACATTGAACCATGACCTGCAGATAATACGAAACGATCACGGTTAAACCACGTTGGGTTATTTGGATTATGTTTCATAAATTGCGTCCATACTGTATACGCCATTGGTGCTGCACCCATTGGCATTCCTGGGTGACCAGAGTTTGCTTTTTCAATCGCATCAATGGATAATGTGCGAATCGTGTTGATAGAAAGTTGTTCGATTGAATGTGACATGCTATTCTTCCCTTCGTTTATAGTAGAAAACGTTTTCGTTTTACACATCTATATGATATCTTTCCTTGCAAGATTATACAACATGTACGGACAAATATGTTGATGTTTTTTCGTATTTGTTCAAAAAACGCACTAAAATTCACAATGTATATTTGCTATACTCTTATGTCCAAACCTTTCTTAAACCCTTGGATTCTTTATTGCTTGTCACTAATCAATAATTACATACAACCCCTCATTATCTTTAAACATTGCATCCGAAATGATACACATATTTTTTCCCGCATTTTTTATCATATCTGGCGAGAAGACCCCCACCTCAAGCGCGAAGCCGATAGGTGGGGGATGAATCGCATTTTTGTTTTTTTAAACATATAAATAGAAACATATGTTCCTTTTTGGTATACTTTGTGTATACAAAACAAGAAGGGAGCGTGTTCAATGAAAAAAGCATATTTTTCAATTCGTATCTATAAGAATGCACTGAATCCGAAGTATGTTGAAGCTATTGGACATGCTCTTTTCGTATTTAATCGTGCGAAGCATTTTACTTTTCAAACGCAAGTGTTAGAGAAACGTTCTGGCACCTCCAGACGTTCTGATAGTATGCAAATTACTATAAAATCACGATTTAGTCTGAATGACTATTATGCAAATAGTGCTGTGCAGGAAGCCAATGCACTGTCTTCTTCTCAGACAGAATTGAAGAAATTGTATATCGAAAATAAAAACGAACAGATTAATGCTGTAAAAAAGAAGATTAAGAAAACCAAGTCAGATTTGACAGTGCTGAATAAAATTAAAACATCTTTTATCAAAGGAAAACCAAAGTTCAATAAAACGTCCAAAGAACAACAAATGGGACGATATTTTGTTGTGCAATTTAAAAAGAGAACAGATATTTACTATCATGCCTATCAATTTGAGCATGAATATTTAAATGTACGTATTCAAACACTTCGTTCTCGTTTAGGTAGCCTGGAATTTCGGCTGGATAGACTACAAAAACTACTTCATAGTTTAAAAAACAAAGTTTCTTCTGTTGTATTTGGGAGTAAAAAACGATTCAAAGCACAACATACTGTAGATACTTATGTTCAAAATCATACACTTTGGGTTCAGGATTTTGAACAGGCTCGTTACAATCAAATGTTGATTTCAGGCCGAAAAGACGCGAAATCAGGAAACTTTGTATTTACATACAATACAGAATCACAATCTTTACACTTTACAACCCCAAACGGTGTTGCAGTTGAAATTCCGAACCTTACATTTCCGTATGGACAAGAACAAGTGACTCTAGCTGTTCAAAACCAATGGAATTGCAAAGATAAAAAGAATGCAGGAAAACCAATCAGTTGGGCAATTGAAGACCACGGGGATTACTACATTTTTAAATGTTTAATAGATATTGAAGAGAAGCAAAATAAAAACTTCAGCAAATCCGATGGTGTTATTGGAGTAGATTGTAATTTTGACCACTTTGCTTGGTCAAACATCAATAAACAAGGACAACTCATAAAAACGGGCGTATTATCCTTTGATATTTTAAGTAAAACATCAGAACAAATTACTAAAATTATTGAAGCAGAAGCCATTGCATTAGTTGATATTGCTGTAAAAGCAAACAAACCGATTGTTGTAGAAAAATTAAACACAACAAAAGCAAAGGTTAAGAACCCTTATGGTAACAAAAAAGCAAACATGATGATGAGCATGTTTGCTTATAAAAAGATGATTTTAGCTATTAAAGGCCGTGCTGAGAAGATGGGTGTAGCAGTATTTGAGGTAAATCCAGCGTACACTTCTCAAATCGGTAAAATCAAATATATGAAACGTTTTGGTATCAGCATTCACCAAACAGCTTCTTATGTCATTGCTAGAAGAGCAATGGGATTTAAAGAAAAACTTCCACCAATTTTGTATTCACTATTACCGGAGAAGATGGTAGGTCTGCATCATTGGGCGCAATGGAAGTGGCTGTCTGGCATCCTGTCTGATTTGCGTGTTCACACATTCTATCAGATGGAGCTTTCGAACCATAACAAGATTCGTTCTGTGAACGAACTTTTTCCTCCAGGGGCTCTTACAGACTTGGAAGTAAAAGGTTTGTCTAAGTTTGAAAGCAGAAAAACCATACCTTGTTGAATGGGTATGGTCTGCTAAGCATTTTGTCTTAGTTGTCCTTTTGGGGAATCTCCTTCCTCAAAAATCCGTTAGGATTTTAGGTGGGGGTAGTTCAATTATGATTTAAAATATCGTATTTTGATTACAATTGATAACCACACTACATTTCCTAATATAAAAACCAACTTTTTCTTATCTCATAAACAAAAGGTCCTATTCTTCCAAATGGAGAATAGGACCTTTAAAATTGTATACATACATTTTACTTCTTATTACGATCTGCATACACTGCCATCGCATCACGCATAAACTCCGCCAAACCTTCACCGAATTGATCAATATTTTTTGTAAAACGTTCATCATCAACATACATTTTCCCTAGACCTTTAAAGGCATCTAATGAATAATGACCAAAGTTCTGCAAATAGTCATACCATTCTTTAATTGCTTTTTGAGCCTGCTCTGATTCAGGTGAGTCATTACGAAGTGCTGCAAGTTTCCTATAAATCGTATTATATTCTTCTTGTTTTTCTCTCGTCATGTTTGCTGCTGTTTTATTTGCCTTGTCAACAGCTTCATTTCCCCATTTTTCACGTGCTTCTTGCTCATATGGGTTTTGACTAAAATCAAACCCTTCAAATTTTTCTTTGTTCGTCATTTGAATTTCTCCTCTCGAATGTTGAATCGTCTTATCAATCGTCGCAATCACTTTATCTAGTCTAGAGCGCTTCTCAAGCAGCATTTTACGGTGCAAAACAAGTGCCTCTTCTCGATTAAATGAAGGATCATTGATAATTTCTTTAATTTTCTTTAAAGGGAAGCCAAGTTCTTTAAAAAACAGGATTTGTTGCAATGTCTCTAAATTATCGTTGGAATAAAGGCGATAACCAGATTCGGTCATCTCCTCAGGAGTTAATAACCCAATTTCATCATAGTGATGTAGTGTGCGCACACTAATACCAACTAAATCTGCTACTTCTTTTACTTTCATTGTCATCATTTTGCCCTCCCTTAGTACATACGATAAAGTATGACGTAACGTTAGAGTCAACACAAAAAGTTAAAAAATATAAAAAACGTTTTCTATTCAGTTATTAACCCAAAATAGAAGACGTTTTTCAAGTAGGATACAAATTATTTATACACTCTATTTGCGAATTGAATTAAAAATGAAATCAATAATAACCATAAATATTTTATTAAAATTATTTGTTATGATTTATCATAAGATAACAATAAAGAAGGTTGATACTATTGAATCTGAATCATGTAGTAAATATAACTATCTTACTAACAAGTGATGTACACGGTACGGTTTACCCTATTCACTATCAAAATAACGAAAAAGCAGAATTCGGATTAGCAAAACTTGCAACACGTATTGCGCAAGAACGTACTCAAAATAAACATGTAATCTTGATCGATAACGGTGATTTCATACAAGGAACTCCGTTTACTTATTACTACGCCAAATATATACAGCATGAAGAACATCCAATGTCTATCATTGCCAATCATATCGGCTATGATGCAGCAATTATTGGCAATCATGAATTCAATTATGGAATGGACGTATTAAACAAAGCAATTACAAATGCAAAAATGCCCTACCTAGCTGCTAATATTTTAGATAAAAAAACAATGGAGCCCTACTTTGGAAAACCCTATATCATTAAACATATACATCCTGATATAAAAGTTGCGATACTAGGGGTTACAACTCACTACATCCCAAACTGGGAACAACCACAACATATTGAAAATTTAACTTTTGAAGATGCATTAAAATCAACAAAAAAGTGGATTTCTTATATTCGTAAACGGGAACAACCTCATTTACTTATTGTGTCATATCACGGAGGGTTTGAACGAGATTTGCAAACTGGAGAGCCAACAGAAGTTTTAACTGGGGAAAATCAAGGATATGCAATATGTCAAGAAATAGAAGGAATCGATGTATTGTTAACAGGACACCAACATCGCTATATTGCTCATACAAAAATAAATGGAGTAACCGTCTTACAGGCGGGCAGCAATGGGAAATCATTAGGAAAAGTACACGTCTCCTTAAAAAAGGATAATACCGAGTGGATTGTTGAGGAATGTTATTCTGAATTGTTATCTGCGGAAAATGTTCCAGCAGACGAAATGGTACTTTCACTGGCATCTGCATACGAAAACCAAACTCAGCATTGGTTAGATCAACCCATTGGTACTATTATTGGTGATATGCTGATTCGCGATGCGATGCAAACTCGTTTGCAAGATCATCCCTTCATCGAATTTATAAATAAAGTACAGATGGATGTAGCTGGAGTGAATATTTCTTGTACAAGCTTGTTTCATAATGAATCTTCCGGCTTTCCAAACCGCATTACAATGAGAGATATTGTTTCGAATTATATTTATCCCAATACCCTAAAAGTCATTCGTGTTACAGGAAAAGATATAAAAGAGGCCCTTGAGCTATCTGCCGAATATTTCTCGTTAGATACAGATGGAAATATCATTGTAAACCCTGCATATATCAAACCAAAACCACAGCATTATAATTACGATATGTGGGAAGGAATTTCATACATATTAAACATTTCAAAACCAGTTGGGGAAAGAGTCGTTTCCCTACAATATGAAGGGTCTCCTATTCACTTGCATCAAGAGTATGACGTTGTCATGAACAATTATCGTGCAAGTGGTGGCGGAAATTACGTAATGTATCAAAATAAGACCATTATAAAAGATATACCAATTGATATGTCTGAGCTCATTGCAAATTACATATTAGAACGAAAAACAATCGAAGCGATGACTAATCATAATTGGAAAGTTGTTAAATAATGAATTTTCCTATCAAACTTAAAAAAGATGGGCTGCGCCCATCTTTTAATTTAACTTTGCTTTATCTTGTTTTTTTAATTCTTTTAACTTCTTCGGCGTAACGTCTTTACCTTCTTCGTTAACGACTTTGATTGATTTCAATTCGTTTAACATATTTTGACGAAATCCTTTTAAATATTGTTCACGGAGCGATTGACGCTCACGTTGCTCTTCTTCCGTTAAACCTTCTGTTTTTGCTTTTTTCGCTAAGAAATTAATGCGTTCAATGAGTTCGTGACTTAGCATCTCGAATCCCCTTTCTACTAAAAACTGATTATTATCATACAATAGTTACTCTTGTTTATCAAGCAATTGCTTCGTATACTCTACATACCGACGATGTACAGTCGCTTTTGATACATCGTGACCAAAACCACGGAGCGTTGCTGCAATTTCTTCAAATGTTAATTCATTGCGGCGCAGACGAACAATCTCTTCGATAGGTACTTCTTTTTTCTCCCGACCTGTGCTTAAATGACGATTCTTTAAATTTTTCTCTGGACGAAATCCATTTTCTACCGCTCGCTTCATTCCACGTTTAATCTTTAAATTATGAATCTTTCTCTGGTATTCTTCTACGATACCAATAATATCAAGTACCATTGAATCTGAGTCAGAAAGCTGTAGCTCACCATTATGTGCATGTGTATATACTTTTACTCCTTCTTTATGTAAACAATGCATTAAAGCAATTTTCGCATTCCCTCTCCCAAGACGTGTTTCATCTTGAATAAGAAGTACATCAACATGTTCATCGCGAATAGTATCTAACACTTCTAAAATACCATCTCGTTCTATGTTATACCCACTCGCTTTCTCTTCTACTACTCTTACGATATTCATTTGATACTGCTTAGCTAAATGCAATAATTCATCCTTTTGGCGTGTTAGTGATGTTTCTTGCGCTTCTTTCGTCGTACTCACACGTGCATAAATAATCGCATTCATTTCATACCCTCTTCTCTATCTCACTTTTTACATCATAGTGTATCACAAACTGAGGATGTTTTCGAACTTATGTTTGTAGAATATTTTTTCGCATGTTATAATACAAGTAAGAAAATTTAAAGAAAACGAGGTGTGAAAAACATGGAGAAGTTAACGAAACGACAGCAAGACATTCTCGACTTTATTAAACAAAAAGTACAAGAAAAAGGTTATCCGCCTTCCGTACGTGAAATCGGTCAAGCAGTCGGTCTTGCTTCTAGCTCTACTGTGCACGGACATTTATCTCGCTTAGAGGAAAAAGGATACATTCGCCGCGATCCAACAAAACCGAGAGCTATTGAAATTTTAGGAAACGATAGCATCGAAACGGATACACAACCAGTCATTCACGTACCGATTGTCGGAAAAGTTACAGCTGGTTCACCAATTACAGCAGTTGAAAGTGTAGAAGAACATTTTCCACTTCCGGCAAACCTCGTTTCTGGCTCAGATCAAGTATTTATGTTGCGCATTTCCGGAGACAGTATGATTGAAGCAGGTATTTTTGATGGAGACTTAGTTGTTGTTCGCCAGCAACAATCTGCTTATAATGGTGAAATCGTTGTCGCTTTAACAGAAGACAATGAAGCTACGGTAAAACGTTTTTACAAAGAAAAAGATCATTTCCGCTTGCAACCAGAAAACTCTTCTTTAGAACCTATTATTTTAGATAACGTTTCTGTTATCGGAAAAGTAATTGGTGTCTATCGTCATTTACATTAAAAACAGACCAGCTGAGCTGGTCTGTTTTTAATCCGTCTCGATTTTTACAGATCCTGCTGCTGTTTCTCCGCTAATCTGTACCTTTCCGTTCCCTAAAGTAACTTCTTTATTTTCTTTCCCAAAAATCTTTACATTTCCTGCATGAGAAGAGCCCTTTACAACGGCATCTTTCGGCATTTCCTGCAGCTGAATATTTACATCTCCTGCTGCTGACTCCGCTTCAATACTATATTGCGGGTTGTGCTGTGTTACCTCTACACTTCCTGCTGCCGTCTCTGCACGCACTTTCCCTTCTACTTTCTGAAGAACAATCTTTCCCGCGCTAGATGAAGTTTTTATCTTCTGCGCCTTCATTTGCTTCATTTCCACATTCCCTGCTGCTGTATGTGCAGATATATCTTCACTTTGAATATCTTGTACTTGGATCTTTCCTGCTCCTGTCTCTAATTCAATTTTATTGTACACGCGTTCAGGTACAATAACCGTTAAGCTTTCATTTTTAAAACCAAATGGTGAAAAAGAAAAGTCAAATATATGTTTCGTTTTTGTTTTCACTTCCACTTGTAACGTTTCACCGTTCTCATTTATGTCTAACTTTCGTTTTTCCTGATCACCGCTATACCGAACTTCAAATGAATCAGTTTTTCCTTTTTCAATCACAACATCTCCTACATCTCTGTCAACATTGATGTTTTTAATTTGCTCATTTTTAAATTGTTTCTGTTCCAATTCCTTTGTTTCTGCTGACCCAGTCACAGATTTCATAAAAAAGGCTGATCCTGTAAAAAATAACCCAATTCCTCCAATCGCAATACAAACAAATGCTATGAATACAATTTTCCTCATCTCATCTACTCCCCTTTAATTACTTTCAAATTCCAATTGGCGTATTTGACAAAAAGCGTTTTAAACCAAATTGTACAATAATACGCACCAATCCCTAAAAGTAAACCAATACCGAAGAGTACAATAGAAGCAAATACATCAGATAAAATAAAAATTTGAGCAAAAATAATTTTTGTTAGTAAAAGTAAAGGTGATAAAACAAATACAGCACTAACTGTCCAAAGTGTTAAAATAAGACTTCCGATCGTTATTAACGGAGCTACCACAATAACCAAATTTAGAAAGCTAAGTCCAATGATTGCTACAATCGCTCTTGTTACATTAGAAAAAGTTGGATTATGCTTCACCTGCTCTAAACGATGGGACGCTAACGTTTCCTTAGCAATTGTTTTAGGTGAACCAAGCGCTTTTATAATTTCCACTTCTGTTTTTCCTTCTTCTATTCCAAATTGAAAATGTTCCTCGTAATCATATAAAATATCGTTTCGTTCTTCTTCTGGCAGTTTTCTAAGGTGTTCTGATAATTCATGAAGAAATTGTTCTTTAGTCATTTGCTACACCTCTTCAATAATTTCTTGTACTCCCCTTGCAAAATCACGCCATTCTGTCACAAGCGCATAGAGTTGCTCTGCACCTTGATTTGTTAACTGATAATATTTCCGCGGAGGCCCTTCCGATGATTCCTTTAAATATGTCTGAAAATATCCTTCATTCGTTAGCCGACGTAACAATGGGTACACTGATCCTTCTGATATTAAAAACTTATTTGAAATTTGCTGAACTAATTCATAGCCATAGCAATCTCGTTTCCTTACAAGCGCAAGAACACAAAGCTCCAATACCCCTTTTTTAAATTGAACGTTCAAAGGCACCCTCCTTCCCATTCAGTACTATTTAATACAAGGTACTCGATTAACCATAATATACCATTCAGTACTGAATATTACAAGGTACTATTCCAATTTTTATAAAATAAAGTAAAAATTAGGTAGAAGAGGGTTTCTTTATCTCTCCCGCCCCATTGAGATATAGATCTTACCACCCGTTAATACGGGTGAAAAACAAACTACTCACACTTTTTTCTTCCTTAACCAAACTGTAATCATTGGCATATAAAAATTTTAGAGAGATTTCTATCTTTTCTAAGGAGGTATTTCAATCATGTATTCTTTTTATCCACCCAAATTGGTATTTCCCTATCAGGGCACTCCCTACAATCATATTTCACGTTGTTTTCTTCCTTCAAAAATTTCATATCCATCAATTCAAAATCCATTTTATACTTTAGATTATATGAAATCAGTTCCTACTTCATCACAAGCCCCGTTTCCTTTTCAGGTTCAATCTAAGGAAGAAGCAACGAGAGGATCATGGACTCCTTTTCCCTGGGTTGAAAAATATGCATACGCTTTTGCAGGACCTTATAATAAATCCGAGGTGGCTCTCACGTTTGATGACGGTCCCGATCTCTTATATACTCCACAAGTGTTAGACAAATTAAAAAAACATAGTGTAAAAGCTACATTTTTTTTGCTAGGTGAAAATGCCGAAAGATATCCTGAAGTTGTAAAACGAATTGTTAACGAGGGACACATCGTGGGGAATCATACTTATAACCACCCTAACTTAGCAAAAATAAGTGATGAGCAATATCATGAACAAATTATAAAAACAGAAAACATATTACAAAAACTAATAGGATATTCTCCGAAACTAATCCGTCCGCCTTATGGCATTATAAATGAAGATCAAGTTAAGTGGGCTACTGAACAAAACTTTATGATTATTCAATGGAGTGTCGATACATTAGATTGGAAAGGGTTAAACGCTGAGGAAATTACCAACAAAGTATTAGGGAATACTTTCCCTGGAAGTATTCTCTTGCAACACTCTGCACCAGGTGGGAAACTACAAGGTTCTGTAAATGCCCTTGACCGATTTATTCCTGACCTTACATCTAAAGGCGCACGCTTTGTAACTCTTCCAAAAATGTTTAATACTTCAAAACAAAGAAAATAAAATTTCTATTTAAAAAGGACCGTCTTTGACGATCCTTTTAAACTACATCTCCCGTTACTAACATAGGACTTTTTTGAAGGCTATCGGAACGTAGGCTATACGCAACTACTTTCTTCTTGTTCTGTTTGAACACATCAACGTGATCGTTGTAACTGTATATAGAAAACCTAACATCTTTTTTGCCCCTCTTAGCATCAATGACCAATGGAGTCCCGCTGCTCTGTGGAGGAAAATAATATTTCTCTAAATATAACGCTTCGTTAAAATGATTAATAACTTGAATTTTATCTTCACCTTCTAAGCGTTTTCCGTCGATGGTTACGGTGACAGCAGCTTCATTAAGTTTTGGATGCAATTCAAATTTGCTGACAAACGATTCCACAACAGAGGTTGGAAGACTCGTCACTATTAATTTAATAGCAAAAAAAAGAATCAACGAAAGTATAAACCAGGTCGTCATATTTTATCATCTCCGTTACGTTCTAAAATAATATTTTTACATAACTCATATTTTGGATCAGCCGATAGACATGTAAAAACAGGTCATAATGATACATTATTTACCAACGGCTTACAATTTCTATATTATCATAGTGCAAATAGTAAATTTGTGTACATTATGTGAACCTTGTTAAAGTTATGAGGAAGTATCAACGGTAAATCAAGATTCCAACTAAATCCCATTTTCAATATCCTCCTACCAATTTTGCTATTCCCATTATATACCTAAATAAAAATAATAAATATTTTTTTAAAATTTCATAAAAAAACGCTAAAATAAGCGGTCTTCCTCCTCTACAGCTATGCCAAAAGCGTAGACAAAATTACCAAAAGCTTCATTTCTTACTTTGTAATCGCTTCCTTCTGATATATTGAGCTCTCCTAAAATTCGAAATCTATTTACCTTGTCTTTCAACATGTATTCTTGTATATTTTTTGTCACCTTCACTATCTAATCTTTACAACGCTCCATTCATGTAATTTATATAATCAATTCTTTCTTTCGTTTTGTTCACATTCTTTATAAATTTCCTATACGTTTCTATTGCATTAAGAACATTTTCTTTTATAGCACTTTCATTTAACAACAGGGGCTTAATCTTTCTTATTGATTCCTCACCTTCTCATTAAAAGATCTATTTCACCATCTTCAGAAATGTATCCAACGGCATAACCATCAACCACAGTTTTCTATCCGCCTTGATCGCTAATGCATCGGGCTGTTCCCGTTCATCGCACCAGAGAGCGGCACACAAGAACCTCCTATCAAACTTGCAAATTCACGTTCACGTCTTGCTCCTTTATCTCGTTGCTCTTTCCCATTATTAAATCTCCGTTTCATTAAACAAATTATTTTATATATCCCAAAAGTCACTATTTATATCACTGTTATATTTATATTCAATCTTTTCTTTTCCACACTTTTCACACTTATAAAAACTAGCTATCCTCATCTGCCCTGTTTTAAAATTTTCACTATCCTGAGTTTTAATGAATTTATATTTGTGTATACATTTAGGTTCTCTTACTTTATTCATCCATTTTCCTAACATAAAGTAATTACTCTCCTTTAGAGGATATTCCTCCTGCATTTCTACATTTAGAATATCCTACAAAAGATTTCCAATCAATGAACACGTTATCTTACTCTCTTTGCATCACACTTAACTCCTGATGTACAAAAGGATTATTTTGTTTAAAAAGCCTATTTTTTATTGACAACATACATGCACTCTTTAGCTCCACACCACATAATGTAATGTAAATCCGCTGGAATATCTATAACGACAGCCCTCATAGTTTGTTTCCTCACCAAAAGGAGGAATAGGTCATGGGTTTTGCTGGTTGTGGTGGCTTCGGCGGCGGCTTCGCCTTACTGATTGTGTTATTTATCTTATTAATCATAATCGGTTGTAGTTGTTTTGGAGGTGGATTTGGCTGCTGATGCTAAGAGAAGGCACTCAATTTGAGTGTCTTTTCTTATTGAATTGATACTTCCATCCGCATACTTTTCCACAACCTGCACATACTACAAACAGACAACTCCATGTATTGCATCTTTGAGCCTACTTTTCCATTGAGAGCAGTTAGCTTTTGCTAGCTGCTCTTTTATTTCTCTCCTGCTCTTGTTTCTTGAAAAACTCTTTAACTGCATTTTCCCAATAAGTACCCATTATCCATTCCCCTTTACTACAAAATGAAATTTTTATCAGGCCTTCTATCGATAGCATTTATTGACTTCTCCCTCGAATTGATTCATAGTAAAATAGTTCAATTATGAATCATTCCGTTATGAACATCGCTAAAAAGAAAGGAAATTAATAATATGAGTGTAAAAAATCAAAGTTTCAAACAAGTAGGAGAAGTTGTCCAATCCTTTGTAACAATAAACAAAGAAATTATAAAATTCACACATCAAAACGCCTCCAGTTTAGGATTAACTGTACAACAAATGGGTATCTTAAACACAATTTATGCAATTCCTAATATTACCCTTAAAGACATTTCAGAACGTCTTTCAGCTCCTAAAAGTACAGTGAGTGTAAATGTAGATGAGTTAGTTAATCTAGGATTAATCGAGCGAAAACAATCACAAGAAGATCGTAGAGAAATAAAATTAAAAGTAACAACAAAAGGTCAAGAGGTATCAAAGAAATCCATTGAAAACTCTACTTCCTATAAAGCGATGGCACTAGCACTAGAACAACTTCAGGAAGAAGATATTCAAACATTATTACGCATTCATAAAGATTTATTAGTTTCTCTACAGCAGTTCCATTAATTCGTACGAATCATTTTGAACACCATATCTAATTTTTGTTTTCCAAGTAATTGAACAGTTAACATATGTTAACTGTTCTTGTGTTTAAAATAGCGTTTTTGTTCAAATTAATTCAGATACGTTTCTTCCTCTTGCACTGTCACTTTAACCATTATTACTTGGCCATTTATCTTTCTTGTTACATTTCCTGCACTTTGTTCACTTTCGAATTTATGAGCAAATTGCTTTGCACCAGTAAGCTCAATTACATCAAACGGATTATGCATATCTTCTAATGCAGCATCATTTACAAACAAATGGTTCAACTTTACTAAATAGTAATCTTTCATCTTTCATTCTCCTTCTCTACAAGATAACTATTTTATTAAGTATTCATTTGACTAACTTTTTCTAAAAACCTTACAAATTTGTAATACTATCATCACCTTTTGCAATAGTAAAAACGTTTCCCGAACTATAGAATACAAAGTGTTAATATTGAAACTAAAATAGTAAAACAAATTTGAAAGGTGAACTTTAATGAAAAGAATCTTATTACATCCTTTATTTGTATTTTGTAGTATTATAATTCTGGTCCCAGCTATATGGATGTATTGCGTCATAGATCGCGGTATGCCAAAAGAATTTAGTCAAGGGGCATGGCCCAAAACAGAAGAAACAGCTAAAAAAGCAACTATCGAACACTTTAAAAAAGAAAAGAATGTTGATATTGTAATTGATAAGATTAGTTTGTCAGGTGAGTATGCGACACATGAAATTTATATAGATGGGCATGTTGCTGGCAATGAACAGCAAAAAATCTCTGCTACTGTAAACTCTGCTGAGAACTATAAAGTTAAAGATACATCTGAAAAACTAAGTTAAAACTGACGAGCAGTTAGCTGATGCTAACTGCTCTTTTAGTTAAAATAACGCTTTGGTTTAGTTTTCTTTTTTTAGATTTGTCGTTTCCTTTATATCCAATACGCTTGTCCAATTCCTTTTGCATTCCAAACAGTTCGCTAATATCAAATGTTTGTTTCATTTCTTCTGGTGAAATTACATGTAACCGAATCATTATAGGTTCACTCCAAATCCAAATTTAAGTATGAAATACATCCAGGATCGTTTAGGACATAAAAATATCGAAATCACTTCGAATGTTTATTCACATATCAGTGACAAGATTAATAAAGATTCCATCGCTGAATTCGAAGCATATATGAATGATGTTTTAGGTAAAAAAATTTTTTCCGATTTTTTGTGGCTGTTTTGTGGCTGTTTTTCTTTTCACATCTCAAACATCGATTTAGCCACAAAAAGAAAAAAGCCCCGATACCAGTAGTATCAAGGCCTCTCACTCTTAGTAAAGAGTCATATATTGATCGCGTTCCCATTGGTGAACTTGCGTGCGGAACATACCCCACTCAATTTTTTTGCTTCGATGAAACGCTCAGGTAAATGATCGCCTAACGCATCGCAAGTAACTTCATTTTATTTTAATTCATTTAGTGCTTGTGCTAATGTAGCTGGTAAATCAACGATACTTGCTTTTTCACGCTCTTCTGGTATTATTACGCAAACGACGTTGCGATCTACTTCAGCTAGTACCGCTAGTTTATTTTTAATTCAGTCAAGATCCGCTGTTAATAATCACCTTTATTTCTTCCTATCTTTAGACACTAACTTCTACTTGAGTTCCTAACAGTTTACTAAACATACCTCTTTTTTCTTTTGCTAATTGGTGAAATGCCCCTTTTTGAACGATTTCTCCCTTGTCTAATACAATCACCTGGTCAGCATTGCGAATCGTTGATAACCGATGGGCAATAACGATAATAGTCATCGTTCCCTTTAACCTTTCTAGTGCAGCTTGAATTTTCGCTTCATTTTCCGTATCTAGAGCACTAGTAGCCTCATCTAAAACGAGAATCGAAGGTTTTCGTAAAATAGCCCGCGCTAGCACAAGTCGTTGCCGTTCTCCTCCAGAAAGCCTAACTCCACGATCTCCAATGAGTGTATCAAGCCCTTGCGGAAGCCTCCTAACAAATTCAGCTGCTGCTGAAAACTCCAACGCCTCCCAAATTTGTTCTTCACTTGCATCCGGTTCAATCATTAGCAAATTTTCTCTTATACTTGCATTAAATAGAAATGGATCCTGCGGTACATAGCTAATGGACCTTCTTAATGACAATAAATTATCACTTGTAAGAGGAGTACTATCTATTAATACTTGTCCTTTTTCCGGCTGCATGAGTCCCATTAAAATATCAATCAATGTACTTTTTCCAGCACCCGAACGTCCGACAATAGCTGTCATACAATTAGATGGAATTTGTAAGTTAACATTTTGAAGAGCATATAAGGATTCTTTTTGATTGTAACGGAAATATACGTTCCGGCATTCAATCCCTTTTTCTATAGACATTGGTTTTACACATTTATAGCATTGTTCTATATCTTGCAATTCCGCTGCTTCCTTGCATTCCTCCTGCAATTCTATTAAAGACTTAAAAGCGGGAATACTTGCAGCAAGTTGTTCTAGGTTAGACTGAATGCTTGTAAATCGCGGCCATAGTCTAGAGAAAATAAGAACTATTAACAATAGTTGCTCTGATTGGGCATGAAACAACGTCACAGATAAAAAAATAAAAACTACAATTAGAACAGCCAATGAAATTTTATAAAAAAGCTGAGAAGCTGACCTTATTTCCATGTATTCAATTTGTTCGTCAGTCATTTTTCTCGTTAAGGAGCGCAACCATATTAACTGTGATCCTTCTAAAGTATTACTTTTTATATCTTTAATCCCATTAAAATGGTCTGTTATACCTGAAAGATAACTTTGTGCTAACTCAGATGTTTTGCTCCCTAGTATTCTAGCTTTTTTAATGAAAATACGAGAAACGATTGAAAAGAACAAACCACAAAATAAAACAAATATAGTTATTTGAATAGATAACCAGAAAGCAATGCAAATCTGCATGAAGGTAAAAACGATAGAAGCTAAAAGCTGCAAAACAAGATTAATCCCATAGCTAACACGTGCTAATTCTGAAGTTAATGTATTTATAAGATCAGTTTTCCTTTTTTCTAGAAAAAAACTCCACTTCACCTGCAAAATAGCACTATAAATGTCCAATCTTAACTGCCGAGTAAAGCCTTGTTGAATTTTCACATCTCGAATGGTTAAATTTCTTTGTAAAAGGTTTTGACTAACGACTACTAAAATGTATATACCTAGAATAAAAGATAAACTAGTTGCCTTAGGAACTTCCTGCAAAAATTTAAAAATAAACGAAATGGGAGAATCCTCCCCCCCCATATTGACAATTCCACTCATGCTTATCATAGGAATTAATAAAAGAAGCCCTATACCTTCAAGCAAACTAATCAAAACCATTCCAAAAAGATTCACATAAAGAATTCTTCCTGAAAAAGACTGCAATTGCTTCATAAAATATAAAATATGTTTCATTTTTATCCCCCTTATGTTAAAGCGTGTTTCCTTGTTTTCCTCCAGAAGCATAAAAAAGGACGTAAAGGAAAATACAAAAAGTGAAGGGGTTTAGGTAGTGGTAACGTTTTAGCGTCAATGGGATAAGGATAAAGATAACTCATAATAAATAAAAACTTTTGTCGATTTGACATTAATGAAAATAAATGTCGACTGTGATACGCAGCTACTTCATCTGGAACAGGATCTGTATGCAGATTTATCATTTGTTTAATATAAAATAGCGCATCTTGCGCCAATTGTCTGGACCGCCTCTGTTCTGTCAACACTTTCATTTCTTCAGGGATTGTTGCATTTAAAAGCTCAGCAGATAGAATTAGTGCTTGTCCTCCTACATGCCCACATTGATATTTTTCGAATAACTTTTTAACTTCTTTCCAATCGAGCCCTTGCTTTACCATTTGGTTTATATCTACTAACCAACGCAGTCTAGACCATCCATGACGTGCTCCATGAGAAACAAGAAATAGAAACAAGTCCTCACTTCCTAATAAGTACACAGGATAACTCGTAAGCGGGCTTTTTCGTTTTTGTTCCCACAGTTTCTCAAAACTTGGTTCCTTTCCAGGACCAGGATTTAGCCTCCAATGAATTTCAAGTTTGATTTTCTTTTGAGGATGGAAAAATGTTATATGATGATGTCTCCATTTCCAGTCATTTAATATCGTTTGAATATAATCATCTTTCACGTAGCCCTGCTCTAAAAGAAGGCTTTCCGCTTCTTCTAGCTTATGAATAGGAATCAGAATATCCAAATCACAGGATGTCCGCAAAGAGATATCTCCGTAAAGATCATAAGCAAGCACTGGTCCTTTTAAAAAAAGGGTACGAATCTCATTTTCGGTAAACAGTTTACTTACTTGTTCCATTTCAGCACTTAAATGCAGCATTTGAAACGTATTTTTTTTAAACAATCGATACAGAGTTTGAACAACATGTGAAGGAATCAATTTTTCATCTATCTTTTTCACCTTTGAATAAATAAATGAATAGACGCGATGATGCATTACTAGTTCAAGAAATTTATTCCAATCAATGTCTATAAACCATTTATTGCTGTTCACTGGCATGGCATCGTCATCTTTCAATTTCAAAACTTCAAGCAAGAATTTTAATTCCTTAGACATAAATTCCACATCGATACTAAAATCATTACTCATTGTATTCTCCTTTAGTAGTTTCCTCGCTTATCCTCTTTGCAAATTTTCCAACGACAGTAAATTTCTCCATTCCTTCCGATCCAGTAACATAAAAAGGACCGCTACGTAACCATGCATGCGCAATCAATTTTTCATTATCATCCTTAGCGGTTCCTAAATAAAGAGTACTTTCAATTTGACGTTTCTCGAGCATCTTCATCCCAGCTATCGCCTTAACAAGGCATTGGCTTTCCCAAAACGTATAACGGCTCATAATATGTATGGCATGAGACACATTCTTTAATACCTCTCTGTGTAACTGAATGTGAGTAAAAGGTGTTTCATTCATGTGATCGCCTAAAGAAGGTGCAACTTTAGAAAATGGTATACTTTTAAGAACACGAGCCCATCCTAAAAAAATAAAAGCCTCTAAAAATAAAAGCTTTGTTTTCGTATTCAACGATAAAAATATTCTTAACTTTTTCACAATGTTCATGAATCCCTTCCTAACAAATCTAGTAAAAAGATATAAAACTAATCTTCAATATGAATTAAATTCTCTTTGAATAAAAGTTCTAAAAAGGAAAGAACTTGTTCTTCACACTCTATTCGTTCTACATTATAATTGGATATTAACGTAGTAACCAACCGAGCAACCGTGATTGGCTCTTCAATAAGATCCCATATTTCTCCTCCCATTTCACCCAAATTGTAGTACTTTCCTTTTTGAACATTCAACATTACTTTTTCTCCATCCATATCGCTTACGATGTTTCCTTTACTTTGTACAACCTGGCACTCTAAGGAAATCTTTTGAGCATTAATCATCTATATTCCTCCTTTATTTAAAGAACTTAAAATGAGAGACACAAGTTCGTGAGCTGTAAATCTTGAAGTCGGACGTTGTAATTGGAACATATCAATTTTATTTACCATATTTGCAGAATTTGCAAAATGCCATTCCATCAATCCTAAACGTGGGATTAAAAAGTTGCGAAATGTATGCCGAAATAAGGTGTGCAAACGCTCAAGTCCTTCTGTTCGAAGAATTTCAATGCTTTCATTCTCCGTTTTAACTAGTTCAATCACACCTGCGAGAGGCAATGGATCAGCAAAAAATTGGGAAGATACAGGTACAGCATACTTCGTTTCTCTTTCAAACAACGGGCGATAGAGTGTTGTTTCCATTCCAAGCCCATTTAAGCTTTCCTGCCATAACTTTTGCTGCGGATAAGATGGCATAACAAGTGGAGAATTTTCATATGAAAGAGACACAGCAATCACATCATCACTTAAAAGTTGATATCCTTTACACAAAAATGCTGAAGCAAGCGTTGATTTTCCAGCCCCTGAATCACCTACCAAAGCATAAGCCTTTCCATCAATGGCTATCGCACTTCCATGTAATGGGAGTATTTTTCTCTGTATTAATAACGCTCCCATACAAGTTCCAAGAATATAAAGCCGTATTTTATCTTCTTCCACCCCTGGCATAGGTGAAAAAATAATTTTTTTTCCTTCTTGTATAGAAAATATAGCAGTATGAGGGACCCGAAACATCACTACATTTTCTTCAACAACAAACCTTTGTTGTTGCTCAGCAGTATATTTACGCCATTGTCCAGATAAATCGGCAATTTCAATTGTGATATCTGCCATATCCTTCTGTTCACTCATTTGAGGTAATTCTGGTAGAGGAATTTCGCTTACTATTCTTAATCCGAAAGCTTTATATGCCACATTTCTTACGGTATTTATCATCATGCTCACTCCACATTTTCAACAAAATTATTTTTAAAGCCCTTATATGGTTTCAAGCTATATAAGGGCTTTAAAATTTTTCATAATTTAGCTATACTTCACAGGATCATCCGGATCAGGTTGAACAGCGTCAGGAGTTTTATGTCCAGGTCCAGCCATGGTCATGTTCATATCAAGCACTTCTAGTACTGGTTTTTGCCACTCTTTTTTCATGATATCACCCCCTTTCAGGTAAAATTTTTTATAAACCGATGAACGATTAGACTACGCATTAAAATTCTAAAATCTAAATCAAATGCATATTCTGGCCGCGGTTCCTCTCGAATCTTTAAAATTGCTGCTTTAATTACTTCTACATTTAGAAATTCAGAGATTATAGGATCTGTGCTAAGCTGTTGAAGTTCCTCAATAAATTTATTCCAAGCAGGAGTCATACGATACACTCCGTCTGCCCCCTGAACACCTCGAACCCGTTGGTTTAACCTAACCTTATCAGGCAGATAGTTTTTTGTTGCTCTTCGAATAAGCGCCCGATCTAAACCATTTTGGACATATTGCTCTTCCGGAACTGATAAACAAAATTGAATCATTCGTAAATCATTCGTTGGGTCACGATCCCATAAAGAGTAACGTAGAGATAATTTCGTTCCATACGTCCCATTTATACTCCAATAATACAATTGCTCAAACTGTTGCTTTTTCATATCATATGCAGTTGAAATAGAGGAACCAGTGATATCGATATCATGCTCTTTGAGTTTATCTAAAACATTCATTTTTTTTGCAAATTCTGGGTTGATTATTACGGGAAAAAGGCTTTGTTCTTCAGATGAAAATACCTGATTTAAAAATGGAAATGCCTTTTTTCTTACTACTGCGAAGACTCTCGATTTTTTTACCCCTATGTTTCTACTATATAAATGCAGCTCACGGAAAAAGCGAATCCAACGCAGCCTTTTCAAAAGCATAGCTTGATAGTCTAAAACAGGGCCCCATGATACTGTCCAATTACCTCTTTGTCCACTCAGAAGTACACCTATTCCTTGCTGATGCGCTTCTTCATAAACCCCCTTCAACCAAAAAGTATTCTCAAAAAATTTATATGGCATCTCTAATGTTTCAAGCCAATCATCAACTTCTGATAAGGGACTTCTTCCTGCAAAATCCAAATAGTGATCCTTTATATTTCCAACATGCTGTACAGTCGATTGAATAAAAGGTCTTTCATCAGCTACTCTACCTTTATGTGTCCAATCTACAAAGCCCTCTACCGGGATATAACTAAACGTATGTAATTTCTTATTCTCCTTGCGCAAATCTCCTGAAGCAAAGCTAACAACAGAACCTGAATCCAGTCCTCCGCTCAAATGAGCTCCTACTTGATGGTGAGTGCGTAAACGCGCCTTTACCGCACTTTGATATACCTCCCGAAATGCTTCTTCATATTCTTCATTTGACTTGAGCCGAAGCATTTCTCCAGCAATCGGTGTGTAATATCTCAAAAGTGTTACTCTGCCGTCCTTCACCGAGATAATATGCGAAGGAGGTACCTGTTCTATATGTTTATAAACTGTTAAAGAAGGATCTACCGATTCGAAATTCACTGGTATAGCTAAAAATTCAGCAAGCCATTGCTCGTTCAGCGCCTTCTCGATATATGGTAAAGTAAATAATGGCTTTATAATCGTACAAAAAGCAAACCGTTGCTGGCCACGATAAAAATAAAGAGTCCGACTCCCAGAAAAGTCCCTTGCTCCAAACAGTTTCTGGTTTCTCTCATCCCAAATCATAAAAGCAAAATCGCCTACTAAATACTTAGGAGTTTCTTCTCCCCACTTTTGATAGGAGAGCAAGATTAATTCGCTGTCTGTCATCCTTTTTCTATCGGCGTATTCCACTTGTAGCCTTTCAAATAACTCATCACGATTATCAATAATGGCATCTGCTGTAATCGCTAATTGTCTTTCGTAATCATAAAAAGGCATTTGTTCACCAATGGACTCTGGTGTAATCCATTGTGCGTGACAACCGAGGAAGACGTTATCTTTGTGCCATATTTGAACATCATCAGCAGGATATTTTTGCAAATCCTTCATTAATCTTGTACCGTGCTCAATCGATATAGGCTCATCATTAAAATGTAAAATCCCTGTTATAGCACTCATTTTTTCCTCCCATTATGCAACAAGTAAATAAAAGCCTATTTAGATAAATAACCGTTAATATGTGGTTGAATTCCTGCATTGTGTTACGTTGTTTTTGTTCTTTTTAAAGAACTTAAGTTTTTTCTTCAGTAAATTACCAATTAAATGCTACGAATTAATATTAATATTACTATCTACTTTTTATTATATAGATATTTTTTCGTTCTATAAAAAGAACTTATATAAAATAAAATTATCACTTTACCTTTTCTAAGTCAATTAGTAAACGGAATTTTCAGATAACATTTTCTCAAATATTAAGTTCATTATAGTGAACTTAATATTTGCTCCATATCCTCAATCTTGTCCGTAAGTCAAGATATTTTTTACAACCCCTTGGCAAACTAGGGAAGGTTAAGACAATACCTCCCCATAATTGAACTATGAAACCTTGGGAATTCAGTTGAAATTTCTTTTTTTTAATGCAAACTAATTTCCCTATTAATTGAGATTTTTTTATAGGGGAGTCAACAGAAACATTCGTATCTCCCTTACATACATAATAAATCACACCGTTTTCCACAAAATTATAATAATATCTGTGTCCTATTAACTGCCCTTGATTCGATACGAATAATAAAACTTCACCTTTTTTTAATGTTTCATTACTACCTAAGGGGATAAACCTACAAATATCCCCCTCTTTAATCAGAGGATACATGCTGACTCCAGAGGAAGGAATATCAACCCATCCTTGCTTTTGAAGCAAATATTTTATACCTGAAACTGGAAGGCTATGCTCTTTCATCCTGGATTAAACCTATCCCTTTTAATTCTTCTAGAAAAACCAATGCATCTGATCTTGCTGTATTTAAATCAACATCGTAGTTATCTGCAATATTACAAATGATGTCTTCAAGCTCTCTTTGTCCTCTTACTTCCTCTAGAATATAAGCACCGATAGCATTTACTTTTGTTACCGTAAAATTTTCTGTATCCATGACAATCCACTCATTATCAATTTCTACAATATTTATGTTTTTTGTACATTCGTATTTTAGATTCATGATATCATCTCCCAAAAGCTATCATTTTTTTGAAAATACATATTGTAAACTGGAATTTTTTCTATTAATTGTTTACACATATCCAATAGTTTTGCTGTTTCTAAAGAGTCATGGTGCCAATAAAAAATTTTATCCATTATTCCTAACATAGCGTCTGACTTTTTCACTGGTAAAGCTTTCACATCCAACGATTGAATTAGAAGATAAATTGACGAAAGATGACAAGATTGATGAACATAAGATGTCGTTAATTCACTTCGAAATGGAGAATCAAACACTTTAATTTCATTCTCATCTATTTTCACAATAGTGGCTTCATCAGATAAAAGCGGTCTAGGGGCTGATAACTTAGCAACTGTCGATTTACCTGCTCCCGATTGACCACTAAATAAATAAGCTTTTCCTTGATGATCCACACAAGATGAATGAATTAACAGTCCCCAACGATTATGGACGATAAAAGCGCTATATAGATTATGTAAAGCGTGTTTTAAAGCTAGTTCATCATAAACCAAAATCGTTGCTTCATTATATGTACTGTTAACATCTATGAGATAATCAGCACGTTGGTACGTAATCTTGTCTGAATCGGAACAGATTTCTACATTATAATCCACAAAAGAAACTCCATAATTGTCTTCAATACGAATAGATAAATTTGGTGAGTTAATTTTTGCAACATGATTTCCTTCAGCAATTTGAAAATGTGTTTTTATCCAATCCATTAACTTTTCAGATGTAGAATAGATTGAAACTATATGTTCTCCTATTTGAACTAATATATTTTCCATAGCATGAACTCCTATATTTCATATTGGTTTCTGTGTGTAACAAAATTTAAATTCCTTTAATAAAACCTTACATAAAATTCTTTAAAATGAACTATTTAACCCTAATTTGTTCTATATAATGAATTTATTTTCATTTTAAACACTGATATTCTGTTTGTAAATATATTTTTATATGATTCAAAATAGATATAGCTACTGAAACATTCTTTGCTATCCCTTACTCTTTTCAACTTAGAAACTTACAAAATTCCCATATGGTCTGTACCCTTTCTTTAGTCCCTTCATTTCTTTTTTTAATCTAGCACCACGAATAAATTCTCTATTTTGCAGTAATGAAATACAAGTATAAAATGAAATTTCCATCAGTGGGTGGTTTTTCATCCTCATTGATGGAAAGTATGACAAAGCAGTACATTCCAGTAGTATCTATTCCACATATATTTCCTTTGATTCCTGACAACCTTGATATGGGAAATAATTACTTATCAATATAATAAAAAATTCAGAAAATATCATTTTATGTATCTTTACTTCGCATCGCGCGTTCTTTATAATGAACAACAAGCGCTACATTTTATTTTAGGGGGTAAAACGATGAAGACAGAGAATCAAAATAGAAAAAAATCCTATACTCGTCCTATGGTATTAAGCACTCAACCTATTCGCTTTGAAACCGCCCAAAGCTGGAACAAAGGGCATGGTAATGTAGATCACCCAGGACACGGAAATGGAGGAATACACTATCCAAACCCTCCATACACAGGTCCGCGTCCTGGGAACGGCGGTGGCCATGGCGGTGGAAAAGGCAATTAAATAATAAAGTGAAACTTCCGTCAGTGGGGAGTTTTTTTCATCCCCCACTGACGGCTAGTTGAACCAATCGAGTTTTTACAGGCAGTTATCCCCCACCTATCTTCTTTGCTTCTCTCTGAATCTTGAGGTGGGGGGCTTACTGCCCGTTAATGCGGGATAAATACATGTCTGCCAGAGTGTTCGTTGTTACCTTTACAATTGAATTCTCTGGCACAAACACTATCAGCTTTCATATCTATGACAGAGAATATATAAAAAAGAAAAAATATAAAATTAGGGGTTCATATGATCGGACGAAAAAAACAGGCGATACTAAATACAATGAAACAATACTTTACAATGGAAGACATACAAAAAACCTTTTCCTTATTAAGGCCTTATATTATGAGACATCGCATAGCGTATATGGTTCTCCTTTTCTTGCTATTTATTGATATCTTCCTTACTTTAACGTTCGCTTGGCTCTTTGGAAATATTTTGGACGCAGCTGTAAGAAGCGACTTTCAGCGTATAAAATGGCTAGTTCCGCTAGCATGTATCCTAACATTCATGAGTATTACATCAAGTTTTTTTGATACTTACTTCGAATCTGTTGCAACAAACGGTGTGAAAAGAGATTTAAAAAAACAGTTATTTAAACATATATTACTGCTCCCTGCCAAAGATGTTTCTAACCTCCGTTCAGGAGAATTATTATCTCACTTTACTAATGATATTCATAATATTAATGGCGTTATAGGAAGGAGTCTTATTAACTTAATTAGACTTCCTCTTATTTATATTACTGTTTTTATTTATTTAGTTTATATCAATTGGAAATTAGCTTTATTAAGTATATTAGTTGCGCCTCTCGCAGCACTATCAGGTGTCGTTTTCGGCCTACTACTTCGGCGAAATAGTCGACTCATACATAGCCTACTAGGTACTATGAATAACCTGCTTAACGAAACTTTTCTTGGCTTCTCTGTGATTCGTTCGTTTACAATGGAAAAATTGCTATATGAAAAATTCACCAAGCAAAATCAACAGCTATATTCTCTAGAATTAGATAACACAAAACTAGGTGGATGGTTTTATGCAGGCGGACAAGCTGTAAGCTCCTTCACATTTCTTATCAGTCTCTGTTTAGGCGCATATTTTGTTTCAGATGGAGTCATGTCAGTAGGCTCGTTATTAACCTTTATCAATCTAGTTAATCATTTAGTATATCCGTTAACAGGACTAGCAGGTCAATGGGCAGGCTTTCAAAGATCAATTACAGCAGTAGAAAGGCTCCTAAAGATTTTGGAATTACCAACTGAATCTACGGATGTAGCAACCTATTCCCCAGCTAAACCAGTGGTAAAGTCAATCCAGTTCCAAAACATCACGTTTAGCTACGATGAACAACAAAAAATATTGAATCATTTTAATTTACAGATTCACGCAGGGAAAGTAACTGCAATTGTTGGTTTAAGCGGTGCAGGGAAAACAACTCTATTTAATTTACTGCAAGGTTTTTATAAACCGCAATCTGGCTGCATTTTGATTGATGATATAGCAATTGAAAACCTCTCTCCTTCTGAACTAAGAAGTTCAATTGCCCATGTTCCTCAGGAAACCTTCCTTTTCGGAGGAACAATAAGGGAAAACCTTCTATTAGCACGTCCAGGTACTACTATTACAGAGGAGGAAATGATCGATTCTGCAAAGGCCGCTAATATCAATGAGTTTATTCTATCTCTGCCGAATGGATATGACACAGAAATTGGCGAAAGAGGTATAAAACTGTCCGGGGGACAAAAACAGCGAATTGCCATAGCAAGAGCCATATTAAAAAATGCACCTATTCTCTTGTTAGATGAGGCGACATCTGCACTAGACAGCAAAACTGAACAGCAAGTACAAACAGCTTTAGATCGATTAATGATGAATCGAACGACACTTGTCATCGCACACCGATTATCAACGATTCAGAATGCAGATTTCATTATTGTAATGGATGAGGGAAAAATTGTGCAAACAGGATGCCATGAGGAACTCGTAGTAAAAGACGGATTGTATCGTAACTTATATCATATGCAAGTTTCTCAACAATCAAAAGAAAACAATGCTATAACTTTAAATGCTTAAATTGACATTGACCTAATGTAGAAAGGTGCTGAAACCCTTGATTGTTCATTTAATACAAGCATTATATAATCCACAAATTCCTGTACCAACTGACGAAGAATTTTATAAACAAGCCATGGGGGATATTGAGTTTTTTGAAATTCACTCCCAAATTTATTATTTATTAAAACAACAGGAGATATTTCATCAAACACCTCTCTTTTTCCAAGAACAGTTAACTCAAAAATACAACGAATCATTATACCTAAATTTATTCATTAAAAATCAAACAGAACAAATCCTAAACAAATTTGAGGATATTGGAGTTGATGTTATTCCACTTAAAGGTGTGGTATTTGCTGAAAAATATTTTGGTCACATAGGCGCTAGATCTACATCAGATATTGATTTGTTAATCAAGGCACACAATCTAAATAAAGCGATTGATTGCATAAAATCACTAGGGTTTACAGTTGAAGAAGAATATATCCCTTCTCATTTCCATTGTAGCCTTAGTAAGGTATTGCCTGGCTCAACAATTCCGCTAACTGTTGAAATACATTGGGATCTATTAAAAGAAAACACATCTAATCTTCAAATAGAAGAATTTTGGAACCAAGCAAAATCTTTAAAACCGTATAATCATATAAAAGAACTATCTGATTACCATACCTTTTATATGATTTGCCTCCATGGCTGGAAGCACAATTTGAATTCTTTGAAGTATTTTATAGATATGATTCAAATGATATACGTGTTACATGACAAACTAGATTATGCTGTTTTATTTAAAGAAGCAGCTTCTCACAAAACTTTAAAGAGAATTATTAGAACTTTAGCGATTGTCTATAATTTGTTTCCACAATTAGAAAATGTAAAACAGCTCCCTTCCAAAAGAAGAGACAACTTGTGGTGGGAATACAAAGCAATCAGAGACAGGGATTTTAAATCATTTAAACAATACATCAATTTTGCTTACTTCAACTTTTTAGATTTTGATACAATCGAACATTGTCTGATAGCCATATACAGCTGGATACTGCCTTCTAAAATAGAACTCTCTTTCGAATTGGAATCAAATAGTACGGAGAGGCACCTTTTCTTTGAATATGTAAGGTTATATAAAAAGAGGGGAGATAACTTTTTACACACAATATTACGTCGCCAGAAAAGCGAAAAGTAATAAAAACTCTATTTTATAAAAATAAAACTTTCATCAGCGGAGGTTCATCCTTTAGGAATTAAAATCAGCCCAATCAGGTACATGCCAGCAGTTTATTCCCCACCTAACTTCTTTACTTTCTTCCGAATTCTGAGGTGGGGTATTACTGGTAAGGTTAACAATAAAAAAACGCTTACAATTTTACATGAAGTAAAATTCACCATATTCAATCTAAAAAGATAGAAGTAAAAAAACAGGCAGAGTGCTACTGTCAACATAATGAAACAACTTTAGTAAGACACGTTTAGGCGGATAAGAAATTCGGGTTGTCATAAGGGGAAGCCTGCAATTTCTATATGGAGATAAGTTTTGCAGCACACTACATAACATAAAATCCGTAATAATAACGAAAACTTCCCTTACTTGTTTACTCCTGAATTCTGCCATTTAATGAAATCTATTAAAATTTTATATTCCCGAAGCTCCTCTTTATCAACCCCTGCTTTTTTTAATTCATAAACAAAATCAATCCACTCTCTTTCAATCTGCTGTTTCTTTTCCACATTTATTTTTGTTTCGAGTAATGTATTGAGATCTGCCTCCAATACCAATGCTATCTTTTCCATCACTTGGATAGACGGGTTTTGATTTATATTTCTTTCAATATTGCTTAAATAAGATTTGGAAATTCCAGCCCTTTCTGCTAGTTCAGATAAAGTAAGTCCCCTATTTTTTCGAAATCGATAAATATTTTTTCCAATCATTCGTTTATACTCCTCCTTAGCCCCATTTTTTCATATCATACAATTCTATATAAGGGAAACTAAGATTTACCCTTCTTCTAAAAACTGTTAAGATATAAAAGGTTGATGTTCATAAAGTATTTTTGTAACAAGAAACTTAATTCTAAAAATAGAAATGTACAATTATCATAAATAAAATTATTAAAAAATAGCAACGTAAAACAGCTAATGTGTTACACATCATTGAATACATACTTCTTTGCGCTCATAAAGTTTACCAAGGAGGTTCAGCACTATGTTTTCACTGTTAACACTTTCATATAAAAAGGCAAAGCGCAATTACCATAAGATTATGTATACTTATAATCACATTCTTTATAAAGATTGCCTTGATATTCAATTAAAGGAAAAGTTCTATAAAAGAAGACAACATCATGAGAAAAAGATGAACCTATAAAAGGATCTTTTGAATGTCCACATACCATTCAAAAGGTCCTTTATTTTATAAGACGTTTTTGATACATTGAATGACTCTTAGTTGATCCTCATCCGTCATGTTGGAACTAGAAGGCAGACAAATCCCCATTTTAAATAGCTGTTCAGACACATGCTCATTCTCACTATGACTATAATATTTCATTCCTTCAAAAAGCGGCTGCATATGAAGCGGTTTCCAAACAGGACGAGCTTCAATGTTTTCTTCGGCCAAGAATCCCAATAGTGATTCTATAGATATACCTGCTTCTTTTTCATCAATCGTTAAAGTTGTAAGCCAACGATTTGAGTAAGTATTTTCTAGTTCGGGCATAAAGTGAAACCCAGGTATATTGGATAATTCTCGGTAATACCGCTCAAATATAAATCTTCTAACCTTAACTCTCTCATCTAACACCTCTAATTGAGCCCTTCCAACACCCGCCAATATATTACTCATTCGATAATTATAACCTATCTCGCTATGTTCATAGTGCGGTGCTAAATCTCTTGCTTGAGTTGCTAAAAACCGAGCTTTCTGTAATGCCTCAACATCATCAGAAACAAGCATTCCCCCACCAGAAGTTGTAATAATCTTGTTGCCGTTAAATGAATAAATACCGAATTTTCCGAATTTTCCACTTGGTTTTCCTTTATATGTAGAACCAAGGGATTCTGCTGCATCCTCAATTACAGGAACATCATATTCATTGCATAATGAAAGAATTTCATCCATTTTCGCACTCTGTCCATATAAGTTAACAACGATAACGGCCTTTGGCAATTCCCCTTCTTTATGAGCATCACTTAACGCACATTCCAATGCTTGAGGCGACATGTTCCAGGTTTCCGGCTCTGAATCAATAAATATAGGTTCAGCTCCTAAATAAACAATTGGATTTGCACTTGCTACAAAAGTAAGACTTGAGCAAAACACTTTATCCCCTTTTTGAACATCTAATAGCCGCAGTGCCAAATGAATAGCAGCAGTGCCTGAACTAACCGCTGCAGCATCCTTAGCTCCAACAAAAGATGCAAGTTCCTTTTCAAAAGCATCTACATTTGGACCAAGAGGAGCAATCCAGTTTGTATCAAATGCATCTTGAATATATTTTTGTTCATTACCGCTCATATGCGGAGAAGAGAGATAGATTCGTTTTTTTTGTTGTGTCATTACCATTTTTATCACCCCTAGTAACTTACTTCATTGATAATTTTGGCTGGAATACCAACAGCAGTACAATTAGGTGGAATATCATTTATTACAACAGATCCTGCTCCAATAATAGACCATTCTCTGACTTTGGCACTTGGAATCATAGTAGCCGCTGCCCCTATATGTGCCCCTTCTTCTATGATGACAGAACCTGTAAGTGTAACGTGAGGAGAAATATGCACAAAATCACCTACTATATTGTCGTGTTCAACGACAGAACCTGTATTTATAATGACATGATTGCCAATTTGAGTATCGGCATTTATCACTACATTGGGCATTACAACTGTACCGTTTCCTATCTTAGCACTAGGACTGACAACGGCTGTTTTATGTATTAACGTGGCGTAATAATTTTCTGATAAACACAATTTTTCGACAATTAACTTTCTAACTTTATTATCCCCTATCGCGATAACAAATTTTATTTGATTAAAATAATTAATCATTTCGTGTGCAGTTGAAATCGGCCCAAAATAAATATTATCTACAATAGCTATATCTTCATATCGATCATCTAAATATCCAACGATTTCATATTCATTGTTTGATAAAATAATATCCCGTACGACCTTGCTATGACCACCTTGTCCAATCATTACAATTTTCATTCGCTCCCCTCTCTTACAGCTGATTTTGTACCCGTAAAACGTTCCATTGTTACGTGACCAACTTGGTTTATTCCATCTGATTTAAACACTTTTATTACTGTAAGAAATAATATTTTCATATCGAATAAAAAGGATTGATGATTTACATACCATACATCTAATTCAAATTTCTCTTCCCAAGTAATCGCATTTCTCCCATTCACTTGGGCCCACCCAGTAATTCCCGGTTTTACATGATGTCTTTTAGCCTGTTCATTAGAATATAAAGGTAAGTATTCCATTAATAATGGCCGCGGTCCTACTAAACTTAGATTACCTTTTACAACATTTATAAGCTGCGGCAATTCATCTAAACTATATTTTCTGAGAAGTTTCCCAAATGTGGTTAACCTAACTTGATCAGGTAAGAACTCACCATTATTATCTCTTGCATCGGTCATTGTACGAAATTTGTAAAGATAGAATGGTTTTCCATATAGCCCAGGGCGTTGTTGTTTAAATAGTATAGGAGATCCTATTTTCAATCTAACAAGGATTGCCACTACAAGAATAACGAAAGAAAAAAACAATAATAACGACAAAGAAATAACCAAATCAAAAAGCCGCTTCATTAGTGATCATACTCCTAACCCAGATTCTTATTAATGCCTTTTCACAGATAACTAGTATGAAAGGCTTTTGTTATGCATTTAATATCATTTCACAATAAATTTTAGAAACAAATTTTTTAATCGCCTCTTACTTTTTAAAATTTATAGATTCTTTCGATGTATGTGTAATCGAAATGAGTTGTTGCTTAATTTCTTCTATTAAATATTTTGCTTCTACATTTTTTGATTCTTGACCTCTTTTGTATATATACATGAGTATCTCTTCAAATTGTTGTTGAGTTAATTTTTCAGAAATGTTCATGTTTAACCCCGCTTTCACAAAATATAATTGAATATAGAAAGTTCGGCTGCTTCCAATTAAGTTGACATTTACTTTCTACTATTAAATGTTAAACAAAGTAAACATCACCAATAATTATTTTTATTCTCTAACACCATTTACCGTTAGTGTATCAACTTCTTCCTTATAACCACTTGGATTATTTGACTGCCATCTCCATGAATCTTCACACATCTCTTCGATTCCTTTTTCAGCAACCCATCCCAGCTCTAGTTTGGCCTTTGTTGCATCTGCATAACAAATAGCTATATCACCCGGGCGACGATCTACAATTCTATATGGAATTCCCTTACCTGATGCTTTTTCAAAGGCAGTAACCATTTCTAATACACTATAACCATGACCAGTTCCCAAATTATACGCTTCTACCCCATTAGAACCCAATACCTTTTCAAGAGCTCTCAAATGTCCAATTGCAAGATCTACAACATGTATATAATCTCTCACACCTGTACCATCCTGCGTTGAATAGTCATTACCAAAAACGCTTAGCTCATTTAGCTTTCCAACAGCTACTTGCGTAATGTATGGAATAAGATTATTTGGAATACCACTTGGATCTTCTCCGATTCGTCCGCTTTTATGCGCTCCAATCGGATTGAAATAACGTAAAATAGCAACGCTCCAATCATGGTCAGACACATACAGATCACGTAACATTTCTTCGATCATCTGTTTCGTGCGCCCATAAGGGTTCGTTGCTCCAAGTGAACATTCTTCAGATATAGGTACAGATTCCGACATTCCGTATACAGTAGCCGAAGAACTAAAGACTATTTTTTTTACATTGTACTTTTTCATGACTTCGCATAGTCTAAGAGTGCCTGTAATATTATTTTCATAATACCAAAGTGGCAAGGAGACTGACTCACCAACTGCCTTTAATCCTGCAAAATGGATTACAGCATCAATCTGATTTTCAGAAAAAATGGAATCTAATGCAGCCTTATCTAATAAATCTGCCTGATAAAATATAACATCTTTTCCTGTAATTTCACGAACACGATTTAAAGCTTCTGGCTTGCTGTTTGAAAAATTGTCGACTACGATTATCTCATATCCAGCATTCAACAACTCTACGCACGTATGAGTTCCGATATAGCCTGCTCCACCTGTGACTAGGATTTTCATATATTCTTCCTCCTCGTTATCATGTATCCTTTTCATACATTTTTTATTGAAGCACGACCAACTTTTACATTAGACATAAAAAAGCATCCCGGTTCGTTATTATAAAATAACGAATTGAGATGCTTTTTAGTTTCTTCACGCCTTTCCGATTGAGGAAATTATCTAAAACAACGGCTGACTCTAAGAACTCAGAAGTCTAAATATAATAATAAAGCCAATATGTTTATAAAAACATAGCGGCTCTCCTTTTTCTATATGAATCCCCACTTAATTGATGACAGTGTTGTCTATCAACCTAGTACTTGTGTTTATATCAGTAGACACATTATTAAATACACACCGTGCTATTGTCATCGCTTTTTCTTTCGTTAACCATCGTAAGCTAACTAAAGTGTCTTCTAAATAACCATGTGTAATGATGGAAACTACAGAACTATCTGTTTTCCTAATAATAGAGTTCAAAAATGTACTACGATTATTTACAACGTTCCCTTCAAAATTTATGCCCACATTTTGAAATAAACAATTGTCCGCATTTATTTTTCTCATATATTGGGCATTGTTGGAGCCTAATGATATATCTCCACCGATTCGGCTAGTTTTTGCTCTTAAGAACTTGCCGTTGCTTATATTACAACATTCCAAATCTGCTGCGCCTTCTATCAAAGTCAATCCTTCTACTGTGATAGGCCGTCCAGCGTAATTGGCAGGTGGCTTGATGCTGATGTCATAGTTCTTAACTGTAATATTCTTAAGAACCCCACCTGTCAAAAGCACTGAAAAATTTTGTGCTACAGTATTATCATTTCTCCAATCCCTTTCAACTGTAATATCTGAGATATAGCATCTACCATAATCATATCTGCTTATATTGAATCCTGCTTTTCCTACGTCTGTTATCCCTACTGGTGATCCATTTAATGTTTCAGATACTTGAAAACTTGTTGATGTTATGTTTACGGTATAATACAGCTTATCCACACTGATTCCAGCAGGAACTTTACCAACCCATTGTTCAAAACATATCTTTGCACCATTTCCCATTCCGTGCGGAGAACTATAAGTAAATGTCCCGGTAGTGACATTTACGGTAGGAGTTCCAAAATACCCATAGATGCTAGAAGCGAAAAATGAACCGTCCTTTATTTTACAATTTCTAACGACTGCTCCTTTAATATCCTGTAACTTTATATTTCCGTTATTACATACCGCTCCATTGACAAAATTATCTCCTTTAACAACGAGTTCGCATCCGATGAAAGTGTTGTTAAGATATTTGATATACCAGTTATCCTGATAAGAACTAACGCCTCCAACATTAGAGCCTTCAAATATATTATTTTCCAAAACTACATGAATACCATCAGCATTTACAAAGTGCCCGCGTGCATTATTGTAAATGTAGTTATTGTAAATATAGATTCTAGTATTTAATTCAAATCCCGATTTATTTAGTTCAGGCCGCCATGTCGGTATATTGCTTTCAGACCACATAGACTCAATATCTACCCCAAACATTGGAGCAATTCCATCTGTTGTAATACCATCCTCAGCTTTGCCGATAAAATAGATTTTATTTTCAAAGATGTAGGTATCATTTGAACCACCAAGAGTAATACCCTGCCTTCTGCAGTTGTGGATATCGCAGTTATGAATGTAAATATGCGACCCCATCTGTTCTTGCGTATAGTCAGCTGGATTAAGTTTATATTCTAACCAGCCCGTGGAAACAGCATCGCCAGTACAATTACTTATTTCTACATGATCTATTTCAACATAGTTTGAACCCTTTATTTCTATACCTTGTCCCCATTCATGTGTATAGTTCTGACTGTCGACTTTTGCATTAATTTGCGCAATTTGGGTATCACTTAAAGGCGATGATGTAATATCAATAACAAAAATCATCTTATTGACATCTTCTATTGGAGCAAACCATCCTCTTCCTGTTGGAGATGCTGGAGCGAATTGTCCGTTTGTTCTGAATCCGACTAACGTACTAGGAGAAACGACGCCTTTATATTGATAAAAACTATATCCCGTAGTAGTTACTCCAGGAATAGACCATAATCTAAATGATTTCAGGAGTCCAGGATTTTCATATCTGTCCACTATCTCACTACGGATAAAATTAGGATTATTATTTAATGAACCATCGGAATTTACCCCTCCCCTAACAAACTTCACACCTATTTCATATATATGCGTCTTTTTGTCTCCGACTATTTTCCCACCGGAAATTCTAGCGTTCTTAATCCCTTTCACGTCAAATATCCGATACCAGGGTGATGAATTAGCTTCTAGCTGTAATAAGCATCCATCTGCCATTTCAAAATGCATGCCGCTTTGCATGACAATACATGAAAATGATGTACTATCAATCTTTAACTTATATGTGCCACTTGGCAATATAACATGATTATACCCTTGAGATTTAGCCCAAACTAATGCTTCATTTATTCCTGTTGTAGTGGCAGCAGAATTCGTCCCGTCATTTTTAATATTCCATCTAGTTAGTTCTAATACATATAAATTCGAAACGTTTCCTGCACTTGAGATTGAAGGCTTTTTGGGAATCCATTTTGATTTAGTGTTATCATAAGTTAACACATCACCATCGGCAGGAGACATAGTTGTTAAATCTACATCACTAATATCTCCAAGATTAGCATTTAAATAGATCGTCATACATTTACACCTTTCTCCTTTTTTCCTATATATTATGCTCCTATATATTAAATAGATTGGGTGTATGAGTTAGGATAAAAAAAGAAAAGTTCATTCTATGAATAGACTCTTCTTTTTCCCCTTTTGGTAAATTTATTACGAAGAGAAAATTTACCAAAAATACATAATATTATAATTAAAAATCACTTAGCTTAAGTTAATATGAGATTCCTTTACCGAGTTTAGACCGTTTCAATAACTTGCCCACAATATTTTTAAAAATCCCGAATAAATACTTAAACTCATCTGTTTTACGGAAGATGCACACATAGATTAAATTCGGCACTATCAGACAAACAATTCCTTTTAAAACTAAACCTAACAAATCATTTGACAATATAAAATTACTTATAAATCTTGTTATT
>NZ_CAKJTI010000012.1 GCF_917563915.1 Bacillus rhizoplanae | reverse complement strand
CAGCAATATTATTATGCCAAATTATAGCGTGGTGTTTTATATATATAAAGAAATGCAATTGAAGTAGAAAAGTAGTGTGAGAGGAGGAAGATATTGAATGGAACAGCTTACAAAGTATGATGTGTCCTGATGAAAAAAGAAGAACAAAATGAAGCAGGATATACTGAGATAGTGACAAAACGAGAAGGATTTGGTTTTGTTTTAAGCGTTTATACAGGATTATGAGACAAGCTATCAAATACAATAATCCAAAAGGAGAAAATAAATTATGGGATATATCATAGATATTTCAAAATGGAATGAAAATATAAATTGGGATATAGCTGCCCAGCACATTGATTTAGCAATCTGCCGTGTGCAGTATGGTTCCCGAAAAATAGATGAGAGATATACAGACCATGTGGAACATTTAGAAGCACGAGGTATTCCCCATGCAGCTTATGCTTACGGTTGCTATGTATCTGTGGCAGATGCTATTGTAGAAGCGAAAGATTTTATGAACCGAGTAAGCTCTAATGCTAAATTCCTAGTTCTAGATGTTGAGAATGATACTTTAACAAGCTGCGGAGCTGTTAATCTAGCAGAAGCGTCGCAGACCTTTATTGATACATGTAAGGAGGCTGGATGGAAAGTAGGGTTATATGTATCGCACTATATGTACGGATCTTACGGATTGCAAAATGTGAATGCAGATTTCATATGGTTACCTCGTTATGGAACAAATGACGGAACACCACAGGTAAAACCTGATTATGCGTGTGACTTGTGGCAATACAGTGATAATGGTTATGTTGAAGGGATTGGGAAAGTTGATGTGAACCTATTAACAGGGGACAAGCCGTTAGAATGGTTTAAAGGCACAGAGTCCTATCGTATTTATGTAGGGGATTTCAATTCTGTTGAGTGGATTGCAGATGTATTGAAAAAAATTAAAGAAATATTACCTGGTTATGGTGTTTGGGTACAGTGTCTAGATGATGGAAATCACCGCATTGCAGTTGGTGATTTTAATTCAAAAACATGGTGCGATGAGACTTATGCGAAATTGAAAGCAGTGTATCCGGGGTATGGAATGTGGGTTTCACAAATGTAAGAAAAAAAGCTGGCTCATAAGAGTCAGCTTTTTTTCTTACATTATTATTGTTCTTATAAAAGGTATAAAGAAATTGGACAACTAACAGTTAAGTATGGTGTTTTTGCAAAAGTATACATCGAAAATGGAATTTAAAGGTAGTTTGTCATATCAATATCCCTAATATTGATATGGAACTTGGGGTTGGTAATAATAAGATGGATGTTGGCGTGTGTTTGATTTTGGTTGGGTATATGATGTATTGTATTTCGATGTTGACTTTGATTACAGTCTTTTGGAGGGCCAATTACAGTAGTAGATTGAATAGGAGATACCGCTTGTTTCCATTGTTGTTCATCGAGACAATAAGTATGGGCCATTACGTTGGATGGAGTTAATCTTAAAATATCTGATCCAAAAATAACTTCTGGCGTAGGAGCATTAAAAATGGCTAATAAATGTGTATTGTCTACAGTGGCAATTTCATAATGCCACCAACCTTGCGGTACATTAGTAACCTGACCTGTTTTTATGGGGAAATTAAGTATTTGATTCGTAAATGGATTAAGTAAGGAAACAACAGCTGCACCAAAAATACAATAAACGAGTTCAGCGGCATTTTGGTGTACATGCGGCTCTACAATATTATCCGCACTTAAAAAAATGTCTAGTCAAGATGTATTATCTAATGTATTTAATTGTTTAATACCTAACACGTTTATATAATTCTGCGCATCCTTTGTGAAAAAATTACTTTTACTTACGTCTTGAGCGAATTGGATAGAAGGAGAGGTGTAATCTATATAAGAAGTAATTTTTTTCCTGCCTTTCTGTTTCGAAAATATGGAATAGGATATGAGTCTATTTGTTTTATTGTGCAGTAGGGAGTGTAAATTTAAAATAAGGAACAAAATTGGAGTGTTTTTTAGAATGGTAAATGTAAAGGGAAAACAAAATAGCATAAAAATTGATTAAAGTGAAATGAATATTAATGGGTATTGAAGGAGTAAATATGGTAAATTATTATTGTCAGAACTTTCCGTTTAAAGGGTAAGTGTAAATAATATGAGGTTAGGAGAGTTAATTTGAGAGAATTTAGCTTGTGTTCTGAAATTGAGAGATTAGTATTGAGATCTAATCGGAAAGAAGGCTTTAACAATTGGCTTATACAATTTGCAAAGTCAGTTCCTAGGAAAGGTGGACTGAGTGATGCTGCATAAAGTTGATGACGAAAAAGCTTTAGAAAATCAACCGGCTTGGTTACAAAGTTACATTGATTCTCCAGAAAAACAACGACAGTTATATCGACGGACATTGATCATCGTTGTTATTTCACAAATTTTCGGTGGTGCAGGACTTGCAGCGGGCGTAACCGTCGGAGCACTTCTTGCACAAGACATGCTAGGTACAGATAGTTTTGCAGGGGTTCCGGCTGCGTTGTTCACTTTGGGTTCTGCTGGGGCAGCGCTACTTGTAGGGCGACTCTCTCAGCGTTTTGGACGACGTTTCGGACTCGCGACAGGATTTTTGACTGGCGGTATCGGCGCAATCGGAGTAGTGATTTCAGCATTAACTAATAATCTTGTACTTCTTTTTTCTTCACTACTAATCTATGGTGCTGGAACTGCTACAAATTTGCAAGCACGCTATGCAGGTACAGACCTAGCAAATTCTACACAGCGAGCAACAGCAATCAGTATTGCAATGGTATCAACCACCTTAGGTGCTGTCGCAGGGCCAAATTTGGTTGATACAATGGGTCGATTCGCAATAACAATTAAAGTTCCTGCTCTAGCCGGTCCGTTCATTCTAGCAGCTGCAGCCTATATCCTTGCCGGTTTGGTACTTCTAGCTCTACTTCGCCCAGACCCTCTCGTTGTTGCGAAAGCAATTGCAGATGTGCAGAGAACGGACGGGAGTAATCTTTCAGATGAGAGATCTAGTAAATTAGCAATAAAAAAACGAGGAATCGTTGTTGGTGCCGCAATCATGGTCTTAACTCAGATTGTCATGGTTTCAATTATGACAATGACACCTGTGCATATGGGACATCATGGACATGATTTGAAAGAGGTAGGACTGGTAATTGGTTTTCATATAGGCGCAATGTACCTACCATCTCTTATGACTGGTATCCTCGTGGATAAGATTGGACGTACTGCAATGGCAATCGCTTCTGGTACTACTCTACTTGCTGCTGGTGTTCTGGCTGCTGTTGCACCTGCTGACTCCATGCTAGTACTCATCATCGCTCTCATTTTACTTGGGCTTGGTTGGAATTTTGGCTTGATTAGCGGCACTGCGCTCATCGTGGATGCAACTACTCCGTCCAATCGCGCAAAGACGCAAGGATCGGTTGATGTTTTGATCGCTTTGGCGGGGGCATCAGGAGGAGCACTATCTGGGATGGTCGTAGCTCATTCCAGTTACGCAACACTTTCATTTGCAGGAGGTATCCTTTCATTACTGCTTATCCCAGTCATTGTCTGGTCTCGTGGTAATCAAAAGAGTGCTAATAGAAGCTAATATTGGTTTAAAGTCAGAGTAAATTATCCAACTTTTGAATGAATATAAATCAGTCTCAAGATTCATTCACATATTATAGAATAAAATGTAAAATATTACATAATAAAGAAAATGCGAATGAAAAGGAGTAATTTTTAAATGGAGAATAAAGGACTGAAAATATTCATTCATGCTAGTACTTGGTTTGCACCTGTATTAGTTCCGTTTATTATATTTCTTGTTAGTTCTGATCAAGCAATTAAAAGTTTATCATTACAAGCAGTTATATTTCATTTTGTAATAGGTGTATTAATTGCTATTTCAGTATTTTTTTCTTGGGTATTAATTGGAATTCCGTTCTTAATTATTTTCGGGTTAATTGCTTTAATTACTCCAATCGTCGGTATCGTTCGTGCGATAAAAGATCGACCTTTTCAATATCCGATTGTTGGGTCATGGTTGAAATAGAATTAATAAGTATAAATGTGTGAAAAGGATAGCTTGTTGCTATCTTTTTTTATTGAAAATCATCTTGTGGGAGGTGAGTGACGCCGCTACTGAAAATTTAAATTCATTATCATAAAAAACAGAATAAAAATGATAATAAGTATATTAATAAAATTAATAGTTAGAATATTTAAAAATACCGAAAGTAAAATAAATTGTAATTATTAGAAGAGTCTGATATATTTAAGTAGAAAAAGTAATAGATGTAAAACTGGTGAGGATATAGTGTTCGTTCTAGCTTCTTAAAAGGGAAGTTGCGCTATTTGGATGCTATGAGGCCCTTGCCTGGTTTAGTACACATCAAAGTCTATGTGAATAGGAGGTGTTAAGTGCGAAGGTAGAAAATATGTTTTATAGTATCTCTTCGTATAGTAACAGCTTCTTGAAAAGTTATTTGTTATTGTCGAAGTTCATTAATAAGTATGAAGCTATGAGAAATTCTCTGTTTGGAATGGCCACTTAAATTCTTAATTCTTTCAAGACTACTATTATGAACAATCTAAACATAGAAAAATCTTATATGCTGCTTACCACGTATTCTTTATTAGTGGATGAAGTAACTAGAAGAGAATACTAAGGAAAATATATTTGTGCAATCTTGGAAAGGCTTACAGAATTGTAAACGAAGATCTATTTGGATAGGAGGAAGACAAAATGGAAGCTGAAAAAAATTATTTTCCAGGACTTGATGGGGTAGTTGCAACAGAGACGAAGATTTCTTTTCTTGATACAAAAAAAGGAGAAATCGTTATTCAAGGGTATGACCTGATTGAGTTATCTAAAGCGAAAAGTTATTTAGATATTGTTCATCTTTTATTAGAGGAGAAACTTCCTAATTCAGATGAAAAGGCGGCATTAGAAGAAACGCTAAAGCATGAATATGAAGTTCCTACTGGTGTTTTTGATGTTTTAAAAGCATTGCCAAAACAAACGCATCCGATGGACGGGTTACGCACGGGAATTTCAGCACTCTCTGGTTATGACAATGAAATTGATGATCGATCATTGGATGTGAATAAAAAACGTGCTTATAAATTGTTAAGTAAAGTGCCGAATATAGTAGCTAACAGTTATCGGATTTTGAATAATGAAGAACCAATTGAACCAATTCAAGAGTTATCTTATAGTGCGAACTTCTTCCATATGCTTACGGGTAAGAAGCCTTCTGAATTAGAAGAAAAAATATTTGATAAATCACTTGTTCTGTATAGTGAACACGAGATGCCTAATTCTACTTTTACGGCTAGAGTAATTGCGTCGACACAATCAGATTTATACGGTGCTTTAACCGGAGCAGTTGCTTCTTTAAAAGGTAATTTACATGGGGGGGCAAATGAGGCAGTAATGTACATGCTGCTTGAAGCGGGTACTGTTGAGAAATTTGAAGAATTACTGCAAAAGAAACTGTATAACAAAGAAAAAATTATGGGATTTGGACATCGCGTCTACATGAAGAAGATAGATCCAAGAGCACTCATGATGAAGGAAGCATTAAAACAGTTATGTGATGTGAAAGGCGATTATACATTATATGAAATGTGTGAAGCTGGAGAAAAGATTATGGAGAAGGAAAAAGGAATCTATCCAAACTTAGATTATTATGCTGCTCCAGTCTATTGGATGTTAGGTATTCCAATTCAACTGTACACACCAATCTTTTTCAGTTCAAGAACGGTAGGCTTATGTGCGCATGTGATTGAGCAACATACAAATAATCGATTGTTCCGCCCACGTGTAAATTATATCGGCGGGCGACATGTGCTTAGCAAATAAAAACAACTGGGGAGTTGTTAAGGCCGCCCGCCATGTGGGTGTTTGACCGACACCCATTCTTAATAATAGCGAATTTTTGACAGAAAGGGAAGGATAGCGTGATTAAAACAAACGAAATTAAACAAAAAGATGCAATTTTAGAAGAAATTACGGATTATGTATTAAATAAAGAGGTGACAAGCTCAGAAGCATTCAGTACAGCACGCTATGTGTTACTTGATACGCTTGGATGTGGAATTCTAGCACTGCAATATCCTGAGTGTACGAAATTACTAGGACCAGTTGTACCAGGAACAATTGTGCCAAATGGTACACGTGTACCGGGAACATCATTTGTACTTGATCCAGTACGTGGTGCGTTTAATATTGGATGTATGATTCGTTGGTTAGATTATAACGATACGTGGCTTGCGGCAGAATGGGGACATCCGTCTGATAATTTAGGTGGCATTTTAGCTGTTGCAGATTATGTGAGCCGCGTTCGTATTTCAGAAGGAAAAGAACCATTAAAAGTACGAGATGTACTTGAAATGATGATTAAAGCGCATGAAATCCAAGGTGTACTTGCATTAGAAAATAGTTTAAACCGCGTTGGTCTTGACCATGTGTTATACGTAAAAGTAGCGACAACAGCAGTTGTTACTAAAATGCTTGGTGGCACACGTGAAGAAATCTTTAATGCATTGTCTCACGCATGGATTGATAACTCTAGTCTTCGTACATATCGTCATGCTCCAAATACAGGCTCACGTAAGTCATGGGCAGCTGGGGATGCAACAAGCCGTGGTGTTCATCTTGCACTTACTGCATTAAAAGGTGAAATGGGTTACCCAACAGCATTATCTGCACCAGGATGGGGATTCCAAGATGTATTGTTTAACAAGCAAGAACTAAAATTAGCAAGACCTTTAGATTCTTATGTAATGGAAAATGTATTGTTTAAAGTATCATATCCAGCAGAATTCCATGCTCAAACAGCTGCAGAATGCGCAGTGAAATTACATCCAGAAGTGAAAGAACGATTAGATGAAATTGACCGTATTACAATTACGACACATGAATCAGCAGTTCGTATTATTGATAAAGAGGGTCCATTAAATAACCCAGCTGACCGCGATCATTGCTTGCAATACATTACTGCAATCGGTTTATTAAAAGGTGACATTGTTGCAGATGATTATGAGGATGAAGTAGCTTCTGACCCTCGCGTAGATGAATTACGAAATAAGATGGTTGTTGTTGAAAATAAACAATACAGTTTAGATTACCTTGATCCGAACAAGCGCTCAATCGCCAACGCTGTTCAAATTCATTTTAAAGATGGTACAGTAACAGAAAACGTAGAATGTGAATATCCATTAGGTCACCGTTTCCGTAGAGACGAAGCGATTCCAAAGGTTGTTCAAAAGTTCTCTGCAAATATGGCTGTTCATTATTCTAATAAACAACAAGAAGAAATTCATGAAGCTTGTTTGAATGAAGAAAAATTAGAAAATATGAATGTAAATGAATTTGTAGATCTTTTCTTAATCTAAGTATAGGGGGAATAAGAATGGCTTGGGTTGTAAATAAACAGTCAACACAAGAAGAACTTGCCAATCGATTCCGAGCTTTAGTAGAATCACCTGAAATCTTGCAAATTCCTGGTGCACATGATGCGATGGCTGCTCTTGTTGCAAAAAATACTGGATTTTCAGCTCTTTATTTATCAGGAGCTGCTTATACAGCGAGTAAGGGTTTACCAGATTTAGGTATTATAACATCTACTGAAGTGGCTGAAAGAGCAAGAGATCTTGTGAGAGCAACGGATTTACCTCTTCTTGTCGATATTGATACAGGATTTGGTGGAGTGTTAAATGTAGCGAGAACTGCTGTAGAAATGGTGGAAGCAAATGTAGCCGCTGTCCAAATTGAAGATCAGCAACTCCCTAAAAAGTGTGGACATCTCAATGGGAAAAAACTTGTTTCCATTGAAGAAATGCAACAAAAAATTAAAGTTATAAAAGAAGTAGCACCATCGATGGTTGTTGTAGCTCGTACGGATGCTCGTGCAGTTGAAGGATTAGATGCATCGATTGAGAGAGCAATTGCTTACATTGAAGCAGGTGCAGATGCTATTTTCCCAGAAGCTTTGCAGTCAGAAGAAGAGTTTCGTTTATTTACAAAGAAAGTAACAGTACCTTTACTTGCTAATATGACTGAATTTGGAAAAACACCGTATTATACTGCTGAAGAGTTTGCTAATATCGGTTATCAAATGGTCATATATCCAGTGACGTCTCTTCGCGTAGCAGCAAAAGCTTATGAGCGTATTTTTCAGCTCATAAAAGAGGAAGGATCGCAAAAAGAAGGGCTTTCTGATATGCAAACAAGAAGTGAATTATATGAAACGATTTCGTATCATGATTTTGAAGAGTTAGATAAGGGAATTGCTAAAACAGTCTTATCTGATGGGCAATAGATAAAATAAGAAAGCGATGATACACATCTTTAGCAAAAACACCTGCTTGATGTGAAATAAATCATCGCTTTTTTGTTATATTAACGAATGGTAAGAATTTGATTGATAAAAGCCATTGAGTGAAGAATGAAGAAAATTCCCATCAGTGTAGTTACTATAATATTTTTTCTCTCTAGAAAGGAACTAGCGTGTTTACAGATAGTAAAAGAGAGGAATAGACATTCTAAAGGAGGGAAAATCCAGTTATGATGGCCGCAAAATATGACCCTGTTCGAAAATGGATGAAGCAGGACCCATACATTTTGAGGAAAGATGATACGATTCGAGAAGCATTACGACTACTAGCTGAATCAGAGAGTACAGAACTCCCTGTTTTAGAAAATAATGATGTGATTGGGGTTGTGAAACTAATTGATTGTGTAAAGTGGTTAGAGGATCATTCAGAGTGGGATGAACCGATTGTCACTATACTGAGACATTCTTTCTATAAGGTGAGGGAAGACTTTTCATTAAGCGAATTAGAGAATATTCCACTTTACGTGACTTGTGAGGAGAATGGGGAGCTTAAAGGAGTAGTTAGTAACAAGGAATTATTAGCGTTTCATAAAGATTTGGTTCAAGAAATCGAAAATGCACATCAAACGATAGAGTGGTTTAAACTTTGTTTTGATACTGCATATGAAGGTATTGCAATTGTGGATGAAAATGGAGTTATCCAAATGTTTAATGACACGTATAGTCGCTTTGTTGGTGTAACGAAAGAAGAAGCAATTGGGCAGCGCGCTGAAAATGTAATTGAGAATACGCGGCTTCCAGTTGTATTAAAAACAGGAGTACCAGAAAGAAATCAAGTGCACCGTCTGCAAGGACAGAATCTAGTTGTGCACCGGATGCCAATTTGGAAGCAGGGAAGAGTGATAGGTGCTGTAGGGATGCTTATTCATGAAGGGATTTCAGATATTTATAAAATACTAGAACGATTTGATCAAAAGGATAGGACAATCAAACCAACGTTTTCCAAACCGAAAAAGAAGCAGATTCGATTTGAAGATATTCTTGGAGAAAGCCAAACAATTTCTGAAACGAAAAGAATGGCTCGAAAAGCAGCTGGATCAAAAGCATCCGTATTAATTACTGGGGAAAGCGGTGTTGGTAAAGAGCAATTTGCACGTGCTATACATGATACCGGTATAACAAAAAACGGTCCATTTATTAGTGTGAACTGTGCTGCTATTCCTGATAATTTACTAGAATCTGAATTGTTTGGTTATGCAGAAGGTGCTTTTACAGGTGCGAAAAAGAATGGGAAGGCAGGGAAGTTTGAACTTGCAAATCATGGAACATTATTTTTAGACGAGATTGGCGATATGTCTCTATTAACGCAAGTGAAAATTTTACGTGTTTTACAAGAAAGGGAAATAGAAAGAATAGGTGGTACACATCCAATTTCTGTTGATTTCAGGCTAATCGCAGCGACAAATAAAGATTTAAAACAAATGGTTAGAGAAGGAACCTTTAGGGAGGATTTATATCATCGTCTTCATGTTATTCCGATTCATATTCCACCGCTTCGCTTTCGAAAACAAGATATACCACTCATTGTCGAAGAACATTTACAAAAGTTATGTCAAATGTATGGTGCCGAAGAAAAGACACTTGATAAAGAGGTATTACGCCTTATGTTCCATTATAATTGGCCGGGTAATGTCAGGGAATTAATCAATGTGTTAGAAAGGCTATTTGCACTATCAGATGATGCACATATACGGGCTAAGGATTTACCAGAAGAATTTTATTATCGGGATATGGAGCAAAAGAAATTAGTACCTATGATTCAGTCTTTACCTGCAAAACAAGAAGCGATGAAAGTGGTGCGTGAAGAGGAAGAAAGAGGATTAATTGAACGCGTTTTAAAAGAAGCAAAAGGAAATAAGTCAAAAGCAGCGGCATTGTTAGGGATTTCTAGGGCGACCCTTTATAATAAATTGTCAAGATTCAAAATCTAAACAATTGTTATATCAAGTGTAAAACTGTCTAAACAATTTTACGTTTTCTTTTCATTTTGCCCTTGTTCTATCAAGTTTTTAGATTGGCATAGATTTTGCATATAAATAAAATGAAGACCGAAATGATAGGGGGATACAGATGGAGAAAACAAAGTTGCAATGGGACGAATTTTTTTCGCTGAATCAGGAGCTTAATACAACCTTTTTTACACCTGAGGATTTTTCAGGTGATGAAGATTTAATCGCAAAAACAACAGAACAATTTGTGAAACAGGAAATTGTTCCTCAAATTGAAAATATTGAGCAGCACAATTATCAAGTTTCCCGCAGGTTGTTTGAAAAGGCTGGAGAACTTGGATTGTTGAGTATAGAGGTTCCAGAAGAGTATGGTGGATTTGAATTAGGGAAAGCAGTTTCTGGACTTGTGGCGGAAAAGATGGGATATGCAGGAGCCTTTAGTGTTTCCTTTAATATTCATGCTGGAGTAGGAACGCTGCCATATATATATTACGGAACAAAAGAGCAGAAGGAAAAATACTTACCTAAAATTGCATCAGGCGAATGGATTGGAGCTTATGCTTTAACAGAACCTAATGCTGGATCTGATGCATTAAGTGCAAAAACAAGTGCTGTCTTAAATGAAGAAGGAACAGCTTGGACATTAAATGGTGAAAAACAGTGGATTACAAATGCTCATATGGCTGACGTATATGTTGTTTTTGCAAAGACAAATAAAGGAATGACAGCATTTATTGTCGAAAGAACATGTGAAGGCGTTTCGATTGGCCTAGAAGAAAAGAAAATGGGTATTAAAGGTTCTTCAACTGCGACACTGATTTTAGAGGATGTCGTCATTCCTGCTGAAAATGTACTAGGGGAAGTAGGAAAGGGACATCATGTAGCTCTTAATATTCTCAATTTTGCTAGATTGAAACTTGCTTTCGGAAATATTGGAACAGCAAAGCAAGCAATTGGCCTATCTGTTCAATACGGAAAAGAACGAAAACAGTTTCAAACAGAATTAGTTGATTTCACGATGATTCAAGAGAAAATTGCAAATATGATTATCGCTACATACGGTGCAGAGAGCGCAGCTTATCGAACAGCAGGCGTAATTGATGAAGCAATTCATGAGAGTGATGAAGGTATTATGCAGAAAATGTCTCAATTTGCAATGGAGTGTGCGATCAACAAAGTGAATGCCTCAGAAACACTTGGAAATATTGTGGATGAAGCGGTACAAATTCATGGTGGTTATGGTTATATGCAAGAATATGAAGTAGAACGATTATATCGTGATGCTAGAATTAGCCGTATATTTGAAGGAACGAATGAAATTAACCGCTTAACAGTTGCGAAAATGTTAATGAAACAAACGAAACAACTAGGAGACCAAGTAGATGAAGACACATTTGAAAATGTAGAACGAAATCATCGTTATATTTTATTATCGAAACAATTATTGAAGCAATCTTTGAAAACGCTATCTCGAACTCCTGAATTAAAAATCGAACAAGAACAAGAATATTCACGCGTGTTAGCAGACATGTTGAAAGATGTATATGTAATGGAATCGGCATTTTTACGTACAAAGAAAGCGATAAGTAAAAATGGTGAAGAAAAAGAACGTACAAAACAGTTTATAACGGATGTGCTTTGTGAAGAAGGATATCGAAAAGTAGAATCAGCAGCAATTGTTCTTCTTTCTGCAGCGGTGCAAGAAGAGCAAACTAGAAACACCATTCTAGATGAAATTCGTCAACTGTCAGTACCTCTATACACGAACTTGTTTACGAAAAAGAGAGAAATCGCAAAAACGATTATAAATCGCGGGAAATATATTGTTTAAATAGGAGGAGAGCAGTATGAAAAAGATTGGTTTTATCGGTTTAGGTAATATGGGTCTTCCAATGTCTAAAAATTTAGTTAAATCAAATTATACGGTATATGGAGTCGATTTAAATAAAGATGCTGAAGCTTCCTTCGAGAAAGAAGGGGGAATCATCGGTTTATCAATTGGAAAATTAGCAGAAACATGTGATTTGATTTTTACAAGTTTACCGTCACCGCGAGCTGTTGAAGCTGTTTATTTTGGAGAAGAGGGTTTAATTGAGAATAGTCATTCGAATGTTGTTTTAATTGATACAAGCACAGTAGCTCCGCAGCTAAATAAAAAGCTTGCAGATGCTGCGAAGGATAAAAAAGTCGAATTCTTGGCTGCACCGGTTAGCGGTGGAGTGATTGGAGCGGAAAACCGCACATTAACTTTTATGGTTGGTGGACCAAAAGAAGTATATGAAAAAGGTTTACCAGTGATGGAAGTATTGGGAGCAAATATATTTCATGTGAGTGAGCGAATTGATAGTGGTACGACTGTAAAATTGATTAATAACTTATTAATTGGTTTTTATACAGCGGGTGTTAGTGAAGCTCTGACATTAGCAAAGAAAAACAATATGGATTTAGATAAAATGTTTGATATTTTAAATGTGAGTTATGGACAAAGTAGAATTTATGAGCGCAATTATAAAAGCTTTATTGCGCCAGAAAACTATGAACCAGGATTTACTGTAAATCTACTAAAGAAAGACTTAGGATTTGCAGTTGATTTAGCAAAAGACAGTGAGCTTCACTTACCAGTGAGTGAAATGCTTTTGAATTTGTATGATGAAGCTGGTAAAGCGGGATATGGTGAAAAAGACATGGCTGCTTTATATCAAAAGGTAAGTGAACAATTAATCTCTAGTCATAAATAACAATGAATACTAGCAAATATAAAAAATAAAAAGGAGCGAATACAATGATTACAACAGAAATTAAACGCGTGAAAAATCATATTAATGGTGAATGGGTAGAATCTACTGGCAGAGAAGTGGAAGCTGTTCCGAATCCTGCGACTGGGAAAATAATTGCTTATGTTCCACTTTCTCCAAAAGAAGATGTGGATCGTGCTGTTGAAGCTGCAAAAGCAGCATATGAAACATGGTCTAAAGTACCAGTTCCAAATCGCTCAAGACAGCTATATAAATATTTACAACTTTTACAAGAAAACAAAGATGAGCTTGCAAAAATCATTACATTAGAAAATGGTAAAACATTAAAAGATGCAACTGGCGAAGTGCAGCGAGGGATTGAAGCTGTAGAACTGGCAACATCAACACCAAATTTAATGATGGGGCAAGCACTTCCAAATATTGCAGGTGGAATTGATGGTTCAATTTGGAGATACCCAATTGGAGTTGTTGCTGGTATTACACCGTTCAACTTCCCAATGATGATTCCACTATGGATGTTCCCGTTAGCAATCGCTTGCGGTAATACATTTGTATTAAAAACATCTGAAAGAACGCCGCTTTTAGCAGAAAGACTAGTAGAATTATTCTATGAAGCGGGCTTCCCGAAAGGGGTTTTAAACTTAGTACAAGGTGGAAAAGATGTTGTAAATAGCATTTTAGAAAATAAAGATATTCAAGCTGTTTCATTTGTTGGATCTGAGCCAGTTGCACGCTATGTATACGAAACAGGAACAAAATATGGAAAACGAGTACAAGCACTTGCAGGAGCGAAAAACCATGCAATTGTTATGCCGGACTGCAATATTGAAAAGACAGTACAAGGTGTCATTGGTTCTGCATTTGCAAGCAGTGGAGAGCGCTGCATGGCATGCTCTGTTGTAGCGGTAGTCGATGAAATTGCTGATGAATTCATTGATGTTCTTATATCAGAAACGCGTAAATTAAAAGTCGGTGATGGTTTCCATGAAGAGAATTATGTAGGTCCATTAATTCGTGAATCTCATAAAGAGCGTGTACTAGGCTATATTAATAGCGGTGTAGCAGATGGAGCTACTTTATTAGTAGATGGCCGTAAAATTAATGAAGAAGTTGGGGAAGGGTATTTCGTTGGAGCAACAATCTTTGATGGTGTGAATCAAGATATGAAAATTTGGCAAGATGAAATTTTTGCTCCAGTATTAAGCATTGTGAGAGTAAAGGATTTAGAAGAAGGAATTAAGCTTACAAACCAATCAAAATTTGCAAATGGTGCAGTCATTTATACGTCAAGTGGTAAACACGCACAAACATTCCGTGATAATATCGATGCAGGGATGATTGGCGTAAACGTAAACGTTCCAGCACCAATGGCATTTTTCGCATTTGCAGGAAATAAAGCTTCTTTCTACGGTGACTTAGGTACAAATGGAAAAGATGGTGTACAATTTTATACACGTAAAAAAGTAGTGACAGAACGCTGGTTTTAAGAAGAATATAAAAAAGTGTCCATGGTATTGGACACTTTTTTTATTTCAAATAAAATGTATAAGTTTCACTTGATATAATTAGCTTCTTAAAAGGTTGAAAAAGCTGTTCACAACCTCGTCTGAAACATCTTCTAATTGCTTATATTTATATTGCGGATTTTGGTCCTTGTCAATGACAACTGAACGTACTCCTTCGAAAAAATCTTCATGTTTCATAAAATTTTTAGCAAGTACAAGATCAGTATTAAAGCAATCCTCTAACGTTTTTTCTTCTCCATCAATTAGTTGTTTTAAAGTGATCTTTAAGGAGAATGGGGATTTTGATAAAATTGTTTCTTTTGTTTTAGCTGCAAAATGGCTAGCATCTTTTTCTAAAGAATGTACAATCTCTTCAACTGTGTGAAAAGAAAAGTGATTGTTAATGTCTGTTTGGAATGATGATAGCTCACTTTCGTTAACAGGAAGCTCAGAATAGTCATTTACCAGTTGTGTCAATGTTGTATGTATGTCTTTTACAGGCCAATCTATATGTTCGACACGGTTAAGAAAAGCATTTAAGTTTTCGTTTGTCATGTAAAAATCTGCACCGTTTATATATAGTACATCAGGAGCTTTAATAACAGAAGCTGTTAATGCTAAGTAACGTCCTATATACCCTGGAGATTTATTTAAGAAATAGGCAGCCCCGACATCTGGGAAAAAGCCAATATTCATTTCTGGCATGGCCCACTTCGTCTTCTCAGTTACAATTCTATGGCTCGCTCCGTAAGTTAGTCCGACGCCTCCGCCCATAACAAAACCATCTAAACATGCGATAATCGGTTTAGAAAACTTATAAACGAGCATATCTAATTTATATTCATCTTCAAAAAATTGCTCTGCTTTTTGCATGGCAGATTCATGTAAACGAGCCTCGTAAAGTGTCTTGATGTCACCACCAGCACAAAGTCCCTTCGTACCTGCGCCTTTTATAAGGACAAGATGAATTTGATCATCAACTTCCCAATCTTTTAACTTTTGTGTAATCGGTCCTATCATTTCATAAGAAAGTGAGTTTAATGCTTTCGGACGATTTAACGTAATAGTGGCTACACCATTTTCGTTAGTTGAAAATAGAACTTGATCAGTCATAACATATCCTCCTTTTATGAATGTATAAAGTTAGGTTTCCGCTTCTCGATGAAAGCTTGAATGCCCTCTTTAGCGTCATCAGTTAAAAATAATTCAGAGAATTTCTCGCGCTCTCTTTTCAAGCCTTCAGACATATTTTCGTTATATCCTTGTGTAATACATTCTACGGCACGTGTGACACTAGTCATGCTTTTTCCTTCGAGAAAGGATTGAGCAATTAAGAGAGCAGTTGGTAATAATTCTTCTTGGGAAACAACCAATTGAACAAGACCGAGATTGGCTGCTTCTTTTCCGCTTATTTGTTTACTAGTTAAAATTAAGTCTAAAGCCGTTGCCATATTTGTTATTCTGCTAAGGCGTTGTGTACCGCCGAATGTTGGGAGTAATCCAAGTTTTAATTCCGGTAAACCGAGAATAGCAGTATCTGATGTAATTCTAAAATGACATCCCATGGCTAACTCTAATCCGCCGCCAAGAGCAGGACCGTTTATGGCAGCAATGACTGGCTTCTTCATGGCTTCTATTTCGTCACAAAGTGCTTGTCCTGCTTTTGCCATTGCTAATCCTTTCTCTTGATCTCCTAGTGCAGAAACAAACTCTTTAATATCGGCACCAGCTACAAAAAAACGTCCAGCACCTGTTAGAATAATAGCCCTTGTTTCGTCATCCTCAGTAAGCATTGAAAAGATTGAGCGTAATTCAGCTATACATGCAGATGATAAAGCATTTGCTGGGGCATTGTTCACCTCTACTATTGTAATAAAGTTTTGTTTTCTTATATTTGCAAATTTGGTTTCCATTATCTATATCCTCCTTTATGATCATATATTTATTTTTGCAAGAAGTGTGCCAATTCAAATGCTGTATGTTAGCGGGGATGGATTGGACACAAAATGTTTAAGTGTCTAAACAAATAGACATTTTATAAGAAGACAGAGCGGGAGCATCTATGGTGATAATTGTAGCAACGAATTAAAATATGTAGCGATCTCCTGAATCGTTATGAAAGATGAACTCTTGTGTATATCTTTCTTGTTTCATTTCTTGAATCCTGCCATATTGCATGTCTTTTTTTGTTTTAAAATGAAGAGCCAATGAGTATACTGTAGAAAATAGAAGAGAAGTAGTAAGTTGCTTCGTGTTTTTTGTATCATCATGCTAAAGTTTTTAGACTGAAAGAATATGTCTTTTAAAATAAAAAAGTGACAAACAATTAAAAATATATATAGAAGGAAAACATGAGAATTTATCCCGCTATTCGTGGACAGTAAGCCCCCACCTCAAGATTGAGAGAGAAGCGAAGAAGATAGGTGGGGACTTACTGCCCGTAAAAGCCCGATTGGTTCAACTAACCATCAGTGGGGATAAAGCCCCCCACTGATGGAAGTTTCGCTTAATGAAACGAAAACCTGGCATATTTTGACGAGTTATTTTTGAAGGATTTTCATTAAAGAAAAAGGAATATACAACTTCTAACGGGTATTGTTTTGAACAGATTTTTACTAAATATATAATTTGTAATTTTTTAGAATAAAGGTTTTAATAAATATGGATAATACATTTTCTATATTTAAATTTTTTGTTTTGTTGCTATTATGTCATATGTAGTAAGTTCGCTTATAAGTTTTATTTATTACAAGTATAGAATGTCTAATGTGCCATAAGAAAGGAAAGAAAAGAAAGGGGAGATCGGAATGTCAGGGCCTTTGTTATTATCGGTCATTATTTTATCTTCTCTTATGATTGGTTTAACTTTCTATTTTCATCAAGAAGATGCACAGCATGATACTATACAAGATAAAGTACGATTTGTATTCCCGGTCCTTATCTTAACAATTGCGATTAGTTTTGCATTAAATCAAAATGATTACGTTGCGATTCTTTCGTGGCTTTTGACAACAGTATTATTATTTGTTGTTTTGTACGTTGTAATGAAGGATTATTTACAAAAATAAAAGTGCCATGAACGGCATTTTTATTTTAAATAAATATTTAATTTCACATACCGTATTGAAAATTAAAATGTTAACAAAAGTATCAGCAACATTTTTTGCGTCTATCTCGCTATTCGCAGATGTGGATGGGTTCTTATAACATACTGAAAAAAAGTAGTACCAATGGTGTTTGTTGAAGATGGTGCATGGAAAAATCTTACTTCAAGGTCTAAAGGAGATAAGTGGCGGGAGTTTTCATATTCTTTTAATACTTTTCTCATACTACAAATGAAAAGTTGAAGATATATTGCAGTTATAATGTTGTAAGTAGAGGGAATGTTCATTAGGGAAGTCATACCTTTCTTACTGATTCTCTTGTCAATCAGTAATGCCCGCTATACTATTAAAATAGAGACATAAAAAAAGGGGTGTTTTTGCATGAAATTTGAAATGCATACAAAGATTATTGTAAACGAAACAGAGAAACGATTACATATAGAAGATAATATATTTCAGTTAATTTTAGAAGGATATCATTTATTTGTAGTTGATGAAATATTGCCAGTGTATAAAACAAATCAAGAACTTGTTGGAAGTGCAGTTGTAAAAAAAGTGGAATGGACAGAAGAGAAGACGACGCTTTTATATCAGCTTATTTCACTTCAATCTGTGAATTAATAAAGTGAAACTTCCATCAGTGGGGGGGCTTCATCCCCCACTGATGGTTAGTTGAACTAATCGGGCTCTTACGGACAGTTATCCTCCACCTAACTTCTTCGCTTTCTCTGAATCTTGAGGTGGAGGTCTTACTGCCCGTTAGTGCGGGATAAAAAGAAAGGAAGGGAAAGATGAAATTTTTTCATACAGCCGATTGGCATTTAGGAAAGCTTGTTCACGGTGTTTATATGACAGAAGATCAGCGTTATGTCTTAGAGCAATTCGTACAAGCTGTTGAAGAGGAAAAACCAGATGCCGTGATTATTGCAGGAGATTTATACGACCGCGCAATTCCGCCAACAGAAGCGGTAGATTTATTAAATGAAGTATTACAAAAAATTGTGATTGAATTACAAACGCCAGTACTTGCGATAGCTGGGAATCATGATAGTCCTGACCGTATTCATTTTGGGAGCGGCTTAATGAAGAAGCAAGGGCTGCATATTATTGGACAATTTCAATATCCATATGAGCCCGTTGTAATGAATGATGAATACGGAAAAGTACACTTTCATTTAGTTCCGTATGTTGATCCGAGCATTGTTCGTCATGTGATGAAAAATGATGATATTCGTAGCCATGATGATGCGATGCGTATTTTTATGAATGAGTTATCGGAAAGTATGGATAAAGAGGCGCGTCATGTTTTTATCGGACATGCTTTCGTAACAGCGTCTGGGGAAGCGGAAGAAAATACAAGTGATGCTGAGAGGCCATTATCAATTGGCGGAGCAGAATATGTAAACAGTCATTATTTTGATGCCTTCCATTATACAGCGCTTGGTCATTTACACCAAGCGCATTACGTACGTAATGAAACAATTCGTTATGCGGGTTCGCCGCTCGCGTATTCGATTTCGGAAGAGCATCACAAAAAAGGATATTACATTGTTGAATTAAATGAAACAGGAGAAATAACAATTGAGAAACGGTTATTAACACCGCAACGTAAAATGAGAACGGTTGAAGCAAAAATTGATGAATTGTTGCAACATCCTGTTTGTGAAGACTACGTATTTGTGAAATTATTAGATGAAAATCCTGTATTGCAGCCAATGGAAAAGATTCGTTCTGTTTATCCAAATGCGATGCATGTAGAGCGTGTTATGCAAAGAAAAGAGTTGGTGAATGAAAATACTACAGTCACTTCACGTCATAAAATGGATGATCTTTCCCTTGTGAAAGCTTTTTATAAAGAAATGAAAGGGACTGAGCTATCGGAAGAAAAAGAGCGTCTCTTCTTAGAAGTATTAAAGACAGTTCATGAGCGAGAGGGGGAGAGAGCATGAGACCTATCAAACTTATTATGACAGCGTTTGGTCCATATAAGCAGCAGGAAACAATTGATTTTGAAGAATTAGGTGAACATCGAATCTTTGCGATTTCTGGAAATACAGGTGCAGGAAAAACAACGATTTTTGATGCGATTTGTTATGCGCTGTATGGAGAAGCGAGTGGAGAAGAACGCAATGATACGAGTATGCTTCGTAGTCAATTTGCTGATGATAACGTGTATACAAGCGTTGAATTATTATTTCAATTAAAAGCAAAAACCTATTGTATAAAGCGGCAACTTGGTCATAAAAAACAAGGCAACAAAACGATTACAGGTCATGCGATTGAATTTTATGAAGTCGTTAATGACGAACAAATTCCTTGTGTAGATCGCTTCCACGTGACGGATGTAAACAAAAAAGTGGAAGATTTAATTGGTCTTAGTAAGCATCAATTTAGTCAAATTGTAATGCTTCCACAAGGTGAATTCCGTAAACTATTAACATCTGAAACAGAAAATAAAGAAGAAATTTTACGCCGCATTTTTAAAACGGATCGATATAAATTAATGCGAGAGTTATTAGATCAAAAGCGTAAAGAATGGAAAGATGTTCTGCAAGAAAAGCAAAAAGAACGAGAATTGTACTTTCGTAACGTTTTCAAGCTTCCGGTGCGGGACGGTGCACTGCTTGAAATATTAGCAAATCAAGAACATGTAAATACACATCAAGTAGTAGAAGCGCTTCAACAAGAAATCGCTTTTTATGAAAAACAAGAAAAGCAATTAGAAAAACAAGAATCAATACAGCTAAAGCAATTAAAAGAAGCGGAAACAGGGTATCATGAAGCGAAAGCTTTAAATGATAGATTGCAAGATTTGCAAACAAAACAAAATCGTTATGACTCATTGCAACAGGAACGTTCTTCTATTGAAGTGAAAGAACAACAATTTAAACGAGCAGAGCAAGCAAGCCGGTTATTACCTTTTGAACAGTGGTATGATGAAGCGGTTCAAAGTGCTCAGCAAGCCGAGAAGTATATGAAACAAATCGCTGTCAAACAAGAACAATTTGTATTAGCTTATGAGCGTGCGGAGCAGCAGTACGAACAAGAAAAAAACAATGAAACAGTTCGTGAAGAAACGAAGCGAAACGTACAAATGTTAGAAGAGTTAAAAGAGGTTATCGCCACATTTGCTGATAAAAAAATAATATTAGCGGCATCAGAAAAACAAATGGAGCAGTTTAAGCTTGAGGTAAGTAAATTAGAGAAACAGCAAGAATTCAGCAGTACACAAAAGCAACAGCTTTCCGCTAAGCTAAAACAGATTGAACAAGCACTTGAGCAATACCGAGCAAAAGTAGAACAGTTAAGTCGTATGCGTGAAGATGCAAAAGTATTAAAAGATGCATATCAAGTGTGGCAAGAAGTGCAAAAGTATGAGAGGGAAAGAAAAGGTGCGTTAGAACGTATGAGTGCGGCTCAACAAGCGTATGAAACGTTAGAGAAATCATGGTTAAGCGAACAAGCTGGTCAGTTAGCGATGCATTTACATGATGGTAACCCTTGCCCGGTTTGTGGTAGTACCTCTCACCCAAACAAAGCAACTGAACAAGAAGTGTCTATTAATGAAGAACAGTTAAATATTCTTCGTGAACAAAAAGTACAAGCTGAAAAGCAACACGTTCAAATAGAAGAAAAATGTAATTTTTATAAAGGTCAATATGAAGAATTATGTAAAGAAGTACAGGCTCGTGGGTACGCTGTATCAGAGTTAGCAGATGCATATCAAACGTTAATCCAACAAGGAAAACAGCTAGCTGCAGAAGTAAATGAATTAAAAGAAAGTGAAGAAAAACGTAAACAATTATCATCGCAGCTTCAAAAGCTAGAAGAAGAATTAGATATGTTGCAAGCAACTAAACGTGATATAGAAGAAAAATTGCATCGCTCTGAAATGGAATCGATCCAACTGCGAACATCGTATGAAAATGACAAAGAAAAAATACCAGCAGAGATGCAAACATTAGAAGCGTGGCAACAAGCGTATGAAGCAAAAGCTTCTTTACTTCGTCGTCTGCAAGAATCATGGCAAAGAGCACAAGAGGAATTTCAGCGTTGCACCAGTGAAAAAATTCGTGTTGAAGAAGCATATAAAGCAGCGCAGCAACAATATACACAAGGAAATGAGAACAAAGAAGAAAAGTATGCACGTTTTATGGCAGAACTTGAAGCAAGTGGTTTTGCGAGTCAACAAGCATACACAGAGGCTAAATTATCAGACGCAGAGCGAAAAGACTTACAACAACACATTCAAGCGTATTATTCTATGCTTGAAGTATTAACAAAACAAATTGAAGAATTAACAGAGCAGCTACAAGGAAAAGAATGGACAGAGTTAACGCAACTAGAAGAACAGTTGAAAGAACTAGAAATTCAACTTGATATCATAAAAGAACAGCGTCAGCGTACAAAAAGTGCCAATGAATATATTTCCGATTTGCATGAAAATATTCGCCGCATTGATGAACAAATTCATGAAGAAGAAGCGGCATTCCAAGAACTTGTTGATTTATATGAAGTTATGAAAGGTGATAATGAAAGTCGCATTTCGTTTGAGCGTTACATTTTAATAGAATATTTGGAGCAAATTGTTCAAGTAGCCAATGAACGACTTCGTAAACTATCAAACGGACAGTTTTATTTAAAACGAAGTGAACGCGTGGAAAAACGAAATCGTCAAAGTGGTTTAGGATTAGATGTGTATGATGCCTATACGGGGCAAACACGTGATGTGAAAACATTGTCCGGCGGTGAAAAATTTAACGCATCTCTATGCTTAGCGCTTGGTATGGCTGATATCATTCAATCATATGAAGGCGGTATTTCGATTGAAACGATGTTCATTGACGAAGGCTTCGGTTCATTAGACGAAGAATCGTTAACAAAAGCAGTAGATGCTTTAATTGATCTCCAAAAATCAGGTCGCTTTATTGGTGTAATCTCACACGTACAAGAATTGAAAAACGCTATGCCAGCAGTGCTTGAAGTAATGAAGCAGAAAGATGGATGTAGTAAGACTCGATTTGTTGTGAAATAGATAAATATGGTTCGATTGGAGTTAATCTGTAACAATTATATAATAAAACCTCTGTTTTTAATTTGACAGAGGTTTTATGTTTATTTACATTTCTAACAATGTTTCAAATAGCACTAATTTACTTTCAGTCGTATTACCTTTATGCAATTCTTCTACAATCTAGTTATCTCTATTCTTTTTAAATTTATTAGTTATACATTCTAGTAAGTTTGTAGTACCAAAAGATAAGGAGGCTAGTATAAGTACAAAAGCAATAAGAGTAAACTTTTTCCAAAATCCAAAAGGAGCAAAAAGGCTAAAGATAAGTAAAGCTGAAAACCCAAAAATTTTAATAAATCTTGCTTGTTTAAACATGTTTATTATTCCCCCTGGTTTAGTAAATTTAGTAAATATTCCACCATCAACTTTTCCAGCGCCAACATACGCACCAGTTTCTTGACCTGCACGTAATTTGTAACCGAATGTCCCCAATCCAAATTCGCCTCGTATTTCAATGTCATATTCACCAATAAAAGGAATAAAATCAGGAATGTCAATCTTCTTTAAAGCCAGTTCTTATTTATGTAGTGTTAACTCTGACTCAGCTTTAAATGAAAATTATACCATTTTATATTTTATTAGAGATGAAAATCATGGCAGAATCTACTAAAATAGTAAAGGGGATAGAATATTGTGTGAATTTATAATGGCTGTAAATGATGAGGGGAAGGGAATTACAATTATAAGGAGATAATAATAAATTTTTCTAACTTGTTTCATTAAGGAAAGTTCCACTTTATTTTCTAAAAATAATAAAAAGGATGATCAAGATGCAAAAGAGACCGGAAGCAACTGAATATAATCCGTATTATTCAACATACATAAACTTATTGCCAGAGGGAGATATCATACATATTTTAAAAGAGCAAATGAAGGAAACGAACCTTTTATTGAAGGATATTTCTGATAGTGAAGGACATTTTCGATACGCTCCTAATAAATGGAGTATAAAAGAAGTAATCGGTCATATTGCGGATACTGAACGTATTATGGGATATCGATTGCTTTCTATAGCGAGAGGCGAGACAGCGGAACTTCCTGGATATAACGATGATATGTATGTTCTTAGAGCTGCATTTGATAAGCAATCCATGCAAGATCTTCTCGAGAATTTAACAGTTGTTCGTCAATCTACTGTGCATTTGCTTAAAAGTTTAGATGAAGAAGCTTGGTTACAAAGAGGAGTGGCAAATAATTCTGAAGTAACGGTTCGTGCATTGGCAAGTATTATTGCTGGTCATGAGCTTCATCATCGCCAAATTATAAAAGAACGTTATTTGAGTTCGGATGCTTATCCATCCAGCTGAAATATGAAATTGTAAATGAAAATAAAAAAAGAGATTGATTCGTAAAAAATTATGAATCAGTCTCTTTTTTATTTTGCTGCGTATTAGTGGAATTATAAAAGTTTTTATGTCAAAATAAAATTCTTATTAGATATAACTGTTAATTCATTAATGTATAGTACGTAAATATTCGTAAATGGATGGTTATAATGAAACATATAGAAGAGGGGGATACTTTGAAAACGAGAAATGTATTTAATATTTTTATTTTATTTATGCTATATACGCTGTTAATGATTTATATTGGATGGAATGGCTGGGTTTGGATTCGTACGACTTTTGGCGTTCAATCTTGGGGATATTATGCGATTGTAGTTGGATTATTTTCATACGCGTATATTCTAGATCGATTGATTAAATTTGATTCACCTCTTAGAACAATTGGTTCTTATTGGTTTGCGGTCATACAATATGCAGTCATTCTATTACCAATAGCGGATGTAACAGTATTCATTTTAAATTTGTTATCGTTTCCGAAAGAACAATCTATTTTTTGGACTGGAATAACCGTTCTTATTATTTTTGTTCTTATTTTTGTCTATGGAACATTTAATGCGTATAGTCCAGTCGTTCGAAAATACGAGATTGACGTACCTAAAAAAGTGAGTAATCGTAAGACACTTCGAATTGCGATGGCTTCTGATATGCATTTTGGTAAACTGTCTGGCTTGTCGCACCTTCAAAGATTGGTTGATCATGTAAATGATATGAAACCGGATATCATACTTTTGCCAGGAGATATTATTGACGATCATCCAGAATATTTTATAAAAAAGAATATGGGACAAGTGATGAAACAAATGCATGCTCCGCTTGGCATCTATGGGGTGCTAGGAAATCATGAATATTACGGGGGGGCTATTCCGGAATTTCTGCAAGAAATGAATAAAATTGATGTAAATATATTATTAGATGAAGTTGTAAAAATTGAAGATTGTTTTTATATTGTAGGAAGAAGAGATAAGACGGACCGAAATCGTAAAAGTTTCGAGGAGTTAATGAGTACTGTAGATAAGAGTTTTCCTATCATTGCAATGGATCATCAGCCATTTGAATTAAAGCAAGCTGAAGAATCAGGTGTTGATTTATTATTGTCTGGACATACGCATAGAGGACAAATGGCACCGAATCATATCATTACAAGAAGAATGTATGAATTAGATTGGGGATATGTACAGAAAGATTTATTTCATGCGATTGTTTCCTCAGGATTTGGATTTTGGGGACCAGCTTTAAGACTTGGGAGTCGATCAGAGATTATTCAAATAGAACTTACATTTGATTAAGTAGAAAAAACAAGGGAATTTTGACCCTTGTTTTTTCTATTAGGAAGTATTTGTTGCTTTAGAATAAAGTTTGTTCAAATTGATACTAATTGCCTTGATAAACGAACAAAAAGAAAAAGCATGTTTTGAAAAAAGATTAATCAAAACACATTTTTAATATATTCAATTGAATAATTATTTTATAAAAAAATTTAATTATATCTCAAAAATTTCTTCAATCCTCTTCATTATTTCAAAGGATCCTGAACTTTTATTTGAAAGTATTGCTATCTTGATTCCTGACTTAGGATAAAAAGCAGAATGGAAGCTTACACCAGGGTCATATCCCATTACATGATACTTAATTATAGATTCTTCACTTTTAGTGATCCAAAGTCCATATCCATAATCTACCCCATCTTTAACATGGATTTGTGAATTCAAAAGTATTTCTGTACATTCTTTACTCAAAAGCTGATGATTAAACAATGCTTCCCAAAATTTGATCATATCTGATGGTGTGATAAAAGCACCCCCATCAGCGCCACCTTTTATCGGAATAGAGTAGATATTCGTTCTCCATGTTCCATCTTTATTATCTATGTACCCATAGGCAGTGTTTTTAGGGAGTTGATCTAAAGGAAAATATCCTGAATCATTCATTCCACATTGTTGGAAGAGATTTGATTCAATATAGTTGGTAAAAGAAAGTCCTGATTGTTGTTCTACGATTAAACCTAAAACAATGAAACCGGCATTATTGTAGTGGAATTTATCTCCAGGTTGGAACATCATATTCTCCTTTTGAAATAAAGGAAGAAAATCTTTTACGTCACTCAAAAGATACATAGGTGTTTGTTTCCAAAGGTCTTCAAAGTTATCCATTACTTGTTCATCAAAATAGTCCGGTATTCCAGAAGTGTGAGTCAAAAGGTGATGAATTGTTATGTCTTTGTTAAAATGCGGAAATTTTATATTCAAACAATCTTCAAGACGAGTGTCAAATGATAGTAAACCTTTTTTAATGAGTTGGCAAATAGCAACAGCTGTAAACAACTTACAGCCAGATGCAATTCCAAAACGTGTATCAACAGTATTCAATTTTTTATCAGCCCTGTTCGCATAACCAAATGCTGATTCAAATAAGATTTCATCGTTATCCTTGATGTAAATAGCTCCAGAAAATTGTTCATCTATTATGTTATGAATTGCTTTAGTAAGGTCCAAAACTCGATTGCTCAAAATAATCCCCCTTCATTCTATTAAATTAATGTTATTCGTTTTGTCTTTTCTCCCTCATTAATAGATAGTAATGTATTATTCCCCATTTCAATACGAATTTCCTTTTACTCATTAATACGAGGAGAGAATAAAGTCCAGCTTTTCAGGACAGGATTTTGATTAAACTTTTTTACAAACGGTTTAACTTCATTCAAAACATCGCAACTTTTTTATAAATGTCGCGACTTTATTTCAAATCAATAGTAATTACTTTTTGTAATGTTATTTTTCTTATAATTTTGATATTTCTATTTAATTTCTTTAAAATAAAATTATAAGATTTTAGTGATGTGGTTAGAAAAAGCTAAACCACATTAAGGTTTTTATAGAAAATAAGGGGGATACATGTATGCTCATTAAGTCGATTATTTGTCAAATTGATGAAGAGAGAAAGGAAGCATTTTCAGCTGCTCAAGAACAATGGGGCGAGTTGAAGGAATTAGAAGGGTTTCACGGACAAATCGGGGGATGGAATGAATCAGAAGCTTATATAGTTGGTTGCTGGGAAAATATGAAAATGTATCAAAGTTTTATGAATGAAACACATGATACGATTTTTCATAGCAGCAATCAAAAAAGCACGTATACATCATGTGAAACAGAGCTATATCAATCTTTATTTGACATAACGGATACTTCATTTGTAGAAGCACTGGAGCATAGTTCCTTCTTACGAGTAGCAATATGTGATGTGGAGCAAGGTAACGAAAAACAATTTTTACATATGCAAGAAACCGTTTGGAATCCAGGTATGGCAAGAACAGAAGGAATGATGGGAGGAGTTGTTGGAAGATCTCTTTCTTCGAATCGGTATATTGTTTTGTCTTTATGGAAAGATTCAGCAGCCCACCAACAGTATGTGAAAGAAGTATTCCCTCAATTACACCATATAGCAAACCCATCTGAACAAGTGTTACGTATAGAGGGGGAACAAATTACACTTGTCAGTTCTTGGTCTGTCTTACCTATTCATTGTGTATAGAAATCCATTACTTTATCCCGCATTAACGGGCAGTAAGCTCCCCACCTCAAGCTTCAGAAAGAAGCGAGGAAGATAGGTGGGGGATAACTGCCCGTAAAAGCCCGATTGGTTCAACTAACCATCAGTGGGGGATGAAAAAAACCCCCACTGATGGAAGTCTCACTTTATACAAAGGAGGGGTATGTGTGCCTTATCCAAAGCATATTGTAACGGCTGCAACGGTCGTATTAAATGATCAAAATGAAATTTTACTTTTAAAAAGTCCAATGCGAGGCTGGGAGATCCCTGGTGGTCAAGTAGAAGAAGGAGAAGCAATTCCAGTAGGTGCTATTAGAGAAGCGAAAGAATAGACTGGAATCGATATTGAGATTATAAAATATTGCGGAGTGTATCAAAATGTTTCACAATGTATCTGTAACCATTTGTTCTTAGGAAAGCCAGTCGGTGGACAATTTGCAACAAGTAGTGAAAGCTTAGATGTAGGGTATTTTCCTATTGAAGAAGTATTACAAATGGTAACATGGACAAATTTCAAAGAGCGTATTTTATATTGTTTAGATGAAAAGAAACAACCATTTTTGGTGGCTTTTTAATGAAATAACAGGATAGATACCGATAAAACAGCGGTTATTGAAAAAAAACCGCTGTTTTATATTTGTATTTTTATAAAGGAGGTAAATCAATTTTTCCTTCTTCAAATAACTCTTTCAGCATGTGCTTTGTATAGCCAGCTGCCTGTGCGAATGTAATTTTTGCCGGCATAGGGGCTTCATTGACATCAACGATAACATCAATAATACATGGTTTATTTTGCTTTACAGCTTTTTCAAAAGCAGGCATTAATTCCTCAAGTTTTTCCACGCGGTAACCGATTCCACCGCATGCTTCAGCATATTTTGCGAAGTTTGGATTTGTAAGTTCTGTACCAAACTCAATATTTCCCATTACTTCTTGTTCAAATTTAATCATAGCGATTTTATGGTTGTTTAATACAACTACAATGATTGGGAGGTTATATTTCACAGCTGTTACAAAATCGTTCATCGTCATACCAAATCCACCATCTCCGCAAATTGCGAAAACTTGTTTATTTGGATATGCAATCTGCCCAGCGATTGCGCCGGGAAGACCACAGCCAAGTGTTGCTAACCAGCTTGATAAAATAAAGCGCTGATTTGTCATACGGAAATGGCGCGCTGTCCAAACTGTTACATTGCCTACATCTACTGATAAAATAGCATCATCGTGTGCAACTTGCTGTACAGCATGCATTACTCTTTGTGGTTTAATTGGAATAGAAGTGTCGTTTTCTTGATTGTGCAGTCTTTCTTCCCATTTCTTCATCAGTTCTTGATGATGTTCTAAGAAAGAGTGATCAGTATGCTTTTCAATATTTTGTGTGAGCCATTTTAAGGTTTTATCAGCATTACCAGCAAGACCAATATCGGTTGGATAACGCTTTCCGATTTGTGCTGGATCTGTGTCGATATGAATTGTTTTTGCTTTGTCTGGTAAAAATCCTGTGAATGGGTAAGAAGTACCGACCATAATGAGTGTATCGGCATTCTTCATCGCTTCATATGAAGGTTTTGTTCCGATTAAACCTAAACCACCAATACAAAGTGGATGCTCATCTGGAATAATCCCCTTAGCTGGAAGTGTTAACACAATAGGAGCTCCAATATGTTCTGCAAAAGCAAGCAAAGATTCCCTTGCATCTTTTGCCCCTTTTCCTGCTAGAATAACAGGCTTTTCTGCTTCATTTAATGCAGCCGTTGCTTTTTCTAAATCATGTTTTTGCGGAAATAACTCCGGCATCGTAAAAGAAGAGGTTGTAATCCGTGCTTTTGCATCTACCTCAAATTTTTGAATGTCATCTGGAATTGTAAGAACTGACACCCCTTTTTTTGTATAAGCCATGCGAATTGCTTGATTTACAACAGCTGGCAGCTGCTCAGCTGACATGATTCGCTGGTTATAAACTGCGACATCATCAAACATTCTTTCTAAATTTACTTCTTGGAAAAAACCAGTTCCAATTAAATCAGACTCAATCTGACCGGTAATAGCGAGGACGGGTGCTTGATCTAATTTGGCATCATACAATCCATTTAGTAAATGAATTGCACCTGGCCCTGCGATTGCCATACATACGCCGAGTTTTCCAGTTAATTTTGCATAAGAAGCAGCAGCTAAAGCACCTGCTTCTTCGTGACGAACTTGAATGAATTTAATTTTATCTTGTGCTTTACGAAGAGGTTCGATAATAGAATTAATGGAATCACCAGGCATGCCATATACGTGATCAACGCCCCATTCGATTAGTAAATCGACTAGTACTTCACCGGCTGTTTTTCGAAACAACGTACTCACTCCTTTATTATTAAGCTAAACTTATTTTTTGATAAAATAGGTAAAATATACAAATAAATAAAAGCTATGGAAAAGGGAGCTTTTTCAAGTACGATAATCCACAATGATACGATATAGAAGGGGAATGGAAGTACTGTGTAGGAAAAGAGTTACATAAAGGAGTAAGCATAACAAAAAAGCAAAGTAGTTTATTTACTACTTTACTTTTTGTTGTAATGAAGTATAAGGGAAAATAGAAAATACTTAATGATTCATATAGTTAGTAATATGATGTATTTTATGCTGGTGATAATAAGGGAGGAAGAGAGTTCAATAGCTGTTGGCAATTATGTATCGCTTGGAAATCATTTGAATTATCATTTAGGAGAGATGAAAGAAAAAGCCTTGCAGAGAACATCTTGCAAGGGGCAACCTATGGTTTATCCTAATCGAGGCAATAAACGTTCTCCGCTTTTCATTTCACTTCCACATAAAGGACATTTCGGATGTTCTTCAAATGCGAAGTTCTTTCGCATCCATCCTAAGCACTCTTCTGACTCACATTCCCAAACTGGGATTTCTTCTGGTGGTACTTCTGCAACGTCATTCTTTTTGTTACGATACATGAGATCACTCCTTTTATGTGAAATATTTGTTTGTATAAGTAAAAAGGTTGTTAACCGTTCGTGTTAACAACCTTTTTATTGTCTAAATTATAGCTTTACAACGTTTTTAGCTTGAGGTCCGCGGTTACCTTCTTCAACTTCGAAGCTAACTTCTTGACCTTCGTCAAGAGTTTTGAAGCCGTCGCCAGTGATAGCTGAGAAGTGAACGAATACGTCGTTTCCGTCTGCAACTTCGATGAATCCGAAACCTTTTTCGCTGTTAAACCATTTTACTTTACCTGTTAATGTCATGGTAAATGCCTCCTAAAAATAAAAAAATAAATATAATATGATCCGTCTTATTTCTAAGAAAATAAAAATTCACATATTATCAAAAACCCATAAGGAACGCATATCATCCCTATTGATGCTTGATAATATGTGAAGTGGATTTGTCTGCATATTGTACTCTACGGTTTCATTTTACAACGAAATGAGAAATATTGCAAGTGATGGTAACATTTTTGGCTATTTTAACAAATGGCCTCTCCATGCAGGATTAACTTGCTTGGAGAGGTGAGGCATTATAAGGAAGCTACGATATAGAATCGATGTGCTTTTACTTCAATATACCCATTTTGTTGAATGGAGTTATAAGTGCAAAGTAAGCGATCTTCATATTTGGATACTGAAAAATCAGGGATTTGCCATGGAACTGCTTTTAAATAATACACAATGCTTCCGATGTCGTAAAAGCGTTGATACGGGAATGCTTCTTGTTGCTTAAGAATTTGAAAGCCAGCTTGTTTTAGTTGTGAAGAGGCGTACTGCATGTTCCAATAACTATATTCATTTTCATTATATGCATGAAGCAGGTGATTTAATTCTAAATTATCTAATCCGCCAACTTGCTGTGTAATAAAAATTCCGTTTGGTTTTAAAATTCGTTTTATTTCTAATTCGCAATATGATTCATGTTTATTAATAATTAAATCAAATTGATTGTTTGCGAAAGGCAAACATGTATCATCCTCGACGGGATAAACAGAGACACCTAAAGGTTCTAATTTTGCTTTTGCTAAAGCTACATTTGGCGGATAGCCTTCTGTTGCTGCAGTTCTATCAGGAAGCGGGGTTAACAAAGATAAAAACTCACCGCCACCAGTCCCCATATCTAGCATGCTATCTACTTTTTGTATATAGTGTAATACATTTGCTGCATAACTCCATGGTAGAGGTTCTGTGCTTAGCCTTCCGGTATCTGCTAAAAACGAGAAGTTCCACCCATGAAAAGGCTTATCCGCCTGTTTAATGAAATGGTAAAAAGTGTCCTTCATAGTAATTCCTCCTGAGTTATATATTTATAGCTGTAATATATAAGAGGAGGTCCACGACATGAAATGAAGTTACTATATGTCTATTACATAGTGATACATATATGTACATTTCCTTTCTAAATGGAATATCTTAAGGGTTATTGTAAGATTTTAACGTCAATTAGTAAATGAAAAAATCAGAAAAATGAAATTGTTTCAAGTGTTTTTCCTTCATTGATCATATGTAGAGGTACGTCAATATGTGTACCGCTATGAACATCTAACTCTATACGGAGCGTTTGTTACTTTCGAAAATTTTGGTTGTTTTTCAAGCTTATTTTTGTAAACAGTTATTCCTTCAAAAACAGGTGCTGTTATATCATATATTTTCATTGTCGTTCTCTTCTTTAAAACGAGTTGTTATAGTTGGCCACCAATGAAAATCATCTTTTTCTAATAAAGCATCAGATTCTTTAGGACCCATTGATCCAGACTCATAGTTAGGGAAGTTTTCAGCTTTTTTGTTTGTCCAAACATTTGAGATAACATCAACAAATTTCCAGGAAAGGGCCACTTCCTCCCAATGCGCAAAATTGGTTGAGTCACCACGCATGCAATCATATAGGAGAACCTCATATGCCTCGGGTGTGTTCATTTTATCTGCACAGTTATTACAATAACTTAATCTAATTGGTGTTGATGTAACACTGCTATTTGTTTTTTGGGCATTTAAATGCAGTGTAATTCCTTCATCGGGTTGAATATGAATAATTAGTAAGTTAGGATGAGTCTTTTTTTCTTTATTAAAATACAAGTTCATTGGCAAGTCTTTAAATTGTATGACAATTTCAGTCGATTTCTCTTGCATACGTTTACCTGTTCGAATATAAAAAGGAATCCCTGCCCATCTAAAGTTGTCAATCATAAGCTTACCAGAGACAAATGTCTCTGTATTCGATGTGGGATCTACCGCGTTTTCTTCTTTGTAGCTAATCACCTTTTCTTCGTTTACGATGCCGGACCCGTACTGTCCACGAACAAAATATTGTTCGACTTGTTCTTCAGTAAGTGATCTTAAAGCACGAAAAATTTTTATTTTCTCGCTTCGAATCTCATCTGCTGTTAATTTAATGGGCGGTTCCATTGCAAGGAGAGCAACCATTTGTAACATATGATTTTGAACCATATCACGGAGAGCACCTGAGGACTCGTAATAACGTCCGCGATCCTCAACTCCTAATGTTTCACTTGAAGTAATTTGAACGTTAGCAATATATTGATTGTTCCAAAGTGGTTCGAAAATAGCGTTAGCAAAACGAATTACTTTAATATTTTGAACCATTTCTTTTCCTAAGTAATGGTCAATTCGATAAATTTGTTCTTCTGTAAACGCTTGGCGAAGCTGGTTGTTTAGCTCTTCGGCTGATTCGTAGTCATGGCCAAACGGCTTTTCAATAACTAAACGAATCCATCCTTCCGTAGAAGTTAATCCTTCTGACTTTAAATTTGTGGCAATTGTACCAAAAAAATCAGGTGCCATCGCTAAATAAAAAATGCGGTTTCCATTCGTATTATAATTGTTATCAAGAGTGCTTAATAAACTTTTAAGCTCTTGATAAGAAGATACGTTTGTTACATCAAAAGGATGGTAATAGAAATGGGAAGCAAATGTCTCCTGATTTCCATCATCATCTGGAAAGTGGTTAACAGATTGTTTGACATTTTCACGAAATGTTTCATTAGACCAAGGTCTTCTTGCAACACCAACAACGGCGAAATCTTCAGAAATTTTTCCGTTACGATACAATCTATAAATAGAAGGAAACAATTTACGCTTGGCTAAATCACCTGTTGCGCCAAAAATAACAATAATAGCTTTAGGAGTTTTCATCATGTAATGGGCCTCACTTTATTCTAAATAAATTTACACTTAGTATGTGGTTTATTTGGTAATACATGTAAAGATAATGTTGAATAATTTGCTTACTGAGTGATGAAATAGAGTATACATAGCACATTTTTAAAAAAAAGAAGGAGAACTTTAAGAAGTAGAGAAATGTAGAACTAAATTAAAGATGGAGGAATAAGATGAAAGTGCAATTGGAAGCAGTGACAAGAGAGAATTGGCAAGAGGCCCTAAGATTAAAAGTTAAAGATGTTCAAAATCAGTTCGTTCCCACTGTAGCGGTATCACTTGCTAAAGTATATATTAAACCAGATGGTGATAATGTGAATTATCTTCCCTTTGCAATTTATGAAGAAGCGCATGGTATGATTGGTTTTGTGATGCATGCTTATGTAGAAAATACTGATGATATGTATTGGATTAACGGATTCATCATTGATGAAAAGCATCAAGGTAAAGGGTACGGTAGAGCGGCTCTATATAAAATGGTGAATTGGATTATAAATCAATATCCGCAGTGCAAAGAAATTCGCTTAACAGCTCATAAAGAAAACCATGCTGCTCGTCAATTATATAAAAGTTTTGGTTTTGTTGAAGCAGGGAAATTTGATCAAGAAGAAGATGTATTCCGCCTCATAATTAGCAGGGAAGAATAGATGATATATGGATTTAGTATAAAAGGTATATTAGTTGGAGCTAATATACCTTTTATATTTTTACATTTGGTTGTTATCTAATTTTTTTTACGAATCTATCGTATTGTAAACGAAAAAGATGAATGAGCAAAGGAAGGTCATCTTCACTTTTTATGTGATAACTAATCCAACCAGAATTAGGTAAAATATGATGTGGTTGAGCTAATTCTTGTTTTAATATCTCATCTCTTATTGATTTTGGAAATGGCAAATCAGCTAATGTGTCTCCGTGAACATGACCTAATTCTTTATTTTTATAATTAAATTCAACCCCACCGTATCGATGCGCCTTTTCAGTCACACCTTCCCAGCTAAGAATCTCTTTTTTTAACATATTGCTAAGTGACATAATGGATCACTCCTTATAAATCATAGATTTTAATAGTATAATATGTTTTTTCTTTGCTGTTTATATCGTTCAAAAGTACGAATGTATATACGAAAATGGTTTATAGGTATATGGATTCTGACAGTATCTTTGAACAATCTTGAAATAGACATGGTATAATTTAGGTGGTAAATACGGTATAAAAAATTAGGAGGGAGAACATGGGGAGAGAAGTGCTCTTTGATGACGAAGGTGTAGTTTTGAAGTTGAATGGAGTAACTGGTTTTTTTGCATTGAAACTAAAATTAAAAATTCCATTTCACACGATTAAAAGTGTATATGTTGATTATTTTGATGCCCCGCAATGGATGCTTCGGATGCCTGGAACATCTATTTCTGCCCTTAATATCTTTGAAGGAAGCTTTAAATACGCCGATGAGTGGTACTTTCTTTCTTATGAAAACAGAGTTTCTCTCGTAATGATTGAATTAGAAGGGCACGAAAAATACAAGTATGTTATGTTTGAGATTGATAATCCGACTAAGGTGGCAGCAGATATTAGGAAACGTATGAGAGATTGATGTCGGATACTTGTTTCTAATGGGTGGTACAACGTTGGAGGCGATCAATGGGTATCAGGTGAATATGTGAGATTTGAGAAGTAATAATAGGAGCCGGCTCTTGCGAGTCGGCTCTACAATTAATTATTTATCACAAGCTAATCCATCGCCATCACGATCCAGTTTAGATGAGTACGCCGGTTCCCCTTTTTTAATGTTAGAGAAGCCAGCCGCTTTTGCTTCTTTACAACTTTTAAAATTATACTTCTCTTGAGGTAAATCGTTGTTTGATTGTTGCTGTGCAGTTTGTTGCTGCTCAGATTGAGTTTGTTGTTCTTGTTGTTTTTTCAATTCCTCTTGTTTTCTCGCTTCTTCTTGCTTGTGTTGTTCTTCCTCTTGTTTACGTTTCTCTTCTTCTAGTTTCTTTTGCTCTTCTAGTTTTTTCTTTTCTTCATCAACCTTTTGGCATTCTTTAGATTTTTCATCTAGTTCCATTTCTTTTTCTTTCAATTTTTTCTCAAGTTTGTCTAAGTCTTTCTCTTTCTTATTTAATTGTTGTTCTTTCTTTTCTAATTTAGCTTTCTGGGCACTACTTGTGTTATTACTACACGATGTGAATAGAATAAAAATTAGGAAAAATAATGTAATGATAACACGTACTGTTTTTGTGAAATGTTTATGCTTCCACATTAAAAATAAACCAATTGGAAAGAAGATGATTAAAAAGAAAATAGTCCAAAACTTACTCTGCATTACTTGTTTCCCCCTCGGAAAATATGTATATATTACAATGTTAAGTATATCAGAAGGGGGAGGGTAATTTTACATGATTTTTGATTTTTATGGTTATAAAGTAAAATATTTCATATAAATATTACCTTGAAATGCTAGAAACCCAGCTCTTTTGTGAGCTGGGTTATTTTTTTGATAATACATATTTCGAATTTTTCTCCATCATTTCTAAAAGTTTTATTCCATCGATTAGTTGTATCCCTTTACCTTTTGCATATTCCTGTGCAGTGCTTGCAAATTCATTAGACGTGACGAAATAACCTTTATTGGCATTTGCGTCTACTAGAGCGCTATGAAATTTTTGCATGTCTGGTCTACCAACTTTTTTCTTCGCATTATATCTCTTGCATTCAACGAAAGCCACCTGGCCATTTCTACGTAAAATAATGTCCTTACCACCATCATTACTTCGACTTGTAACTTGAGCTTTATATCCACGTTTTCGGAAAATGTCTGCCACAAGTTCCTCAAAATCAAATGGATCCATGTCACGAAGACCTTCCAACGTACGTAATTTACGTTCTCTTTCTATTCTTCGTATTTCTTCTAGTTTCAATCTCTCTTCAGCTTCTTCAATCAATGCAGATTGCCGTTCGAAATACTGTATTACAGATCTGAAAAAGAGCCATAAACCTATAATCGAACTTGTCATCAGTGAAGAGATAATAAAGATGTTTTTATTTCGTATTTCATCGATTAAATAATCGAGAAAGCCCGCAAATAAATACAGTCCATATAAAAAGATTCCAGCGATGATGAACCAAAATACTGCTATAACATTTGCTGCAGCTTTATTTTTATAGGTTTTCCGTCTAGCCACGTACACTTCACCTCATTATGAAGTGTAACCAAGAGTGTAATTAGTAATTCTTCCAATAGATGTTTTTGTTATCAAGGACATACATATATTTTGTTGAATATTTCATTGTTATAAATTATAGAAATGAGGGGGATAGTTTGCTAAAAAACATTGTATACATATTTTTCTTTTATTTTTTCTTGATTCCGCAAATTACATTAGCGCACCTAGGACGAACTGATAGTAGTCGTGGCCACTATTGTTGGACAAATTGTGAGAATTGGGATTTAAAAAACGGACAGTACCATATCCACAACGGAGGAAATGACAATGCAAGTGATAATAATGAGCCAGAATATGATCCGCAAGCTGAATATGATAGTGGTTATCAAAAAGGGTATGAAACGGCATATAAATATGCTTCTAATTGCCAGGAATATGAATGGGAATGGAATGGTACGCAAGATTACGGTAATGGTTTTGAAGATGGTATTGACCAAGGTCATTCGGGTGGTTCAAAATAAGTATGATGTATTTGCGAAGATCTATTTAATTCAAGAAATATAAAAAAGTGCTAACAAGTTTACAAACGAACTTGCTAACACCTATACAAAAAGTTATAAAATGTCGCTGATATGTCATTTGTAAAAAGATGAAATCCTTTAATACTTACAACAAGCACAATAATATACTGAAATTGGATCACCCTTTGTCTATTTTGTATTTAATAAAATAATAGTTCGCCTCCATACAGGAAAAAGCCTTTCTAATGGCATATAATTGTAAGTAGACCTACATATCATTTTCAGTATCATCCATATGCAGCGTAAATAAGGGGGATTATGCATGAGAATAGAAGTAGAAAAGTTACTGCAAAACCTTGAAACATTCGGATTAGAACATGACCACACAAAAGAAACGAGGGAAGAAAAGCTGCGTAACGTTTCTAAAGAAATGGGGCAGTTTTTATCTATTTTGGTGAAAATGTGTGAAGCAAAACATATTCTAGAAATTGGAACTTCGAATGGATTTTCTACGTTATGGCTTGCCAATTCTGCAGAGGAAACAAGAGGAACTGTTACAACAGTTGAACTCTCATCGAAACGAGTTGCACAAGCAATTGAAAACTTCCAAAAAGCAAACCTCACAAACTATATTCATACCCATAATCAAGAAGCTGGTGCATTTTTATCAGAACAGCTAGACAAGTCATACGATTTTATTTTTTTAGATGCAGAACGAACGCAGTATATGTGGTGGTGGGAAGATTTAAAACGTATTTTAACACCTAAAGGAGTTATCGTCATTGACAATGCGACTTCGCATGTGGAAGAATTACAGAAGTTTTTTGAGTTAGTCGAAGAAGAGGAAAGCTTTGAAACAGTGTTATTGCCTTTTAAGATGGGTGCCTATGTAATGCGGAAAAATAGCTGAATAGAACATTTAAGAGGAAGTGTTAGCCCCTAAACTAAAGAATCCGACTAAAGAATGGATGTTTCTCAGCCTTAAGTCTGAGGACAATCAAAAATACAATAGGTATACTTATAATATAAAACAGGGAATGAATGCAATATAAACTGTTTAGAGATATGGTAACCTAACCATAATTATAAGTGTATGCATATAAAGGAGCGATTTTGTTGACGGAATTGCAAAAGAAGGAAACTTTATCAGTAGAGGACAATATGGAAGTAGTTGTGGATACAGTAATTAAAGAGGATGAATTAGTTGAACTAAATAAAGAGGCAGATTTGTATGTACAAAAGTTAAATAGTGAGCATAATGCAGATCTTTCAAAAGTATTGTCACAACTGGCTGATTTAGGAGATAAAGAACAACGCGATGCAGGACAAACATTAACGGCATTAAAACGTCCAGTAACGGCAATGATGAATGGAAAAAATGAGGATATTCCTAAAACATTGCTTGATTTACGTAAAGTTGTTTCAGAATTAGATCCGAACTCATTACAAGCAACTGGTATGAAACGAATTATGTTTAAAGTATTTAAGAAAAATCCGATGGAAACGTATGTTCATAAATACCAATCCATTGATAAGCAAATCGAAGAGATTATTAAGTCATTATTAGTTGGTCGTGATAATTTACAAGAAGACAGCGTTGGTTTAGAAATGTTAAAAGAACAGTCTCAGCAAAAGATTCATGCGCTTGATAAACAAGTATATTTAGGTAAGAAACTTGCGGATATGTTGGAAGTAGAGAAACAAAATCCAGAGCGGCAAAAAGATATTCCATTAATTAATGATGCGCTAGAAAAAATTCTTGTACGTACGCGTAACATGCAGCAAGCGAAGAGTGTCTTACTGCAATCCATTGCCTCTGTTGATATTATTAAGAAAAACAATGAAAAATTAACAGAAGCGATTCGAAATGCAATTACAATGACACAAAACGTTGTAACTGTATCTGCAGCTATTCAATTGGCATTAACGAATCAAAGGAAAACAATTGACGCAGTGAATGCAACAAACGAAGCAATTGAATCTATGATATTAAGTAACTCACAAGCGTTGAAACAAAATACAGAAGAAACGACAAAATTATTAGAAAATCCAGCAATCGGCATGGAGAAACTTCGTGAATCGTTCCAAAACGTCTTTGCAGCGATTGAAGCGTCTGAAAAATCAACAGAGCGAATTATCGAATCAAGTAAAATGTTTGTAAAAGAACTAGATTCGTTCAACGATGAAATGAAAAAGAAGCTCATTCAGCGTCCAACTAAATAAGCTGCAATAGAGGAGGTGAAAACATGAATTTCTTTCAATTTATCTTGATGCTGATAGGTATTGTTCTTTTGTTAGGACTTACTGCAGTAATTTTACTTGCTTATTTTGGACGAAAGTTTTATATATCATGGACAAAACCGTATAAACGAGCGGCAGATTCAATGGAGCGCTTATCACACAGCACAATACCATTCTTACAAGAATTTACACAACATCCATTGTTTTACCGCTGGATTCGCACAGAAGGAAGCAGTAGTCAAAAAGCATTTACAGTTCTTTTTTGCACAGCTAATCAGCGCACAAAGGAACAGGTTTTTTCAATGTTGCCGAGGGAAAAACAGAAAAAACTACATTATGTTGTAAAAACAACAAAGCAAATTACAAGTGAAGATATGGAAATGGCAACGATGAAAGTAAAAGAATTCTTGAAACAAGAATCACAGCAATCATCGAAGCCGAAAGATTTCTCATTTTACAAGCTATACTTCTATGATCGTTATCCGGACGCATTAAAAGACATTGAAATGTATAAACGTTCAGTGAATCCATCATTGCAAAGAAGCATTGATGATGTGACAATCTCCGTTTTACATGCCATTCCGTATTATCAAGAAAATCGTATGTTTGAACAGCAGCATAAACTTGAGACTTTCTTAATGAAAGACTTAGTAGATATGTTGTCACTCATTGCACAAATTCCACCAGCACAGCGTTCGGAGAAAGAAGAAGAGCTTACTGTTTATCTAAAAGGATTCCAAAAAGAAATGGAAGCAGTAGAACGTAATATTCGTAACGCTGTTGATTATGATTTACAAGTGAAGATGCGTGCAGCGAAAGAGAAATTTAAGAATTAAACAAGCGAGCATTGATATATCAATGCTCGCTTGTTTAATTTTGGATGGAGATAATAGTTGGTAATTTCACGTATCGTAATAATAATTACAATTTAAAAAAAAGAAAGTAAACAAACCAAAATACGGGAAGAGGGTTTACAGTTTGCTTGCTACCGATAATGGTATGTTAACTTCATATGAATAAAGTATACAAAGATGAGAAAACAAGATTAAGGAAAAACATAGAAAGGATATTTTGTTACTACAAACGAATTATTTATACACATGCTACACAATAAAGGAAATGTAGGGAGTGTCTTTATGCCATTAGTAAAAATTTATTTAAAAAAAAGAAATGGAATAGATAAAAAATTGATTGCTTTTACTGTAAGAGAGATACTTAAGGATGTTTTTAAAGTGCCTGCTAATGATGGACCTGTAAAGTTTTTTGAAATAGATGAAAGTGACTGGTTTATGCCCGATGGATGGGAAGAAGAAAAGGTCTTTATTGAGCTTCTAATCTTGCCTGGACGCAAGAAAGAAACAAAAGCTAAATTGCTAAAAGAAATAACAGAACAAGTATCAAATATATTGAAAATCAACAAGAATGCCATAATTATAACGCTACACGAACCATCTCTTGATAATTGGGGATTTAAAGGAGGGCAGCAAGCTTCTCAAATAGGTGTTACCTTTAAGCTGGATGTTTAATTTCGATACTAAGGCAACTTATTTATTAATCAAGCAGTGATAACTTAAAGAAATCTTGATTTGATGTAGATTTAAAACAGAGTTAAGCTGTTTAGAAATAAAGTGAAACTTTCATCAGTAGGATTTTTTTTATAATCTTGAGGTGGGAGTTTTACTGCCCACGAATAGTGAGACAAATTTGCAATGCTTTACCCCTTTAGATTTGATTTTCTAAAGGGGTGTTTTTATGCCCCAAAATCTCGACTATTAAAAGTTAATAAAATATAAATTTGTTTAATTAATAGTAGTTCCAAATTACTCAGGATAATTCTGAATAGACGTTAAATTTGAATGGGATTTGGTATAATTATCTTATAAGCATAATTTATAAGAGGTGAAATTCGATTATGAGAAATGAAACTTTACATACTATGGATGATATTATTACTATGTTAGACTCTCTATTAAGATCACCTGAGTCGTTTTGGAATCATTTTTATTCTGATCGTGGTAAAGAAGTACCTTTCTTTGCTAATGTACCGGATGAAAATTTAGTTTCTTATTTTGATAGAAACGTGATTCAGAAAGGAAAAGTGCTAGAATTAGGCTGCGGTCCTGGTCGAAATGCTTTGTATTTAGCAAAAACGGGCTGTGAAGTAGATGCAGTTGATTTATCAGAAGAAGGGATTAAATGGGGAGAAGAAAGAGCGGCTGAGCAAAACGTATCAGTGCGTTTTATCTGTAAGTCTATCTTTGATTTACAAGTCGAGAACCAATATGACTTTGTATATGATTCTGGCTGTTTACATCATATCCCACCTCACCGAAGAATACATTATGTGGAGTTAGTCAAGCAAGCATTAAAGCCAAACGGGTATTTCGGTTTAACATGCTTTGCTGCAGGAGAATCAGACGAAAAAAATGGTTCGGAAATATCAGATTGGGATGTATATCGAGGGTGGAGCTTACAGGGAGGAATTGCGTATTCAGAAGAAAAACTGCGTGATGTTTTTCAAGATTTTGAGGTTATTGAACTGCGTAAAATGAATGAAATTAAGCAACCAAATGAGGTGTTTGGTGAAGCATTTCTTTGGACGGCTCTTTTTAGAAAGAAAGGGTAATTTCGATGGAGAGAACAATTTTACTTTTCTTAGGTAATAATGATTTAGAAGAAATTGAAGCGATAAGAAGAAAACATGATCCTTTATTTGGTTTGATTTCACCTCATATTACGCTAGTATTTCCTTTTGTGAGTGAAGTGCCAAATGAGTGTTTAAAAAAACATATAGAAACAATTATAGGCAGCATGAATTCTTTTTATATTACGTTAAATCCAGTTGTAACCAATGAGGATGAGTACTTATTTTTACTCATAGAAGAAGGAAAAGAAAATATAATTGAGTTACATCATAAGTTGTATACAGATTTTCTTCAACCGTTTCTTCGCAAAGAAATTCCTTATATTCCTCATGTTACATTAGGAAGGAAAGGTGATAAAGAACAGGCTTTCCGTATTATAAAAAATCTTCATCCACTTCGAGAGACTATGCGATTCACTATTGATAAAATTACAGTGGAAAGAATAGGTGAAAACGAGGAATCTATTATAGAGTTTGAAGTACAACTTACAGCAAAATAAGAAAATTGTTTTTCGAAATGAGAATCTTCATCGAAGTAAATTTGCTTTATAGGTAATTTAACGTACCTTTACTTGATTTTGTACATATAGTATAATAATTCCATAATTTAGATTTCAATGAGAATAAAAAAATAAATTAGACGAGGTGCTTTTTGTGAGTGGAGTAGTATCTAAATAGGCAAAAATTTAATTAAATAAATCTGATGATGAAGGGTATTTTTTATATCAATATATACCCTGTATTCGGTCATGGATTTATTTAAGTTACCTATGAAGATACCTACAACACTTTATAAAGCATGTAGCGGTATTTATTATTAAAGACCTAGACCTTTATTTGAAAAAGGTTTGTTTAATGATAGATACTTGTTTTTACACTTGTCTTGTAAATGTATGTAAAGCTACGGTATCCCCGTAGCTTTTTTTATTTTCACTTTATAGAAACTCATTGAAATCTTATTATTAGGTATCTTCATACATGATTCAATTATTAAATCACAGTGAGGAGAACAGAAATGAATATCATGACATTTGAAAAATTGCAGTATAACGAATTAAAGGAAATTGTAAAGTCATATTGTGTAAGTGGATTAGGAAAACAATTATTAGATAAATTGCAGCCAAGCTCAAATATGAAAGTAGTGAAGAATCGATTAAATGAAACGACTGAAGCAAAATCAATTTTAAATACAGAGAGTCACGTTCCATTGATAGGAATTTCTAATATAGAAGGTATCATTGGAAAGCTTGAAAAAGGAATAATTTTGGAACCAACAGAATTAGTTAGCATATCAGATTTTTTAAGAGGATGTAGAAAAATTAAGGGATTCATGTTAAGTAAAGCATTTTTTGCGCCTGTTTTAAGTTCTTACGCATACTCTATGTCAGAGTTCAAAAATATTGAGGAAGAGATTCATTTTTCTATTAAAGGGAATCGAGTTGATTCTGCTGCAAGTAAAGAATTAAAGCGAATTCGAAATCATATTGAAACAACAGAAGAAAAGATTGGAGATCGCTTAAATAAATTTTTAAAAAGTAGTGCAAATAAGGAGTATATTCAAGAATTCTTTATTAGTAAAAAAGATGATCGATATACTGTTCCTATTAAGGCTTCTTATAAAAATCAAGTTGCAGGAACAATTGTAGAGATTTCTTCTAAAGGTTCAACAGTATTTATGGAACCTGCTGTTATTTCCAAATTAAGCGGGGAGTTGGCGAGTTTAAAAGCGGAAGAGGTGATAGAGGAGTATCAAATATTAGCGACTTTATCAGGAATGATTCGTGAGAATGTTAGTGATATAAAAATCAATATTGAGCTTATAAGTCAATATGATATGATTTTCGCGAAAGCTAAATTTAGTAAGAGTATTGATGGTATAGCACCGAAATTAAATAGTCATGGATATATAAAACTAGTTGAATGTAAACATCCTCTTTTACAAGGTGAGATTGTTCCATTAAATTTTGAGATTGGAAAAGAATATCGCAGTTTAGTCATTACGGGACCGAATGCTGGAGGAAAAACAATTGTCTTGAAAACAATTGGATTATTAACTTTAGCAGCAATGTCAGGGTTTCATATTCATGGTGATGAAGAGACGGAAATTGCACTTTTTGATCACATTTTTGTAGATATAGGTGATAATCAAAGTATTGAAAATGCTTTAAGTACATTTTCATCACATATGAAAAATATTTCAGAAATTATGAGGATATCTAACAATAATACGTTGTTGTTATTTGATGAAATTGGTAGTGGTACAGAACCGAATGAAGGTGCTGCACTTGCGATTGCCATTTTAGAAGAGTTTTATCATATGGGGTGTATAACAGTTGCTACGACTCATTATGGTGAAATTAAACGATTCTCAGAAATTCACAGTGACTTCATGAATGCGGCTATGCAATTCAATAATGAAACATTAGAGCCTATGTATAAGTTAATTATTGGAGAGTCCGGAGATAGCAACGCACTTTGGATTTCGAGGAAGATGAATTTACGAGAAAATGTTTTGCAACGGGCACAGTGTTACATGGAAAATAAAGATTATAGCTTAGAGCTAGTAAGAGAAAATAAATTAAAGAAGCCTGAAGTGAATGCGGTGAAAACGAAAGAAATTTATGAGTATGAGATTGGAGACAAAGTAAAATTATTAGATCACAATGATTACGGCATTGTATACAAGAAAAAAGATAGTTTCAATAATATTGTAGGACTATACAAAGAAGAGTTTATTGAAGTGAATTGTAAGCGCGTTATTCTGGAATTGAAAGCAGCAGAGTTGTATCCAGAAGGCTATGATTTAAATACGTTATTTGTAAGTTATAAAGAGAGAAAGTTACAACATGATATAGAACGAGGTTCTAAAAAAGCATTAAGAAAAATACAACAAGAAATTAGAAAAAAGTAAACTAAGAATTTCTGTACGAGTATTCAAGATATAATTCGATTGTCAACAAGCCCCCACTTAAACGTTAAAAATAGAATAAATGTGTAAAAACGCGCTCTTATTTTGAATAAATACAATAATAGCGCGTTTTTGTTTTTCATATTTAGCTAAATAAATGGTACAATCAATATTTGATATGAAAAATAGTGAAAAGAAGTGATGGATTTGAAAGGTTTTTTAGAATTAGGAATTAGCACAACGTTAAATGATACATTAAGAGAAAACGGAATCGCGGAATCGACTCCAATTCAAGAAAAAGCAATCCCAGTAGTTCTAGCAGGAAAAGATATTATTGGACAAGCAAAAACAGGAACGGGAAAAACATTAGCATTTATTTTGCCGATAATAGAAAAAATAAATCCACAGTCCAGTCATGTTCAGGCGTTAATTGTAGCACCAACACGAGAATTAGCATTGCAAATCACAAATGAAATTCAAAAAATGATTGTGCATGTAAAGGATATTCATGTGCTTGCTGTTTATGGTGGACAAGATGTTTCACAGCAAATGAAGAAATTGCAAGGAAATACACATATTGTTGTGGCGACACCTGGACGATTATTAGACCATTTACGCCGCGGAACAATTGAATTATCACATGTATCTATGCTTGTTTTAGATGAAGCGGACCAAATGCTGCATTTTGGTTTTTTACCAGAGGTAGAAGAAATTATTGAACAAACACCTGTAGAGAGACAAACAATGTTGTTTTCTGCAACGATGGCTAAGCAAATTCAATCTCTTGCAAAGCGTTATATGAGAAAACCTGAAATTATAAAAATTCAAAGTGCAGAGGTAACAGTAAATAATATTCAACAACGCGTTGTTGAAACGACAGACCGAGCAAAGCAGGATACGCTGCGTCAATTAATGGAACGAGATCAACCGTTTTTAGCAGTTATTTTCTGCCGTACGAAACGCAGAGTTACAAACTTGTATGAAGCGCTAAAGGGATACGGTTACAACTGTGATGAACTTCATGGCGATTTATCACAAGCAAAACGTGAACGTGTCATGAAACGTTTTCGAGATGCCGAAAGTCAATATTTAATCGCAACGGACGTAGCGGCAAGAGGTCTTGATGTAGAAGGGGTTACACATGTGTTTAACTATGACATTCCAGAAGATGTTGAGAGTTACATTCACCGCATCGGTCGAACAGGTCGTGCTGGCGGAAGTGGACTTGCCATTACATTAGTTGCGCCAAAAGATAAAATGTATCTACAACAAATTGAAAAAGGAATTAACGCATCATTACAACGACAAGTATTAGAGCAGCCTAACAAGCAAGAATCTGTGAAAAAGGAAACAAAATCGCAAAAGCCAAAAGAAAAGAAACAATTTAAAGAGAAGAAGCAATCTGATCAATCTAGAAGTCGTGATAGAAAAGAAGGAACGAAAACAGAAAAATCACGTTACGGTCAACCAAGCAAGAAGAAACGCAGTGCAAAGCCGGGACAGAAAAATCGCGGAAGATAAGTTGAAGCTATATAAATCATGAAACATGAGTATCCTTTGAATAGGGGACTCATGTTTTTTTTGTATGTAAAAAATGACGGATATACTAACAAGTGTGAGGATTGGATGAAGAATCATCTAAATTGAAACTACGATAACATTTACATGATTTATATAGCATAAATAGAACAAATCGTGTAATAGCACATCATAGGAGTAAAGAAAAGAAACAGCATAATTGTAAGGTTAAAAATTTTTATTGTTAGGAGGAAACGTCGTCATGATTAAACTTGTACTTCTTCGTCACGGTCAAAGTGTATGGAATTTGGAAAATAGGTTTACTGGATGGACGGATGTTGATATGTCTGAAAAAGGATTACAGGAAGCAAGAGAAGCAGGACAAATTTTAAAGGCGAATGGTTATACGTTTGATGTGGCACACACTTCCGTGTTAAAACGAGCAATTCGAACGTTATGGATTATTCTTCATGAGATGGATCTCGCTTGGGTACCTGTTTATAAAACATGGCATTTAAATGAAAGGCATTACGGTGCACTGCAAGGTTTAAATAAGGATGAAACGATTAAAAAATATGGGGAAGAACAAGTAAATATATGGCGCAGAAGTACAAATGTAAGACCGCCAGCACTTACGGAAAATGATCCGCGTTATGAAGTTTCAGATCCCAGATATAAATATCTCGAAGAAGGCGAATTTCCTCTTACAGAGTGTCTAGAAGATACAGAAAAACGAGTTCTTAAGTATTGGTATGAAGAAATTGCGCCAGTATTAAAAAGTGGTGAGAAAGTAATTATTTCCTCGCACGGTAATACAATTCGCTCACTTGTAAAATATTTAGATCACTTATCTGATGATGGAGTTGTAACGTTAAATATCCCTACAAGCATTCCGCTTGTGTATGAATTAGATGATAATTTACAACCGATTCGACATTATTATTTGAGCATGGATGGAGAAGTGCCAGAAGGAGAAATTCCGAAGCATATATCACTCTAATATAGACAGGGTATAGAAGTTGGTAATCTATATATACGTAAGGGAAAAATGAAAGAGGGTGTGTAGACACATCCTCTTTCATTATGGGCGAAATCGTGAAATATGCTGAAACGCTTCTTTATAATTGGTTACTTCTATGAGCGCTTTCTCTTCTTCACGAATTCGGATTGATAGAACAGCTAAGTTGAAGAAACTAAAAACAACAGCAGTGATATATGCTTGAAATAAAAGTGGAATGAGTAAAATTTCCAAGATTACAATCATATAGTTGGGGTGCCGTATAAATTTATAGGGACCTTTTGTTGTTGCGGAGGTGTTAGGTAAAACAATAATCTTGGTGTTCCAATACGAGCCGAGAGAAGTGATCGTCCAAACACGAAGGAGTTGAGTCAAAAGTAAAAAAGTAAGAAGTATGTACCAAATAGGTGAAAGTTGACGATGAAAGATTGTAACTTCTAAAAAAATTGAAATGAGAAAGGAAGTGTGAAGTAATACAATGTATTTATAATGTGCTTTTCCGAATTCTAGTGCGCCTTTTTGTTTCATATATCTTTCATTTCGTTTTGCAATTGCTAACTCTATGAGGCGTTGCATTACAATAAGAATGAAAGCAATAAAAAAAATCATTGAATATCCTCCCAGCGTAGAAGGACTAACTCTGAACTAAAACCTGGTCCAAGTGCTCCAATTAACCCGAGTTCACCGCTTTTGTTGACAGTCTGTACATACTTTTGTAACACATACAATACAGTAACAGACGACATATTTCCATATTCACGTAGTATATCAAAAGAAATCTGCATTTTCCGTGCATCTATTCCTAGCGCATATTCATAAGCTTCTAGTACTTTTTTTCCGCCAGGATGTACAATGAAATGAGAAAGATCACTAAGCTGAGTATGATTCTTCGTTAAAAATTCTTTTACGTTCGGATGAAACCAAGTACTAATAATACTTGGGATATCTTTGGAAAAGATAACGTACAATCCTTCATTTCTTACGTCCCATCCCATTACATCTTCACTATCTTTCATAAGAGTAGATTGTGAATCAATATAAGAAGGAAGAATAGAAAGAGAAGACATAGCTGAAATATCCACTTCATCACCTGCTATTAAAGCACATGCTGCACCGTCAGCAAAAAGAGATGTTCCAATTAGGTTGCTTTTGGACAAATCATTGCGCTGAAATGTGAGACTGCATAATTCAACAGCAAGAACAAGGACTTTTGCCTTTGGAAAAGCTTTGCAATATTCAAAAGCTCTTGCTAATCCTGCTGCTCCGCCTGCACACCCAAGACCCCAAAGAGGAATCCGTTTCGTATGTGAAGAAAATGGTAAAACGTTCATAATTCTCGCATCAATCGTTGGGGTTGCGAGTCCTGTAGAAGAAATATAAAACAATGCTTCAATCTCTTCTAGTTTCATATTTTGCTTCAAAAATGTTTTATTGGTTACGCAGTTTTCGATTGCTTGAGCACCGAGTGTAATGGAGCACTCTATATACGCATTATTTTTATCCTCAAATGTATGATCATTTTCAAACCAAGATAGCTCTTTTGCGATATGGCGTTTTTCTATTTGTCCGTTTTCAAATACTTGTAATAAACGTTTTATATCTTTAAAAGCATCTCCAAATAAATCTTTTGCAAAGTGGACGACTGTTTTTTGATTGATTATGTGAGGAGGTGGACAAATTCCAACTGATATAATTTTAGGCATAGTATCTACTCCATTTTTCATCATATAGATTATACGGTGCACAATTTTATGTGGAAGTATTCAAGAAATGAAAATAGATGATATATCAATTGAAAGTGGTACAATACTTATATAGGATTGTTTATCCTGTTATTCGCGGGCAAGACCCTGAAATCCGAAGAAGATATGTGGGGATAACTGCCCGTAAAATCCCGATTGGTTCAAAGTAAGAAGAAGCAGACAAAATGAGAATTTCATTTTACCATGGGTAGAAAGAGGCGAAGCATATGTATACGAATTTAGAAGAATTAATAAAGCATCCTGTATTTCATCATTTTGCAGAAATTTCAAAGATTCCAAGAGGATCTGGTAATGAGAAAGAGATTAGTGATTATTTAGTAAAGTTTGCACAAGATAGAAATTTAGAAGTTGTGCAAGACCATGCGTTAAATGTCATTATGAAAAAGCCGGCAACACCTGGATATGAGCAAGTGCCAACAATTATTATTCAAGGTCACATGGATATGGTATGTGAGAAGAATCAATCGACTGTTCATGATTTTGAGAAAGATCCAATTCAATTACGAATTGTAGAGGATATGCTGTATGCAAATCATACAACGTTAGGTGCAGATAATGGGATTGCTGTTGCATATGCTTTAGCTTTATTAAATGCAACAGATATTCCACATCCTGCTCTTGAAGTAGTCATTACGACAGAAGAAGAAACAACGATGGGCGGCGCTTTTGCGGTTGATCCAAATCATTTTAGCGGTAAAATTTTTATTAATCTTGACTCAGAAGAAGATCATAAATTGTTAGTAAGCAGTGCGGGCGGTGCAAAAGCAGTTGAAACAATTTCTATCGTTTGGGAAGAAACGCCAGCTAACGTATTACCGTATCGTCTTTTTGTTGGCGGATTAAAAGGTGGACATTCCGGTATGGAAATTGATAAAGAAAGAGGAAATGCAAATAAAATTTTAGGTAGAGTCCTTCGTGATGTATCGAATGAAATTTCATTTTTTATAAATGAAGTTCATGGTGGATTAAAAATGAATGCGATTCCACGTGAAAGTACAGCGACGATTTTACTTTCTGCAAGTGATGCGCAAAAAGTAGAGGAGAAAGTGGAAGAGTGGACAGGCATTTTGCAAGAAGAACTACGTGCTGTAGACCCAGATGTGTATGTTTCACTTACGAAATTAGAAGAAACAGTTGAGAAGGTATTCGCACAAAAAACGCAAAAACAGCTTATTTCTTCATTATTTTTAATCCCTAACGGTATTCAAAGTATGAGTATGGATATAAAAGGACTAGTAGAAAGTTCTACAAACTTAGGTGTTGTTGAAACGTTACATAATGAAATGAAATTAAGAAACGAAGTAAGAAGTTCTGTAAAAAGCTTAAAACAACATATTGTAAATGAAATTAAGCATATTGCAGAACTAGTTGGAGCTCAGTTTGAAAAAGAATCTGAGTACCCAGAGTGGCCATATAATCCAAATTCCTCAATTCGCAGCTTATTTGAAAAGGTGCATAAAGAAAAGTATGGTACAGATGCAGAGATCTTTGCAGTTCATGCAGGAATTGAGTGCGGGGTATTTATGGAGAAAATTCCAGGACTAGATGCGATTTCACTTGGACCAGATATGTTTCATGTTCATACGCCAGATGAGCATGTAAGTATTCCTTCTGTTTTGAATAACTGGGAGTATTTTATTGAAGTATTGCGGGAGACGAAGTCTTTAGTTTAAATATGTTTGAGATGAAAAGAGATGCTTATATCTTTAGAGCATCTCTTTTTGTTTAGTTTATTAAGTCAGTTGACGACAATATTTAAATTACTACTAAAGTTGGAGAAAATTTAGTCAATATGTAGCAAGTATCTATAATTGAAAAAATGTAAAATGAATTTAAGAATCAAAATGTTAGAAGGGAGAGAGAAACTAATTGAGTAGAGAAAATAATAAAAAACTTGTGGTAATCACTGGAGTAACGCAAGGTTTAGGTCGGTCATTAATTGACCGTTTTTCTGAACTCGGTTGGTTGATTGTTGGATGTGGCCGTTCTCAAAGCAAGATAGAACAAATTAGGAGTCAATTTGACGACAAACATGATTTTCAATCCGTTGATGTTTCGGACGATAAGGCTGTTAGAGCTTGGGGAGAATATATTCTCCAGCGATACGATGCACCAGATTTACTTATTAATAATGCTTCTATCGTTAATAAAAATGCAACGCTTTGGACTATTTCTTCGGAAGAATTTGCAAATGTTATGAATATCAATGTGAATGGTGTAGTCAATGTGATACGGTCATTTGTTCCAGCTATGATTCATAATAAACGAGGTGTCATTATCAACATTAGCTCTAGTTGGGGAAGGTCTGGAGAAGCTAAACTTGCACCGTACTGTGCTTCCAAGTTTGCTATTGAGGGTCTGACTCAATCAATGGCATTAGAATTACCAAAAGAAATGGCAGTGGTTTCAATGGATCCAGGTGGTAGCATCGATACTCCGATGCTGCATTCGTGTGCACCAGAATATATATCAAATTCCCCAACACCTGAAGCTTGGTCACATGTCGCTGTACCATACATGCTTAGTATCACATCCAAAGACAATGGAAAATCACTTACTTGTCCAAAGGTTTCCTAAAGTATCATACCTGATAGATACGAATATACACTTTGGTTTGGTGGTGAAATTTTTGTAAAAGGAGGTTCTATATAAAATGGGAGACTGCTGCGGTGCTTCGAAAAGTGTAACGAGCGATGTTGTTTGTCCTTTATGCAAAATGAAAGGAAAACAGGTCAAATTGATTACATTAAAAAGCTTGCTGAATGCTAATGCTTTAGCTCAATTGGAGTCAGATAAAACATACTATTTTTGTTCAGAGCAAGAATGTAACGTAGTGTACTTTAATGAAGAACAGCAAGTATTTATTAAAAATGATCTTAAGGTTCCTGTTTTTCAAAAAGATATAGAGGAAGAAGTGCCTGCTTGTTACTGTTTTAATTGGACACGATCACGTATTCATGAAGAAATAAAACAAACCGGAAAGAGCCAAGCAGTACAAGAGATATCAATGCATATTAAAGCAAATCGTTGTGGATGCGAGATAAATAATCCTCAAGGTTCTTGTTGTTTAGGAAACGTATCTGCGTTTATAAAGCAAATTGAAAAATAATAATATTATTTTCTGCTGACATCAATTATGTGAATGAAACAACAATAGCTAGAGCTCGTAGTAGTTATCTACCTCAACTCTAGCTATTGTTGTTTATTTAGAATCAATAAGGTTAACAGCCCTAACTTTCATGTCGGGTTGTTGAGCTAATATTTGTTGTTTTGCTTCTTCAATATTACTCGCTTGTACTTTTCTGTAATACACAACTCCTTTAGGACATTGATATTCAATATTATAGTCTTTCTGTTTAGAGTCCATGTTTATTCCTCCTTACATTATGTAAAGCTTTAAGGGAGTATCTTTTTTTATATTTTAGACATATTCGTTAAAATAGCCTCTCTTATATTTCTACGTATGAAAAGTTCAAAATGAACATTATTTTTTTGATTTACTCATTGCGTACAAATAAAAAATATAATCAGTCGAAGTTCCTGTATAACCTAACTGCCTTAACATAGCTGTTATATTTCCGCGATGATATGTTCCATGATTAACAACATGCTGTATCAATTCAAAAACAGTCGTTTCTAGCCGTCCAAAGTGAGGGTGTTCAGGGGAAATGGCTTCATTTAAGTTCTCCTTACTAGTGAAGAATGCTTGGTAGTCTTCAAATAAATTTAAAAATAATTGTTCCATTTCTTTAATAGCTGTCTCTTTTATTTTTTCTGAAAGATGTATTGCTGATGCCTTTACTTCATCAAAAGGTTTACCGGATAAAGTGTGTAGCCAGATTGTATCAGTAATATACATATGCGCAAATGTTTGTGAAATAGAGGGAAATACACTTTGTACTTCTGTAGACCAAACGTCCGCTGGTAATGTTTTTAAGTGTTCAAATAGCCTTTTGTTTGCCCATACGTGATAATCATACGTTTGTAATGCTGGATGTTTCATTAAAAATTCCTCCAGTTTCAGTTAATTTCAAATTATAAAGGGATTAATTACTTTATATATACAACCAGCGTTTATGACTTTCCTGTTTGAAACTATGAAAAAGAAGTTAATTAAAAGGGAAGGGAGTTTTTTACTTTGTCCTGCATAGTTTCTAACATCTAAGCAAAAAGTAACGTTGGAGGTGAGCAAAGTGGGTCGAAAAACTAAACAGGATCCTTCCAGAGCAGGCCTTGGTTCTTCACAAGTCGAAGGTCAAGGAACTACTACGCAAGAAACAGGTTCCATGAAAGTACCTTCATCAAATAAGAGACAAAAACGTAGTTAATCATAATTTTTCATGAGTTTACTCTGTAACGTAGTAAAGTGAAAAAGCTATTGGAATTATGTTTACTAATTCCAATAGCTTTTTTAGATGTTAAAATTAGCGCTCCGTTAGTTGAACTGTAAAATCTCGAAAGTTGACTTGTTTGTAGAAGTTAAAAAGACTGGGCAAGACGGAATCCAAGGTCGTCTATGCAAAATGACGGATGGCTACGACGACGACACGAAGCTCCACACCCTCTAGCATCCTCAGCCCAGCTACCTCCCCGAAAAATTCGGTAGGAGCCGTACACTTGTTCATCATATAAATCCCAACACCACTCCCAAACACTACCTAACATATCATACAAACCCCAAGCATTCGGTTCCTTTCTTCCTACTTCATGGATTTTGCCTCCTGAATTTTCATTATACCAGGCAATCTTATCAAGCTCTCCGTATCTATAACCAGTAGTCCCTGCTTTACATGCGTATTGCCACTCTGCTTCTGAAGGAAGTCGATAGCCGTCTGATTCCCAATCACAAATAATGTTTTCACCATCATTACTTATAGAATAACACTCTTTCAGTCCAGCTTTTTGTGAAAGTAGATTACAAAAAGAAATTGCATCATTCCAGGAAATATTCACAACCGGTTTTAAATCTCCGTCAAAAGAATTAGGTGAGTTATTTGTAATAGCATAGTAAAGATCCATAGTTACAGGATACTGGGCAAGAAGAAAAGGTCTTATTTCAGCTTTCCATTTGCTTTTTATTCTATCGTCTCTTAATTCAATTTCTCCCCCAGGAATTTTTACCATTGGATAGTCAAGGTAACTCTTTATTTTATTTGGCACTCTACCTTCCTCCTAATGATCTTTGTTTTACAAATTTTACCGCGTGTAGAACCATTAAATCAATACGAAAATTACGTTGTTTTTTGCAAATAACTGCCTGTTAACGATTCATACAGCGCAAGCGCTGCACCACAGAGGATGAAAATTTTATGGCTGGGAGAAGAAGGTCGATCAACTATGGTGCCTTAGAGCCTATCGGTTAGTTGAAGAAGAATAGCGTATATACCAACAATGTTAATAAAAAAATATGTATGCAATCAACAATAAAAAGAAACATTTGACATACATTAATATTAGCTTAAAATAAAAGTGAGTACTCACTCACTTTTATTATGAAGAGGAGGAAAGTATATGTCTCCAATAAATGAGGCAGTAACGCTTAAATGTGTTTCCAAGTACTTTGGAAAGAAACAAGTGATTCAAGATATTTCATTTTCTGTCGGAGAAGCTGAAATATTTGGTTTAGTCGGTCCTTCTGGTTCAGGGAAGACGACACTTATTAAAATGATTGCTGGTATTAGTGAAGCAACCTCAGGAGAAGTAACTGCACTACAAACGGTTATGCCAAACTTGGATGGAATGAAACAAATTGGCTATATGGCTCAAGCTGATGCATTGTATGATGAACTATCTGCTTATGAAAATGCTGATTTTATTGCGACAATGTACGGATTAAAAGGAAAGCAAAAGAAGGAGCGCATCTCAGAAGTTTTTGAACTAGTCCAGTTATCTCAGGATGCAAAAAAGCAAGTGCAGCACTTTTCAGGTGGAATGAAAAAGCGTTTATCACTTGCCATGTCACTGTTGCATGAACCTAAGCTTCTTATTTTAGATGAACCGACTGTTGGGATTGATCCTGTTCTTCGAAAATCAATTTGGGATAAGTTTTATGAGCTGAAAAAACAAGGTACAACAATTATTGTTACAACGCACATTATGGATGAAGCAGAGTTTTGTGAACGTCTTGGTTTAATTCGTGAAGGGAAGTTAATCGCAACGGGTTCTCCAGATGAATTAAAAGAGCGGACAACGTCGGGACGTATTGAGGATGTCTTTTTACTGGAAGGAGCGGTGGAATGATGAGAGTATTTGGAGTTGTTATCCGCATTATTCGTCAGTTTTTCCGAGATAAAAGGTCGCTTGCGCTTATGTTCGGAGCACCGATGTTACTTCTTTGGCTTCTTTCACTTGTATTCACACAAAAAGATTATAAGCCTCATATTGCTTTAGTTGATGTACCAGCACCAATTGTAGACTCAATGAAAAAACAAGATGCTTTTTTTTATGAGTATGATAAAGAGAAAGCACATAGTAAATTAGAAGATCAAGCAATTGATGCGATAATTACTGTAGATCATGGAAAGATGAAAATAACGTTAGAAGGTAGTGATTCATCGAAAAATCGTGCTGTCATGCAAGTTTTGCAAAAGAGTATGGAGAAAACAGAAACGACGACTATGAAGCCTGATGTTTCTTATTTACATGGATCAGCTGATTTTACGATGTTTGATGGATTAGGTCCGGTATTAATTGGTTTCTTTACATTCTTCTTTGTCTTTATTTTATCAGGAGTTTCATTCGTTCGAGAGCGTTTAAGCGGTACTTTGGAACGATTATTATCGACCCCAATTCGACGCTGGGAGATTGTTGCAGGTTATATCATTGGCTTCGGCATCTTTGCGTTTTTACAATCCGTACTGATTGTTAGTTTTTCTGTGTATCTTCTTGATTTATATGTTGCAGGTTCACCTTGGCTCACATTACTTATTACATGTATGCTTTCATTAACGGCGCTAACGCTTGGAACATTTTTATCAGCGTATGCAAACAATGAATTTCAAATGATTCAATTTATCCCATTAGTGATCGTACCACAAATTTTCTTTTCGGGCTTATTTCCGATTGAGTCTATGAATAAGTCGTTACAACTTCTTGGAAAGTTATTTCCATTAACATACGGTGCAGATGCGATGCGGCAAGTTATGATTCGAAATCAAGGATTTAGCGAAATTGCGGGTGATCTTGGAGTTTTATTATTATTTGCGCTTGTGTTTGCAGTAGGTAACGTATTTGCTTTGAAGAAGCATAGAAGAATATAATGGAAATAAAAAGGAGCTTATCATGAAAGAGGATTGGTTAGAAGAATTAATTGCCGCCACAGGAACGGATAAGCGCAATGAACGGCAAATGCGCATTTTAGAAGCGGCAGTGGATATGTTTAGTGAAAAAGGATATTCGGCAACTTCAACGAGTGAAATTGCGAAACGTGCCGGTGTAGCGGAAGGAACAATCTTCCGCTACTATAAAACGAAAAAAGATTTGTTGTTTGCCGTTGTGATGCCGACTTTGACGAAATTTGCCGCACCGTTTTTTGTGCAAACTTTTGCAAAAGAAATATTTGAAAATACGTATGATTCATATGAAAATTTTTTACGTGCTGTCATTCGCAATCGCTTTGAATTTGCAAGAAAACACTTTCCGATGCTGAAAATTTTAATTCAAGAAGTACCGTTTCATCCTGAATTGAAAGATGAAATTCAACAATTACTAGCAAAAGAAATTTACTCTCGTTTTGAAAAAATCGTTGATCATTTTCAGAAGCAGGGACAAATTATTGAACTTCCCAAGCCGGCAGTATTACGGTTTACATTATCACCTGTTATTGGTTTAATTTTAACTCGTTTTTTATTACTACCAGAAGAAAAATGGGATGATGATGCTGAGGTCGAGTCTACAGTTCAATTCATTTTATACGGGCTAACACCTCGGAGGTAATAATATGAGGCAATTTGTAAAACCAACAGTTGTCGTAAGTAAATGTTTAGAATTTGAAGCATGCCGTTATAACGGTGACAAGATTTCTGATGCAACAGTGCGTAATTTACAGCCGTATGTAGAATTCATTCCAGTTTGTCCAGAAGTGGAGATTGGCCTCAGTATTCCAAGAGAAACTATTCGTATTGTTGAACAAGATGGGACGCAAAAATTAGTGCAGCCATCAACAGGAGATGATTTAACGGAGAAAATGCAGCAGTTTTCAGATGTATTTTTATCGTCTTTACCAGATGTAGATGGCTTTATTTTAAAAAATCGTTCCCCAAGTTGCGGAACTCGTGATGTGAAAATATATGCTGGGGTAGGAAAAGCGCCAACAAAAGGAAAGGGCGCCGGGGTATTTGGCAGTGCAGTATTAGCTACTTTTTCACATTTAGCAATTGAGGAAGAAGGAAGATTGTCGAATTTCATCATTCGTGAACATTTCTTTACGCAGTTATTTACGATTGCTCATTTTAAAACGTTAAAGAAAAAGAAAAACATGAAGGCCTTGGTTGAATTTCAATCTGAGTATAAATACTTATTTATGGCGTACAATCAAACGAAGCAAAAAGAATTAGGGCGTATCATTGCTAATCAGGAAAAATGTCCGATTGATGAAGTATTTGCAAAGTATGAAAAAACATTGTATGAGTTGTTAAAACGTACACCGCGGTATACATCAAATATAAACGTATGTCAGCATATTTTTGGCTATTTTAAAAATAAATTGAAGAAAGAAGAGAAAGATCATTTTCTTTCTTTACTTAGTAAGTATGCAGAAAAGAAAATACCATTAAGCAGTATTCTCACTATTTTAAAATCGTGGGCACTTCGGTTTGAGGAAACATATTTACTGAGACAAACATATTTTGAACCGTATCCAGAAGTTTTAGTGGAAATCACAGATTCTGGAAAAGGAAGAGATTATTAAACAAAAAACTACATAATTCGACCTTTTTATTCCTATGTTGTTGTAGAACAATGTAGGAATTTTTTCGTGCATTAGTACAGATTCTGTTTTACAATTGAATTATGACAGAATTATAGCAATTATCTCACTACTGTTCATTCTTTTTTCGGGGCAAGATTTGTACTATATACGCGCACGCTGTCGAAATAACGAATTCGATAAGGGGTGTGACAAATGGAATTTACTCTTACTAGAGAAAAACAAATGATCAAAGAAATGGTGCGCGACTTTGCTGAAAAGGAAATCGCTCCAAAAGCGGTGTATTACGACAAAACGGCAGAATTCCCATATGAAACGTTTCAAAAGATGGGCGAACTTGGTTTGTTAGGAATCCCATTCCCTGAAGAATACGGTGGTTCTGGCGGCGATACGTTATCGTATGCATTAGCAGTTGAAGAAATTGGCCGTGCTTGCGGTGGTACAGGATTAAGTTATGCTGCAACAATCTCACTGGGCGCTTCTCCTATTTATTATTTTGGTACAGAAGAACAAAAACAAAAATATTTAGTTCCAATGGCATCTGGTAAGACGCTTGGTGCATTTGGATTAACAGAGCCAAATGCTGGATCTGATGCTGGTGGTACACAAACGAAAGCGGTATTAGATGGCGATGAGTATGTAATTAGCGGCGAGAAGTGCTGGATTACAAATGCTGAGTATGCAAATACGATTATTGTAACCGCTATCAATGGCGTTGAGGAAAGTGGTAAGAAGCGAATTTCTGCTTTTATCGTACCGACAAATAGCGAAGGATTAACAATTTCTAGTCCGTACGACAAGATGGGTGTTCGTGCTTCGAATACATGTGAAATTGTATTAGATGGCGTTCGTGTACCAAAGGAAAATATCCTTGGCGATGTAAATAAAGGATTTAAACAATTTTTATATACGTTAGATGGTGGCCGTATTTCTATTGCTTCATTAGCAGTAGGGATTGCTCAATCTGCATTTGAGCGTGCATTGCAATACGCAAAGGAGCGTAAACAATTTGGTCGTTCTCTATCAAACTTCCAAGCAATTCAATTTAAATTGGCTGATATGGCAACAGAAATTGAATTAGCACGCAATATGGTACATAAAGCTGCTTGGTTAAAAGACAATGATAAGCCATTTGGGAAAGAAGCTGCGATGGCAAAGCTTTTTGCATCTGAAACAGCAAGCCGTGTATCAAATCAAGCGGTTCAAATTCATGGTGGTTACGGATATATGCGTGAGTATGAAGTAGAGCGTCATATTCGTGATGCAAAGTTATTAGAAATTGGTGAAGGTACTTCTGAAATTCAACGTCTCGTTATTTCAAGACATTTAGGATGTCGTTAATAGGAGGGGTCACTATGTTTCGAAAAATATTAATTGCGAACCGCGGTGAAATTGCTGTTCGTATTATAAAGACGTGTCAAAAACTTGGGATTCGTACAGTTGCGATTTATTCAGAAGCTGATGAGTTTGCACTTCATGTGAAAATGGCAAATGAAGCATATCTTGTTGGTGGTCCGCGCGTCCAAGAAAGTTATTTAAATCTTGAAAAGATCATTGAAATTGCAAAAGAAACAAATGTAGAGGCAATTCACCCAGGTTATGGATTGTTATCAGAAAATCCAACATTTGCAGCGCGCTGTGAAGAAGAAGGAATTGTCTTCATTGGTCCTTCTAAAGATGTTATTGCGAAGATGGGAAGCAAAATAGAGTCCCGTAAAGCAATGCTAGAAGCTGAAGTTCCAATTGTACCTGGTATTTCAACTAGCATTCCCACAGTTGAAGAAGCGAAAGAAATTGCAAGTCAAATTGGTTATCCACTTATGTTAAAAGCATCCGCTGGCGGCGGAGGCATTGGTATGCAAGTGATTGAAACTGAACAAGCGCTCACTCAAGCATTTGAAAGTAATCAAACGCGTGCAAAAAATTTCTTCGGAAACGGGGAAATGTATATGGAACGATTGATTACAAACGCGCATCATATTGAGATTCAAGTGCTTGCCGATAAACAAGGGAATACGGTGTATTTGTGGGAACGTGAATGCTCTGTGCAGCGCCGTAACCAAAAAGTAATCGAAGAAGCGCCATCTCCATTTTTAGATGAAGAAACGCGCAAGGCGATGGGGGAAGTTGCGGTAAAAGCTGCAAAAGCACTTGGTTATGCGAATGCAGGAACGATTGAATTTCTCGTTGATGATGAGAAAAATTTCTATTTCTTAGAAATGAATACGAGATTACAAGTAGAGCATCCGGTAACAGAAGAAATTACAGGTCTTGATTTAGTAGAGCAACAACTGCGCATCGCATCAGGCGAAACACTTTCGTTTACGCAAGACGAAGTAAAACGCAGTGGTCATGCCATTGAAGCTCGTATTTATGCGGAAGATCCAAAAACATTTTTCCCATCACCAGGGAAAATCACGTCTCTTTCTCTTCCACCATCAATTCGCATCGATCATTTCTTAGAAGATGGTGTAACAATTACGCCGTTTTATGATCCAATGATTGCAAAAATAATTGCACATGGTGAAACGCGTGAAGATGCAATTCAAAAATTGCAAGTGGCATTAGAAGAATTGAAAGTGGAAGGTATTAAAACAAATACGCCGATGCTTCTGCAAGTATTAGAAGATGAAGTATTCCAAAGTGGTATTTACACAACAAGCTTTGTAACGAAACAGCTTGTGAAAAAATAAAGGTTACGAAATTTAAAGGAGGAAATAAATGATGACAAAAGTATATGCAACGATGGCAGGAAATGTTTGGAAAATTGTGGTAGGTGTAGGGGATACAGTAGAGGAAGATCAAGACGTCGTCATTTTAGAATCTATGAAAATGGAAATTCCAATCGCTGTAGAAGAATCTGGCACAGTTATGAAGATTCTTGTGCAAGAAGGCGATTTTGTTAATGAGGGAGATGTATTAGTAGAAATTGAATAATTAGAAACGGGGTGTAATCGATTGAAACTACCTTCTTTTGCTTCTATTAAAGAAGTTGGACCGCGTGATGGTTTGCAAAATGAAAAGAAAATTGTTGGCTCAAAGGATAAAGTGAAATGGATTCATATGTTAGCAGACGCAGGTCTTTCTTATATTGAAGTTTCATCTTTCGTTCACCCTAAATGGATTCCTGCTTTAGCAGATGCACAAGATGTGTTTACAATGCTTGAGCGGAAACCACATGTTACATATGCAGCTCTCGTTCCAAATCAAAATGGTTTGGAGCGGGCGCTTTTGCAAGATGTAGATGAGGTGAACGTCTTTTTATCTGCTAGTGAAACGCATAATAAGAAAAATATTAATAAATCAATTGATGAAGCACTTTCTGTTATTGAAGATATAACGAAACAATCGCTATTTGCTGGGAAAACGGTACGTGGTTACGTATCTACTGTGTTTGGTTGTCCGTATGAGGACGAAATAAGCATTCATGCCGTTGATGAACTTTGTGACAAATTGTTTTCGTACGGTATTTATGAAGTATCGCTTGGAGATACGATTGGGGTAGCAAATCCAGCACAAGTAGAACGTGTACTAGAGCATTTACTCAAAAAATATGATTCTTCTAAATTTGCGATGCACTTTCATAACACGTACGGCATGGCACTTGCCAATGTTGTAAAGTCATTAGAATGCGGTGTTACAACATTTGATAGTTCGTGCGGTGGTCTTGGCGGATGCCCGTATGCACCAGGTGCGTCTGGAAACGTCGCAACAAATGATTTAGTTCACATGCTTCATAAAATGGGCGTGCAGACAAATGTAAATGAAGAAAAGTTATTACAGGCAACGAAATTTATTCAAAGCAAGCTCGATATGCAGATTCCAAGCCATGTATACCGTGCCTTGCAACATAAAACAGTGAGTAGGTGATCCCATGTTACAGCTGCAAAATATTTCAGTTGAATACGTAACTCCTCATATTGTGAAAGTGACGTTAAATCGTGAACGACAAGCAAATGCTTTATCACTTGCTCTTTTAGAAGAATTACAAGAGACACTTAGTCGTATTAACGAAGAAAATAATGTCCGTGTCGTAATGATTACGGGTGCAGGTGCAAAAGCATTTTGTGCAGGTGCAGATTTAAAAGAACGCGCGAATATGAACGAAGAACAAGTGCGCCATGCAGTTGGGATGATTCGCTCTACAATGGATATGGTAGAACAATTATCACAACCTGTTATTGCAGTTCTAAATGGAATTGCGCTTGGTGGCGGTACAGAATTAAGTCTTGCTTGTGATATTCGCATTGCTTCTGAAACAGCAAGTCTTGGTTTAACAGAAACTTCGCTTGCGATTATTCCAGGAGCTGGTGGCACGCAGCGTCTTCCGCGTTTAATTGGAATTGGACGTGCAAAAGAATTAATTTATACAGCAAGACGTATTGCAGCTGAAGAAGCAAAGGAATATGGACTTGTAGAATATGTTGTTCCTGCTGATGAACTAGAAGAAAAAGCAATTGAAATTGCAAAGCAAATTGCAGAGAATGGCCCAATTGCTGTTCGCCTTGCGAAAGAAGCGATTACAAATGGCATGCAAGTAGATTTAAAGACTGGTTTACAAATGGAAAAGCAAGCGTATGAAGGAGTGATTCATACGGAAGATCGCTTAGAAGGATTACAAGCATTTCGCGAAAAACGGAAGCCGATTTATAAGGGGGAATGAACATGCTAGATCAAAAACAACAATTTCGTACATTAGAAGAACGCGTAGAAACGATAAAGCAAGGCGGTGCACCGAAATATCATGAGCAAAATACAGCAAAAGGGAAACTGTTTGTTCGTGATCGTTTGGCGCTTTTGTTTGATAACGGTGAGTATGTAGAAGATGCGTTATTTGCAAACTGCGAACAAGAAGGCTTACCTGCTGATGGAGTTGTTACCGCAACTGGTAAAGTAAATGGGCGTACTGTTTGTGTAATGGCAAACGATTCTACCGTAAAAGCAGGATCATGGGGATCTCGTACAGTAGAAAAGATTTTACGTATTCAAGAAACAGCTGAAAAATTACGTGTACCGCTCTTTTATCTTGTTGACTCCGCTGGCGCACGTATTACTGACCAAGTTGAAATGTTCCCAGGGAGACGCGGCGCAGGGCGCATTTTCTATAACCAAGTAAAATTATCCGGAAAAGTACCGCAAGTTTGTTTACTATTTGGTCCATCGGCTGCTGGCGGTGCATATATTCCTGCTTTCTGTGACGTTGTTATGATGGTTGAAGGAAATGCATCCATGTATCTTGGTTCACCTCGTATGGCTGAGATGGTAATCGGTGAAAAAGTAACATTAGAAGAAATGGGCGGAGCACGTATGCATTGTTCTGTATCTGGTTGCGGAGATGTCCTGTGCAAAACAGAAGAAGATGCAATTTCAAAAGCACGTCAATATATTTCTTACTTTCCAAGTAACTACTTAGAAAAAGCTCCAATGACAGAACCTCAAGAACCGAAAGAATTTGAAAAAACATTAGAACAAATTATCCCGGAAAATCAAAATGCACCTTTTAATATGCTTGATTTAATTAAACGTATTATTGATGAAGACTCTTTCTTTGAAGTAAAAAAATTATTTGCACAAGAACTTATTACTGGATTTGCACGTATTAACGGTATGCCAGTTGGAATTATTGCGAACCAGCCTCGTATGAAAGGCGGCGTATTATTCCACGATTCCGCTGATAAAGCAGCAAAATTTATTACATTATGCGATGCGTACCACATTCCACTTTTATTCTTAGCTGATGTACCAGGCTTTATGATTGGTACAAAAGTAGAGCGTGCTGGTATTATCCGTCACGGTGCAAAAATGATTTCTGCTATGAGTGAAGCAACTGTACCGAAAATTTCTATCGTTGTACGAAAAGCATACGGTGCTGGTTTATATGCGATGGCAGGTCCTGCATTTGAACCTGATTGCTGCCTTGCACTTCCGACAGCTTCAATTGCAGTAATGGGTCCAGAAGCAGCGGTAAACGCAGTGTATGCAAATAAAATTGCAGCACTTCCAGAAGAAGAGCGTCCAAGCTTTATCGCTCAAAAACGTGAAGAGTACAAGCAAGATATTGATATTTATCGTCTTGCATCAGAAATGGTGATTGATGGTATTGTTCATCCGAATCAATTACGTGAAGAATTAAAGAAACGTTTTGAAATGTATATGAGTAAATATCAAGTATTTACGGATCGAAAACATCCAGTTTACCCAGTATAAAGTGAAACTTCCCTCAGTGGAAGCCTCTGCTGGTAAGTAGAATGAATCAAGTTCGTAATAGGCAATGCTTTGTTTGTCTATGCGAGCAAGAGAAATGGCCCTTTTGAAGGGCTTTCTTTTCCAAAAAATAAGGGGGGAAAAATAGTGAAGCAAGCAGTTTGGTTTCCAACAGAAGAATATAAAGCAAAAACACGCTTATATCAATGGATGCAATCACTGGGCTATGATGATTATGAAACATTTTATAATAAGTCTATTGAAGATACAGCATGGTTTTGGGGAGAAGCAGAGCGAGCTGTAGGCTACCAATGGATGCGTCCGTATACAGAAGTGTTAGATTTGGCAAACGGTATTCCGTTTGCACAGTGGTATGTGGATGGAACTTGTAATGTCGTAGAATCTGCATTGTCTCGCTGGATTGCAGAAGATGATACGAAAGCGCAAAAGGCTCTCATTTGGGAAGGGGAAAATGGAACATCAAAGTCGTTTACATATGAAGAGTTAGATCATTGGGTGAGCCGCGTTGCAAATGGTCTTAAGCATTTAGGAATTGAAAAAGGAGATCGTGTAACAATTTACATGCCGATGATACCAGAGACAGTGGTTGCAATGTTAGCTGTGATGAAAATCGGCGCAATCATTTCTCCTATTTTCTCAGGATTTGCTTCAGATGCAGTTATGACGCGTGTGCAAGCAGCAGGATCCAAAATGATTATTACGGCAGATGGATTTGCGCGCCGCGGTAAAACAGTTTCTTTAAAAGATGAAGTGGATAAAGCATGTGAGCATTGCCCAAGTGTTGAAAAAGTAGTAATTGTTCGTCATGCTGGGAACGAATTTACACAGCATGATTATGATATTTCATGGAGCGTTCTTGAAAAAGATAAGCCATTTACGCATGCAGAAGAGATGAAAAGCGACGACCCGCTTATGCTTATTTATACATCTGGTACAACAGGTAAACCGAAAGGAACTGTGCATACACATGCAGGATTCCCGCTAAAAGCAGCATTTGATGCTAGTTTTGGTATGAACGTAAAACAAGGTGACCGTATGCTATGGATTACTGATATGGGCTGGATGATGGGACCGTTTCTACTATTTGGTTCTCTTATTAACGGAGCAACAATGGTTATGTATGAAGGTGTGCCAGATTATCCAGAACCAGATCGTCTATGGGAAATGGTTGATCGTTATAAAGTAACACACCTTGGTATTTCACCAACATTAATTCGTTCATTAATGTCAAAAGGTGACGCATGGGTGAACAAATACTCACTGCAAAGTTTAGAAGCAATCGGTTCAACAGGTGAACCATGGAATCCAGACCCTTGGATGTGGCTCTTTGAAACAGTTTGCAAGGGGAAAGTACCAATTTGCAACTATTCTGGTGGTACTGAAATTTCTGGTGGCATTTTTGGAAACGTCCTTATTAAACCGATTGCACCAATTAGCTTTAATGCCTCATTACCAGGAATGGCTGCGGTTGTATTGGATGAAACGGGTGCACCAGTTCAAAATGAGGTCGGAGAATTATGTTTAGAAAAGCCTTGGGTTGGTATGACGAAAAGTTTCTGGGAAGAAGATGATCGTTATATAAGCACATACTGGTCTCGTTTTGAAAACAAATGGGTGCATGGTGACTGGGTATTATATGATGGAGAACAATATATCATCACAGGTCGTTCTGACGATACGTTAAATATAGCCGGAAAACGTATCGGACCTGCGGAGTATGAATCTATTCTCGTAAAACACCATGATGTCGTAGAAGCCGGTGCAATTGGAGTTCCTGATGAAGTGAAAGGTGAAGTGTGTCATTGTTTTGTTGTGTTACGCGAGGGTACTTCGTTTACACCAGAATTGAAAAAAGAATTATTGAGTCTAGTAAACTCTCATATCGGGAAAGCATTGTGTCCGAAAGATATTCATGTGGTCGAAGATTTACCGAAAACACGTAACTCTAAAGTGATGCGCCGCGTTATTAAAGCAGCGTATTTAGGAAAAGAACTTGGAGATTTATCTTCACTTGTGAATCCTGAGGTTGTGACGTATATTCAAGGACTACAGTCTCAGAAACAAATGTAATTTTAAAAAGCAAACTCTTCGATACAGAGAGTTTGCTTTTTTATTTTTGTTTGTGAGTACTAAATATAAATCAAAATAGGAACGAGAAATAATGTATTAAATAAAAAAATAGAAAAATTGATTGTATATAGGATATTAGAGATAAAGTTCTTTCATATGTTCCATGTACTTCTATTCTTTAACAGTCTTTGAACAACTATATTTTAAAAATTAGCTTCTTGTTTACTTAATTATGAAATAACAAGAATATTTGAGGGAATTGAAGTCAATATTATAGTTGTTAAAAGAAAAAGGAGGTTATGATCATGAACAAACAACGTGCACAAGAAATTGCTGCTTCACCAGTTATGGCTAATGTAACCTATAATGGAGAGCAAATCTACATTCAAAATGTAGATGAAAATAATGAAACAGCTAGAATTTATCCTCTCAACCAACCAAATAATGAACAAGAGGTTCCTGTTTCTAGCTTAACTGAGCATTAATTGCTTACATGTTTTCTTGATAAAAACAGCCGTCAGAAAAATCTCGATAGCTGTAGCTTTAGAATAAAGTCTGATCGTTTATAAAAAGAGCGAAATTCTGTATTGATAATGCAGGATTTCGCTCTTTTTATTGTTACAAGGTATTAATTAGGATTGCAGAACCTATTTTGTGTATGTTTTGAAGAGGGGAAGACTTGGTAAATCAACCAAATTGAATGATCCAGCAGATTTAATTTTGGTTTTTATAAAAAAGTTTGATCAAACATTTCAATTGGGAGATATTCAAACTCAGACTATATTATGTCACAAAATAGTAATGGAAAGTGTGCTTTATATATTTTTTTCGATTGTTGTAAAAGAAAATATAGTCCCATTTTTATTTGATTGTAAAGTATAGTTTATATCGAGCATTCTAGATATATCCTCAATTATTTTTAATCCAAGCCCTGCACTTTTACTATTAATATCGAAACCAATTCCATTATCCCTAAAAGAAACAACACTATTTTCAATGGTCACCTCAAGTTTTTTAGCTTTTGAATGTTTTAACGTATTTTGGAAAATGTTGTCAAATAACCTTTGAATCCACAAATCATTACTTGTCCATATCAAATCTTTATTTAGTGGATTATATATTAATTCAATATCATGAATACTATACAAATAATCCCACTTTTTAACCATGGTTTCTAATAAATCATGTATATTCACTTCATCATTTAAAATATAAGAATTCTCTAACGTATCAGTAGATTGTAAATTAAATTCATTGGTTAATTCGGCAATATATTGTATTTGTTGATATAAAGATTCTAGTATTGGTGCTTGATCATTATATTGACCTTCTAAGTAAAATAATTGTAATCTAACAGCTGTTAAAGGTGTATTAATATCATGCCTTAATTTATTTAATAGTTCCTTTTTCATTTCCTCTTGTTGTTTAAGTTCTAATTCTCGATATGTAGTTCTTTCAATTAATAAATTTACTGACCTGATTAGTTCTCCTATTTCATCATCGCTTTTAACGTCTAATTTATTTGGAATCTTTTTATCACTAGCTAAATTTCGAATCGTTTTATTCAATATATTTATTTTATTTAATAGTGAGTTAATCGATTTCGAAAATAAAAAGGCTAATAATAATAGTTATAAAAAAAATACGACTAGCATTGTAGTGTATGCAAATGATTCATGAAAAGGAATGCCATTATTTTTCATTTTAAAGACCCTATCATAAATTACTGACATAAGGATGCTAATCAATAGTAATAAAAACGGTACGCTTATAACAGCGGAAAATAACAATAACTGGTATTTCTTCTTTAATTTCATTTCTTCATATAGGTATTTAATCTATACCCTTCTCCATATATATTTTGAATAATCTCACCCATTTTATCATTGATTTTTGTTCTAATTTTTTTTATGTGTACATTCATGATATTTGGATTTCTATCTTCAAGTTGCCATAAATAGTCAAAGAAATGTTCTTTCGTTAAAATTCTATCTCTATTTTCATATAAATAGAAGAATATTTTACGCTCAATCGCCGTAAAAACAACTTCATTATGCAAGTTATTATTGAAAACCTTTTTATGTTCTGCGTCAATATATAAATGTTTAATTTGCGTAAAAGTACCATATTGATTATCTAGCATTTTCTGCATCCTTAGTAACAACTCTCTAGGATCAAAAGGCTTTATCATATAATCCTCACCGATTGTCAAGCCTTGGAGTTTGCTATCCATATCATTTCGAGCGGAAAGAAAAATAACTGGAATATTTAATCCTAGTTTTTTTACTTTCCTTGTAATTTGATAGCCATCTTCACCTGGCAACATAATATCCATTATGACTAAATCTATCTCATGGATAATATCAATAATATTTTTTCCTTCTTTCTTCCAACATACATTGTACCCTTCGCGTTGCAAAATTTTTTGCAATAAATCACCAATCATCAAATCATCTTCAACAATTAAAATGTTATATCCTTTCATCACGTAGACCTTCCATTTTTAAATAACAACTTATTAATTTTTTTCTATTTCGTTATGGATAAAATCCATGGCGAGATTATAAATCTCATCAGGAGCGTATAAATAAATGCTGTGCGTGCCTTCAATTATTTTTACATCTGCTATTAATAGTCGATCCGCAAACTCCTCATAATCTTTGTTTTGTTGTTTTGTATATTTCGAGTTTTTATATTGATCAGCAATCGCATCTATAAATAAAATAGGTGTTTCTTTTGGTATCGGTAGGTTAATTGATTTTTTACCGTTATTGTAACTCTGTAACAGCTCTTGCTCCATATCATCATTAAAAGCTTGTTTATATGATAGTGCTTTATAAATTTCTTTTTCATGTTCAGTTAAAAAAGATTGCTGAATCACTTTGGGGTTATAAGTAGCGGAGGGAACGAGTCGCTGAAAACCAATTTTCGTTAAAATATTCATTCCTTTTATTTTTAATGAATCAACTAGGCTCATTTTATAAGTTACGTACTGCTGAGGTAAACCAATATCTAAAGCAATAATTGCCTTTATTTCACTTGGGTATTTTTGCGCCCAGTAAATCGCTTCTAAACCTGATAAAGAGTGTGGTACTAATATATACGGAGGTTTATTTCCACTTTTAATTAGCGCTTCTCTAGTTTGTTCTAATATTGTATCAATATCTCTATCATCGTGAAAAACATCACTGTATCCATAACCTGCTCTTTCTATTACAGCAATCTTGTTTTCTTTTGAAAATTTGCTATATAGTCCTTTCAATTCATAAACAGGAGCAGCAATCCCAGAGCCAGACATAAATACATATGTATCCTCACCGTTTCCTTCATTATATACATTAATTTTTTTATTATTAAAATTAATTAATGTTCCTTCATTTTTAATTAATGCAGCTTCTTTGCTTAATTGATAGTTATGGTAAATAAAAACAGATACTGATACGAGTAAGATAACGGCAATAAATATAACAAATATATGCTTTAATACTTTAAATAATTTTCTCATAGGAGTATCCTTTCAAGTTATATTGAAAGGATACGATATAAAAATAAATTTCTAATTAATTTTATAGAAATTAAATTTTTCTTTGTGTTTTTAAATACAAGCTACTTTTCAACTTCAGATAATCTCCTTCTTTTGGGCATAAACGCCTTCCATTGGTAATCATAACCAAAGGGGAGGGAACAACGCAACTTTTTTACCAATGTCGTGTCTTTATTCAAAACACCCCGACTTAAGTTCAAAGCCACAGCTATGATTAGATGTATGGAGTTAGTATAGTCATATGAGTATAGTAGTTAAGTCCTTACAACGGATTTTAAGGATGAAGTGTCCGTGTGATAGCGCTTGTATCGAGTAATTTTATAATATTTTTAATATATCGTACACAATAGAAAGTCTAGCACTATTTCAATATACCGAGGGATGATATAATTGTAAGAGAATACATAGTAGAGTTAGTTATAAAACTCCTCAAGCAATAGAGGATTTGGCAGCTTAGGTTTACCTTTTTGTGTCCATTAAATTCAGTAATTAAAACAGATAGATAATATTCTAAAGGGGAGAAATTAATGAGTAATATGGAAAAACATAGTAATGAATTAGATAGAAATAAAGATAATATAGTTACGTTATATATTACTAGACACGGTAAAACAATGTTAAATGCTAGTGAGCGTGTGCAAGGTTGGGCAGATTCTCCATTAGTAGAGAAGGGTGTTGAAGTAGCTAAAGATTTAGGAAATGGATTAAAAGGTATTCATTTTGATGATGCTTACAGTAGTGATAGTGGCCGCGCAATTGAAACTGCTAACTTAGTATTAAAATATAGCGGGCAATCAAAGTTAAAACTTGAACAAAGGAAAGATTTACGGGAATTGAATTTTGGGATTTTTGAAGGCGAGAAGAATGAAATTATGTGGAAAGTTATTGGAGATGCTGCTGGAGTTACATCAGTAGATGAACTAATGGAGTTATCTATTGAGAAAATTGTTAATTTTATTGCAGCAGCAGACCATACGAAGCAAGCTGAAGATTGGAAAACCTTTTCAACTCGTATAAAAAAAGAAATTGATAAAATTAGTGAAGAGACTGCCAAAAATGGTGGAGGTAACGTTTTAGTTATATCTCATGGAATTGCGATCATGGCATTAGTAGACATGCTTGATAGTAGTAAAACAAAACTTGGATTAGAAAATGCAAGTGTAACTAAAATTCTCTATAAGGATGGAGAATATAAAGTCGAATCTGTTGGTGATATGAGTTATGCTGAAAAAGGAAAAGAAAGTGTAAGAGTATAATAGAATGTCGAAAGTAATAGAATGAGAAAAAAGGCGGATTTCTTACGAGAGTAAGAGACCGCCTTTTTTTCTTGGAATCTTAAACACTTTAAAAATGTGAAAAAGTGCTAAAAATTCCCCTGATAACTTTCTTAAGTGATTTTAAATAAAAATTGAAGGGATTTTCACCATGTATATCGAATTTATGTGGTGAAAAATGGAAGTGGAGGGATTTTTATGAAAAGTTTTGTAAAACAGACTGCAAAATGGGTAACAGCTTCGACATTTGTAGGTGGGATATTATTTTTTCCTGGACTTACTATAAGTGCTGCGGAAACGGATTACCCTGTAAAAGGAGCATACCATCCGGCAGTTACATCTCCTGTTCAGCTGAAGACACCATTTCAGTCGCAATTCATGAACAAGCACGGACAAGATATATTTGGTCCAGCCAATCCAGACTATAAAATGAACGTTAACTATGATTCTACCAATCATACTATTCAAGGGGAAATGACTGTCACTTTTAAGAACAATACTCGTACGCAGCTAAACGAACTTTATTTTAATTTGTGGGGAAACGCAGAAACATTTAAAGAAAATGGCGGAAGTATGTCTGTTTCTAACGTAAAAGTAAATGGGAAAACAGCAAAATATACTGTTGATAGTACTGCAATGCATATTTCATCTGTTCAAATTCCCGATAATCAAAAATCTACTGTATCGATGGATTTTGTAGTTCATGTACCGGAACAACAAGATCGTTTTGGTTGGAATAAAAACACTGTTTCGCTTGGAAACTGGTTTCCCATTCTGGCAGTTTATGATAAAGAGGGCTGGAATGTAGATGCTTATTTTCCATATGGAGAATCTTTTTATTCTTTAACTGGAGATTTTGATGTAACACTTACGACTGATAAAGCCCAGGTCATTGCAACGACAGGAACGGAAGTGGGACAGCCAGGTATTTCAGGAAATTTAGCAACGCATCATTATAAAGCTAAACAAGTTCGCGATTTTGCAATAGAAATGGATACGACTTACAAAGTAAAAAAAACGAAAGTAAATAATGTAAATATTAATGTGTATTATACAGATGAACAGGCACAATATGCTGATTCTATGGTTGAGGCAGGGGTTGAAAGCATCAAGCTGTTCAGTGACCGCTTTGGAGAGTATCCATGGCCAGAACTAGATATCGTTGGCATGGAAGGCTGGTTTGGCGGAATGGAATATCCGCAATTAACGATGATTAGTATCGCTGGTAATCCTCCTCAAGAATGGGTCAAACATGTTACTGCACATGAAATTGGGCATCAATGGTTTTATGGCATTATTGGAAATAATGAGAACGATGAACCGTGGCTTGACGAATCATTTGCTAGTTTTGCAGCTGCGCTCTACAGCAAAGAACTTGATCAACTAAATGCGGAACCTGTCGGAGACTATCATCTTTCGTATCCTGTTTCAACATTTACTGAACATGCTGCAGAAGGCGGGATTGGAGCATATTATGGTATGATTTATGGTTACGGTTCAAGAACAGTTAATGATCTTCGTCTTGAACTTGGCGATGAAGTCTTTTACAAAGCGATGAAAGATTACTTTAACGAAAAGAAATTTGGTGTGAGTACGACAAAAGATTTTATTCAAATTATGGAGAAATCAACTGGAAGAGATTTGACAAATTTCTTTGCGTCTCATAGGGTATTTGTTTCTGACCAAGAATAAACAGAAAAACCTGCCACGAATCGAATTCGGCAGGTTTTTCTGTTTAATGATAAATATTCCGCTGATGAGCTGCTACTTTCATCATATACACTACTTTGTAGAAAATATTATTATAATATGAGAGAATGAAAATAAAGAATTTTCATTCTAATATTGGTGCAATTGCAGATGAGACTATATGGAAAAATGAATTGTTCAAGGTAAAAAAGTAATGGGGGACGAAGAGATGACTCACCATTTAGAAGAAAGAAAATATACCTTTGATAATATTGTCTACGAATATGAAAAAATACGGCCGACCTATCCAGGAGAACTATTTGCTGATATTATTAATTATTCGAAAATTGAAATAGATTCTCCCGTTCTTGAAGTTGGCTGCGGTACAGGAAAAGGGACGGAAGGGTTTGTTCAACTAGGATATAAATGTATTGATTGTGTTGAGCTTGGAGAGGAACTAGCTCAATTTACAGCTGATAAATTCAAATATGAAAAAGACGTCCAAGTGTATCGAAGCGCTTTTGAAGAATGGACGCCGCTGCATAATGAATATTCGCTTGTATTCTCAGCAACAGCATTTCATTTTATTAATCCTGAAATTGGCTATCCGAAAGTGGCGAGTTTGTTACGTAATCATGGGACAATGGCATTCTTTTGGACATATCACATACAACCTAATACAGATGTTTTTCGAGAGATTGGAGCTTGCTATGAAAAATATGCACCGCATTTACACCCTAATAAGTTACCAATGCCAGACGAACTAATTGAAGAACGAAAAGGTCTTACAATGCAGCATAATTTGTTTCAAGATTTAGTTGTGAAAACATATACGTGGACTGATACATATAATAGTGACGATTATATTGCACTATTACATACACAATCTGCGCATCGCTTGCTTCAAAAAGATATAAAAGAAAAATTGTTTCATAGTATTCGTAACGTAATCGAAAAACATGGTGGCAAAATTGAAAAACCACAGTTTGTTGCGTTGTATTTAGCACGAAAAAAATAATAAGGGATATCCTTAATAAAAATCTAGGTAAGAAACAAAATGTATTCTCTAACAACGAATCTACATAAGAGAGGGAGTTTTTTGATGAATAATTTCGAATGTAAAATGTTAACGATGTGTATGGTGCAAGATGGAGACAAAGTCTTGTTAATTAATCGTCCAGATCGTTTAGGCTTTCCTGGGTTCATTGCTCCAGGTGGAAAAGTCGATTTTCCAGAAAGTATTGTAGACGGAGCAATCAGAGAAGTACGTGAGGAAACTGGCTTAACTGTAAAAAACATCATTTTTAAAGGAATATCCGAGTTTTGCGAGCCGAATATGAAATTAAGGTATATGGTTTTTAATTATTTAGCAACATCTTTTGAAGGAAAGCTACTTGAAGATCCACCTGAAGGAGAATTAGTATGGGTAGATATAAAAGATGTGGTAAATTTACCAATGCAAGATTGGTTCAGAAAAAGGTTTCCGCTATTCTTTGAATCTGGGACATTTGAATGGCATTCTGTTTGGGATAAAGAGCGTGATATTACTTTAGATAGAGTAGAAAAACATTATAAAGAATCAGAGTTACATAAAGTGTAAATAATGTATTTCTATCTTATTTTTTTAGATAGAAGATAAATTTTTGGAATAAGGGATATTTCGTTATTTTGTTCATAAGATTCATTTTCATAATTCGATAGTGGAAAAGTAGTGCAATACATACTCCAAAGATTATACCTGCTAATACATCTAGAGGATAATGTGCACCAACCCAAATTCTCAAAAAGACAATTCACATTCCAAGAATGGCCCACATAAACTTATTTTCTCTACTAGATAGCCGAATCGTTACAGTAATTACTAAAGCAGTTGTAGCATGATCACTTGGGAAAGAAGAATTCGTAAGTGTGATTAACGAATTGTTTAATATGTCGCACATTAAAATTTCACGTAACGTAATGAAAAAGGATTATTTTTTATTATATAGAATAAAAACTTGATGACTATAAGCATTTTTATAAAGATCGTATAGAATAAACCAAATTATAAATGAAATTTTAGAAAACCGAGGAGTGATTTCCGGTGTGTAATGTTGAGATAAGGAGACCACGAATTGAGGACATTGAAGAGCTAAATCAATTTTTTAGTACAACGATTAAAGATACGTTTGCTAAAGAAGGTTTATCGGAGTTGGTTGATGATATAGAAAAGGAAATTGAAAGTAAGGAACAATACTTGAAATGTGACTTTGATAGCAATGGGAGAAATCGATATTTTTTGATAGCTGTTGATAAAAGTTGTAATAAAGTTATCGGTACAATTGAATATGGTCCAGCTAGTCAACTGATTAACATTTGCACAGATAGAGCACTGAAAGAGTTATATGAGATAGGAACTGTATTTGTACTTCCAGAATATCAAAGGCGTGGTATCGGAACATTACTTTTAAATGTAATGTTTCTTACCCTGTTGAATAGGGATATTAAAGAATTTTGTTTGGATAGTGGATATACAAATGCACAGAAGATATGGAAGAAGAAATTTGGAGAGCCTGATTATTTACTGAAGGATTATTGGGGTGAGGGGTGTGATCATATGATTTGGAAGAGACGCACTGATGATATGTCTATAATATTTAGTAGATGAGTAAAGTTTGCTTTGGGATAGCACTACATCGTCATTAATCTAAGTTTATATGAGATTATTAATTTCTTCTAAAGACCTAGTTTCTGAGTTTACAAAAAAATAGATAGGAGTTCAATAACCATTGAAACAAAAACTATATTCTTATTGTTTACAAGGAAATGTTAATAAAGCTTATGAATATCTCCAAAGTATTGATAATAATATTGGTTTGGAAAAGCTTAAAAAGAAATACTACAACCGTTTTTTTGTTGAAAAACCAGTATTTCAATATAAAACAAAAGATGCTTGGATTAGAAGTGTTATTAGAGTGTATTACGAATACTTTATATCCGTCTTAACAAATAGAAAAAATAAAAAAGAAGCAGAAAGTATCTTAGCGGAACACCTAATAAAGTTGTTACCAGGATTCGAAACTACAAATGACATAGATTCTATTGAAGAAATATTAGCTAAAGAGTTTAAATCAAGAGGGTTTTACTTTCTTGGAGGAATTACCCCACCCTATAGGGGGCCATATATTTGGAGGAAAGAAGAGAAGGCTGAGTATGAAATTATCCTGCCAGATAAATCTAAAAAGGTTGTTGTATATTTCATGTCAGATTTTATTATGCAGAGCTGGTTGCATTTCGCTACCTTTGGTGGGAGAGCAACAGGAGGATGGGCATCAAAAAATGCCTTATATTGTGTAAAAGAAAGGTATGAAAAAGTTCTAAATAAGCCTGATTTTTTATACTCATATCTTGCTCATGAAGCGCAACACTTAGCGGATTATGAAGACTTCCCATGTCTTCTTCCCGTAGATCTAGAATATCGAGCAAAATTAGTAGAATTAATTTACCATCCTTTAAATAATAAAGTATTAATGAAAAAGTTTTTATCAGATGCGGATAATAATAGGGAGAATCCACATCCATATTCAAGTTATGTAATTTGTTCTAATTTGTCAAAAGAAATACATAGTGTGGATTATGTGACTGATCCTGAAAAATGGAGGGAAATCGACTCTAAAATACTTAGTAATGTAGCTAAAGAGTTGTTTCAAAAACATACCAACTTATTAACCAATCAGGGGAAAGAAAACGTAGAGAGTGTTATTTAAAAGAGGAATACTAAAGATAAAATAAATGATACTGTATTTTTATATTTGAGTTTTTGATAAAAAATTACGGGGGTTCCGAAAAATGAAAATTTATTTAACGAGACATGGTCAAACAGAATGGAATGTTGAAAATAGAATGCAAGGTTGGAAAGATTCTAAGTTGACTAATGAAGGAATAAATAATGCAATTTCTTTGAGTAAAGCATTACAAGATATACAGTTTGATACTGTTTATGTGAGTACAAGTAATAGAACGATAGAAACAGCTAAATTAATTATTGGCCAAAATGATACGAATCTCGTATTACACGAAGATTTAAGAGAAATTAATATGGGCGCCTGGGAAGGGAGAACACATGAAGAAATTAAACAATCTTTCCCTACACAATACAAGAACTTTTGGGAAAATCCAACACAATATGAATCAGCTGCTGGAGAAATGTTTGAGCAATTCGTACATAGGGTCGTGTCTATATTTCATACTATTATTTCAAATCATCAAGATGAAAACATTCTAATTGTTACGCATGCTGTGTTTCTCAAAGTATTACTTATGCATGTCAAAGGTAAATCTATTACAAATTTATGGGACCCTCCTTTTCTACATGGTACAAGTTTAACTGTTTTAGAAATGAAAGATGAAAATTATAATATACAGCTAGAAGGGGATACTACCCATTTTAATAAGGTTGTAACAATTTAACGAACTGTTGATAGTAGAGACTCTATTTTCGTTTTTTTGTCACCAATTTGAGAATAGGGTCTTTCTAATCTGGAAATTTAGAGCATCAATACAGTTAGGAATTGACATAAATACTAGAAAGGAATGATACCCATGAATCGAATTGCTATCGTTGCAGCATGGGAACCAGAGCTTACGTATTTACATAAATATTATCCAAGTTATCGTAAAGAAGAACGAGCGGCTTGGCAATTTCATTTTCATAATATGAACGGGATTGAAGTCGTTTCTGTCATAACCGGAGTCGGTAAAGTCCAATGTGCAAGTTGTGTTCAGCTTCTTATTAGTGAATTTCAACCAGAACGACTATTTATGACAGGAATTTGTGGAAGCTTATCAAACAAGGTGAAAAACGGTGATATTGTTGTCGCCACTAAAGTTATGCAACATGATGTAACAGGAGCGGGAACTGGAGCGGATCCGTTTGATTTATATACGGGCAGAACAGCGTGTATTCAACCTTCGAAACATTTGATTAAAGAAATGAAAAAGTTGCAATTAGTTTATACCTCTCATTATGGTACCTTCATTTCAGGTGATCAACGTATTCGTAGTTCGGAAACGAGAGAATTGCTTCGGACAGTTTACGGAGCGCTTGCGGTGGATCAAGAAGTTGCTGCATTTTCTTACGTTTGTCATGTGAATGGCAAGCCATTTCTTTGCTTAAAAGCTGCTTCAGATCAAGCGAATGATAAAACAGTAGAAGAGCAAAGAGTATTTAAAATGTTAGCTTGTGAGAAAGCGTGCGAATATATAGTTGCATTTTTATTGCATTCTTTTAAAGAAATCAAAGCGTAGGTTTTCTCAACTATTTGTTAATGAATTTTTTAGAAAAGGCATTTTAGGTGATGGAGATGCAAATGAAAAAAAGTCTACAAGCAGTTGGTACGATTTTATTTTTGGTAATCATCTTCATGATTGTTTTAGTTTGGAAAACAGGTACAGGTAACGAAATAAAAAAGTCTACAACGAAAATAGATAATAATACAGTTTCTAATGGGATAGATGGTTATATCTTGCTTCAGGGAGATACTGTGTTTTTTATTTACGAGAAAAATATAAAAACAGATAACGACAGAAAAAATTTAGAAGAAAGGCTAAAATGGAGCATTCCCACTGACGCTATTTTGCAATTTAATAATCCAAGTATAAAAAAGGAATTACAAACGGGTGATAAAGTTAGAATAGAGTGTAGTGAAATACTTGAATCTTATCCTGCAAAGATATGGGTTACAAAGTTAGAGAAAATTCAAGGTTAAGAGAGAGGTTTCATGCAATATTTGAAAATGTTGATGTAATTATGGATTAATTAATCATTAGAGTTACCAAAAGTGAATAATTAAAAAATAAACAAAATTAGTTATTAGCTTTTTTTTGAAACTAAATATATTATAATGGATAGGAAAAAGTTTTAGTAAAGAGGTTATGAAAATGGATAAAGTATACAACGATTTATTGAACATATTAGATGATAATAAAGTTAAAAAAGATGAACCGTTAAAACGATACACTTTCACTAAAACGGGTGGAAATGCGGATTATTTTGTTTTACCTACTACGTATCAAGAGGTACAAAACGTAATAAAATATGCAAATCAAAATAATATAGATTTCACTATTTTAGGTAATGGTTCAAACATAATTATTAAGGATGGCGGCATTAGAGGGATTGTTCTGAATTTAACTAAATTGACTGATATCTCATTGAAAGATAATAAGATAATTGTTCAAAGCGGGGCAACCATTATTGATACTTCTAGATTTGCATTGAAAAATCATCTAACTGGATTAGAATTTGCTTGTGGTATTCCAGGAACAGTTGGCGGAGCAGTATATATGAATGCGGGAGCATATGGTGGCGAAGTATCACATGTTATTGAAAGTGTATTAGTTATAACTAGAGATGGCGAAATTCTTAATTTAAATAAAAATGATTTAGAATTAGAATACAGAAACAGTTGCATTTCTAGAAAAGGATATCTTGTGTTAGAAGCGACATTTGATTTACAAGAAGGTGAATACAGTATAATCAAAGAAAAAATGGATGAATTGACATTTTTGCGTGAATCAAAACAACCATTAGAATATCCTTCTTGTGGCAGTGTTTTTAAACGCCCTCCAGGTATGTTTGCTGGTAAGTTAATTCAAGATAGCGGGCTGCAAGGAAAACAAATAGGAGATGCCCAAGTATCTACTAAGCATGCTGGATTTATCGTAAATGTAGGTGAAGCTACAGCGAGTGATTATGTAAAACTTATCCGATATGTGCAGGAAAAGGTAAAATCCCAATTTAACGTAGAATTAGAAACAGAAGTAAAAATTATTGGAGAAGATTTAGTATCTTAATAGTAAGCGCCTCTCGAAATGAGAGGTGTTTTTTATTTGGGATAAATAAGTATAAAGAATTAGACCTGTTGTTAAAAAATAATCTTGATTGGACATTTGTACGTTTACCATTTGTAGTAGAAGGAGTTGCTACTAGCAGAATAAAAGAGAGTTTGACAGATATGCCGGGTATAAAGATTCATAATGGTGATATTTCTGATTTTTTAATTAGGCAAATTTTCAGTCCTTTATATGTAAGAAAATGTCCTTTCATTGCTAATTAATAGTTTGTAGTCGATTAATTGTTTCCCTATTTCCCTTTATGGTATAAGTACTGTATCAGCAAGAAAGCGAGATTCTCTGAAGAAATTAGGAACCTTTTTTGTATATTTTAATATCCTTTTATTGTAAAATATTTATTGATAGGAGGAGTGTACATGAAATTTGAAGATAACAGAATACTAGGGATTCAGTTAGGTGCTTTACTAGTGACAGAGAATCATAGATATTTAGTGATAAAGAAAAATGATCATTATTCTCTACTTAATATTGAAACAATGGAATGCAGTATATTAGAAGTAGCATTGGAACATATTGAAGAAGTGATGGCAGAGGATTTGCAGGAAACAGTCAAACAAATTATTCCTGCTGAGCATTTGAAACTTGTTGCGAAGAATATTGTATGAAAGGGCGTCTTTCAAATGGATAATACTGAATATTTCGTTATTATTGATTTGGAATCGTTACAAGTGAAATTTGAATCTCTGCTACAAGCAGAGATTCAATGTAGTAAGGAGCTTGAGAGTTGGTTAAAGCGTCAGATTATTAGATGAAATAGATGGACAATTAAAATAACATTATATTCAGTTTTAATGAACACTTAAATCAGTAAAAGTAGTGTATGAAGCAGCAGGTATTCGTTTTGATTTTTCGGCGCAAACAATTATAGAGTTAATGGAGTTATTTGAAAAAGAATAGAAGAGCTAAGTAAAATGTAAGCACGTAGAAAACAAGAAATATTTATCGCATAACAATATTATGTAAACTATGCAAACTATGTACAAGTTGTAAATTTAACAATAAGAAGTATGAGATTAATTGTTTGGAAAGATAGAACCTTTATATTATTGATAGTAATTATAATACTGAAAATTCGGGGTGGATTATAATGGAATGCTTAATAGGGGATGTAAAAGTTCATTATGAGATTTATGGTTCTGGAAAACCAATTATTATGCTTCATGGTTTTTCTCCTGATCATAGACTAATGTTAGGGTGCATGGAACCTGTTTTTGTAAAAAGAGAAGGTTGGAAACGAATTTATATTGATTTACCAGGAATGGGACAAACGAAGGGGAACGAATCTATTCAAAACTCAGATGGAATGTTAGAGCTTGTTTTAAAATTCATAGATACGATTATTCCAGACGAATCTTTCTTAATTGCAGGCGAATCCTATGGTGGATACATAACTAGAGGAGTTATATCCAAAAGAAAAGAAAAAATAGATGGAGCAGCATTTATTTGTCCTATGATTATTCCGGATATAAACAAGAGACAGCTTCCTTCACATACCGTTATTTACCAAGATGAAAAGTTTTTATCTCAGTTAAGTACGGAGGAACGTGAGAATTTCAGTTTGAAATTTGTAGCACTTAACGAAAATAATTGGCAACGTTATCTTGAAGAGATTATATCAGGTATTAAAATAGCAGATGAGGCGTTTTTAACAAAAATAATGGAGCAATATGCTTTTTCATTTGATGTGGATAGCCAGTTATCCCTGTATGAAAAACCAAGTCTCTTTTTATTGGGAAAACAGGATTCAGTAACAGGCTACAAGGATGCTTGGAAGATTCTTGATAAATTTCCTCGTGCTACTTTTGCTGTTTTAGATAAAGCGGGACATAACTTACAGATTGAGCAGGATGTTTTATTCCATTCGTTAATAAATGAATGGTTAAATAGAGTAGAAGAAAATATTGTGGTTTTTGAATAACATTTAATAATTTGTAAAAGAAATGATTAAAAATCCTGTTTCATGCAGGATTTTTTCTTATTAAATTAATGTATGTAATTTAGTGAAACTATTAAAAATGAGTGGTCATTCATTCATTTTTGTGCTAAACTAAAAATAAAGAATATTCAAAATAAAGGAGAGGAATATGGTTATTAAAACAGGTGATGTTTTTACATGGGAAAGAACTTTTACTGAAGAAGATGTTTTGCAGTTCGGAAGTTTTTCAGGCGACCAAGGTAGGCATCATATTGAACATGATGAAAAAGGTCGTTTAGTGGTGCAAGGTTTATTAACTGCAAGTATAGGAACGAAAATTGGTGGTGATGTAAATTACATCGCAAGAGAAATGGTAAGTGAATTTATTCGACCTGTTTTTACTGGAGATACCATTACATGCGAAATAACTCTTACAAATGTTGAACAAATGGAAGGTTTTAAAAAGGTAGAAATAAGGTCAGTATATCGCAATCAAAATGGGAAAGAAGTAATGCTAGGTTCAAGTCGTGGAATCATTCGAGATTGAACATTCTAAAATTGAAAATATGTGTTAATGGAATTTTTTGTATAAAAAGAAATTAAGTGCCATACTATATATGAGTATAATGCGGGCTAGTAAAGCTAGCCTTTTTTCATTTCATTTAAATGTTTCATACGGATTTATATGATTGTGGAACAAAGGCGTTAATCCTCTGAAGTATTCAGGGGTTATTTTTTTAGCCAATACTGATTGTTATGATAGAGAATTCTCTGAACCATTAACGTATTCATGTAAACTAGAAAATTTTGTAGCAATTGGAGTGACCATCCAGACACTTCTTGATCTTCTAGAGAATTTTACTATTCTTTCCGTAAAAGATGTAGTTGTTAACAAAGTTTCAATCTTCAACGGTGTTAAGTCCTTCATTAACCTCTCTACGGACTTCCTCAAAGTGTAGATAATCACATAAAAAATGGTCTTAATTGCTTTCTCCAACTCACATAGAGCTTGATAGATAGGGTGCTTGGCATCTCTCGTAAATCGCTTTAAAATTGCTTTCGTTGATGTGGTCCCTAATCGCAAAGCATTCGCAAACTTAATAATTTGCTCATACTGTTGACGAATAATATCCCAGTTAATGTGCTTCCGTAAGACGAGCTGCAAGTGAGGGGATTCCTCATTCATCCAGCTTCAGGTCGATACAATTTCTGAGATCCAATATTTTTGAAACGTAGTATCAGCTTAAAATCAAGCAAATAACAAAAGGCAAAGGCGACAACACTTTGTCCATGCGTGTCGACATAATTTCGATCTATTTCCATGTTTGTACCATGCTGAAGCCCCCTCCAACATGGCGGCCCCTCTTTTCGAATATTAGTAATACTTACTTACAAATTAAAATCTTTAATTTTATTTAATTATAATTTATGAGTATACTTTATGTAATAATATTTTGAATATTCACAATAGTGGGTATTCTGATACTTACATATGAATAAAGGGGTGAATCATGCAATGAGCTATAATTTAGATGAAAATTTGAAAAGAAGTGCAAGTAGTTTCCCAGACAGTATCGCTTATATCTATAGAGATAAAAGTGTTACTTATACAGAACTAAATCAGCAAGTGGATCGATTAGCTGCTGGTTTGTCTGCCCGAGGAATCGGGAAGGGAGATGGAGTGGCCCTTTTATTAGGAAATAGCCCTGAATTTCTCATTACGTACTATGGCATTTTACGACTAGGTGCATTTGTTGTTCCGATGAATCCTATGTATACCAAAGAGGAAATCAATTACATTTTAGAGGATAGTCAAGTTAAAGCGGTTATTGCTCACGTATCTGTAGAACCGAAGTTATCAGAAGTAAAAGGACAATTGAAAAATCTAAAGCTAGTCATTTATACAGATGCCAAGGATCAGGAATGGGCATGGGAGCAACTGATGGAAACAAGCAATGATGTTTGCCTAAGTCCTTTTATTGATCAGGAAGATCTTGCAGTCATTCTATACACATCAGGAACAACAGGGAAACCAAAGGGTGCGATGTTATCGCATCGGAATTTGGCTTCGAATGCAGACGCCATTTCAGAATTAATTGAACTCCATGATAAAGATTGTGTAGTATCTGTTCTACCAATGTTTCATGTTTTCTGTATGACTATTTGTCTGAATGCGCCAATTGCTTGCGGGGCAACTGTCCTGATAATACCTAAATTCAGCCCTCTTGATGTGGTCCGTACCATTCGAGAAAAAAAGGCAACAGTGTTTGCTGGAGTTCCTACGATGTACAATTTTATCTTTCAATTGCCTGAATCCACTGCGGAAGATTTCTCATCTATTCGCTTGTGTATCTCTGGCGGTGCCTCGATTCCGGTCGAGCTGCTACAAAAATTTGAAAACAAGTACAACGTTTTTATCTTGGAAGGGTATGGGCTTTCGGAAACTTCTCCTCTCGTTGCTATTAATCCTTTAAATGGAACCCGCAAGCCAGGATCTATCGGTCTAGATATACCAGGCGTCAAGAGCAAAATTGTCAATGAGGACGGAAAAGAATTGTCGAGAGGAGAAGTCGGAGAATTAGTAGTTCAAGGGCCAAATATAATGAATGGATACTTGAGGATGCCGGAAGCTACATCAGCTGCCTTTATAGATGGATGGTTTTACACTGGTGATCTAGCAACAATGGATGAAGAAGGATACATCTACATCGTTGATCGCAAGAAGGACATGATTATTGTTGGTGGATATAATGTATATCCTCGTGAAGTGGAGGAAGTTCTGTATCAACATCCTGCTGTTGTAGAGGCGGCCGTAATCGGAGTTTCCGATGGAGAATACGGAGAAAACGTAAAAGCTTATGTCGTAGTTAATGATGAGCAGATCACCATGAATGACATTGTCAGATTCTGTCAGGGTAAGCTGGTGAAGTACAAGCTTCCTAAACAAGTGGAATTTTCTAAAGAGTTACCTAAAAACTCAACAGGGAAAATTTTGCGCAGAGAGTTGAGACAATTGATTGAAGTTAAGTAAGAAACTAACTAATCATATTATTGAAGGAGGATTATGTATGTCGTCTATTTTAAAGGAAAAAGTTCAAGGACCAGTAGCATGGAAAGGTATGGATTTAGCTAAAGATGATTCATGGATTTATTATTTGTCCGAGAAAATGATTGTATCTCTTGAAAGCGCTTTAATTCATGTTAAACAAAAGGGGTTAAAAGCACCTAATTTTAACAAGGAGGACTTCCCGATTCCGAATCTCTCTGACGAAATTGCTTACTTTGTTGAAGAACTAGAGAATGGGAGGGGGTTCCTATTAATTCGTGGATTACCGATGGAAAGGTATACGGATGAAGAAGCGAGCATCATTTATTGGGGTCTCGGACTTCACATGGGCATTCCGGTATCGCAAAACGCAAATGGTGACCTCTTAGGGCACGTCATTGATCAAGGTCTTAGCTTAGAAAATTCAAATGTACGCGGTTACCAAACGAAACTGCATCTTCCTTTTCACGCAGATGGATCTGATGTCGTCGGATTATTAAGCCTTCGAAAAGGGAAATCTGGAGGGTTCAGTAGTATCATAAGTTCAATGGCTGTTTATAATGAAATTCTGGAGAAATACCCAGAGTATCTTGGAATTCTCTGTCGTCCATTCATGTTTGATCGTCGTGGTGAGGAAGCGCCAGGTGAATCGCCGGTATTTACATCACCAATTTTTAGTTATTATGATGGTAAATTGAGCTGCAGATATGTCCGTACATTTATAGAATCAGCACAAGCGAAAACAGGTATCCATTTGTCAAAAGTTGAAATTGAAGCGTTAGACATACTGGATTCCCTCCTTCATGATGAAAATATGCATTATAATATGATGTTGGAAGAAGGTGATATGCAATTCGTCAATAATTATACAGTTCTTCACTCACGTACTCAATACGAAGACTATGAAGAACCGGAACGCAAACGTCATTTATTAAGATTGTGGCTCACGATGCCAAATGGCCGAGAAATTGCACATGATTTCGCGATGTTTATTGATGAGAAAACAGGTAAAGCGGGTCGCGGCGGTATTCCTGTCCGTGGAAAAACATCTGGCGGTATTGTAGAAAACTTGAAGTAATTGGGTTTAAATCCGAAAGACTTACCTTTATAAACCGTTTCATAAGAACACCAATTGATTCATGTGATGGGGAGCACCTTTTCAGATGTCAGGAAAAGGTTTTCCCTTGATGGTAAAAATAAGGGGGATTTATACGTTGAGCACTCCAAAATATTCTTGGATTATATTATTATTTCTAGTTGCTTCCGGTATGATCAACCAAGTTGATAAAATTGTTATTGGTTTGGTTTCCGTTCCCCTAATGAAAGAGTTACATTTAAGTCCTTCACAATGGGGATTGGTGGGAAGTTCCTTCTTTTGGTTCTTTACCTTTTCCTCTATCATTCTTGGTGGTATGGCCGATTCCAAAAACACGAAAAAAATGTTAACTTGGATGTCACTTACATGGTTGATTGTTCAATTTCTCACACCTTTTGTTTCCAGTCTGTCTCTGCTAGTCTTTACAAGAATGATCTTGGGAGCAGGCGAAGGTCCAGCCCCTGCCCTATCAACGGCAATAATGGGAAAATGGTTCCCAAAACACAGACATGGTATAGGCTTTGGCGCTGTTCTGTTAGGAACAACAGGCGGATCAGCGATTGCTTCGCCATTATTAATCTCCTTAATCGATCAATATGGATGGAGATCTGCTTTTATAGCTATGGGGATTGTTGGACTTATTGTGCTAGTTTTATGGGTCATTTTCGGTAAAGAAAGTCCACAAGAAATTGGGTTGCCTTCATTTCATCAAGAGGAGCAGCATTCATCAACCCTTTCTAAAGTTTCTTGGCGTCAGTTTCTTCCGTATCTTTTGTCTAAAAATTTTATTTTTACCGTTTTGTGTGGAGGTTGTGCTTATTGGTTATTGTCCGTTCAAGCGATATGGTTTCCGGCATACTTTACTAAAGTTCAACATTTTGATGGTCAAACATTAAAATTAGCTGTGTCTTTACCTTTTCTTTTCGCTGCCGTTTGCCAAATTGGATTTTCCATGCTATCAGACCGGATTTATCGCAAAACTGGGGATATTCGTAAAGCACGAATCAATCTTGCCGGTTCCATGATGGTACTATCTGCTCTTTGTGTATATTTGGCAAATGCTGTGAATTCAACTGCTATATCCATCCTGTTTTTTACCCTGGCTCCAGGTTTTGCATATGTCATTCTTTCACTTGCACCCGCAATATTAATGGATTTTTTTTCTCCCAAAAACATCGGAAAAGCACAAGGGACGTTCATTGCTCTTTCAAGTTCAACAAGTATTATTGCCCCACTCGTATTCGGGTATTTTATTCAATATGCAGCGACTGAGGCAATGGGATATCGTTATGGGTTTCAAGTAACTGCTTTGGGTATGTTTGTTATCGGATTATTGTTTTGGATTGTTGTACGTCCCGCAAAGCAAAGTCACACAACGATAAAAGCAGAGGGGCAAGTGAGCATTTAAAAGATTTACAGTCAATAAGGGTACAGCTATAACTTCAACGAAGGATTTTCTTAATTAGTGAATATACTAAATTGAGGAAAGATGACCATAACTATGTTGATTAATCATTTGATCAATGAATCTATTACTTAGTTTTTTTGAAAGGGTTAGTTTGTGAGATTGGAAGACGGTATATATTAATAAAACTTAATTATAAGTTAAAAATAATAATTTTACTTAATTAATAATTATGAATATACTGAAGAAAAGAAAATTCAAAATATTCAGTCACAACACTTATGTAAACGCTATTAATGTTTTGGGAGATAGCGAGAAGTCCGGGGCCAAGAACGATTAAGATGTTTCGCTTTTCTTCATTGTTAACGCTAAAAAAATTCAGTCATCTTAAGTAAGAAAATAACCAAATTAATAAAGGAGGATTATTTATGTCGATCATTGTAAAGGAAAAAATTCAAGGGCGTTCAGCGTGGAAAGGTATTGAACTAGCTAAAAATGATTCATGGATTTATTATTTGTCCGAGAAAACGATTGCTGCACTTGAGAAGGCTGTATTACATGTTCAACAAAAGGGATTAAAAGCACCTGATTTTAGAAAAGAGGATTTCCCGATTCCTGATCTCGCTGACGAAATCAAATACTTTGTCGACGAACTGGAGAATGGAAGAGGGTTTCTATTGATTCGCGGATTGCCAATGGAACGGTATACTGATGAAGAAGCAAGCATCATTTACTGGGGTCTCGGATTTCACTTGGGACTGCCGATCATCCAAAGCAAAACTGGGGACCTCTTAGGGCATATCAAAAACATAGGTAAAGACTTTAATGATAATACAAAAGTAAGAGGTTACCAAACAAATGTGCATCTTGACTATCACACAGATCTTGCTGATGTGGTCGGATTACTATGTCTTCGCAAAGCGAAATCTGGTGGTTTAAGCAGTATCGCTAGTGCAATGTCTATCTATAATGAAATTCTGGAGAAGCACCCAGAGTACCTTGAAATTCTTTATCGTCCATTCGCCCATGATCTTCGTGGGGAAGAAGCACTAGGTCAATCTTCGGTAGTTCAATCACCAATCTTTAGCTATTACGATGGTAAATTGAGCTGCAGATATATGCGCCAATATGTCGAATCAGCACAAATGAAAACAGGTATCTCTTTGTCGAAAGAGGAAATCGAAGCATTTGATTTTATAGATTCCCTTACTCATGATAAAAACTTTCATATTGATATGATGATGGAACCAGGTGATATGCAATTCGTTAATAATTATGCGGTTTTTCATTCACGTACATTATTTGAAGATTATGAAGAAGATGACCGCAAACGTCATTTATTAAGATTGTGGCTCATGATGCCAAATGGCCGAAAAATTGCCCCAGATTTCGAGTTTTATATCGGAGGAGCACCTGTAATTAGATAAAAAGCTGGTGGTAACGTTAATCACCAATATCTCTTATATCAAGTTGTATGGTGATTTTATTCATCGAAATAAGGTGAATAAAATCACCATTGTATGTTTTTTTATGATGAAGTGAATGTGAGCGTTTCAGGATCGGAATCAAGGTTTAAGAAATAGCCGAGTTAATTTTAAAATAAATTGAAGTGAGGATGATGTTTCATGGCAAATTTAGATCCGCAAGCAGAAAAATATTTACAAGCATATAATCAGATGCCGCCTATTCACGAGATGGATCCTAAGGCAGTAAGAGATATGTTGTCCAATGCACCGCGCCCTGCTGTAAAATTAGATCCAGTTTCAAAGGTAGAGAACTTGATGATACCGGTAAGCAAAGACGAAGAAATCAAATGTAGGGTATACATACCGGAGGGGAAAGGTCCCTTCCCGATATTTATTTACTACCATGGCGGAGGATGGGTTCTAGGAGACATTGAAGTGATGGATGCAAGTTGCCGAATGATAGCAAATAGAACGGCTAGTATTGTTGTATCTGTAAACTATCGTCTTGCTCCAGAGTATAAGTTCCCGACTCCAGTCGAAGACGCATATGCGGCATTGGAATGGGTTTATGAAAAAGGGCCCTCCTTTAACGGAGATGTTACTAGATTGGCGGTCGGAGGGGATAGCTCAGGTGGAAATCTAGCGACAGTAGTAACTATGATGGCGAGAGACAGAAAAGGTCCCGACATCGCTGCACAGGTCTTAATCTACCCTGTGACAAATCTTGAGTTTAATACGGAATCCCATCAAACATTTGCAAAAGGATTTGGTCTGGATCGCGAACAGTTGATTTGGTTCCGTAATCATTATTTAAGGAATGATGAGGACAGGTATAATGAATACGCTGCTCCTTTGGTTGCTGAAGATTTAAGTGGTCTCCCGCCAGCAATCGTGATTACAGCAGAAAATGATGTGCTTCGGGATGAAGGAATGGCTTATGCTGAACGTCTGAAAAAATTTGGTGTGCAAGTTGAGTATGCATGTGAACTCGGTATAGTCCACGGCTTTTTTGCACACATGGCTATATTCTCTAAGAGCATTGAATCAACTGTTTCTAAGATCGACAAGTTCTTGAGTACCACTAAATATACAATAGGGATAGATTGGAATTCAAAAGTTTAAAAAAAACGAGCCTCAGCTTTTAGCGAGGCTCGTTTTTTAAATACACTATTATTGGTAATCTACGAAACAGTTACAATATCAATCCTAGCTTTTTAGTAAAAAACGGTATCTCCAATTCCGCCGGTTACCGAAATGACATCACCAGTAATCGATGCCGCCAAAGGTGAAGCTAGGAAGGTAATGACATTAGCAATTTCTTCTACTGTAATCAAGCGGCCGAGTGCATTGAGTGCTGCCATCTGACGCACAGCCTCTTCGTTAGTGACTCGGTTTCTAAACATTTCCGTATCGACAATCCCTGGATAAACAGCATTGACGTTAATTCCGTGCTTTCCTAATTCCATTGATGCGGATTTTGTTAAATGGACAACAGATGCATTACGCGGACCGGAACTAAAATAATTGCCGCCAATTCTGGCAGCCAGGCCACTTATACTTATAATACGTCCCCAATTATTTTCTATCATATAAGGAGCAACAGCTCGGATACAACGAAAATAGCCCATATACTTTTCTTCAAAATCTTTCAAAATAAGTTCATCTTTAATACTATTAAAATCCTCTGGCTCAAAGCCGCCAACACGGGCTCCACTGTTGATTAAAATATCAATGCTTCCCATTGCTGCTGCTGATTTTTCAACTAAATTTAGGATAGAGTCAGGATCAGTGGTATCTGCCACAATTGGATAGATATTTCTTTTTGTTTCTTGAGCTAATTCCTCTGCAGTGATTTTTAGTGAGGATTCGTTTCTTGAACAAATCGTACAATCTACACCTTCCAGAGCCAACTGGCGGGCAACAGCTTTACCAATCCCTCGGCTTCCTCCAACAATAAGTGCTTTTTTTCCGGATAACTTTAAGTCCATAGTTCAACCTCCTGTTTCGATTTAACCGTAAAAGACCAAACTCGAAAGTGATTTTTTTTGAATATTAACTCATTTATACTTTTAATTCTACTGATAAATTATAATTAAATAAAATTAAAGATTTTAATTTGTAATTAAGTACTACTAATATAAAATAGAAAAAACTATTTTGTAAATAAAATAGAACCGATACCTTAGTAAAATGTATCGGTCTTTTATTTTTCTTGTACAATCGAATAGGTTCCTCAAGAGGGCGGCTCACTCCTATGCTCGTTTATCCCGCATTAACGGGCAGTAAGACCCCCACCTCAAAATTGAGAGAAGCGAAGGAGATAGGGGGATAACTGCCCGTAAAAGCCCGATTGGTTAACCATCAGTGGGGGATGAAGAAAACCCCACTGATGGAAGTTTCACTTTATTGAGGGAAGGGGAGAGATACATGACAATATTTGAAGCGCTGAATCTGCAGAGTTACATATGGATAATCATGTCTAAAAGCGACTATAGCTTTTACCAGTAATGTCATCAATCCGGGGGAAGAAGATATTTTTAGTTCCCCTACTTTCGTGGAATTGAATAAGTTGGCTGTCTCTTTTGTTTCCTCAAGCTTTCTTAGTACCCCAAAGACAAGTATTAGACTGATTCTACCTTTATCGGTTGGTACAGCACCGTGTCCCCAGGAGCGATTAAAAAATTTTAGTCTTAATTCCTTTTCTAAGCTGGCAATGGGTTGGCTGCTTGTGGATTTGGTCACATGAAGATTCCATGCTGCTATAGTCAGAGAACTGAGTTTTGTGACTTGAACAATATGTTGTAATTGAATATTAATAATACTTACTTACACATTAAAATC
>NZ_CAKJTI010000011.1 GCF_917563915.1 Bacillus rhizoplanae | reverse complement strand
ATACATCTATCATTATAACTACAAACGATTCCAAAAACGACTCAATCATCGAGCTCCGATCGAATATCGAATTTCGATGGCTGCATAGTCTTTTTTACAGTTGTCTACTTGACGGGGATAAGTCCAACCAGTCTGTCCAAAATCAGAAAGAATTCATCCATCAATTGTGTGGACTTGCAGCATAAGATAGGATTCCATTAGGAATATATGCGTTTTATTCTCTTTTATTTTATTTTTGCACCAGAACCCTTAGCCATACTATCTTGTCACAAAAAAATGTTGAATAATTCATTATATTCAGTATAATTAACTTGTAACTATAATAACGTTTTTAGTTACAAGGGTTATACCGCTTGATTTCTAATAGAAGATTCCCCGTAAATCAAGTAGTAGAAAAAAATTTTGTACACCTTTGCATTCGGTATCCCTACTAAAATGTTTCTTTCAAATAAACAGGAAGAAGGAAGTGATAAGATGAATCAAATGAATACACTTTCTCTATGGACAGCGACTGCAAACAGCTATGAGAAAGGAAAAACTCTAGAAGGAAATGAAGAGGCAGATGTTGTCGTTATTGGCGCTGGTTTCACAGGTCTTTCCTCTGCTTATCATTTGCGAAAATTAGGAAAGAATGTCATTGTCCTAGAGCAAGAAACGATCGGATACGGCGCCAGCGGTCGTAACGGTGGGATGGTATTGCCAGGCTATAAGCCAACGATGCAGCAGCTTGCCAAAAAGTATGGTCCCGACGAGGCTAGACAGCTAAACGATCTCTCCTTGTTTAGTATTGAACTGGTAAAAAACATTATTGACGAACATCAAATCAACTGCGACTTTAGAAATACGGGTCACATTGTAGCGGCTTACAAAGCCAAACATTTTGAAGAATTGAAACTTGAAAGCGAATATTTAAACAAAAATTTCGGGTACGAATCAAGAGTGCTTGATCGAAGTCAATTGCATCAAGAGATCGATTCCCCAGTTTATTATGGTTGCTTAGTCGACGACTCGAGTTACTCGTTCCAGCCACTGAATTATGCAATTGGTTTGGGAGAAGCAGCTAAATCGATCGGTGCAAGAATCTTTGAGCATTCTAAAGCATTATCCATCGAGTACGGTCAAAATAGTGTGAAAGTTGAAACAGAAAAAGGTTCTGTTATTGCGAAAGACATTATTGTGGCGACAGATGGTTACTCTGGAAAAATCATGAGTGAACTAAACAAAGGCGTACTGCCAATTTCGGCACGTATTATTGCAACTGAACAGCTTCCAGAGTCATTGTTGAATGTTGTCATTCCTAAAGATCGCATGGTTTTTGATACGAGTAGTTTCCTTTACTATTTCCGTCGCACACCAGATAATCGAATCGTATTTGGCGGTGGCGATATTCGTCCAAACTTAGATGATGGCGTGTATCAAAAAGTTTACGATGCGATGGTAAACTTGATGCCGAAACTGGCAGGAAGCAAAATTGAATACCGTTGGGGTGGATTTATCGGGGTTACAATTGATACATTTCCGGTTATCGGCAGATCTAAAGAAGGCGCATATTTCGCAACAGGTTATACGGGCCACGGCGCTTCTCTCTCGACACTGTTCGGAAAGTTATTGGCACAATGGATCGTTACGGGGAGTGCAGGTGGATATCGATTTGAAAAGGAACGCCTAAAATCATTCCCGTTCCATAATCAGAAAACGATGCTTGTAAATCTAGCGCATATTGGTTTTAAACTGGTTGATATTTTTGCGTAAAGGAGAGTTGATTGTGAAAATTAACATGTTTATTGATGGGAAATGGGTAGAAGCGTTATCCGGTGCTAGAAGAAACGTTATTAATCCTGCAACTAGAGAGGTGATTGCATCGTCTGCTGATGGATCAGAAGACGATGCAAAGGCGGCAATCAAGGCGGCTCGCAAAGCGTTTGACAGCGGGATTTGGTCGGATTTATCGGCTGATGAAAGAGCTGAATATCTCTATAAGATTGCAGATCGTCTTGAAGAAAAGGCGGATGAAATTGCACGTTTGGAAACTGCAAATAACGGTAAGGTTATTCGTGCAACAACTTATGTGGATATTCCGGTGTCGATTCAATGCTTCCGCTATTATGCTGACTTGATCAAAGGCATGAAAAAAGAATCTTACACTCGTGCTGATTCTTCGGAAACAATTATTATTCATGAACCGATTGGTGTTTGTGGACTTATTGTACCTTGGAACTTCCCGCTTATGTTAGCGGTTTGGCAAATTGCTCCTGCACTCGCTGCCGGAAATACAATTGTAATTAAGCCTGCAGAGGTCACTCCTGTAAGCGTATTCAAATTATTTGAAATTATGGAGGAAGTCGGGCTTCCGGCCGGAGTGGCAAACTTGGTATTGGGACCTGGATCAAAAGTTGGGAATGAGCTTGCCGAGAGCCATGATGTTGATAAGATTGCTTTTACCGGCGGAACAAAAACAGGCCAAAGCATTATGCGCGCAGCTGCGGGAAATATGAAAAAAATTACACTTGAACTGGGAGGTAAATCTCCGCTTATTGTGTTCGACGATGTAGATTTTGAAACTGCTGTCGAGAATGCGATGTTCGGTATTTTCCACAATGCTGGGCAAGTTTGTTCAGCTGCATCCCGTCTGCTTGTACAAGAGACAATTTACGATAAATTTGTTGAAAGATTGGCTGAGCGTGCAAGCAAGATTGTAGTTGGCAACGGGGAAAGCGAGAACATTGAAATGGGAGCGCTCACAAACGAGGCTCATATGAATGACGTTTTACATTACATCAAGAGTGGAATCGAAGAAGGGGCAAAATTAGTTTGTGGTGGTAAGCGCTTAACAGAAAATGGACTTGATCGAGGATTTTTTATTGCACCAACGATCTTTGCTGATGTAAACACGAATATGCGTATTGTTAAGGAAGAGATTTTTGGTCCAGTCCTTGTTGTACAGAAATTTAAAGATGAGGAAGATGCAATCCAAAAAGCTAATGATTCCATTTATGGCTTAGCTGGTGCTGTATTTACTGAAGACGTGGATCGAGCAAAACGTGTCATTAGTAAATTGCGCGCGGGAATTACTTGGATTAATAGTTATCACCTCGCTTATGTTGAAGGGCCTTGGGGGGGATATAAGCAAAGTGGAATCGGAAGAGCCTTAGGTACTGTTGGACTGGAGCACTTTATGGAAATGAAGCAAATCAATATTCACCAGCATGCTAAGCCTGTAGGTTGGTATGCAAATTAATTTGGCTGAACTTGCTGTATAAACTATTTTTAGGAGGGTATGAGTATGGAAATAGCAGGAAACCGTCCCTCATCGAAGAAAGAAAAAGCAGAAATGATGAATAAGCCAGTAAATGATTCAGCACTGGGAACCAAAAGTATTCCTTTACTATATTTACGGTTTGCTTTGGCAGGAATTATGGCGAATGCGATTCTTGGAGTGGTAGCGGTTGTCGATGGCTATTTCGTCAGCGGCTTTCAGGAGCTAGAAATCGAAGGGATCGGAATTGGATTTACGGTCACGGTTATTACCCGTATGCTTGGCGTTCTTTTTGGTATAGGAGCCGGAGCGGTCATTTCACTTCGGCTTGGAGAAGGGAAAATCGAAGAAGCTAGGAGTACTATGGGACAAACTTTATGGTTTACTCTTTTCGTCTCCATTTTGCTAGCTGTACTTGGATTGGTCTTTGAAAATGAAATCATGACTTTATTCGGAGCAAGTCAGGATTCACTTCCATATGCGGTGAAATACAGCCGACTATTGTGGATTTCATTGCCAATAACGATATTGGCGGTTGTACTAAGTATTTTAACCAATATCGATGAAAAACCTATATTATCAATGAACAGTTGGTTAGTTGCAGCGGTTGTTGCCGGAATTGCAGAATGGATTATGATAACGAAATATGACATGGGGCTGATGGGTTCCTCGTGGGCGAATACAATTGCACAATCGATCCCTGTTTTACTCATCTTTTATTTTTGGTTCGGTAAAACAAAGCTTAAGCCAAAAATAAAAGATATGATGATTAATCTCAAGACAATTGGTGAAGTGGCTTGGACAGGCTTTGCATCTTTTTCGAGTCAGCTCATGATGTTTTTTTCTATTATTTTCTTTAATAACTTACTGCAAAGCTACGGTGGCGGGCTGCACGTTGCCGCTTTCACGGTTCAAAACGGTTACATTACAAATCTGCTCGCCTTAGCGGCGCTCGGTGGGATGACGGGACTTCAACCGATTATTAGTTATAATTACGGTGCGGGCAATCTTGATCGTGTTAAACAAGCAATTAAGATTGGACTTATTTTTACGGTTGCCTTCTTTTTGCTTGCGACAGCTTTACTAATTATTTTTGCAAATCCAATTATGTCATTTTTCTCTGGAGGCAATCCAGATTTACAGAAACTCGGAATCTGGACGACAATTGTATTTAATTGCATGTTTACATTAAATGCCGTTAGTTTGCTGATCTCCGGTTATTTCGAATCACAAGAGAAAAACTGGTCCGCAACGTTTATTAATGTTAGCAAAATGTTGTTTTTTTCATTCCCGTTCATGTTTATTTTCCCAAAATATTGGGGAGTTGATGGTATTTGGTATTCCGCTCCAGCTGCTGAAATTCCAGGTGTTCTTATTGCGATTTATTTTCTTCGAAAAGAGTTGAAACGTTTAAAGGAACCAAAAGTAACGTAAGCATACTGATATCAATTAATCTTTTAAAATTATTTACAAGAAAGAGAGATGATGAGAATGTTTTTTGCGAAAAAAATTACAGCTGAAGAAGCACAAAGATTAAGTGTAGACACTTGGGAGCCATGGATAGGCGAACCTAGTAAAGGAACTTGGCACGTAGAAGAGCAGGAAGTTTTTTATGTGACAGACGGTGAAGTGTTTATTACTGTAGATGGAGAAAAGTATCATATTACAAAGGACTGGGTCGTTTCTTTGGCTAAAGATCTTGTTTGTGAATGGGACTGCCCGGAATTTTTGAAAAAGAATTATAAAATGAACCATGAGATCAATTTGAAATAATGTGAACTTAGGAGTGGCATATGATTATCACAGCCGTATACTTTGCCTAAATATTTGTGGTTTTCGGTACACAGCGCCGTTATCCAATCTTGCGTCATATTCAATTGCTACTTACTTTACGCAAATAAAATTCAGAATATTTAAACATATTGGAGGTGTTTGCAAATGAATATAAATCAAAAAGCTGATATCGTTATCTCAAGTAATGCTGTTTTTACAGGTCTTGCGGATAAGCCCATCCCTGCTTATATCGCCATTATTAATAATAAGATTGCAGCCATTGGTTCCGAAATAGAAATGAATCCGTTTATTGGACCAGACACGAAAGTATATCATTATTCCGATCGACTTATTATGGCTGGCTTTCATGATTTTCACTTGCATATACTTGGAGGAAGTCTTGCAGAAGACAGTGTTTTTCTAGCCGATGCACACTCAGAAGAAGAAGCGATAAAAATGGTAGCCAATTTTGCCGATTCAAGACCAGAAGATTCATGGATTATTGGTTTTTCTTGGGATCAAAGCAATTGGGACAACAAGCAGCTTCCAAATCGTGCTGCACTCGATCGCGTACTCCCAGAACGTCCTGTTATTCTCTTTCATATGGAAGGGCATTATGCCTGGGTAAATAGCAAAGCGCTTGAGATTGCAAGTATTAATCGAAATACAGATAATCCGCCCCACGGGATTATTGCAAAAGATGAAAACGGAGAACCAATGGGTATTTTGTATGAGACAGCGATTGCACTCGTGTCGAATCATGCATTCAATTTTTCAAGGGAACGCCGTATGAGAATGATGAAAGGATTTCTCGGACAGGCGGCTGCACTGGGTGTGACTTCAGTTAACGATTTGTATGGATCGCCTGCTATGGAAAAATTACAGGATTTTGAATTGTTTAGTGATCTGGATAAAAACGGAGAATTAACTGCGCGGATTCATCTTTCACCTCCTTTAAATGATGATATAGAACGTGCGAAACAATTGCGTGATACTTATGCATCAGACAAGCTTCGAGTCTCGGGGTTGAAACAGTTTGTTGATGGAGTAATAACCGGCTATACCGCGTTTTTAGTTGAATCATATTCAGATAAAACAGAAAACTTTGGTGAAACAGCTGTTTCGCCAGATGCGATTAAAAAATGGATAGTAGAGGCTGATCGAGAAGGCTTTCAAATCCGCCTTCATGCAATTGGTGACGGTGCGATTCGCCTAGCTTTGGATGCTTTTGAGGAAGCCCAGAAAAAGAATGGTAAGCGAGATGCTAGGCATTGTGTGGAACATGTGGAGGTTATTCATTCGGATGAAATCGCTCGTTTCCAAAAGCTTGGAGTGATCGCATCAATGCAACCAGAACATTTGGGTCTTGGTAAGGAGCAACGGATAACTTATGTTTCACGTATTGGAAAAGAACGTGAGCCCTTTGTTTTTGCAATGAAAACGTTAAAGGATTCAGGTGCAATGTTGGCTTTTGGTACTGATTATCCAATTGTGCAATTAAATCCGATGCTAGGCATTTATCGTGCACTAACAAGAATTGGATATGATGGATCACCGACAGAAGGATGGAATCCGCAGGAGCGTCTGTCACTATCCGAAGTCTTGAAAGATTATACGTTATCCCCTGCCTATGGATCATTCAGAGAAAAGGAATTGGGCACACTTGAAGTGGGAAAACTGGCAGATCTTGTTGTATTAAACAGAAACCTCTTCGAAATCCCAGTTGAAGAAATACGAGACGTTCGAGTAGTCTTAACTATGGTTGATGGAGCTATCGTTTTTCAAGATGCAGGATGTAAGAAGGTTCCCATATAAAGATAAAAAACGAAAGGAATATATGTTCCTTTCATTTTTTTATTAGACCATTATTATGATTTATTTTTGACTAAGCCGAACAATAATACGTCTACAATAGAAGAGAGTGCTTCCGGTAAGGTAATATTATTTTCCATGTAAAAACGTTGATCAAAGATTGAATTTGTAGCATCTATAATCAGCTTTACAGCAAGTGTTGTATTGATTTCAATGAGTTCACCTTGCTGTATACCTTCTTCGAGTAATAAACGCAGAGCTTCCCATTCGCTCAAAGCGTCATTCACTTTTGTCCATTGCTCCGGGTAATAGCGCTTCATTTGTTCCAACACTTTGAAGTCGTAAAACTCAAAATTGGGCAACACAGTACAAATCTGTCTGATTTTTTCAATCAGGCTTAAAGATGTATTATTCATAATCTGTTCTGTTTTTTCATCGAATTCCGATAACGATTGATCAATGATTAACTCCAAAATTTCAGCTTTCGAAGAAAAATGTTGATAAAGGTATCGTTTGTTTACACCAATACGGTTTGCTAAATCATCCATTGTGAACTTCATGCCTTTATCATGAATCTCTTCATTAAAAGCTCTTATAATGCGTTCCCTCATTCCTAGTACTCCTTAAATTAGAAATTTGTTGAAAATGTTATCTAAACTAAGTTACTTAACTTTCGCACCTTGAAAATTATTTTTAACCTTTGTCTGTGTCTGTGCCATATTTTCTGTTGGGACAATTCCCTTATTGACACATAACACCTTTCTTTTTAGCAGGATGGAAGCAATCAAACTCCCAATTAAAAACGGAAAGGTACATATCTTCCATAATACACTACTACTCCCTGTCCGAAAAGGCACTTAACTCGACTATCTCAAGTATTTTTAATCCATAACGTAAGATCCTTTTTTGAACCAATTTGGCATTGCATATCGTTCGAGTATGCGAGGTTAATCACATCATCTTCGTAGGTACACGTCACGGTTCGATATACTGTCAATCTGATCAAACACAGCACGTCGGTCACGTTCCCGAAAGGTCTCACGTGCAAATGGGAGATTCCGCATTACATCAATAGGGCGTATAAAAACAATTCTGAACTGGAATCCCCCTCGACCGACACATTCTTCACCACTAAATCAAAACAGCTATCCGGGCAAAGGTCCCGCGGTAGCTGTTTTGATTCAACCTTTCAATTCTGGCACCCGGTTGTTTGCTTGCATTTTCATGATAGTTGGATATATCTCCTGAACAAACGATACATCGATGAGTACAGTATAAAGATACTTGGTTCACCAGAGACAGATAAAAATGTTTACCCTGTCCGATCACCTATCGATCGAACAAGATAAACATTTACTTTTACGCCTAATGCTTCATTGCCTTAGGACTATCCAGCTTGATAGACGATCTCTCCATCAATGATTGTCATGTGAACAGGAAGATCAGCGATATCGGCAGGGGCAGCTTGCAAAATGCTTCCGTCCAGGATCACTAGATCGGCCAGTTTTCCAACTTCGATGCTCCCTTTGTATTGTTCGTCAAAGCTCGCGTAAGCTCCGTTCCATGTGTAAGCCCGGATCGCTTCTGTTACGGAAACAGTTTGATCGTTTCCAATCTCCTGTCCCTGCTTGCTCTTCCGGTTCACCGCCGCTTGAATTCCGAATAGCGGACGATAATCGGTCACTGGGCTATCGGAGCCCGCTGCTGCAATGATGTTATTTTTAAAAAAGTCACGAAGTGGATACATTTGATTCACCCGATCTCCGTAGTTATGGACGTATCCATTTCCATATTCATAGAAGAAAGCAGGGTTAGGTATCGGGATGACACCAAGCTGTTTCATCCGTTCAATTAGATCCGGTTCTGAAATCCCTGCATGTTCAATACGTGGTCGGGCATTTGGGCGAGGATATTCCTTCAGGGCGGCCTCTATACAATTCAATACCATTTCAATTGCACGATCTCCCTGTGCATGGGCTGTAATCTGGAATCCTTTTTTATGAGCCTCTACTAATTGTCGGTTTAGTTCTTCCTGTGTATAGTACAAAATACCGTAATCCTCTGGGTTACTTGTATACGGCTTACGGGTAGCAATGGTCGGCCCGCTGCTGCTGCCATCCGTGAACAGCTTTGCCGGTCCGATTTTAAACCTGTCATTCCCTAGGCCTGTTACCATTCCAGCGTTAATCATGCTTTCCAAAAATAATTCGGGATTGTCTAATGCGCAGACCATCGCATAAATGCGCACTTTGACCAAGCCTTGACGAACCGCCTCATGCATCGCTCGAAACCCCTCGGAGTCATTGCAACCTGCATCATGGATACTGGTAATCCCAGCCGCTACAAAATCGGCAGACGCTAACGCCAAGGCTTGGGCTGTTTCTTCTTCGGAATAGGTTACTTTATTGGAAATTTGGAAATGAGCTGTTTCAATTAAACGACCTGTAAGCTCTCCCTCGGCGCTGTGTTCAATCATCCCTCCTTTAGGATCGGGCGTATCCTTGTGAATACCGAGGATTTCCAGTGCTTTTGAATTGACCACCGAAATATGGTTGCACGCGCGTATAATGATAATCGGGTGCTCCATTGAAATCTGATCCAATTCTTCTCTAGTCGGATACCGCTGTTCCGCGATTTTGGTCTCATTGAAGCCCCAAGCCCGCACCCATTTTTCTGCCGGGAGCCCGGACGCTTTTTTACGTAAATCCTGAAAAATATCCTGCAGGGAATGAATATGTGTAGCTTTGCAGCTTACCCCCAGCTTGTCTATGCCATACGAGGAAATGTGCAAATGTGAATCGATAAATCCCGGCAAGAGGGTTTTCCCTTTCAAATCAATTACCGTTGTCTGCGGACTGATAAGACGCTTAATCTCCTCTGAGGTACCGACGGCGATAATCCGGTTCCTTTTTACCGCAATCGCTTCTACTATTCGATTCTGTTCGTCTACCGTAATAACCTCGCCATGAAGAAATACGATGTCTGGCATTCTTAAACCCCCTTATTTTCTTGGAAAGTTGCATTATTATCATTGCACAACATTACTGTTGCACAACTCATGCCAATATTTAAATTATTATGTCTAATAGATTGGTGTATTGTTCTTGAGCGTCCTCTAGTTTCTCATCGATCATATTTGTGATAATAGGCAAATTGCTCTTCCTGTTTATTTGAAAGAAACATTTTTGTGGGGGATACCGAATGCAAAAATGTACAAAAATTTTTGCTACTACTTGATTTACGGGGAATCTTCTATTAGAAATCAAGTGGTATACCCATAGTAACTAAAAACGTTATTATAGTTACAAGTTAATTATACTGAATATAAAGAATTATTCAATACTTTTTAGGTCTGGTGCAAGGAATCTAACAAACTTGGACATACTGTGTAGATTTACAATGAAAACTGACCCACTTTTCGCATCGAAAAGTGACCCATCCCTAAAATAAAAAATATAATTCTCTCATAACGAAATGAGAGGAGTTTAAGCAAGGGGGCACCCATTCGAGCACTAAAACAAGAAGGACATTCTATTCGATCTATTACCAAATTATTAAATGCCTCAAGAAATACAGTAAGAAAAGCATTAAAAGCAGAAAAAGTCCCTACTTATCAACTTATCAAAGGAAAGAAAAAGAAGATAAGTAAATTGTTCCATTCGAAGAGATAATTCGAAAATATGTAGGTGAAGGATTAATTGGAACTTTTCATTAGGATCTGCTTATCATGGTGTGAGAGTTTTGATAATACTTTTTATATAGCTTAAAAGGTAATAAGAGAATTTATATTGAATAAAAAGAGACTGTAAAATTTTCTATTCAAATCAACTTACATTCATTTCTTTGTATGCCAAAATTCGGTTGGTTAACCTGGTAAAAGGAAGGTGTAATTTTGAAGAAATTTATCTTAGTGCTATTGCTCTTGGTGAATATTTGCTATATAGTAATTTGTTTTACTAATTTCGAAGTTTTTGCTCCCAACTCTGTATGGATGGTTTTTTTTATCATTAGTTTATGTCTATCTATTCTTTATTTATATCGTTCGAGAAAACAATCTGGCTATAATCCATATTTAGCAGTTGCAGTTTTAGTTACAGGTATTAGTTCTTTAGGTGCTTATGGTTTTCGATATTTTTTATCTCATCTTATGGGGTAACAGTTATTCAACTATCGAGTACTGAATTTAATAGTAAAGGCATTAAAATTAAAAAACAAACTAGTACATAAAATCGTAATTAGGAAAAAATGAAATAGGATGTCATAGTAGTCGCTGAACAGAAAAAAATCATATGTGATTATCTGATTAAAAGCAATAAAATTCTGAATGTTAAGTGCATAAAAGTGATAGTTCTATTTGACTTCGTATCATGGAGCGTTTGAAAAACAGGCAAGAGTAATTATCAAATTTGGGAGAATAAAAATTTCTCAAGTAACGGGGAGGGTGCAGCAATGATTTATGTGATTAGACACGGGCGAACAGATTTGAACAAAGAAGGAAGACTGCAAGGGAGATTAGGTTTTCCATTAAATGAATATGGTATAGAGCAAGCCGAATGTTTAAGAGACAAACTTCAAAATGTAAAATTTGATTATGTATTTTCTTCTCCACAAGTAAGAGCTATTCAAACAGCAGAGATAGCAACGGGTATAAAAGCAATAACTGATGCAAGGCTTGATGTTTTTGATTTAGGAGAAGCTGATGGATTAAAAAAAGGCGAAGTAAAAATGGTTGGAGTCGTTCCTGATTCTAGTGTTTATAATGGTGTTGAAGAAATCAACAGTTACATGAAAAGAGTTTTTGGCTTCATGCATGAACTTGAAGTTGAATACAGCAAAAGAGAATTAAACATTTTACTATCTGGTCATAGATGTACAACTGGTTGTATTGGCGCTTATTTTGAAGGTATGCCAGAAGACGGCAATATTTTAAGGTTTTCATCCGATAATGGAGAATATAAAGTATATAATTTCAATATGACTCGTGGTGTAAATACTTACTGAGTTAGTACTGTATACCCAAGCCATCCAATTAAGAAATAAACAGGTATGGAAAACAAGATTGATAACCAAACTTTTTGTTTTTTTATTGATTGTGCTGCACCCACATAAAGAAAAGGTAAAATGAGTCCCCACACAGAAAATAGGGGAGATCCGACCAAATAGAGTGATAAAGGTATAATGAGTACTGCAGAAATCATCAAAGGGCTGGATTTTCTAAAATATATTCCAAACAGTGAAAAAATAATGGAGGCAATCATAAAAGGCCAAAACAACAATTGTATCCAATTAATCTCCATTCTCCTGCCTCCTTCAATAGTATACATATTTCCATACTTCAATTTACAGTTAAAATCCTTTAGGTATGATAGAAATGTATTTTTTACTCCTGTGAAATTCATATCATTAGGATTATCTATAGTAAGATATTGATGTGTAATAGGGGATACATAATAAGAACTTGATATGATTTAGAGTGTAAGGCGGATTTGGGGAGGAATTTGAATGTCAGATAAAATTATTGTAGTACCTTATAAAAGTGAGTGGCCAAGAGAGTTTCAAAATCTAGGTGATTCGTTAAGAACTGCTTTAGGGGACGTTGCGATAAGAATTGACCATATTGGTTCTACATCGATACCGGGTTTAGCGGCAAAACCAATTATTGATGTGCAAATTTCTGTAAAAACCTTAGAATTATTGGATTCTTTTAGGGAACCTCTAGAAAGTTTAGGATTTATTTATCGAGCAGATAATTTAGATCGTTCTAAACGTTATTTCCGTGAAGCTTCTGGCAATAGGAGAACACATATACATGTGCGACGTGAAGGGAGTTGGCCTGAGCAACTTGCGCTCTTATTTAGAGACTATATGCGCAATCATCCAGAAGACTGTAAACGATATGAAGACTTAAAATATAAACTAGCGAAAGAGTACGAAAATGACCGACACAGGTACACAGAAGCAAAAGATTTTCTGATTTGGGAGATTTTAAGAAAAGCGGATAAATGGAGTCAAAATATTGGTTGGATTCCTCCAAAATCAGATGCGTAACAGGCGCTTAAGTAAGGGGAGGAGAAAGAATGGTTAAAGCTGTTATTTTCGATTTAGATGGAACTCTATTAGATAGAGATCGTTCTCTTAAACTTTTTATTAAAGATCAATATAAGAGATATATCGATGAGCTAAAAGATGTGTCTGAAGAGCAATATGTAAATCGATTTATTGAATTAGATAATAAGGGCTATGTTTGGAAAGACAAAGTATATGAGCAATTACTTCGAGAATATTCTATTTCTAGTTTAACTTGGGAGCAGTTATTAGAGGATTACATAAACAACTTTCAACATCACTGTACTCCTTTTTCTAACATGGGGCACGTATTACAAGAGCTTAAAAATAGAGGAATATCATTAGGCATAATCACAAATGGATTCACTGAATTCCAGCTACTGAATATTCGTGCTCTAGGGATTGATAAGTATATGGATGTCATATTAGTGTCAGAGCAAGAGGGGCTTAAAAAACCACAAGCTGAAATCTTCCTAAGAGCTTTAGGTAGATTAGGTGTTACTCCTGAAGAAAGTGTGTATGTAGGCGATCATCCAGAGAATGATGTAATAGGAGCTCGAAATGTAGGAATGCATGCAATATGGAAAAAGGATGCGTTTTGGGGAAATCCGTTTACAGATGAACATGTAATCGATGATTTACAAGAGTTGTTATCTATAGTTAATATACTTCAAAGAGTTTAAGTGATAGGGGATATTTATGTGCTCGGTTCGTGTTATGAGTATACGTAATTATTGTTACTAGACAACTGTCACAAAGTTATTTATTTTACATCAAAAATAGGAAGCTGACATAATTTAGCTTCCTATTTTCATTTAATCTTGCATTGTGACTTAATATAACTCATAGCTTGTATGTGCTAAAAAATTATTATGTTATTGCAAGAAAACATGTGGATTAAACAGTTATTATTATAGTGTTTCTGATTTTTCCACTAATCTAGATTTGTACATTTTTCCCCAATTCCTCATTTGAACAATAATCGGCTCTAGCGTTCTTCCGAAATCAGTTAAAGAATACTCTACTTTAGGGGGAACCTCTGGGTAAACTTTTCTATGTACAATTCCGTCGTTTTCTAGTTCGCTTAATTGTAAAGATAACATTCGCTGTGTAATGCCGGGAATGAGCCTTCGCAACTCATTGAAACGCTTTTTTTCATCTAATAGATGATACAAAATAACACCTTTCCATTTTCCGCCGATAACATCTAGTGTTATTTCAACAGGACAACCCTCCTGGCAACCATAACCGCTTTTTCTATTCCTCATAAATATAGCACTCCATAGTAATATTTATATTGATGGTAACACTAATGATACTATACTACATGAATGTGCCTTCTTACATAATTTAATTTAGTTATCTATAATTGAAAGGGAAGACAGATTTTATGAAGTGGAGGAAATGAACATGAAAGCAATTGGTTTATTAGAATATTTACCAATCGAAAATGAGAACAGTTTGATTGATATTGAATTACCAAGACCTATGCCGAAAGGAAGGGACTTACTCGTTAAAATCCATGCCATTTCTGTTAATCCCGTTGATACAAAAGTTCGAGCGCCAAAAGATAAGAAAGAAGAAGAGCCGAAAATACTTGGATGGGATGCTAGTGGTGTTGTTGTAGAAGTTGGCGAAGATTGTACATTATTTCAACCGGGTGATGAAGTTTTCTATGCAGGGAGTATTACAAGACCTGGTACATACAGTGAATATCATGTAGTAGATGAAAGAATTGTTGGAACAAAACCGAAAAATTTAACTCACGCACAATCAGCTGCTATACCTTTAACAGCTATTACAGCGTGGGAAGGAATGTTTGAACGTTTAGCAATTGATTTTAATAATAAGGAAAAGAATAAATCCAAAAATATTTTAATCATTGGCGGCGCAGGTGGTGTAGGATCTATTGCGATACAATTAGCGAAATGGGCGGGTCTTAATGTCATTACAACAGCCTCTCGAACTGAAACGAAAGATTGGGTAGAAAACTTAGGTGCTGATTATGTGATCAATCACCATAAATCATTTAAAGAACAATTGTCACAGATTGAAATAGCAGAAGTTGATTACATTTTTTGCTTAAATAATACAGATCAACATTGGAACGGTATGGCAGAAGTAATCAAACCACAAGGCGGGATTTGTTCTATTGTAGAAAATGAGAAACCATTAGCATTAGGTTTATTAAAAAGTAAAAGTGCTACATTTGTTTGGGAATTCATGTTTACACGACCTATGTACGAAACAGAAGATATGATTAACCAACATCTTTTATTAAATCAAGTGAGTGAATTGCTTGAGCAAAATATTATTAAGACAACATTAAACAAGACATTATCGCCAATTCACGCTGCTAATATTAGAAAAGCGCATGCGATGATTGAAACAGGAAGTACGGTTGGGAAAATCGTATTAGAAACATTTTAAAAATATAAACGAATATTGTATATGGAAAATGGAGCTGTACGTATTACGGCTCCATTTTTACATGGATAAAAATTTATTATGTTTATCTTTTTCGAAAATAAACGGCCTGTTCTTTTCTAATTTTATAAGACCCCTCATATACATATTATTTTAGAGAAAACATCTTGTAAGTAATATTTATCGCTGTAGAAGAGTGAGTTTCTTCACTTTCAAAATTTTTTTCATTGTGATAAGGAAGGAAAACGAGGGAGCGGTGAGAAAAAGCGTTATAAGAGGTGCAATTTACATATATCGAGCGGGAGGGAATTGTATGTATATTTTTATTGGGATTGGAATTTTAATTGTGATCCTTGTTTTTTTATTAGCAGAAAAATTCGCTCCAAATTCAGTTATGATGGTAAGTTTTCAAGGGAAGCAACTAAAAAAATTTCTTCTAGGACTTACGATTATTTCTATCTTTTGTACAGCTTACGGAATATATCATAAAATGACATATAAACTCCCGTATATTGATATTACAGTAAATAGTGAGAAATATACTGTTTTTGGAAACATTGGAGAGTTAGGGTATTATTCGGATACATTGATTAAAAAAGGGCAAGAAACGCAAATGTATATAATACTTTGGAAAGATATTCACCCAGCAGATGTTCGAATGCTCATCACGTATCCATCTGGAAAAGAAGAAGTTTGGGAACCTAAAATGTCTTTGCTTACGGCTGAATCTATACAAGACTTGAATCAGAAATTTAAAATAAAAGAAATTTATGAGTTGTCTCCTTATACGTTTAAAGAAGCAGGAAATGTAAAAATAACTTTAAAAAATGGAGCGAATGTGATTGGAAGTATGCCTGTGAAAGTGAAAGAGTCAAAATAATGATTCTTGAATTAACTGTGGATACAATTTGCTTCTTTTTATGCAGCGTCTTAGAAATAAGAAAGAGGGGATGAATATTGGATTATTTAGTCATACATAGGTATAGAACGAATTATCCTAATCCTATTACTTTAGTGAAGGGACAGTTATTCATTGTAGGTGAAAAATACACTGGACCAGAAAAATGGGAGAAGTGGTACTAAAGATATTAAAACTGATAACAAGATTAAAAGGGTAATAGATATTATTTATGTATTATATCTATTACCTTTTATTTTTTATATAATTAGATTTAATTGATGATTTACAAGAGTTGTTGTCTAAAATGAATACATTCCAAAGAGTTTAATACAGCAAAGGTACAGAGAAATACAAAAAAGCTAAATTGAACATGTAGATAAAATGTATTGGAGGGATTGGATTGTTCATAAGAGAGGCAACAGAAAAAGACGCAGAGGGCATTTTATTTATTCGAAAAAGCATTATCTCTCAAAAGGAGTTTTTCATTCCTACAAGTGAAGAATTTCATGTAGATACTGAAATGCAGCGAAAGAAAACAATTACAAATAGTCAGCAGGGCGGTGTAACATTCGTTGCGGAAGAGAGTGGACGTATTGTCGGTTTTTTAACATTTAACAGAAACACAATGAAGCGCTTAAATCATACTGGCTCATTTGGAATGGGGATTTTTGATGATTATCGCAATCAAGGTGTAGGAACAAAAATGCTTTTACAATTAGTAGATTGGGCAAAAACACAAGATGGCATAGAAAAAATTTGTTTAGGTGTTTTATCAACAAATAAACGAGCGATAAAAGTATATGAAAAAATAGGTTTCAAAGAAGAAGGTAGAGAGAAAAAGCATATTAAATTTGAGAACGGACAATATGCAGATAATATTATAATGGCATTGCATTTACTATAATAAATGAAAAACAGAATAAAGGAAAATTTCAATGACATTCCCAATTCTAGAAACCGATCGTTGTATCTTTAAAATAAAGTTTAATCAAAAACGTTCAGAAACCCCATATTCTACGGCACAAAAAAGAATCCATTTTGAAAAAAACTTTGATCAAAATGGATTCTTATCTTTTTGAATGAACATTCCGTTTTATAAAAAAGTTTGATTAAAACTCACTTAGAGTTCTTTAAAAACATCAAAACGTCGCATCTTTTTTATAAACATCGTAACCCTATTCATTCCACTCAACTAGTAGAAAAAATTTATCATCAAAAGACCAAAAATACTTTTAAAACGATGCTTTACCCTGCAACCTATCAGCTCGATCTTTACCATCCTTCATTTTAGCCTTTACGAATCAATCCCAGGTCCTTTTTTTCATTCGGTTAGTGAATTAATCAAAAAAGATTAAACGCATCGTACTGCTAGACCTTGATTTCGCAAAAAATTCCGCTTGATTTCCTCCATCAACAAAGCGACCAATATTTGTGAAAACCCCACATTTGCCTCGTGCTATATATCTTGTTCCTACATAATCATTATAACTATCAGGATCGTACTCCCATAATTCAACTTTTAACTCACCAGCTGGACCCACGTAAGGATCCCGACAAATCTTATAATCTCCACCACCAGAGGCATACACATGACTTTCAGCACCATTAGAATAAAGAGTTTCTTCTCCTAAGTAATCCCATTCCCCAGCACCCAAAGGGTCTATGGTGTTTGCAAATGTAGAAGAAGGTACCAACAACGCAGCTACCAATGCCACGACACTCATTTTAAACTTTTTCATGATCATTCCTCCTCTCCCATTTTGACTTGAAAAATATTATTCTGCACATAATACCAACTAGTCGGTATTAATTAATTTATTATATGATGAGGAATGTGTTAATATTAATGGAATATTCAGTTTTCTTTAAAAAAGGAGAGGTTGCTATGGTAAATTATCATCAGAAACAATCAGAAAACACCATCAACAAATTAATGCAATCAGGAATTAAATTGTTTTCTAAACAAGGCTATTCTAGTACAAGCATTGATCAGATTGTGAAACATGCGGGTTATTCTAAAGGTGGTTTTTATGCTCATTTTTCCAATAAAGAGGAGTTTTTGTTGAAACTGATAAAAGAAGGTATTGATTTTTATTTTGAGGATTTAAAGGAAGTTCTTGCCCAAAAAGATTGTGATTTGCTAAATAAATTTAAAGAATATTCTATGCGTTTGGTGAATGAGGCTTATGAAAAAGGGTCTTCTCCTATGCTTCTCCAAGGATGTATGATTTCTAATGAATTACCTCAAATAAAAGAAATGCTTATTCTCCAGATGGAGGAATGGAGATCATTCCTTACACATTTTTTTCAGAAAATGAAGGACAAAGGTATAATCGGGAGTCCATTAAATGCTAGAACTTTAGCAACAGCAGGAATGGCTCTTTTTAATGGATTTAATTTGCAACATTTTGTAGACAATCGAATTCAAATACAGGACATGCTAATTGTTTTTGTTGAACTGCTTCAAATCCAAGAACCTAATAAAAAAAATTAATAACGATAACTTATCTACACATTATCAGTAGTAAACAAAAAAGCTCACTTCTTAGCTTTTTTTAATAAGAAGCGAGCTTTTCTTTCGCATAATCAATCAATTAGGGGTAGAAGGAGCAATCGTACCGTGAAGTGCAAAGTAACTTACAGAAAATGTAACAGCCCATTCAATTCCGCATGATTCAAGCAATCATTTTAATAGATATTTACCAAAAACCATAATTTTTGTAACTAATTCAATCATTATTAAGATGCTTAAATTCAAAGGATTACAATGTTACCAAAAATAATTGCCAAAATGATTACCACAAACATTTCCTAAAAGTGTACGGTACACTTTTTATCCTTTTGTTAGAATCTACTGTAGCTTTTGAATTAAGTTTGATAAAAAGTGTGTGATAACGTATTTCATCACCTCTTTTTTATAAACATTGTGACTTTATTTCAAAGCTACAATCGTTTAAGTTTAATTGAGATAAACGAAACATATAGATAAAATATATATATGATATTATTTCACTTGAAGAGGTAACATGTTATCTCTAATATTATTCCTTCTCAGAGAATAGAAAACTACAAAAAAATGAAAAGAAGAGGAGATATTTTGAATCAAAATAAACGAGTACAAAAAGAAAAAGGGCTATCAATTATACAAAAAATGAAAAAATGGGCTAAAAATTTAAAGAAACAACTTCTTGTGCTGTATTTGGCATATCAAGATGAAAGGGTTCCTTGGTATGCTAAGTTATTTACAATGCTTGTTGTTGCTTATGCTTTCAGTCCTATTGATCTAATTCCAGATTTTATTCCAATCTTAGGGTATCTTGACGATCTCATTCTTGTTCCTTTAGGCGTTTACTTGGCGTTAAGGCTTATCCCTGAAGAAGTATTAGAGGATTGTAAAAGGGAAATAGAGGAAAAATCACTTGTGAATAAACCTAAGAATTGGATAACAGGATTTCTTATCATTATCATTTGGCTAATTGTTTTCGTATGGATTGGAAACATTGTTTTATCATATATGAATCATTAATGAGTTATAAGTAGGCTATGTTCACTTTTATAGATACTCGTTTCCGTGATGGAAAACAACATTAGAAAAGCTTTGCGGTGAATTCGCGTAAAACGAAGCTGTTTTTTGATAGATTATAGAATTTGCTTTAAAAGGGATAAAGGCAATTATATAATTCATAAACGGGAGAGGGAGAAAGCGGCATGTCGAGAAACAGAAAAATTGGTGTGAGCTGTTTATTGCTGAGCAGCAGTGCGGCACTAAGTAGTTTTTTATTGAAAGGTATCCTTCCTTATTCAGGGATTATTGGCTGGACGCTATCTGTTGTTTTTATTTTAGTTGGTGCTCATTTCATTGGGAAGGATGTAAGTGAGTCGTAGCTTGTAATGTTTATCTTAGATTTACGTCTTTAAAAAAAGAGATCCTTACTCGATCTCTTTTTTTTATACTTCTATTCACTTTGATTTAATAGATATACATATGTGAAGGAGTTTTCAAAGTTGAATTCTTTTACTTGGGTTATTTTGTTTGTTTGTGGGTTGTATGTAAAAATTTTAACGGTATTGTAACCGCCGCTTTTAGGGTCGGTGTTTCTAACTACGAATGTATTGTCTCTAATTTGTGTCATATTGTTTTTGTCACATACTTCGTTATTTGTAGGTGGAACGTCTTGATGGTTTGAAGAAGGCTTAATCATTTTCACTCCACCTGAGAATAATGTAACGATGATGAGTATAACGAGACATACCCTTATCATTCGTAATTCTTTAGCAATTGGATGCTCTTCCATATGGTTCACTCCTCATACTTTCTAGATTTATCCCGCATTAACGGGCAGTAAGCCCCCACCTCAAGATTCAGAGAAAAGCGAAGAAGATAGGTGGGGAATAACTGCCCGTAAAAGCCCGATTGGTTCAACTAACCATCAGTGGGGGATGAAAAAACCCCCACTGATGGAAGTTTCACTTTATTAATATGTATGACATTGTTTTAGAAATAAGTATTCGTATGTAATGAAGTGCGGTATTTGATTGAGTAGAATTAGAAAACATCTGCTCTTTCTTATTGTAAGGATTGTAATCTTAATTTTTTTGTATAATATACTTTCTTTTCCATAGAGAATATTTCCATCTTTGTCCGTATAAGCTAAAATAAAGTAAAAGCTTTCATCAGTGAGAACCATGGAGACAAAGATAAAATATAAGGAATGGTGCATATGTGGCGAAAAATATCGATTGTTGTTGTGTTATTATGTTTAGCTGGTTATGCAATTTATGAGCAGTTTGGAAAAGAGAAAGTACAAGTAACAGACAACCAAAAGCAAAGTACAGAGGATGTAAAAGAAGCAATTGCACAAAATGGTATTGAAATTGGAAAAATAGCGCCTGATTTTGAATTGTCCAAGCTTGATGGTACAAAGGTGAAGCTTTCTGATTTAAAAGGTAAGAAGGTTATTTTGAATTTTTGGGCAACGTGGTGTGGTCCATGTCAGAAAGAAATGCCAGATATACAGGCATTTTATAATAAGTATCAGAAAGATGTAGAAGTATTAGCGGTGAATTATACAGTGTCAGAAGGGGCTGAAGGAAAAGAGAAAGTACGGAAATTTGCAGAAGAGAAAGGGCTTACTTTTCCGATTCTTCTTGATACAGATATAAAAGTAACGACTACTTATAAAGTCATTACAATTCCAACATCATATTTTATTGATACAAAAGGAGTTATCCAGGATAAATTTATCGGACCGATGACGGTGAAGGAAATGGAGAAAAGAGTCGCGAAATTAAAATAAAGTGAAACTTTCATCAGTAGGGGTTTTCATCTTCTTCGATTTTCTCTGAATCTCGAGGTGGGGGTCTTACTGCCCGCGAATAGCGGGATAAAAGACGAAAATAGGAATGGTATATGTGCCATTCCTATTTTCTATTTAAAGGCCAATTAAGTTTCTTTCATTATGTTAAGTTATAATATAAATAAAAAGCTAAGGAGAAGATTATGGGGAATTTCACAGGTAATTATGTTGTAATCGATTTTGAAACAACAGGATTCAATCCTTATCAAGATAATATTATTCAAATGGCTGCAATTCGGTATCGAAATCATATATGTACCGATCAATTTGTTTCGTATGTGAATCCAGAAAAGATGATTCCGAGCCGCATTACGATGTTAACAGGTATTCGAAATTTTGATGTGGCAAACGCGCCGATAATTGATATTGTATTACCAGAATTTATTGCATTTATTGGAGAAGATACGATCATTGCTCATAATGCTTCTTTTGATATGAGGTTTTTAAAGAGTAATATGGAACGATTAGGACTCGGTACACCTAAAAATATAGTGTTGGATACACTTAGTTTAGCAAAACGATATATAAAACATGTACCAAACCATAAATTAGAAACACTGAAACGATTTTTACATATTCAAGTACGCTCTCACAATGCATTAGATGATTGTTTCACTTGTGCGGCCGTATATCAAAAATGTGTAGAAGAGAAGAACGGAAAAGAGAAGAAGGTGATTTCTCAAAGTCTAACAAAGGAAGAAGAAAGAGCCTATGAGATCGTAAAAGAAATATTGGAAAAGCATAATAAAGATACAACGGTTATTCGTCATGTTTGTGTCGGTAATTATCTAGATATCAAAGCACTTTATTCATTTGTAAGAATTAAGCTAAAGGGAAGAAAAAAATACGTATTAACGAATAAAGAACAAGAGGAAATAGTAGCTGTGTATCCAACTGTTACATGTGAACCTGCTACGAAAAGTGAATTGGGTGTTACAAGAATCATCATTGATCAGCCTGAGGATTTGATTGCTTTTGAAGTCCTCATTATTGCCGCGTATGAGGAGGGAGTGCAAACTTTGCAGCACTTATAAAGTGAAACTTCCGCAAGTGTGGGCATTCCACACTTGCGGAAGTTTGTATTGTAGTTAAATGGATTAACTATGCTAAAAAATAAAATTTTCTCATAAATCTGATTAGGGAGTTTTTTAACTGTTCATACTAGTAACACGAAAGAGAAAGGGTGAACAGTATGAGAAGAAATAGACGGAAATCGTTTGAAGAACTTGTGATGGAAAATAAACGGCAATTACTTAGTGATCGTGATGCGATAGAACGAATTGAAGAAAAATTAGAAAAGCGATATGAAACGCGTATTTTCAAGCAGGCTGAATAATTCTTACAGCTAGTATGATACTAGTTGTAAGGAGGCGATATTATGGGTAATCCAAAGAAACATCCACAAGATTTTGCTCCAGACCATATTGGAACACAATCGAGAGCAGCTGGCGGAAATAAAGGGAAACAAATGCAAGACAAATCAGGGAAACAACCGATTGTGGATAACGGTTAAAGAGAGGGAGAATGGAAGCATTCTCCTTCTTTTTTGTATACATAATTAAAGACATTTTTTACAAACTAATGTTGTATGTATTTTCAATAAAGGAGGAAGACAGAATGCCAGAACAATACAAAGCAAATCCAGATGATCGTAGTGATAACGTTGAGAAATTGCAAGAGGCGGTATATAACACAATTGAAAACATGAACGAAGCAAGGGAAGCTACGGAATTTTCTAATGAGAAAGACCGCGCAGCAATCGAAGCGAAAAATGAGCGCCGCATGGAAAGTATTGAAGGAATGCGAAAAGAAATTAAAGAGGAAGCTGCATATCGTAATAAGTAAGAGAAGGCTGACAATTGTCAGCCTTTTTTTGTGATGGAAAAATTTTCAGTAAGGAGACGCCAATTTTGCGGGAATGGTAATCCGATTTTCCAATAACTGATACCACGTATTCCTTGTTCTTTTATTAAATTAAACTTACTTTGAACTGACCTAGCATCTTCAAACCATACTTCATGTTGTACTCCGTTTTCATCGTAATACTTGAAATGCGGAGCCTGTGAAGTGAAATCGTATTGAATTGGCACATTATATTTCCGGGCAAGCGCAACAGCAGCAACAGAGCTAACTGCTTTTGCAGGAGGATTTCCTTCTTTGAATGGAAGAATCCAATTAAATCCGTATAAGTTTTGTCCCATCATAATTTTACGCGGCGGCATTTGCGATTTTGCGTATTGAATGACTTGTTTGACAGGGCCAATTGGAGAAACTGCAAGGGGCGGTCCACCTTGCCATCCCCAGTCGTATGTCATAATGACAACGAAATCGACAATTTCACCTTGTGCCTTATAGTCCTGAGCTGCAGCTGCACCTTTTTGAGTTGAACTTGTTTTTGGCGGGAGAGTTGTACTGAGCGTATATCCTTTTGGTAGACGTGTTTTTACTTTGCGTAAAAATTGATTATATACTTCGCGGTCTCCTGGTGCAAGGTTCTCAAAATCAAAATGAATGTCACGCATTCCATATTTTTGTGCTGTTTGTAAAATATTTGTAATGAGCGTATTTTGAATTGTCTCATTGCGTAAAAAAATGCTTGCTAATTCAGGGCTGAAACTTCCATTTTCAAGATTTGTAATAACGAGCATCGGAATGGTTTGCCCTTGCTTTGCAATTGTGACGATTTCAGATACTTGTGTAGGTTCTTTTAGTGTTCCGTCACGCTTTGCCTCAAAGCTAAAGTAGGCCAAGTAGGTTAAATATGGATTGATAGCTTTGGTGGAAGTAATTAAGCTTTCTTTAATCGGAATTGTAGATGGCTGTAAGTAGGCAATGGATTCAATGATTTTTTTTGTCCCTTTTGGTACATATAGCTGCTGTCCGACTTGGAGTGCGGATTTTAATGATAAATGATTCACTTTTGCTAAACTGGCGAGAGGTACATTGTAAGTTAAGGCAATCTTATATAAGCTATCGCCAGGCTGTACATAATAAGTATTTCCTTCCGTATTCACGATTAATGCTTGCCCGATGACGAGTGTTTGAGCTGGATTTAATCCATTATCTTTTACAATTGTTTCTGGTGTGGTTCCGTACTTCTGTGCTAATTTATATACATTATCACCGCTTTGTACAGTTATAATTTGTAGCATATGCTCACTCCTTTAAGGAAAAAGATCCGCCGCTTCTATTTTATTTTCAGTTTCTCTGTATTATGATTAAAGGTGTAGAAAGAAACGCAAGCGAGAAGGAGACAAAACTATGTTTGTAGCAGAACAAGAAATTGACATCCGTTATGCAGAGACAGACCAAATGGGTGTCGTGTACCATGCAAATTATTTAGTATGGCTAGAACTTGGACGTACGAAATTAATTCAAGATTTAGGGTTTTCATATGTTGAAATGGAGAATGATGGGATTGTATCTCCTGTACTTGATTTGCAAATTACATATCGAAAAGCAATGCGTTATGGAGAAAAAGCAATTGTGAAAACATGGGTGGAGTCTGTGAGTCCACTACGCGTTGTGTACGGCTATGAAATTTATAATGGAAACGGCGAACGTTGTATTACAGCGTCTACAACAAATATTTGTGCAAAAAAAGAAGGTTTTCGTCCGGTATCGTTTAAAAAATTGTACCCAGAGTGGTATGAGACATACGAGAAGATTCAAAAATAATGAAAAAACGTGGCCTAGGCCACGTTTTTTATTTTTCATAATGAAATTGCGGGAAATCATCATCATTACTGAATGTAATAGATAAATCATGTCCGTCAAAGAACCATTCATCATCGCCTTCAATAAAGAAAGTAATGCCATCTTCCTGAATTTGTACAGCAGGAGTAGCTGGATTATCTTTACGAATTCCTAATGAAAGACCTTTTTGAACAGTGCTACATCCACCATATTGTACGAAAAAGCGAAGGGCATCGCCTGTTTGTAAACCAAGCTCGTTTTTATACCAGCTTACTGCTTCTTTTGATACTGAAATATTCATCTAGTGTTCCTCCAACATAATCACTTTTTCTTTTAGTATAAAAAATAACGCAAAAAGACGCCATTTATATGCTTTGCGTTTTCTTTTTGCGTTATGTGGGTTACAATCTTACTTTTGTTTCTGTTGTTTCTTTGTTAAATTTGCTTTTGGTTCTGTTTTATTTATAATTCGTCCAATATTTGCACGATGTCGATAAATAACCATACCAGCTAATAAACACATCGCAACAATGAAGATTTTATTCCCGTTTATAATTGCTGCAATAACAGCGACGACAGCTGTTAACATAGAAGAAAGTGAAACGTATCTCGTCGTAAATAGTAGGGTGAAAAAGATAACGGCTAGTACCACAAAGGTAATTGGAGCGTAGCATAATAGTACGCCAGCAGAAGTAGCAACTGCTTTTCCTCCGCGGAACTTTGCGAAGATTGGGTATACATGACCAAGTACTGCAGCTAATCCGAACCATAGCGGATGGATATGTAAACCGAAAATTATCGGTAGAGCTGTAGCTAATGTTCCTTTTAGAATATCAGCAATTGTAACAATGAAACCCGCTTTTTTCCCTAATGTACGAAATGTATTCGTTCCTCCTAAATTTCCGCTACCATGCTCGCGAATATCGATTCCATAACCAATCTTTCCAACGACAAGTGCAAATGGAATCGAGCCAAGCAAATAGGCAACGATCAATAAAAGATATGTAAGCATAAGTTCAGTCTCCTTTATTCAAATGTGTTGATAAAGGGTAAAAAGAGTTTTTCCCGTATATTGTACCATACATTTGTAAAGATCACATTTCTTTTTTATAAAGTGAAACTTCCATCAGTGGGGGGCTTCATCTCCACTGATGGTTAGTTGAACCAATCGGGCTTTTACGGGCAGTTGTCCCCCACCTATCTTCTTCGCTTCTCTCAATCTTGAGGTGGAGGTATTACTGCCCGTTAATGCAGGATAAAGTGAAATTTCTATGAGTGGCGGGTTTCTCATTTCTCACTGATAGAAAGCATTCACTAATGAAGCTCTTACTTATTCATAAGTTGAGGGATAAACAAAAGGTTCTATGAATGTTTGAAAAAATTTCACAGAATGTTACATTTTTCACATATCCGCCCTTACTATATGTTGTATCATTTTGATAGTAAATGAACAAGATGTTGTTGGGGGTTAAGAAATGAAACAATTAATGGAAAAGAACAATGAATATGAAGAGAATCTAAAGGATATTTTTACGAAAATTGTTTATGCAAATGAACAAGATTTAATGCAAGAAAATGCGAATGTTGACGGTCGATCTCCGATGGGAGTGATGGGGAAATTTGCATCTGAGAGTGCAAAGTATTACGCGGTCGAACAATTACTTTCTGAAGAAGTGAAAAAAGCAATTAATCAAAATATTTTATATCCGCATGATTTAGATTTTTATGCAACAGGTACGACAACTTGTTCGCAAATTCCACTAGCTCAAATGCTTGAAAATGGGTTTCATACAGGTCACGGATATATGCGACAGCCGCAAGATATTAAAAGTGCGTTGGCACTTTCTTCGATTATTTTTCAAGCGAATCAAAATATGCAGCATGGTGGTCAATCATTTGCGCTGTTTGATATAGATTTAGCACCGTATGTGAGAAAAACGTTTGAAAGAAATAAAAAACGTTTAGCAACATATCCATTAACAGTTAAGCAAGTAGAAGAGTTTGCGTGGAAAGAAACAGAAAATGATACGTATCAAGCATGTGAAGCATTTATTCATAATTCGAATAGCATGCATAGCAGGGGCGGTGGACAAGTTCCGTTTATTTCAATTAATTACGGAACGGATACATCAAAAGAAGGAAGATTATTAATTAAACAATTGTTACGAGCGACGCAAGCTGGATTAGGAAAAGGAGAAACGCCCATTTTTCCTATCCAAATATTTAAATTAAAAAAAGGTGTGAATTTTGAAGAAAAAGATCCGAATTATGATTTATTTGAACTAGCATTAGAAACGACAGCAAAACGCCTGTTTCCCAACTTCTCATTTTTAGATGCCTCATTTAATGCTATGCATTATGATGGTCGTCCTGAAAGTGAAGTGTGTTATATGGGGTGTCGTACTCGTGTTATGTCTAATATTCATGGGGAAGAAGCAGCGATCGGAAGAGGGAATTTATCGTTTACATCTATTAACTTAGTGAAATTAGCGTGTATGAGTGGATCAAAAGAAGCATTTTTTGAAGCTTTAAATTACTATGTTGACCTTGGGATTCGTCAATTATTGGAAAGATTCTCTTATCAATCAACGAAAAAGGCAAGAGATTTCCGATTCTTATATTCACAAGGAGTATGGCGCGGTGGTGAAAAACTTCAACCTGAAGATTCTGTTGCTGAAATTTTAAAACACGGTACATTAAGTATTGGTTTTATTGGCCTTGCAGAATGTTTAGTTGCTTTAACGGGAAAACATCATGGGGAAGACGAAAAATCATGGAAACTCGGATATGAAATTATTGAATGTATGAGAAAGAAGATGGATCAAGCAACGGAAAAACATCAGTTGAATTTTTCATTAATTGCAACTCCTGCCGAAGGGTTATCAGGGAAATTTATTAAAAAAGATCGAGCCGAATTTGGAACGATTACAGGTGTAACAGATCATAATTATTATACAAATTCATTCCATATTCCGGTTTATTACTCCATTCAAGCAATTGATAAAATTCGTTTAGAAGGACCGTTTCATGAACTTTGTAATGGTGGACATATTACGTATATTGAATTGGATGGAGCGGCTGTTCATAATCAAAAAGCATTACAGCAAATTGTACAGGCAATGGCACAATATGGCGTAGGATATGGATCCATTAATCACCCGGTAGATCGCTGTAAATGTTGCGGCTATAATGGGATGATTGAAAATGAATGTCCAAGCTGTGGGAATGAAAATGAACGTGATTTGGAAAGAATTCGCCGCATTACAGGATACCTTGTAGGAGATATGTCAAAGTGGAACAGTGCGAAGCGTAGTGAAGAAGCGGATCGGGTGAAACATAAATGAGAGTAATGAATATCATTCATGATAGTGTAGTAGATGGAGAAGGATTGCGGACAGTCGTATTTTTTGCAGGCTGTCCGCATCGTTGTTTTGGCTGTCATAATCCACAGTCTTGGAATATTTGTAATGGAACTGAGATGACAAAAGAGGAAATAATAAAAGAGATTGAAAAAAATCCCCTTACGGATGTAACATTTTCTGGTGGAGATCCATTTTTTCAAGCTACTGAAGTAAAAGTAATAGCAAAAGCGGTGAAAAAAATGAAAAAAAATTTATGGATTTATACAGGTTATACATTAGAGGAGATACAAAATTCACGAAATAATGATATGATAGAATTGTTACAGTATGCAGATGTATTAGTAGATGGAAGGTTTGAGCTAGAGAAACGAAATCTTACACTACCGTTTCGCGGAAGTTCAAATCAACGTATTATTCGATTGAAGGAGTAAAAGGACGGGATAGAATTGAATAAAACAGTTTTACTTGTTGAAGATGAAAGAAGATTACGAGAAATTGTTAGCAATTATTTTCGTAATGAGGGCTTTGAAGTGATTGAAGCTGAAGATGGAAAGCAAGCATTAGAACGTTTTGCTGAGCATACAGTGGATTTAATTATATTAGATATTATGTTACCAGAAATTGACGGCTGGTCTGTATGTAGACGTGTAAGAAAAGAATCAGCGGTACCAATCATTATGTTAACAGCTCGTTCTGATGAGGATGATACTTTACTTGGTTTTGAATTAGGAGCAGACGAATATGTAACAAAACCGTTTAGTCCGAAAATTTTAGTTGCACGTGCCAAAACATTATTAAAACGTGCGGACGGTGCGTTAGGTCAGGCTGAAGAGAATACACTTTCCCTGGCAGGTATCGATGTGAATCGTTTGTCGCGTACTGTAATGGTAGACGATGAAGAGATTATATTAACGCATAAAGAATTTGAGCTACTTGTTTATTTAATGGAGAATAAAGGGATTGTATTATCCCGTCAACATTTATTAGATCAACTTTGGGGGTATGATTACTTCGGAGATGATCGTACAGTAGATACTCATATTAAGAAACTTCGTAATAAATTAGGAGATAAAGCAACACATATTGGTACAGTTATTCGTGTAGGATACAAGTTCGAAGAGTAAATATTTGTGCCTATTTATACATCTTTATAATTATATGTACAATTTTTCTGTACTTGACAATTATGAAATAAAATAGTATTTTTTTGTTTGGATTTCACGATAAGTTCACAGAAAGAACACAAACCGTGATTATACTAAAAATACGATTTAAGCAGAGAGGGGATAAGTAGAATATGGGATACTACGATCAAAAAGAGATGAATGAAGCCTATACAGAAACAGTAAAATCACGCAGCAAAAAAGGATACTTTTTTACAGGAGTTGTCGGTGCTGTTATTGGTGCAGTTACGATTAGTTTTGCAGTACCGTATATGCCTTGGATAAATAACAGCGCGGTTTCACAATCAAAAGTAGAGGGAACGGCGATTCCAGTTTCTAATAAAGCAAAGGGTGAAACAGACCTTGCAGGTATGGTTGAAGGAGCAAAAGATGTAGTTGTAGGTGTAATTAATTTCCAAAAAAATGTAGATCCATTTTCGCCTCAAGCGAACGGACAAGAAGCTGAAGCTGGTTCAGGATCAGGTGTTATTTATAAAAAAGTTGGAGATAAAGCACTTATTGTAACGAATAACCACGTTGTAGAGGGTGCAAATAAATTAGAAGTGAAGTTAAGTGATGGAACGAAGGTTGACGCAAGGTTAGTAGGAAAAGATCCATGGTTAGATTTAGCTGTCGTTGAGATTGATGGAAAGAATATTAATAAAGTTGCAACTCTTGGAGATTCAGATAAAATTCGTGCGGGAGAACCTGCGATTGCAATTGGTAATCCGCTTGGCTTCGATGGAAGTGTAACAGAAGGTATTATCAGTAGCAAAAATCGTGAAATCCCAGTTGATATTAACGGGGACAACCGTGCTGATTGGCAAGCACAAGTTATTCAAACGGATGCTGCGATTAACCCAGGGAATAGCGGTGGTGCACTATTCAATCAAAATGGTGAAGTAATCGGTATTAACTCTAGTAAAATTGCACAGCAAGAAGTAGAAGGAATTGGCTTTGCGATTCCAATTAATGTAGCAAAACCAGTACTTGACTCTCTTGAAAAATATGGTGAGGTAAAACGACCTGTTATGGGTGTTCAAGTAATGAGTCTTGATGAAATCCCAAGTTATGCATTATTACAATTTAAATTACCAAAAGATGTAACAAATGGAGTTCTGTTAAGACAAGTTGATCCAGCATCACCGGCAGAAAAAGCAGGATTGCAGCAATATGATGTTGTTGTTGGCTTGGATGACCAAAAAATAGATAATGCAGTTGAATTCCGTAAATATTTATACGAGAAGAAAAAAGTTGGCGATAAAATAGAAGTGACAGCATATCGAAATGGTGAGAAAATCAAGAAAACAGTAACATTAGCTGATAAAAGTGGAACGAATTAATAAAGAAAGTCTCTTTCATGTTGAAAGAGACTTTCTTTATCGGCTATACTAAATTAACAGGAGGGATTACATATGACAATTGAAAATCCAACTCGTGCGGAAATTGGAGAGATTTTAAAGAATAGTAAGACTATTGCAGTTGTCGGATTATCTGATAATCCAGATCGTACTTCTTACATGGTGTCAAAAGCGATGCAAGATGCAGGGTACCGTATTATTCCTGTTAATCCAAAGGTTAGTGAAGTATTAGGAGAAAAAGCGGTAAAATCATTGGCTGAAATAAAAGAGCATGTTGATATCGTCAATGTATTCCGTCGTTCTGAGTTTTTAATGGATGTTGCCAAAGAGTTTGCTAAGATTGAAGCGGATATATTTTGGGCACAATTAGGTATACAAGACGAAGAAACGTATCGTTTTTTGAAAGAAAAAGGCTATACTGTCATTATGGATCGTTGCATTAAAGTTGAACATGCAATGACAAGGTAAAGTGAAACTTCCATCATTAGGGGCGGTTCGCTTCCCAATGATGGAAAGCCCTCACCAATCGGACTTTTACGGGGAGTTATTCCCCGCCTATCTTCCTCGCTTCGCTCTGGATTTTGAGGAGGATACTGCTCAAGAATAGTGGGATAGATTGTATTTGTGAAGTGTATTGAGCTCCTATTCATTAGGGAGGAGCAGATGGACGAGGTGTTCATCATGAAGTTTTTCAAAGGTTGTTTTTGGGGATTGTTGCTTGTCACTCCATTTTGGATTATTATCATTTTGTTGATTATAAAATGGTGGAGTATGTAGTTGTTTTTGGAATACATATCCATGTTTCGTTGACAAACGATTACTTTTCTGAAATAGTAGCGTAGAGGAATCCTTGTGACAAGCAAGGATTTTTCTTATGAAAATAGTATATAAAAGAAATAACGTAACTTGCCAAAAGTGAGTAAAAAGCGTTATTCTATAATAGAAAACATATGTTCTTATTTTTGGGTAGGAAAGGGGCAAGGAGTTTGGCTAAGCGTCAGTTTCAATATGATGAAAATGCAATTCAAGTGCTAGAGGGTCTTGAAGCCGTTCGGAAACGCCCGGGTATGTATATCGGGAGTACGGATAGCCGCGGATTGCATCATTTAGTATATGAGATCGTAGATAACTCCGTTGATGAAGCGTTAGCGGGATTTGGCGATGAAATAAAAGTTATAATACATAAAGATAATAGTATAAGTGTAGTAGATAAAGGGCGCGGTATGCCGACAGGAATGCATAAGCTTGGAAAACCAACGCCAGAAGTTATTTTAACTGTACTTCATGCTGGCGGTAAATTTGGACAAGGCGGTTATAAAACGAGCGGTGGTTTGCACGGTGTTGGTGCCTCAGTTGTAAACGCACTGTCTGAATGGCTTATTGTTACAATTAAACGAGATGGTTACGTATATGAACAACGCTTTGAAAATGGCGGTGTTCCAGTTACAACGCTTGAGAAAATTGGAAAAGCGAAAGATACAGGGACAACAATTCATTTTAAACCAGATCGAACAATTTTTAGCACAACGAATTATAACTATGAAACGTTATGCGAGAGATTACGTGAATCAGCATTTTTATTAAAAGGTATGAAAATTGTACTTCAGGATAAACGTAACGATTTGGAAGATGTTTTTCATTATGAAACGGGAATTGAAGCGTTTGTTTCATATTTAAATGAAGAGAAAGACTCTTTACACCCAGTTGTATATTTTACTGGAGAGCAAAACGGAATTGAAGCAGAATTAGCTTTTCAATTTAACGATGGGTATTCTGAGAACATTCTTTCCTTTGTTAATAATGTGCGTACGAAAGATGGCGGTACGCACGAAGCTGGATTTAAAACAGCAATGACACGCGTATTTAACGAGTACGCGCGCAAAGTTTCTTTGTTAAAAGAGAAAGATAAAAACTTAGAAGGAACGGATATTCGTGAAGGATTAGCTGCAATTGTTTCCATTCGTGTCCCAGAAGAATTGCTTCAGTTTGAAGGACAAACGAAAGGCAAGCTTGGAACAAGTGAAGGGCGTTCATCTGTTGATGCTGTTGTATCAGAGCATTTAGCGTATTTTTTAGAAGAAAATCCAGATGTGGCAACGCTTCTTGTGAAAAAAGCAATTAAAGCAGCGCAAGCTCGCGAAGCAGCACGAAAGGCGCGTGAAGAAGCGCGCAGCGGCAAAAAGAAAAAACGTTCAGAAGGAACATTGAGCGGAAAGCTGACACCAGCGCAATCACGTAATCCACAAAAGAACGAGCTATATTTAGTAGAGGGTGATTCTGCAGGCGGTTCTGCAAAGCAAGGCCGTGATCGTCGCTTCCAGGCTGTTCTTCCACTGCGTGGTAAAGTTATTAATACAGAAAAGGCAAAGCTTGCTGACATTTTTAAAAATGAAGAAATTAACACGATTATTTATGCAATTGGTGGCGGTGTTGGAGCGGAATTTTCGGTTGAAGATATCAATTATGACAAAATTGTTATTATGACGGATGCCGATACAGATGGTGCGCATATTCAAGTACTGCTATTGACATTTTTCTATCGTTATATGAAGCCGCTAATTGAGGCAGGTAAAGTATTTATTGCACTTCCTCCTTTATATAAAGTGAGTAAAGGAAAGGGGAAAAGTGAAGTCATTGAATACGCTTGGTCTGATGAAGAGCTTGATGGTGTCACGAAAAAGGTCGGAAAAGGTTATATTCTACAGCGTTATAAGGGTCTTGGTGAAATGAATGCGGACCAATTATGGGAAACAACGATGAACCCAGAGACGCGCACGTTAATTCGCGTTAAAATTGATGATGCTTCACGAGCAGATCGTCGGGTTGCTACATTGATGGGGGATAAAGTAGAACCGCGCCGTAAATGGATTGAGCGCAATGTTCAATTTGGTATGCAAGAAGAAGGAAATATTTTAGAAAATGAAATGATTATAGCAACGGAGGTGGAATAACATGCAAGCAGAGAAGTTTCATGACCTCCCGCTTGAAGATGTGCTTGGTGACCGCTTTGCACGTTATAGTAAATATATTATTCAAGACCGTGCGCTTCCAGATGCACGCGACGGTTTAAAACCAGTACAACGTCGTATTTTATATTCTATGTATGTAGAAGGAAATATAAATGATAAGCCGTTTCGTAAGTCTGCCAAAACAGTTGGTAACGTAATTGGTAACTATCATCCGCATGGTGATTCGTCCGTGTATGAAGCGATGGTACGTTTAAGTCAAGATTGGAAAGTACGAAATGTATTAGTTGAAATGCATGGAAATAATGGTAGTGTCGATGGTGATCCGGCAGCGGCGATGCGTTATACAGAGGCTCGTTTATCACCAATTGCTTCTGAGTTATTACGTGACATTGATAAAGAAACAGTGGAATTTGTTTCAAACTTTGATGATACAAGTGAAGAGCCAGTTGTATTACCAGCTATGTTTCCAAATCTTTTAGTGAACGGATCTACGGGAATTTCAGCTGGTTATGCAACAGAAATTCCACCACATCATCTTGGAGAAGTTATCGATGCAACAATGCTGCGAATTGATAAACCAAACAGTACTGTAGACGATTTATTAACGCTGATTAAAGGGCCGGACTTCCCGACAGGGGGGATTATCCAAGGGCTTGATGGGATTAAGAAGGCATATGAAACAGGAAAAGGAAAAATTATCATCCGCGGAAAAGCGGAAGTTGAGACGATTCGTGGTGGGAAGCAGCAAATCATAATTACAGAAATTCCTTACGAAGTAAACAAAGCAAATCTTGTAAAGAAAATGGATGAGCTACGTTTAGATAAAAAATTAGATGGAATTGCTGAAGTTCGTGATGAAACGGATCGTACAGGTCTTCGTATTGTTGTCGAATTGAAAAAAGATGCAAATGCAGAAGGTATTTTAAATTATTTATATAAAAATACAGATTTACAAATACCATATAACTTCAATATGGTAGCAATTCATAATCGCCGCCCTACATTAATGACATTACCAAAGATTTTAGATGCATATATTGGGCATCAAAAAGAAGTTGTAACACGTCGTTCGCAATATGAATTGCGAAAAGCGGAAAATCGTCAGCATATCGTGGAAGGTTTGATGAAAGCTTTATCAATCTTAGATAAAGTCATTGAAACAATTCGTGCTTCTAAAGATAAACGTGATGCGAAAAATAATTTATGTGCAAGATTCTCCTTTACAGAAGCACAATCAGAAGCAATTGTATCACTGCAATTGTACCGTTTAACAAATACAGATATTACAGCATTAGAAAAAGAGGCCGAAGAGCTACAAACGAAAATTACAGAATTACAAGCGATTTTACAAAGTGAAAAAAGACTTCTTCAAGTGATTAAATCGGACTTAAAGAGAGTAAAGAAAACGTATAGTGATAATCGTCGTGCTGTAATTGAAGAAGAGATTGAAGAAATTAAAATTGATGTGGAAGTGATGATTCCACATGAAGATGTCATCGTTACTGTAACGAAAGAAGGATATGTAAAGCGAACTGGTTGGCGCTCACATAATGCATCGAACGGAAAAGACTTCGGTATGAAAGAGGGCGACATCTTACTCGAACGCTTCGATACAAATACAACCGCGACAATTCTTTTATTTACAAGTAAAGGAAACTATATTTATCTTCCAGTATACGAAATGCCAGATATTCGTTGGAAAGATCTAGGTCAGCATGTTGCGAATATTGTTTCACTTGACCGAGATGAAACACTCGTCTTTGCAACTGTTGTTCCGAATTTTGAAGAAGAGAAGCGATTTATTACGTTTGTGACTAGAAATGGAATGATTAAGAAAACAGAATTAAGTCAATATAAAGTGCAGCGTTATTCACGTGCTTTTGTCGCGACTAATTTAAAGAAAGATGATGAAGTCGTCGATGTTTTTGTTACAGATGGAACGCAAGATATTCTTCTTGCAACGCATGGTGCATATGCACTTGTTTTCAATGAAGAAGAAGTGAGTCCAGTTGGCGTGCGGGCAGCTGGTGTAAAAGGAATGAATGTGAAGGAAGATGACTACGTTGTATGCGGTCTTCCTATCAATTCTGCGAAAGATCAGCTCGTTCTCGTTACGCAACGAGGCGCAGTAAAACGATTAAAAGCAACAGAAATTGAAAAATCGACGAGAGCAAAACGAGGACTCGTTATCTTTAAAGAATTGAAAAAGAATCCATACCGTATCGTCGGTGTAGAAGTTGTTCGAGCAGATGAAGTTGTTTGTATGCGAACAGAAAAGCAAATAATAGAAGAAATTGATCCGAATACACTTCGTAATAAAGATCGTTACAGTAACGGAAGTTTATTAATAGATGTAAGTGATGTTGGTCTTGTTGTGGAAACGTGGCCGCAGAAAAAAGAACAGTAAGAAAACGCCCGACTCATTATATGAGTCGGGCGTTTTTGTCTAAATTTGTCTGAAGAATAGTAGTTGTACAAATAAAACACTTCCATTATTATTTAACTAAATATTTAAAATATTTAGTTAAATAATAAAATGGGGGTATATGGGTGATAAAAAAGAAAAATTTTGCTTTTGTTCTTTCTGCAGTGTGTGTGTTTGGTTTATTAGCAGGATGCAGTGATAAAACAAATGGTAATGCTGATACAGCAAGTACGGGAGGTGGGGGTGGAAAGGTCATAAAAATTGCGACTCAATCACCGCTCTCTGGTGGTTCTGCAACGCAAGGGGAAGCAATTAAACTTGGTGCACAACTGAAAATAGAAGAACAAAAAGAAGAGTTTAAAAAATTAGGATACGAACTAAAATTTGTGCCATATGATGATCAAGCTGATCCGAAAAAAGGTGTTGCGAACGCACAGATTATTGGTGCGGATAAAGAAATACTTGGTGTCGTTGGACATATGAATTCAGGAGTTGCAATTCCATCTTCTGAAGTGTATGAGAAAAACAATGTTGTTATGGTATCACCTACAAATACTGCTATTGAAGTAACGGATCGTAATTTGAAAGTAGTAAATCGTATATGTACAAGAGATGATTTTCAAGGCCCTGCCGGGGCAGAGTTTGCATTGAAAACACTGAAGGCAAAAAACGTTTTTATTATTGATGATAAAACAGCTTATGGAACAGGTTTAGCTAAAGCATTTAAAACAGAAGTTGAAAAATTAGGTGGAACAATTGCAGGTTATGAATCTATTACGGTCGGAGAAAAAGATTTTAACGGTGTGTTAAATAAAGTACTCGCGAAAAACCCTGATTTAATTTACTTTGGTGGTCTATATGCAGAAGGTGGACTGTTAGTGAAGCAAGCACGTGAAAAAGGCCTTACAATCCCGTTTATGGGCGGTGATGGTATGGATTCAGCAACGATGGTAGAAATTGCAGGTAACTCTATTGAGAACACGTATTACACTTCTATCGCTGCTGACCCGAAAACAACGGAAAAAGGAAAGGAATTTGCGGATGATTATAAGAGCAAATTTAATAAAGAGGTAGAAGGATATTCGGCTTATGGGTATGATGCTGCGGGTGTACTCCTGCAAGGAGTGGAAGATGCGATTAAAGCAAATAACAACAAAATGCCAACTCGAGAACAAGTACGCGATACTGTTCGGAAAACAAATAATTTTGAAGGAGCGGTAACAAACGTAGGGTTTGATAGCAAGGGTGATAATAAATTTGCAAAAGTATATATTTATAAATTTGCAGAGCAAAAATATCCAGGAAGACAAGAAGGAGAAGTAGAGAAAAAGTAAGGTGATATGGGTACGGGTGCTTATGTTCCGTACCTTTTTTAGAGAAAAATAAAAGGGGAGGAATTTCTATGTTCGGTGAAATAATGCATACACTTCCTCAAGTGCTAATTGATGGATTAACACTTGGTGCAGTGTACGCAGTTATTGCGTTAGGATATACGATGGTATATGGGATATTAGAACTTATCAATTTTGCTCATGGAGAAATTTTTATGACAGGTGCTTTCATTGGCACAACAATTTTTCTTGTTTTTATGGGATTTGGTTGGCTGACGGTTATGCCAGCTCTGCTAGCATTGTTACTTGTTTTAGTTGCAACATCTCTTATAACAGGTTTTCTTGGGATGGGGATTGAGAGGGTTGCGTATCGACCACTTCGAAAAGCACCGAAACTTATTACGTTAATCACAGCAATTGGTGTTTCTTTTCTGCTGCAAGATATCGTTCGTTTTATTGCTGAATTAAAAAAAGGAAATTACATCATAACAGGTCCTACCTTATTCAATGATCAAATTACAGTACAGACTTCGGCAATTATGTCTTCTTTTAATAACGCTCAACTTAAAACATCCTCACTTATTCTACTCGTTCTTGCGGTTATTATGATGCTCTCTTTAGACTTTTTCGTCAATAAAACAAAGTGGGGAATGGCGATGCGTGCTGTTGCGCAAGATCGTGATACTGCATCATTAATGTCAGTAAATGTGAATAAGGTGATTTCCCTTACGTTTTTTATTGGTTCCGCACTTGGCGGAGCAACAGGTGTACTGTTTGCTGTACAATATGGAACAATAGATCCGTACATTGGCTTTATTTTAGGGTTAAAAGCTTTTACAGCAGCTGTTTTAGGTGGAATTGGTAATATTCGAGGTGCAATGGTTGGCGGTATATTGCTTGGACTTCTAGAAATGTTCGCGGCTACAAATTTATCCATTTTATCTTCTGGAATATTGGGAGCTGAATATAAGGATGTATTTGCTTTTGGAATTTTAATTCTCGTTTTAATTTTTAAACCAGAAGGCATTTTCGGCAAAGCAGTTGCCGAGAAAGTGTAGGTGATCATAATGACAAAATGGTTAGAAATGATAAGGGAAAATACGAAGCTGCAACTTATATTATTAGTCCTTTACATTGGTATAACGGCTGCAAGTATATATTTTGCACAAAAGTCAGTAACGGCATTTTTACTATTATTATTGTCTCTTTTATTATTGTATTACACAAATTTGCACGGTAAATGGAAATGGTTGATAGGGTTATTTGTATTAGTCATATTGCTTCCATCCACAGCAAGCGGCGGGCCAGCCTATCAGTCTTATATGGAAGTGTCGACATTAGTTGGGATTTATATAGCAATGGCGCTAGGATTAAATATTGTTGTCGGCTTTGCGGGATTACTAGATTTAGGATTTGTCGCTTTTTTTGCAATAGGAGCTTACACATACGGTATTTTTGCAACAGCTCAAGCAAATAACTTTATGCCATTTGGTCAATATCCATTGTCAGGAGAAAGCTTTTGGATTTTTATTTTACTAGGCGGTTTTATTGCAGCGGTATTTGGAGTCTTACTTGGTATCCCGGTTTTACGTGTGAAAGGCGATTATTTAGCGATTGTGACACTTGGATTTGGGGAGATTATTCGTATTATTTTTAATAATTTAGATAAACCAATCAATATTACAAACGGTGCAATGGGTTTATCTTCTGTAAAACCACCTTCTTTATTTGGATTTACATTTTTGCAATCAAGTCAAGTGTACTACATTGTACTTGGTATTTTACTACTCGTAATCTTTATTGTAAAACGGTTAGAGTTTTCGAAAATAGGCCGCTCGTGGAAGGCAGTTCGTGAAAATGAAATTGCCGCTCAAGCGATGGGAATTCCGCTTGTGAAAACAAAGCTGCTAGCGTTTGCAATTGGTGCTTCATTTTCTGGAATGATGGGTGTTGTCTTTGCAGCAAAACAAACTTTCGTCGATCCAACAAGTTTTACGTTACTAGAGTCGATTACGATTCTTGTTATGGTATTACTTGGTGGTATGGGGAGTGTGCCAGGAGTTATTTTAGGGGCAGCAGTTATGACGATTTTAAATTTACAAGTACTTACTGAATTAACAAACTGGCTAAATCAATTGAACTTAAGTGGAACGATTGCGATCCCAGATGCACTTTCTCCAGCAAAGATGCAGCGCTTCATCTTTGGGGGAATTTTAATCTTATTTGCTTTGTATCGCCCGCAAGGACTCATACCTGCAAAAAGTCGGAAATTTAATGAAGAGCAGCTGAAAAAAGGTAGGATAGAACAAATCGAATCGCAAACACAAAAAGAGAACGTATTTGAAGCCTAGGGGTGAGAATATGATGATTTTAACAGTTCGAAATATTACAAAACGGTTTGACGGGCTTGTTGCAGTGAAAAGTGTTGATATGAAAGTAAAAAAAGGATCGATTACAGCTGTAATTGGACCGAACGGAGCAGGGAAAACGACGTTCTTTAATATGGTAACAGGTGTGTATAAGCCAGATGAAGGGGACATTCTACTTGGTGAAAAAAAGATAACTGGTTTGAAGCCGCATGATATTTCAAAGCATGGTATTGCTCGTACGTTTCAAAATATTCGTCTTTTTAAAAATATGACGGTACTTGAAAATGTGATGGTAGGACTTCACAATCATTTGAAAAGTAATCTTTTGGGAATTTTGTTACATTTGCCAGGAGTAAAGAGAGAAGAAGAACAAGCGCAGCAAAAAGCGTATGAGCTTTTAGAATATGTTGGGTTAGCTCATTTGTTAAATGAAGAAGCGCAAAATTTATCGTACGGGGCACAGAGGCGCCTTGAAATTGCTAGGGCGCTCGCGGCAAAACCGCAAGTATTATTATTGGATGAGCCAGCAGCTGGGATGAATCCAAAGGAAACGAAGGAGTTAACAGCACTTATTTATCGTATGCGTGAAGAGCTGGACGTAACAATTGTATTAATTGAACACGATATGAAACTTGTCATGGAGATATCTGAGCATATCATTGTGCTAGATCATGGTGAAAAAATTGCAGAAGGAAGACCGGAAGATATTCGTAACAATCCAAAAGTTATTGAAGCGTATTTAGGGAAAAGCGCAGTGTTAGAGAAGTAATGCGGGATAAAGTGAAACTTCCATCAGTGGGGTTTTCTTCATCCCCCACTGATGGTTAGTTGAACCAATCGGGCTTTTACGGACGCCTATCTTCTTTGATTTTCTCTGAATCTTGAGGTGGGGGTCTTACTGCCCGTTAATGCGGGACAAAGCAAAGAGCATGCTACGAAATCGCTTGAAAAAAATAAAAAGGAGGGAAGTATTTTGCTAGAGCTTACAAATATAAATGCGTATTATGGCGGCATTCACGCGTTAAAAGAAATTAATATTTCTGTAGGAAAAGGCGAAATTGTAACGCTTATTGGATGCAATGGAGCTGGAAAATCAACGACATTAAAGACGATTAGTGGTCTTGTTATACCGAAGTCAGGAGAAATTTCATTTGAGGGGAAACAAATTACGAAACAATCCCCGCACGTAACAGCTTTATCTGGAATCGCTCATGTACCAGAGGGGAGACGTATTTTTTCACGTCTAACAGTAAAAGAGAACCTAGAGATGGGAGCATTTTCAGTAAAGGATAAAAGAATAGTGAAGGAACGGATGGAACGTACCTTTCACTATTTTCCAAAGTTAAAAGAACGGCTAGAACAAAAGGGCGGTACGATGAGTGGTGGTGAACAGCAAATGCTTGCAATTGGACGTGCGCTCATGAGCCAGCCTCATATACTTATGTTAGATGAACCTTCAATGGGACTAGCGCCAATTATTGTTGAGCAAATCTTTGAAATTATTTCAGAGCTTAATAAAGAAGGAATGACGATTCTACTTGTTGAACAAAATGCGTATCAAGCGTTGCAAATTGCACATCGTGGATATGTGATTCAGACAGGGGAAATTAAAATGGTAGGAGAAGGAAAATCATTGATGCATAATGAATTTGTGAAAGAAGCGTATTTAGCATAATATGAGGGCTACCCTAAGTAGGGTGGCTCTTTGTTATGTTAATCTATGTTACCGTTATTACTAAAGAGTAATGTATAAAAAAGCAAAATATTATGTAGAAAAAAGATAAGTTGATATAATAAAAGTTCATCATATTCTATACATAATTGGGAGGGGTTTTATGAACAAAATAGGTGTTGGTATTGTAGGTTACGGCTTTTCTAGTACAACCTTCCATATTCCACTACTACAAACAATTGAAGACTACGAAATTCGTGCGGTTGTTTCTTCACAAGAAGAGAAAGTAAAAGCATCATTTCCACATGTAGAAGTTGTGACAACAATCGATGAGCTTGTTATGCAAGAGAACATAGATCTTATCATTATTACATCTCCTAATACAACGCACTTTGGATATGCAAAAAAAGCAATTCTTCACGGTAAACATGTTGTTGTTGAAAAGCCTTTTGTTGTTACTGTTGAAGAAGGGGAAGAGTTAATAGCGCTAGCGAAGCAGTATGGTGTTGTGTTAAGTGTATATCATAACCGCCGCTTGGATAACGATTTCAGAACGATTCAAAAACTATTACAAGATGATAAAATTGGTAAAGTTTATACGTATGAAGCTCATTTTGATAGATTTCGTCCGCATGTTCGCGATCGCTGGCGTGAACATAAATTACCAGGATCAGGGATGTTATTTGATTTAGGCTCACATCTTATTGATCAAGCGTTACATCTATTTGGTATGCCGGAAGCAGTTTATGCAGATGTTATCAATCAGCGCCCAGGGTCGCAAATAGATGATTACTTTCATATTATTCTTCATTATGAAGAAATGCGTGTTATTCTTCATAGCAGTAGTCACGTTAAATATGCAGGTCCTCATTTTAGCATTCACGGTGAAAAAGGCTCGATTGTTAAACATGGAATGGATTCCCAAGAGGAGCAATTAAAGACTGGTAAGAAACCTGGTGATGTAGGCTATGGAGAAGATGCTATGTATATGTATGCTATTCTTTCCACAGAGGAACAAGAAATTCGTGTTCCAACAGAAATAGGGTGCTATGAGAACTATTATAAAGGTGTCCGAGATGCAATAATGAAACAAGAAATGCCACCTGTTACTGCTGAGGAAGCCCTAAATGTGATTCGTGTTATTACAGCTTGTTTACAAAGTAGTCAGCAAGGAATTATAGTAAAATGGTAGAGTCAGTGCATGCGCTGACTCTTTTTGTATGTTAGCAAATCATGTCGGAATTTTACGAGAAAACGCTAACGATTTTTATTGTACAACCTTTATGTATAGATTAATATTTTAAATATTAAAAATATTATAAATTTAGGGGGAGTACTGTGAAGAAAAAGATATCGCTTTTGTTATCAGGTGTTTTATTAGCAGGAATGATGGCGGGATGTAATGCGAATTCAGCTTCTACTAAAACTGAAACTAAGGAAAGTAAAGTAATTAAAATTGCTTCTGAATCCCCTCTTTCTGGTGGATCAGCTGCTTTTGGAGAAGCCATTAAGCTTGGAACGCAGCTTGCAGTAGATAAACAAAAAGAAGAGTTTAAAAAACTAGGTTTTGAATTGCAATTTGTTCCGCAAGATGATCAAGGTGACCCGAAAAAAGGGGTTGCTAATGCTCAGTCTGTCGCAGCTGATAAAGAAGTATTGGGCGTTGTAGGACATTTAATGTCAGGTGTATCTATTGCCGCTTCTGAAACATATGAGAAAGCAAGTCTTGTTATGGTATCGCCATCGAGTACGGCAGTTGAATTAACAGAACGTGGATTAAAGACTGTTGCACGCCTTGTTGCAAGAGATGATTTCCAAGGTCCGGCGGCAGCGAAATATGCGCTTGAAACAGTAAAGGCAAAAAATATTTTTGTAATTCAAGATAAAACAGCTTACGGTACAGGGTTAGCTGATGCATTTAAAAAAGAAGCAGAAAAGCTAGGAGCAAAAATTGTCGGTTATGAGGGGATTACAGTTGGTGAGAAAGATTTTAGTGGTGTGTTAAACCAAGTTGTCGCGAAAAAGCCAGATCTTGTTTATTTTGGTGGTATGTATTCAGAAGGATCCGTTTTAGTAAAACAAGCACGTGAAAAAGGGGTTACAGCACCAATTATGGGCGGTGACGGTATCGATTCTCCAACAATGGCAGAAGTTGCAAAAGATGGATTAAAAGATACGTATTATACAACAGTAGCGACAGCACCAACAGAAACAGAGAAAGGGAAAGCATTTGTGACAGAATATAAAGAGAAGTTCAAAAAAGATGTGGAGGCATACTCTGCATATGGATATGACTCAGCTGGTGTTATTTTACAAGGAATTAAAGATGCCATTAAGAAAAATGATGGTAAATATCCAACACGTGAACAAGTACGCGATGCAGTTCGTGCTATAAAAGAATATGATGGCGTTATTACGAAAGTAGCTTTTGATGATAAAGGTGATAACAAATTTGCTAAAGTTTATATTTATAAGTATGAGGGTGCGAAATATCCAGGGACACAAGACGGAGAAGTAAGTAAATAATGAAAAAAACCCGGCAGAGGCCGGGTTTTTTTAGTTTGGATTAGAAAGTCCATAGAAAAACATTGTGAGGATTTCTTTTGTTTGTTGTTCACGATGTTCACCAACTAAGTGTGCAACGAATTGATCACTCATTTTAGAAAACGTATTGATATATAACAAAATCATATCTTTTGAAAGATTGGGGTTAATTTCTTTTTTCTGCTGTGCTTCTTCTATAAAGTGAAGAAAAAGGGGAAGCGCTTTATCTTTTTGATATGTAAATAGAAAATTACGCAATTCTTCATCTGTTTGCATTGCTTGTTCAATCATTTCAGGATGTAAACGGTTCACACTTTGTAATTTTCGAGTCATAATACGATGTATTTTTTCCTGAAAAGATAAGTCGCTCGTTAATAGTTCTTCATAATAATGAACCTCTTGAATGGTAAACTCTTGAATGAGTTCGCGAAATAAAGCATCTTTACTTCCGAAATGATTATATATTGTAACTTGTGAAACGTTTGCTTGTTTTGCAATATCTTCTATTTTTACATCTTTATATCCATTTTTAGAAAACAATTCTAATGCAGCTGCTTTAATAGCCTGCTTTTTCTTCTTTTTCACCTTTTCAAAACCGTTCATATGAATCACCTCCACTTAAATATACAAGATGATAAGAAAGGAAACAATATTTTTGAAATATGGGCTTTAATAAATTTCAAAAAATATTGATTCTCTTATAACAGAGGAGTATAATAATTTTGAAATATAAAATGTATAATATTTCAAAAAATGAGGTGGGATAATGTTAATCGTTCAAAATGTCACGAAAAAATTTTCAAACGGGAAAGGCTTATTTGATGTTTCATTTCAAGTAAAAGAAGGCGAAGTATTTGGTTATTTAGGACCAAACGGAGCAGGGAAATCAACAACAATTCGTAATTTAATGGGATTTATACAACCTACTTCTGGAACAGCGACAATGTTCGGATTGGATTGCTGGAAGGATGCGGCTGATATTCAAAAAAGGGTTGGATATTTACCAGGAGAGATTTCTTTTATAGAAGGCATGAATGGATTGGGATTTTTGCAACTTATGCAAGGAATGCGTGGTATGAAAAGTAATAGTCGACGTGATGAATTAATTGAGCGCTTTCAGTTTGATGTGAAAACGCCCATTCGAAAAATGTCTAAAGGGATGAAGCAAAAAGTAGGGATTGTAGCAGCCTTTATGCACGATCCGGAAGTGCTCATTTTAGATGAACCGACTTCAGGTTTAGATCCGCTTATGCAGCAGTTATTTGTTGATCTTATATTAGAAGAAAAACAAAGAGGAAAAACAATTTTTATGTCGTCTCATATTTTTACAGAAATTGAACGGACATGTGATCGTGTAGGGATTATTAAAGATGGAAAGTTACTCACAGTAGAAAATATTCATGATTTGAGAGCAAAACAACGGCAAGTTATTGATGTGACAGTATCCTCACAAGAACAATTGCAAGCATTAAAGAAAACGGCACTACAAATTGATAGCGTGCAAGGGAATACAGCTTCGATTATTGTACAGGGAAATTATAATCAACTTCTTCAAACATTAGCGCAGCACGATGTAATTGGTTTTCAGATGAGAACAATGGATTTAGAAAATATCTTTATGCATTACTATGATGAGGAAGGAGCAAATCGGTTATGAGTAAAGCGTTATTTGTTGCTAGTTTAAAAGCGAATGCCAAAATGATTTTGAACTATGCTATTGGTTCAGTTCTTTATTTATGGTTACTAATTTGGATCTTTCCATCATTCTCATCTGTAAAGGGATTAGATGAAATACTGAAAGCGATGCCTCAAGGGGTATTAAAAGCAGTGGGATTTGAAAAAGGGATTGAACAATTGAATGATTTTTTAGCCGGAGAATATTATGGTTTGATCTTTGTTTTGTTGTTGATGGTGTATAGTATTTTAGCATCGACAAAACTAGTTGCTTATCTAGTTGATAGAGGATCAATGGCTTATTTATTATCTACATCTGTTTCGCGTACAAAGGTAATTTTGACACAAGCATCTGTCTTAATCATAGGGTTATTTACGATCGTTATGGCTACTTATCTTGGCGGTTTAGTTGGGGCAGAATGGCTAATTGAAAAAGTATCCCTTGATAAAGTATTATTTTTTAAACTCAATTTTCTTGGCGGACTTGTATTTCTTGTTATTTGTGCATATTCATTTTTCTTTTCCTGTTTATTTGATGATGAAAAGAAAGCATTAAGTATTTCTACAGGTATAACAGTATTGTTTTATGGATTGGATATGTTAGGGAAATTGAGTGATAAATTGGAATGGATGAGAAATTTATCTATATTTAGCCTGTATCGCCCACAAGAAATTGTTGATGGAACCTATAATATATGGCCGACAAGTATTGGTTTACTTATAGTAGCGATTATTCTTTTTATAATTTCTGTTCTTGTTTTTAAGAGAAGAGATTTGCCTTTATGATGATCTAATAAAAAGAAGAGGTGAATTGGCTTTTTTAGGTAGATAGTAAAAAGAGTTCATCTGATGTGGTGGACTAGTATCAGCCCTTTTAGGTAAATATTATGAAACAGTATTTAAGCAACCTTACCACGATATTCAATTAGGGTAAGGTTGTTTGTTTTTTTCTGGAATCAGTTATTATTGTAATGATTTATGTATTTTAAAAATAGTAATATTTATTTCTGATAAATAAAATATGTTATTGTTAAAATTTTAGCTCTGTTAAACTTTAGTATTGATTTGGTACAAAAAGAAATAGACGGATTCATCAACTTTTTCGTATGTGAAGAACTAAAAACACTGCATCTTCTGGTTCCTCAAATTACCTTTCAGATTCGCTGGGAGGGACGAATGAATTCGCTCTCTGTTGTATTACAAACAAAAAAGGCTGCTTAAAAACAGCCTCACATATGTTGGTGCCATGCTTTTTACTTTCTGTTTTCAACAAATGAAGCACCACACGTATTCTCCCTAATCACTAGTTCCTAACACATCTGTGTTTGGAGGTTCATACCCCATCTGGCGTATCATAGCTGAAATCTGTCCCTTGTGATGGAATTCGTGAGTGATTGCATGCGTTAGCAATTTACCAGGTGTAATTGATAACGTTTCTCCTTCTTCTCTCCAAGGAATCTCCCTCTGAATCGGCTCATTCATGTGATGGGCAAGTACTTCAAATACCTCATTTACAAGAGAATCTATATGTTCAAAGCGTACTTTTATTTCGTTCAAACCGAGTTGTTTCAGGTCTTCCTTTGAAGTGAGTGGTTTCTTCGTTTTTAATAAAACAAATGAGCCAAGCCAAGCATTATAACAGTCTGCTATGTGTACCAGTGTGTCTCGCACGCTTTGCCAACCGAACCCCATTTGGCGAGTAAAGTCATTTGGTTCTAGTTCTCTACAAAAGTCAAGAAGTACGGCTCGAGTTTGTTTGACCCATTCATATTCGTTTTTATGCATTATATACGCTCCTTTATTTGTTATTTAAGAAATTTATTCCATACTTAATGCCCTAATCCTTCTTCTAACTATCCTGCTCCGTTTGTTCAATAAGAAAAATCAATAATGTTCTTTAACAAAGTCAAAATTTTAATAAAGAATAATGAAAGGATGCAGTAACAGTTAATGGCGATGGATTTTCCACACTGGAAGTTATTTTGTAAAAAGGATTAGCGTTTTTGGTTAGTATCGATCGCTTTATCCCGTAAAAGCCCGATTGGTTCAACTAACCATCAGTGGGGGATGAAGAAAACCTCCACTGATGGAAGTTTCACTTTATGTTAGAAGTCCGTAATTATATAGTGTAAGAAATAATAAGAGTGTTGCTATTGTTACGAAGAGTAAAAATAAAATTGTCAGACAAAACATGAGAAAGTTTTGCTGGAAATACAAGAGAATAAAATGAAAGAATCATAAAGAGGATATGTATAAGAATGCAATATATTGTAAATGATTGTTTTATATGTTTTTTTGGAAAAATAGTAATAAATAGTAATAAATAAAAGGATTTAAGCATCCACATAGTAAAGGGATGTCTTTTTTCTTGAGTTATTTTACAGAATGATTATAAATATTACTGTAATAAAATAATTTTTTAAATTTTTTTAATAATAACACTTTACAAAATCAAAAAAATTAGTAGAATATTAATTAATAGAAATTTTCTGATAACTATATAGAAACATAAAGTTATCAAAAAAAGTTTCTCACAAGTAGTATCGTACATAAAATTAGGGAGGGTACAAAATGAAAAAGATTAAAAAAATCTCAGCTGTAGTAGCGCCAGTGTTGGCAATGAGCGTGGCTTTAACAGCATGTTCAGGGTCGGGGGACAAAAAAGCAAGCACAGAGCCAAAAAATGAAGAGAAAAAAACAGAAGGTAAGTTAGCATCAAAACAAGTGTTAAACTTACTAGAAACGCAAGAGATTCCGTCTATGGACTCTTCTAAAGCAACAGATGCAGTGTCTTTCCTTGCTTTAAATAACGTAATGGAAGGATTATATCGCCTGGATAAAGACCAAAAACCAACTCCAGGTATGGCGGAATCGTATAAAAAGAGCGATGATGGCAAAACATATACGTTTAAGCTTCGCAAAGATGCGAAATGGTCAAATGGCGATCCTGTAACAGCGAAAGATTTCGTATTTGCATGGCAACGTTTATTAGATCCAAAAACAGCTGCTGAATACGCATTTATTATGTATGATGTGAAAAATGCACAGGCAATCAACGAAGGCAAAGCACCAGTTGATTCTTTAGGTGTAAAAGCTGTTGATGACAATACATTAGAAGTGCAATTAGACAACCCAGTGCCATATTTTATTGAATTAACAACATTCGGTTCTTTCTATCCGTTAAATGAAAAGGTTGTAAAAGAAAAAGGCGATAAATACGGTTTAGAAGCAGACACTCTAGTATACAATGGTCCATTCGCTATGACAGAGTGGAAACACGAGCAAGGTTGGAAGCTGAAGAAAAATGATCAATATTGGGACAAGAACACAGTTAAGTTAGACGAAATCAACTTTAACGTTGTAAAAGAATTATCTACTCGTGTTAACTTATATGAAAGCGGCGAAGCTGATCGCGTTGCTTTAAGTGCTGAATATGTTGATAAATATAAATCGAAGAAAGATGAATTTGGAACCTATTTAGAGCCATCTACATTCTTCTTACGATTAAACGAAAAACGTCTGAAACAACAAGACACGCCGCTTAAAAATGAGAAACTTCGTCAAGCAATCGCAAAAGCATACGATAAGCAAGCGTTGGCGAATGTAATCTTAAATGATGGTTCTAAACCAGCTGACTATCTTGTACCAGCTGACTTCGTAAAAGGTCCAGATGATAAAGATTTCCGTAAAATCAATGGAGATGTAAAATCTGTATCATATGATCCGAAAGAAGCGAAAAAACTTTGGGATGAAGCGAAGAAAGAGTTAGGTAAAGACGAAGTAACACTTGAATTATTAAACTACGATACTGATAATGCGAAGAAAATTGGTGAGTACTTAAAAGAGCAATTAGAGAAAAACTTACCAGGCTTAAAAATTAACTTGAAAAATCAACCATTTAAGCAAAAACTAAAACTAGAAACAGATCAAGACTTTGATATCTCTTACGCTGGTTGGGGTCCTGACTATGCAGATCCAATGACATACATCGATATGTTTGAAACAACAAACTCTCATAACCAAATGAGTTACTCAAATAAAGAGTACGATGACATTGTTAAAAAAGGTAAAACAGAATTATTAACACAAGAGAAAACTCGTTGGGAACAACTTGCGAAAGCTGAGAAGATGTTACTTGATGATGCTGCAATTGCACCGCTGTACCAACGTGGAACTTCTTACTTACAACGTCCAACTGTACACAACATTATTAAGCATAATGTTGGTGGTGATTTCAGCTACAAGTGGACATATATCACTGAAAAAGAAGATAAATAATTATTTAAAAAGAGGATGCGGTAACGTATCCTCTTTCTCTATGTGCACATTTTGAAGTGTAATGAATACATATGCAGTACTACAATAAATGACAACTATCATTAATGAATGTTGTCATTTATGATAGTCAATCCTACTAATTAAGTTTTTCCGGGCAGAAATCTTCTATCTATATCCTTTGTTTTTCTGAATATGCCCGTTAAATGTGAGATAGAAGGAGATGGATATGAAACAATATTCTTATTTAGATTTCCTAGCAGCGTTTGGTATTGGCAGTGCACATCCGGGAGGTTTTACGTTAACAAAGCAATTGTTAGCGCAGCTTTCATTAGGACAGCATACAAAATTATTAGAGATTGGTTGTGGAACAGGCAGGACAGCTTCCTATATTGCAAAACAGTATGGCTCTATTGTAAGTGCAGTTGAAATAAATGAAACGATGATTGAAAAAGCAAAGAAAAGATGGTATAAGGATGGAGTAAATATTGAGCTCATTGCAGGGAGTGTAGAGGCACTACCGTTTCGTGATGAAATGTTTCATATTGTATTAGGAGAGTCCGTTCTTGCATTTACAAATAAAAGGAAATCGATAGATGAATGTTATCGTGTATTACAATGTAATGGGATGCTGCTTGTTATTGAATTGGTAATCGAGCAACACTTACCATTGCATGAGGAAAAAAATATATTAACTTTATATGGAATGGAGCAGCTGTTAACAGCGCAAGAATGGATTGTACTCTTTAAACAAGCAAATTTTACAACAGTACGTGTACTTGGAGGCGGAACCATTGCAGCAACGATTTCTGCACATGTAGAAGAACCAGAGTGGGATATATCGGATATTATTTCACAAGATTTGTATAATGCATGGATTGCGCATGAACATATTTCACATCAATACAAGCATATATTAGGGCACCGAATTTTTATTTGTCAAAAATAAAGTGAAACTTTGATTAATGGTGAACTTCATTCCCCGTAAATTTATTAAAAAAAGCCAACAATATGTTGGCTTTTTTTAAATGAAAAATAAAGCAGCTAATGCAATACCGAAAATAAATCCAAAACCAAGTTCAACGGCCCCAAATCCACCAAATCCACATCTACATTCATCAAATCCACATCTATCACATCTACCAGATCTACCAGATCTACGTCCATCAAATCCAAATCCACAATTGTTACATTCACCTAAACCACCGCAGAAATCACAGCCGCCACCGCCACCATAGCCAAACCCGTGGTCAAATCGCTTGCGATGAACGGGTTCAATCCATACCGATTCATCCGTTATATCAACAATTTTTCCAATATGGATATTGCCTTCATAATCTTCAATACGTACGACTCGCCCATAATATCGCCGACATGTATGATAATGCTGATGAGAATACATATAATTTCGCTCCTTTCTCTTTCCAATATTACGATATGATAAAGGGACAAGAGTGGCTTGTACGTTTGTCTATGCCATCATAATTGCGGTGAAAAACGGGAATGATAGGGAAGGACTGTTTTCTAGTAATGAAAAATCCTACTCCCTGTTAGAGTGAGATAAAAAGGAGCGAAAAAAATGAATCATTCAGATACATTTCAAACGTACGAAATATCATGGGATGCATTGACAGATGCACTACGAAAAGAAATGACACGTCAAGTTGGAGCAGATATTATTGATAGTATTGTCTGTGATTTACAAGATGGATTTGAAGTGTATACATATATCCAAGGAGATCTTGCGTTCGAATATAAGGAAGCACTTGAACGAAAATATGGCACAGATAGCAAATTTCCTAACATATTAACAGTATTACTATTGGCGGATATCTATAATGTAAAAGAAAGTAACATTCGTCTTCATGCTGATCACAAAGAAAATCCAGTTGTAGAAATATACGTAAAACAATGAGAGTGCATACAGATAGCACTCTCATTTTTGTTATAATAAAAGATAGAAAATTAAGAAAAAGGTGAAAGTATGAAGCGAGTACGGTTACGTGAATTAGGAATCAAAGTTGGAAGATATGATGTTGGAAAATGGAATGCCATTACTGATGTAGAAGGTGTCTTAGTAGGGCATGTTACTTTGAAGGAAGAAATGCATATTCGTACTGGTGTCACGGTGATTTTACCGCATGATGGAAATATGTTTCGTGAAAAAGTATTCGCTAGTTCTTATATTATTAATGGCTTTGGAAAAACGATTGGAACCATCCAAATACAAGAACTTGGTGTACTTGAAAGTCCGATTATGCTGTCCAATACATTTGCAGTTGCTCCGGTATTAGAAGGGACATTACGATATATGCTAGAGCGGAATGAGGAAATTGGTGATACAACTGGAACTGTAAACATTGTTGTTGGAGAATGTAATGATGGATACTTACATGACATTCGAACGCTTTATGTAAGGTCCCAGCATGCAATTGAGGCCATTACAAACGCAAAGAATGGCCCAGTGGAAGAAGGATGTGTGGGAGCTGGTACGGGAATGGCGTGTTTTGGATATAAAGGCGGAATTGGTACAAGCTCACGCATAATAACTTTTACAAAAGATACGTATACAGTGGGGGTTCTAGTTGTTACGAATTTTGGGAGAAAAGAAGATTTATATATTCAAAAAGAGAACGAAGAAACTTTGCCAGATGGCTCTATCATGATTGTTATAGCAACCGATGCGCCGTTAAGTGATAGACAATTACATCGCATAGCAAAGCGAGCAACTTTTGGACTTGCAAAGGCGGGTTCTTACGGAGCGCATGGGAGCGGGGATATTGTGATTGCCTTTTCAACAGCACATCGTATTTCTCATACGCCGACTACAGAATCATTACAGTATCACTTTTTGCGTGAAGATGGGAAAGAAATTTCTCATTTATTTGCAATGACAATTGAAGCCGTAGAAGAGGCGATTTGGAATGCTTTATGTATGGCAGAAACGATAGAAGGTAGAGGAAAAAGAAAATTAGAGGCGATATCTTATGAAAATCTAAAAAATATACTAAAGTTAAAATAATTTAATTATGTAAACTACAATAAATTATAGAGCGGAGCTTTGGTTATTACTATTACATACAAACTCTAAAGTATAAATGTCAGTTTTTCATTACTCTATAGAAACGAATATAATTAAAACCGGATATATAGGGCATAGGAAGTTGAAATGTACTTTAATGAGAAGTGGCAAAAATATTGGGTGAGAAAGCAAATTGTGATGAAAGTTAGAAGAAAATAAAAAACTGCAAATGAGCAGTTTTTTATTAAATAATAGTTTACATAATAATATTATACTCTCATTCGTTTTTCGAAATACAAGTCATATCTTGTATTTCTTCTCATAAGTTTAAACATAGGAATTTGTCTACAAAGGTGGCGAAGCTTCAACATGCATATTCGAATCATAGCCACATCTATTTTGTTTTTACTACTCATATGTATTTGTCCTTTTTCTAGTTTAGCGAAAGGAGAAGAAGCGAGGCAGCGTGTTGTTTCACTTGTGTATGATGATTCTGGTAGTATGCGTAATAATGATCGCTGGAAGTATGCAAATTATGCATTGCAAAGTTTGATTGCATTGTTAGATGAAAAAGATACGTTTTCCTATGTACCAATGAGTCATCCATCGCAAGAAATAACAGTTTCTCTAGCAAATAACAAACGGCAAGAGGAAATTGAAAAGATTCAAAAATGGAATGAACATGTTAACACACCTTTTCAATCGGTGGAAACAGCTATCCAATCTATTAAGAGGCAAGCTCAGGAAAATGCCAATCGTGAATTTTGGCTTATTATTCTAACAGATGGAGCGTTTAATGAGCTAGAAAAACAAGATGATAGTGGGAAAAAAAGGATTTCGGAAACGCTCAGTACTTTTAAAAAAGAAATGGAAGAAAAAAATATTTCTTTACATGCAGTATTAATTACAATGGAAGAAAATTTAGGGGCGCAAGAACAAGCACAAATGAACGTCTTTAAAGTTATTTGGAAACAACAGATAAATGGAATCGTGTTCCCCACAAGTGGAGAAGATGGTGTTATCCACAGCGTCAACCAAGCTGCTGCTTTAATAGCGAATCGTGATCCATTTTCATCAGTAGAAGAAGCGGTAAAAACAAATATAGTAGGAAACAAGATTGAAATTACAACACCATTTCCGTTAAAACGAATTACGCTTGTTGGTCAATCTTCTCAGAACATACCGTATCGTGTCCAAAATATACAAGGATCACTCAATTTACAATCGAGATTTTCGATTCAAGCACCGGCGGGAATGGGATTATATGGTGGAATTACTCATATTATGCCTAAAAACAATGCTGTAATGGAACCAGGAACATATATGGTAGAAATTGATCAAGCAGTGACAAAGGAAAATATGAAAGTACTAGTAGAACCAGCATTAGATTATACCGTTTCCATATATGAAAAAGGAAAGGACCCGAAAAAAGAAACAGAACAAATCTATGAAAATCAAACAGCAATTATAGAAGCAAAACCAACAAATGTACCGGTAGATGCTTCATATTTTACTGCTCAAATAGAAATAAATAATCAAATGCATTCGATGCAATGGGATGGGAAACGAAAAGTCTTCTACTATGAAACAAAAATAGGGAGAGACGCGGTGCATGGAAATGTGCACATGAATATAAAAGGGTTTTATCGCCAAACGAAAGAATTCCACATTCAATCCGTTCCAAAACCAAAACTATCATTAAAAGTTGTTACAACGAATTATAAAGAAAAAGTAACAAATTTAGAGCATAGCGCACCATTTATTATACAACCACTACTAAATGAAGAATCAATGTCAGAAGCAGAAGTAAGGGAATTGTTGAAAACGGCTACTATTACATTTCATAAATCTATCAACTATGAACTAAAGCAAAATAGAAAACAAATATATGTATATCCTCGTCCTTATTACTCCAACACGTTTAATTTTACAGATACTGGCATCATAGAAGCTACCATCACATTACGAGATTCACAATCGCAAAAAGCTAGTAAACAAATTTCGTTGTCTATTATTGACGTTCCTTTTTTAGAGCGTTATGCGACCATTTTTCAGTTCGTTTTACCATTTAGTATAATCTTATTCATTATTACGATTCTTGTTGTTGGATGGATAGTTCGCCCGCGTTTTCATAGGAAAGCGCTTATGTATTATGAATGGGATCAATCTATTGCGGAAGATTGGTTATATAAATCTGAACCAGAGCCACTGCGAACGAAATGGTGGAATCATTATTTTGGTATTCCATTTCGAGCGGAGCGGAAAACAGTGCAATCTGTTACGTTTATTGCAAAAAAAGGCTCAAAATCTATATTTGTTACGAAAGATTCTCAAGTACCAGGCATGGTGATTGATGGTATGGTCCTAACAGATGAAGAAGCAGGACGCGAGTATAAAACGTTATATCCGAACGAAATGGTTGTTATTGATCGCGGCTATGGAAAAGAAGTATATAGATATGAATGTGAATAAAGTGAAACTTCCATCAGTGGGGGTTATCTCCCGATGATGGAAAGCTCTCACTAATCGGGCTTTTATGGGCAGTTATCCGTCACCTATTTTCTTCGCTTCTCTCTGAATCTTGAGGTGGGGGTGTTACTGCCCGCAAATATCGGGATAACGGGATAAATAGGAAGGTGGTTCACATGGATTTTCAAGTGCCAACAATTTTAATTGGACTCGGGGGAATTGGAAGTACGGTTACGCATGATATTTACCGAAAGCTTCCGAAAGAACGGCGTAAAAAAGTAGCGATGCACGTATTTGATACAGATATTAATACGTTAAGTCACTTTCAGCATATTCGTAAATTTGTGACACAAACGAGCTCTAGTAAAACACCGCGTGAATATATGGCGGAAGATCCAACGATTCCAGATTGGTTTCCGATTGACCCGACTGTACTAGATAAACCATTAACAGAAGGTGCGGGTCAACTTCGGGTTATTTCTCGCCTAGCACTTCGCGCAGCGATGAAGGAAGATAAATTAACAGCTTTTTGGCAAGAAATTGAGAAGATTTTTCCGGTAACAAGTGATACAACAGAATACGGTGTGCGCGTTATTATTGTTACGTCATTAGCTGGTGGCACAGGTTCCGGTATGTTTTTGCAAATCGCTCTATATTTACGAGAAATGCTTCGGAAAAAGTTGCAACATCACAACATTTTAATTCGCGGTGCTTTTTTACTTCCTGATGTTCTCGTCAAAACACGCACAATTAGCGGAAAAGAATTTGAAACGGTGCAGGCAAACGGGTATGCATCATTAAAAGAATTACACGCAATTACTTTAGGATCTACAGGAGAATTATCACGTCGCGGGGGCGTTACAATTGAGTTAGAATATCGTCCGGATCAAGTAGATGAAGACGGACGCACAAATCACACCATTATGCAGCATCATTTACCATATAATTATTGCTTCTTATATGATTATGAAAATTTACATGGTCACCATTTGCATAGTTTGTCTGATTATATGGAACAAATGACAAATACAATTTATTTACAATTATTTAGTCCAATGTCAACGAGTCATTTTGCGCAAGAAGATAATCAAATTCAACAACTTGCTGATTCAAATGGTAAAGCTCGTTATTGCGGAGCAGGAGCTGCAAAACTTATTTATCCATACGAAAATGTTCTTCGTTACTGCGCTTTAAAATGGGCAGTGCAAGGGCTAGATGAATCGTGGCTTCATTTAGATCGACTTTTTCAAGATAAGAAAAGCCGGTATGAGCAAGACGTTCGCCGCGGTATGCAGCGTGAAAAACCCGAGCGAGGAAAAAGTTTCTTAGAAGATTTAGAACATTTGGCGACTCGTCCAGAACAGGCGCATGTGTTTTATAAGCAAATGTATTATGAAACGCGCGAAGGAGCAGAAGGCGGAAAAATTGGTATATCAAAATCAAAATTATTTTTAGAAGCGGTAGAAAATTATGTGCAGCGTACGGTACAAAAAGATGAAGAGTTAAATCGCTTGCAGCGAGAGTGTAAAATTTCAGCTGCAAAGCTGAAAATCACTGAACAAATGAAAGGTGAAGTGGCACGGGTGGACCACGCTGTACGTTTATATGCGTATGCGATACCAAGCCGTGTACATGAGCATGTAACTACATTGATATATGATATGGTTGAAACTGATCGATTTACACCAAGCGGTTCAGAGGGACAGTCATATCAGTTGAATACATGGTTTTTAAAGAAAACAGATCCTGTTCATCCTGTCGCTGCACGTTACATGTTATATGAAATTCGTAAATTGTTAACCGAAAAAATGAATCGTCTGCATGAAAATAATGAACAGAAACGCAGTCTTATCCAAAATTATGATAAAAAATTTAATGTGAGCAATATTGAAGGAACGGTAACAGCTGTTAGACGTGTTGAACTGACGCAGCAACAAAATTGGTTTGGAAAAATGTTTCACAATGAACAGCGGACATTTCGAAAAGAATTTCAAGATATTATAACTCAATATATACACAAATTAAATGAATATCGAAAAGAAATGTTATTAGAGCTTGTTTATCAATCTTTATATCAGGCTGTAGATAAAATGATTCAATATTGGGAGCGTTTCTTTGATAATTTACAAGAAACTCGTGAAAATTTATTATTAGACATTCAAAAACGTAGTAAAGAATTTGAGGGAAAAACAAATCCAACAAATGTATACGTATTAGCAGATGAGCGAATGCAGGAAGAAATGTGGAACGATATTCATCACCATGTAAACAATGGTGTGCTGCCAAAAGAGATATCTGCTGAAATTTATATGAGTTTATATCGTGAATATTGCAGGGGAGCGCAGGTAGAGGAAGGACAATCACAAAAAGTAGAAGATTTTTATCGGAAACATATTTTAACGTATTGTGAGCAGGAATTGCAAGATCGCTACCGAGATAAATTAGAATTAAATATTATTGAAGCACTGCGAAAAGAAGCGGCTATTCAAAAGCGTGATATGACAGAGTATGTAAGTGAGAAAATTGAAGATTTGCTGCATCTTGCAAGTCCATTTATACCGAAAGTTGCGCATCATCGTGAATTACAATATTGGGGTATTCATCCGCTTATTCATCAAGAGTTAAATGAAGAGACGTTACAAGAGATGTTCCAGGAAAAAGAAACAGTTGATGAAGCTTTTTCACCGTATGAAATTGTATGTTACCGTGCGCATTATGGATTGTCGCTGCAAGATTTTCCGAAATTATCGTCTGGGCATATTGCAAACGGTTATGTGAACGAGAAGGGAGATTACTTTCAATCCTATTATCGCCGCGTAAATAAATTAAACGTTCGTAAATCGAATTTAACACCGCATCTTGATAAGTATTGGCACTTACCTGCTTTTATGCCAGATTTAAATGTAACACAAACGAAGCTTGATTATGATAAGTGTAATCGTGCTTTATTGTATGCATATATATATCGTTGGATTAGTCTTGCTGCTGTGGATGGTCAGTTCGTTCACCAATATAACGGAGTGGGCCGAAGTTCTCTTATTCAATCGATGGGGAAAAATGTAACAAATGAAGGGTATAAATTGCACCGTGCATTGCTTCATAACCCATTTATATATGAAAATATCATTTCTCGTTTTGAAGAAGAACAGGGAAAAGCATTGCAGCACGGAGGACATTTATATACACATTCATTTGTATTAGGTGCGCAAGATATAAGATGGCTGCGAAAAGAACATGTTCATAATATCTTAGATGTTATCTTGATGTACGATAAGGAAGCGAAATATGATCCGACGTTAGAAGAAACATCTGATGAGTTATTACGATTACTTGTTGATGAAATTGAACAATATTTTAAAGCTTATTACGGGACTGGAGCGGAAGCAGCGGCAAAAAAAGAAGCGACTTTATTTGTAAAGCAACTATGGAATCGCTCATATGCAAAAGAATTTGTAGATCCAAACAGTGCACCGTATAAGAAATGGTTACACCTTCTTAATGTTCAAATAGAAGAGGAAGATACAAATGCGAATGTTTAAGAAAAGATAGGGAATCCTTAACTTTGGAATTTATTATTTGGAAAAGAGGGATTCTTATGCCGTTTCTTGGAAGTGTGTACCAAGTATTTGGATTATATTCAGAAATTTATCATGCGATGATTTGTATGGAGGAGAAAGAGAGTCAATCAATTCATGAATGTATCAGTGGAGATGAAAGAGAAACTGTAGAAGAATAATAAAGAACATGCAGCAAACTGTTGCATGTTCTTTTCGTTTTCTTATAGTTTTACAACATTCTTAGGTTTTGACCTCTGTTAACTTGTTTGAATGCAATTTACTGTAACATTACTTTCGTACATTCAAATCCTTTTTCGCTATTAAACCATTTTACTGTCCTGATTGTTTTCATATAAAAAACTTTTAAAATATTCCTAAAGATGTGTTTCCTATTTATATGAACCGAGCAAATATAAGCATATATTTAAATCTATTATCATTTTTACGTTAAAATGGAAGATAAGAACAGTAAATGTTCATTATCGTTTTTGAAACCTCAAAACAACGAAAGCCCTACCTCTCTTTCGTCCTTACGGCTCCGATGACCGTGCCAGTATGAATCGGGATATCCAAAAACAATGCTTGGATAAATGAACCTCATCGTATACTTAGAAGTATGGGAATAAAAAGTGGTGAGAATAATTCATTTAGAGGAAAAAGAATTTTTTCTTAGAGGGTAATGTTCCTATAATCAAATCGTATTTGTAATCATATCATATTGAGGTACATAAAGCAAAAAAAAAACAAAATAGATGTTAGGCTATTTTGTCGTTTTAGGTATCTTATATAATTTAAAATCAAGTTCAAAACGGTTTTAAAAGGGGTTCTTTACCTAACCGACTTTCGTATTTAACAAATCAATTGCCTGATTTTCAGTAATTCCTTTAATTAAACTCAATTCACTAATTAAAATTTTTTGTGCGTTGTCTAACATTTGTTTTTCACTTGTATTAAGCGCTCTTACTTTATTCCTACGTATTAAGTCGCGAACTACTTCAGCACCTTCTTGTATTTCACCCGTCTTCATTTTCTCCATGTTTTGGGTATATCTTTGCTTCCATGAGAGTGAATTATCTGATTCGCCGTACTGAAAAATAAGTAATACATTTTCTAATGTAAGCATATCGGCAATTAATCGTATACGTGATTGTATCATTTTTTTCATCGGAATCATTACTTCCATATTACTAATGGGTATTCTTATTACATAATATTTTTGTTTTTCTCCTAGGATTTCTTTTTCTTCTATGGCTTCAATCACACCTGCTCCGTGCATTGGATAAACAATTTTATCGCCAATTTGAAACAAATAATCCACCTCCATATATGGTAACCTTTCTAAGTTTATCATATATAAGATGATAAGTAAAATTATTTATAATATCACAAAATAATTATCGTAGTCAATATTTTTTGTTTGATTAGATAAAATCATTGTTACATATTTATAAAACTAAAAAATAAAATGAGTGTATAATAAAGTGAAACTTCCATCAGTGGGGTCTTACTGCCCGTTAGTGCGGGATAAATAATAGATTGAAAAAATGTATGAAAGAGGTTTTAATAATATGTTGAAATGGAGTTATTTTGTACTTATCAATGTTCTCGCTTTTATGATGATGGGACTAGATAAAAGAAAAGCAAAGAAGAAACAGTGGCGTACGCCAGAGAGTACGCTGTTTTTAGTCGCGGCAGCAGGGGGAGGAATTGGAGCTTGGATTGGGATGTATATGTTTCATCATAAGACACATAAAAATAAGTTTGTGTTTGGTATTCCATTTCTTGCGGCTGCGGAGACATATATCTTTTGGATATTATAGAAAGGTCCGTGTGAAAAAGTTATGTAGTGGAAAATTGTAAAAAGGTAGATGGACACTTTATAATGAAGAAAAAGAAAAGAGGGGAGTCAAATGGAAGCGCAAAAAAAGGGGATTATATATGCGGCAAGTGCATATATGATGTGGGGAGTTCTGCCGCTTTATTGGAAACTGATAGATGAAGTTCCTGCAGAAGAAATTTTATCTCATCGCATCGTTTGGGCATTCGCTTTTATGTTACTTGTTTTATTGATTTGCAAACGTTTTGGTCAATTTATGAATGAGCTTGTGCAACTTTTTAAACGTCCTAAATTATTCATGTCATTAACTGCTGCTTCTATATTAATTAGCGGGAACTGGTTTGTGTACATATGGGCTGTTAATCATAATCATGTCATCGAAGCAAGTCTAGGTTATTATATTAATCCGCTTGTTAGTATTTTACTTGGCACGCTCGTTTTAAAAGAAAAACTCAATTTTTGGCAATATGTTGCCGTAGGGTTAGCGGCATTTGGGGTTGCAATTTTAACAGTTCACTATGGATCCATTCCGTGGATTGCGATTTCGTTAGCATGTACATTTGGTTTATATGGTTTATCAAAGAAATTATTAGATTATGATTCAATGATTGGGCTCACGATGGAAACGATGCTTGTAATGCCAATTGCTCTTGTATATTTAGGAATGTTAGGTGTTCAAGGAATTGGTTCGTTTGGATCAGTTTCAATTACGTCGACGTTACTTTTAGCGGGTGCTGGTATTGTTACTGCATTACCACTTTTATATTTTGCAAAAGGTACAAAGCTTATTCCGTTATCAATGGTTGGATTTTTGCAATATATTGCACCGACAATCAGTCTTGTATTAGGAATTTTCGTCTTTCATGAACATTTTACTGCGACTCATATGATAGCATTTTTCTTTATTTGGATTGCATTATTTACATTTTCGATAGCGAAAACGAAATTTATGTTAAATAAGCAGCCGAAATTTATAAAAAATAAATCTGCAAAAGTTTCGTAAAACGGCATAGTATTATGTATGCCGTTTTCTTTATAATGTAAGTAAGGAAGGATATTCCATTATAAGCGGTGAGGTGCGAAGTATGGAAACAATTTTACATAACAACCCATTAATGTCTGCAGTGATTGCTTGGTTCTTAGCACAGCTTACAAAAGTTATAATCACTTTGATAAAAAAGAGAGAATTTGATTTTGCACAGTTTTTTGCTTCTGGCGGAATGCCGAGTTCTCATTCTTCCACTGTCACAGCATTAGCAATAGCAATCGGGATTGAAGAAGGAATTACGAGCTCCGTATTTGCTATTGCGACGATTTTTGCGATTATTGTCATGTATGACGCATCTGGAGTGAGACTTGCTGTAAGTAAACAAGCGAAAATTTTAAATGATTTTTTCCATGGGAGACAAACGGAGTATAAAAAATTGAATGAACTTGTCGGTCATACGCCATATCAAGTCGTTATAGGGGCGCTTTTAGGAATTGTTGTTGCGATTTGGTATTGTTCGTAAGCAAAGTGAGGAATCAACTTCACTTTGCTTTTTTGTTTTGCACATATTTACGTATGTTATTGAATATTGTATATGGATTCAATGAAGAGGGGGGACATCTATGCTGCTGTATGACAAAGTAAAACAGGAGATGGAGAGACAAATTACAGCGTTACGTACGATGCAGCAAAGAGATGGAACATGGCGTTTTTGTTTTGAAGGATCCCCATTAACCGATTGTCATATGATTCTATTATTACGTATGTTACGAAGAGAAAAAGAAATAGAGCCATTTGTGACAAGACTTATTTCTTTACAAGCAAATGAAGGGACATGGAAATTGTATGAAGATGAGCTGAATGGAAATCTTTCAGCTACAATTCAAGTGTATACTGCATTGTTAGCTTCTAGGCAATTTAAGAAAGAAGACCGTACGATGCGCCGTGCAGAACAATTTATTCGTGAACAAGGTGGCATTACAAAAGCTCACTTTATGACGAAGTTTATGTTAGCCTTACATGGGCAATACAATTACCCTGCATTGTTTTATTTTCCTATGCCTTTTTTCTTTCTACCGGATCATTCCCCGTTTAGTATGTATGAAGTGAGTAATTCTGCACGTATTCATTTTGTTCCAACGCTCATTTGTATGAATAAGAAATTTGTAATAGAAGAAAATATTATTCCTAATCTTAGTCACATAGTGGGTGCGAATAAATCAAATTGGTTTCATTATAAACGCTCTTCTGTTTTCCAAACAATTTTATCAGAAGGAAAAAAGCTAATTTCTTATCCATATTCTCTTCATCATAAAGGATATAAAGCAGCGGAACGTTTTATGCTAGAACGTATAGAAGGAAATGGAACACTTTACACTTATGCGAGCGCTACTTTTTATATGATTTACGCTCTCCTTGCTCTCGGTCATTCTATACATTCTCCTATTATTGAGAAAGCTGTATCAGGGATACAGTCGTACATATGGAATACAAAAAATGGTGCCCATTTGCAAAACTCACCTTCAACGGTGTGGGATACTGCTCTTTTAAGTTATGCTCTGCAAGAAGCAAATGTGTCAGAAGATGATGCGATGATTGAACGAGCAAATCGTTATTTATTAAAGAAGCAGCATACTTCTTATGGAGATTGGCATATTCATGCACCTTCTTTGTCTCCTGGCGGATGGGGATTTACTGATATGAATACAATTGTGCCAGATTGTGATGATACATCAGCAGTACTACGCTCACTTACTTACATTGCGAAGAAAGATAAGAAAGTAAAACAAGCTTGGAATAACGGGATACATTGGATTCTTGGGATGCAAAATAAAGATGGCGGATGGGGAGCATTTGAGAAGGATGTTGATAAGCATATGTTTACGCATGTTCCTCTCGATAATGCAGAAGATATGATTCTTGATCCGTCTACACCAGATATAACGGGAAGGGTACTAGAATTTTTTGGAACGAATGCGCCAAATGAAATAAGGACTGATGATTTACATCGTGCAATGCAGTGGCTTCTACGCAATCAAGAACAAAATGGTTCTTGGTATGGAAAATGGGGAGTTTGTTACATATATGGTACATGGGCTGTTGTAACAGGCCTGCGAGCAAATGGTCTGTCAGGGAATCACCCGGCACTGGAAAAAGCAGCACGGTGGTTAGAAATGATTCAACATCATGATGGCGGATGGGGAGAATCGTGTAGAAGTAGTAAAGAAAAGCGGTTTATTTCAATACCTTTTAGTACACCTTCTCAAACGGCATGGGCTTTAGATGCCCTAATCGCTGTGCATGATACGGAGACAGCATGTATTCAAAAGGGAATCAATTATTTGTTAGAGCATTCTTTAGGGCATATTGAATATCCGACTGGAACAGGATTGCCTGGGGGGTTTTATATTCGCTATCATAGTTATCATCGCTTATTTCCCTTACTTACCTTTGCGCATTATGTGAAAAAATACAAAAAATAAACCGAGAATATGTCCTCGGTTTATTTTTTGTTTGGTTGGTGTTTTTGACGTGCATCTGCAGCATCTGCACGTGCTTGTGCTTCTAAATCATCTTGATCAGCGAGTTCTTGAGAAAACTCAACATCAATGCCATCAGACACTTTGTTTTGTTGTAAATTCTTTTTTTTCATCTCACACAATCTCCTTGTGTTATGTTAAGTTTCGATTATAGTGTGACACAAATAGACTTTTTTATGCAAAAAAGGAGAATGAAATGTATAAGACGAAATATATAGAAAATACATAGAAAAAGCGAGGGAGAAGGATGAACTTTTTAGAGGGGAAAACAGCTGTTGTTACAGGTGCAGCACAAGGGATTGGAAAAGAAATTGCACGTGTATTTGGCGCTTTAGGAGCGAAAGTATTACTAAGTGATATGAATCAAGAAGCTTTAAACAGTGCGACAACACAGTTATTGCAAGAAGGATATGATGTAGGGGCATATGTTTGTGATGTAAGCAGTCATACAGATGCAAAGTCGCTAATTGAGTATGCAATTCAAACATATGGTGCATTGCATATTTTAGTAAATAATGCTGGGATTACACGAGATGCAATGCTGCATAAAATGGAAAAAACAGCATGGGAGCAAGTGTTACAAGTAAATGTAACGGGTGTATTTAACTGTATGCAACCAGCGCTTTTGCATATGCGTAAACAACAATATGGACGCATTATTAATATTTCTTCAATTAGCTGGCAAGGGAATATCGGTCAAGCAAACTATGCAGCTGCGAAAGCGGGTGTAATTGGGCTTACAAAAACAGCGTCAAAAGAAGCAGCTGGATTTGGTGTTACATGTAATGCAATTTGTCCTGGATTTATGGATACCGATATGACGCAAGCCATACCGGATACAGTAAAGGAAAAGATGATTGCAGCCATTCCAGCTGGGCGAATTGGAGCACCGCAAGATATTGCACATGCAGCTGCTTTTCTAGCATCAGACTTTGCTTCTTATATTACTGGAGAAGTGTTAAATGTAAGCGGGGGGTTACAAGTATAAAAAAGGAGTAAAGCTGACTGTTTGTTAGAGAAGGGAAAAGGTCTTGCCAATTGGCAAGACCTTTTTTTAGTTTAAGTTAATCCAAACGCTTTTTACTTCTGTATAGTTATTTAACGCGTAAGAGCCCATTTCACGTCCAAGACCTGACTGTTTATAACCTCCAAACGGAGAGGCTGCATCAAAGACGTTATAACAGTTTACCCACACTGTTCCAGCTCGTAATTTACTTGCAACATAATGCGCATTCTTCAAGTTTTCTGTCCACAAACCAGCAGCTAATCCATATGCTGATTTGTTAGCGCGTTCAATAACTTCATCAATGTCATCAAATGGCATTGCAGCAACGACAGGACCAAAAATTTCTTCTTTCGCAATTGTCATTTCATCTTGTACAGCTGCGAAAATTGTTGGAGCAACATAATAACCGTGTTCGTAAGGTTTATTTCCGCCAACTAATATTTCTGCTCCTTCAGTTTTTCCTTTTTCAATATAGCCCATCACTCGATTTTGCTGCTCTTGTGATACGAGGGGACCAATGTTTGTTTTTGGATCTAATCCAGATCCTTGCGTTAAGCTCTTTGAATATAAGGCAAGATCTGCAACAACATTATCATACATTTTCTTTGGAATGAACAAGCGAGATCCAGCACAACATACTTGTCCTTGGTTAAACATAACACCAGAAAGTGCTGCTGGAATTGCACGAGATAAATCAGCATCAGGTAAAATAATATTTGGTGATTTACCACCGAGCTCTAATGTTACGCGCTTTAATGATTGGGATGCTTCTTTCATAATGTGTTTCCCAACTTCAGTTGAGCCTGTGAAAGCAATTTTATCAACGAGAGGATGACTGACAAGAGCTTGACCAGCTGTTTCACCGTATCCAGGTACAATGTTAATCACACCTTTTGGGAATCCAGCTTCTTCCATCAGTTCAGCTAAATATAGTGCGGAAAGAGGAGTTTGTTCTGCTGGTTTTAGTACGACGGTACATCCAGTTGCTAGTGCTGCTCCCAGCTTCCACATCGCCATTAAAAGCGGGAAGTTCCATGGGATAATTTGACCAACAACACCAACGGGTTCATGGCGTGTATAATTAAAATAGTCTCCTGAAACAGGAATTGTTTGGCCAACTAATTTTGTTGCCCATCCAGCATAATAACGCATATGTTCAATTGCAAGAGGAATATCTGCAGTTGTTGTTTCTTGAATTGGTTTTCCATTGTCTAATGTTTCAAGCTGTGCAAGCTCATCTTTATGTTTTTCCATTAAATCAGCAAGCTTGTACATGAAACGGCTACGATCAGCACTGCTCATACGTGACCATGGCCCCTCATCAAATGCTTGACGTGCTGCTACGACAGCTTTATGAATATCTTCACGTCCGCCTTCATATACAACAGCTAACGTATCGCCAGTTGCTGGGTTTGGTGTTTTAAATGTTCTACCGGAAGCGCTTTCAATAAAGGCCCCATTTACATATAGTTTCTTTGTTCCTTGTAAAAATTTCTCTACTTTTTCATGGAGATTCACAGCTAGTTGACTCATTATATAACCCCCTTAAAAATATATAATGTAAACGCAGTAAAATACTGCATTTATTCCAAATAAAAGAGGAGTTGCCGGATAAAGCGCAGCTTCTATCAGTAGAGGTTTTTCTTTATTCCCCACTGCTGGAAAGCTTTCACCAATCGGGCACATGCCAGCAGTTATCTCCCATCTATCTTTTTTGTTCTCTCAAAATCTTGAGAGGGGAGTTTTACTGTCCGTTAATGCAGGATAAACTAGGTGAAGGACATCCAATTTCAATCGTAACTTAAAAAATCAGAAATTTCAATCTTATTTATGTTACAATTGTTAAAAATATGTAATTTTGTGATGTAGGTCTAATATTATGCACAAGAGATATTCATTTTGCTTTTTTTATAGGAAAAACGATACAAACAATGGTACAATAATACATCGTGAAAGGAGGGGAAAGAAATGAATCAACATCATGATGATCCGCGTTTTCGCGTCGCACATCGTGAAGCGTGGATCGGAGTTGGACTTGCTGTGATCAACTTTTTATTATGGTACGGTTTCGCATATGGATTAGGTAGCGGCAATCCAAAAGAATATACATATGTACTAGGGTTTCCAGCCTGGTTCTTTTATAGTTGTATAGTAGGGTTTATTGTAATGGTTTTACTTATTGTATTTGTTGTCCGTTTCGTATTTCAAGATGTTTCGTTTGATGAGGAAGAAAAGAGTGAGGAATGAAAATGAACTGGTATGTAATTATTCCAATGATGTTATCTTTTATGGTTGTGTTTTTAATTGGTGTATATGCGTCGAGACGTGTTCGAACGACTGCGCATAACAATTTTTTGCAAGAGTATTTTCTGGGCGGACGCGAACTTGGTGGATTGTTATTAGCAATGACGATGATTGCGACGTATGGTAGCGCAAGTAGCTTTATCGGTGGGCCTGGAATTGCATACAACATGGGACTTGGCTGGGTATTATTATCGGCTATTCAAGTTGTAACGGGTTACATTGTACTAACTGTACTTGGAAAGAAATTTGCGATTATTGCAAGAAAAATGAAAGCTATTACGTTAATTGATTACTTGAAAGGAAGATATAACAATAAAGCTGTTGTTATTTTATCAGCATTATGTATTATTATTTTCTTGTTTTCGGCAACTGTTGCGCAGTGGGTTGGCGGTGGAAGATTAATTGAATCGTTAACAGGTCTTTCTTATACAACGTCTTTATTTCTTTTTACGTTTTTTGTACTTGTTTATGTTTTGATTGGCGGATTTCGTGCTGTTGCGCTTTCAGATACAATACTGGGTCTTATTATGCTGCTCGGTACAACAATTATTTTAATTGGTACAATTATTGCGGGCGGCGGTATTTCGAATATTATGCACGAGCTTGTACAGATTGATCCCAATTTAATTACGCCATTTGGAGTAGATGGTAGTTTAACAAAGGTATATGTGTCTTCATATTGGATTTTGATTGGCGTTGGAGTGGTAGGTTTGCCGCAAATTAGTGTGCGTGCCATGTCTTATAAAAACTCAAAAGCGATGCATCAAGCTTTAATTATTGGTACTATTGTCGTCGGTACTATTATGATTGGTATGCATTTAACCGGTGTATTTGCCCGTGTTGTTTTACCAGGAGTGGAAGTACCTGATACAGTAATGCCGTTGCTTGCGATGAAAGTATTACCGCCTTGGCTTGCGGGAATTTTCTTAGCAGCTCCAATGGCAGCTATTATGTCAACAGTAAATTCATTGTTATTGCTTGTGAGTTCATCCATTATTAAAGATATTTATGTAAATTACATAAACGAAAATGCTGCTGCTCAAACAGTAAAAAGAGCAACGCTATGGATTACAGCGATTGTTGGATTACTTGTTTATGCTGCAGCGATTAAACCGCCTGATTTTTTAATTTGGTTAAATTTATTTTCCTTTGGTGGTTTAGAGGCAGCGTTCATTTGGCCGCTTGTGCTTGGGTTGTATTGGAGAAGGGGGAATGCTGCCGGGGCACTCGCTTCTATTATTGTTGGAGTTGGCTCTTATATGGGATTTCATTTGTTTCTCCCTAATCCTTTTGGTGTTCATACAGTCGTATTTCCAGTATGTTTAGCACTTATTGCCTATATTATAGGAAGCACGTTGTTTTCACGTAAGCTGCAACAAATTTAAAAATTTTATATAAAAAGAGCAAGAGTTGTGTCCTATCAAGACCTAAATTAAAAAAACGATAAATAAAGGACAATACATATTTTATATAACTAATATGTATTGTCCTTTATTAAATTAAAACATCCGTTAGCTGAATAATAAACTCAGAAATTACCCTTTGATTTCAGTTACAGTAACTCCTTCAATTTTCATATCAAAAGTTATAGTAACAGGACCTTCTGGTGGATTATGTGGACCTGTATAAGTGTCATATTTAACTTTCACTATAAAATCAAATTGAGAAAATCCACCTGTTATTCGTGTAACCTCTAATATTTCTGCATTCCATAATCCATAACTACGATTTGGATATTTTTTATTAATCGCTTCTCTGGCATAAGGGTCTAACAATACTAAAAAAGCATCATAAAAATCAGTATGTTTTTCTCCGACACTGGTTTTCTTGGTTTCAGTGCTTCCTCGATTCGGTAAGATTAATCCTAAAACTGACAATGTTATCATAAAGGCGATGAAACTGTATTTCATACTATTAGGCTACCTCCTTATTTCATCAGGTAGCCTTTCCGCTTGATAAAATAATATGTGTTAGTTGAAGAAGTAACACTAAAATAACATTTGGCACTTTATATTATATGTGCCTATAAACGTCTGCGTAATCCACCTTTAATTGCTCTCGCAACTGCTTGTTTTCGCCTTCAAACATCTTAATGTGACGTTGTAAAGAAGCAATAATGGCATCTTTGTTATTATCGTCCATCTCACGTTCTTTTTCATGAAATAGTTTTTGGGAAAAATAATCGTCTAACACAATATGTCTAACGTTATAACTTGCTACTAAAATAAATTTTGTTAAAAAAATCATATTTTGTTCATGCTCTTTTTCGTATGGGATAAAAATCGTTTATATTTTACTTCTGTACACTTTTTTTCAGTCATATAGTAATAGCAATTGATAGGATGGAGTTGAACGCCTTGAAAAAAGTGCTGTTTCTCGGAGATCCTGGTATTGATGATTCATTAGCAATCATGTATGGGTTATTACATCCTGATATTGATATTGTTGGTGTTGTAACAGGATATGGAAATGTTACTCAGGAGCAGGCGACGAATAATGCAGCTTATTTATTGCAAATAGCTGGAAGAGAAGATATTCCAATTATTAATGGGGCAAAAATTCCTTTATCGGGAGGATTTATAACATACTATCCAGAAATACATGGGCAGGAAGGATTAGGACCTATTCGTCCACCTGAAACAATTAAAGCAAATGTGGAACCGTTTTGCGAAATATTCGAGATTATCAAAAGGTACAAAGGAGAACTTATTATCGTTGATGCGGGTCGTTCAACAAGTTTAGCAACGGCTTTTATTTTAGAGAAAGAATTGATGAAAAGTGTAAAAGAGTATTACATAATGGGTGGAGCATTTCTTGTTCCTGGCAATGTTACCCCTGTTGCAGAAGCGAATTTTCATGGAGATGCGATTGCTTCAAATTTAGTAATGCAATATGCTGAGAACGTTACGTTAATTCCGCTGAACGTAACAAATAAAGCAGTCATTGCTCCTGATACTGTTACATATATTACAAAGAATACAAAAACAAATTTTAATAAATTAATCGAACCAATTTTTAATTATTACTATAAAGCTTATAAAAAATTAAATCCAAACATAGTCGGAAGTCCGATTCATGATGTTGTAACAATGATGGCTGTTGTTAATCCTTCATTGATAGAATATGTATATCGTCGTGTTCAAGTTGATATTGATGGTCTTGCAAAAGGAGAAAGTATTGCTGACTTTAGACCGCAGCCAAGTGCAGAAGCGATGAAAAATTGGGTGAGGATTGGCTGGAAGTTACATTATAAAAAATTTCTTGAAGATTTTATTCGGGTTATGACGTAGACAGTATGCAAGTTTACAAGTTACAATAGAGGCGATCTTTTTAGAGATCGCCTCTATTGTTTTGCGAATGAATTATATATAATAGATTACAAGACAAAGTTTAGGAGAGGAATTCCATTTGAGGAGATTATGTATAGCAATACTTTGTTTATTCGTATTTATTATCTCAGGTAATTTTTTTGTGAAAAAAGTATGGAGTTCAAACTATGATGATGCACAATATGTTGCGTCATTTGTAGAAGAAAATAAAGATCAAAAAAACAGCGCATTGCTAGTGAAACGAAATGATAAATTGGTATATTCTATAAACCCTAATGTTGTATTACCTGTAGCGAGTACGATGAAGCTCATTGTAGCGTTGGAGTTTACAAAACAAGTAGGGGAAGGAAAAATTGATCCAAATGAGCTTGTGTCGCTGGACGATATTAATCGTTATTACGTTCCAAAGACGGATGGCGGTGCTCATGAGAGATGGCAAAATGTTTTAATGAAAAAAGGACTTATAGAAGAAAATGCAGTTACGCTAGAACAAGTAGCAAGAGGAATGATGAAATTTAGCTCAAATGCAAATACAGAGTATTTAATGGAGCGCCTTGGTATAGAGAATATTAATGAAAATATAAATAAATTAGGATTACCATCACACCAGCCATTATTCCCAATTGTTTCATCTTTATATATTCCAGGCTATTTATACAAAGAATTACATGTTCCAAAGCAACAATTAGCGCATACGTTAAGAACGATGCCGCAAGAAGAATATTGTCGTTATGCGATGTTAATACATGAGCGTTTAAAACAAAAAGGTCCGCAGCTGCAAAATGAAATTCCGCTTTTCTTGGGAGAAAAGTACGACAAAATTTGGTCAGATAGACTCCCGGCTGCTTCTGCAAATGACTATATGATTTTATTAGAGAAAGCAAACCATCAAAAAGGTTTCACAAAAGAGGAAGAAAAAGAATGGTCACAACTTGTGGAATCAGATATGCAAGGGAAAAAGTATCGTCAACATTTTCGACATGCAGGTCAAAAAAATGGGTATACACCATGGTCTTTGTCTAAAGCTGTATATGCAACAGACAAACATGGAAACTGCACAGAAATTGTCTTTTTGGCGAATAATGTAAATGAGGAAGACAGTGCTGAATTACGTAAACATTTACTTAATTTGCATTTTCAAATATTGCAAAGTGATAAATATAAAGCAACTGTTATTAAGTAAAACCGATGTGTATGCATCGGTTTTTTTCTTTGGATAAACACATTTTTTTAGTAGCTGGGTATGATGATTAATAATCAATAAGCGAGGGGAGCTATTTGAAATGCGGGAGGGAAGCGAAGAGTTTTTACAGCGAGAAGGTGTAGTCTTTCCAGGGAGAACATATGCTGATTATATATTACAACATATATTCTGTTTTCAGCGGAATTATTTATTGGATGACATGTTTCGTATTAACCATGCACATGTCATTATGTTGCAAGAGGAAGGTTTGCTAAAAAAACAAAATGCTAAGCAGATTGTAGCGGCGGTAGAAAAAGTAAAAACTGTCCCATTAGACGAGCTAGTATACAGCAAAGAGTATGAAGATCTCTTTTTTTTAGTTGAGCATCTTATTCAACAAGAAGCAGACAGTGATATGGTTAGCAATATGCACATTGGGCGAAGTCGAAATGATATGGGGGTGGCGATGTATCGTATGAGCTTACGACGTTATCTTCTACAATACATCGAGCATTTTATGCTACTACAAGAGAGTATTCTAGAGCGAGCTGAGGAGCATATGGAAACGATTATGCCGGCATATACACATACACAACCAGCGCAGCCAACAACATTTGGTCATTATCTGCTCGCTATTTATGATGTGATGCAACGTGATACGGAGCGTTTATGGAACGCTTATCATGCTGTAAATCAATCTCCTTTAGGAGCGGCAGCGCTTGCGACCACAAGCTTTCCAATTAATCGAAAGCGCGTTGCGGATCTTCTTGGTTTTTCGAAGGTAATTGAAAATTCATATGACGCAATTGCAAGTACAGATTATTTATTGGAAACAAGCAGCGCACTTATGATAACGATGACAAATACAAGCAGATGGCTTCAAGATTTTTTACTATTAGCCACGAAAGAATATAACGGTATTACAGTTGCAAATCCCTATGTACAAATTAGTAGTATTATGCCGCAAAAACGCAATCCAGTATCAATTGAGCATGCAAGATCTCTTGCAAGTAGTGCTTGGGGAGAAGCGTTTACTGTCTTTCAAATGATTCATAATACCCCGTTTGGAGATATTGTCGATACAGAAGATGATTTACAGCCTCATTTATATGAAGGGTTTGAGAAAGCGCTTCGAGTTATTTGTGTAATGAATGCGGTAGTGCGCACGATGACAATTGAAAAGGAAATATTACAAAGTCGTGCAAAAAAGCATGCAATTACAATAACTGAATTAGCTGATACACTAACTCGGCAGTATGATGTTCCATTTCGTTGTGCTCATCATACAGCAAGCCATATAGCTAAACTTTCAGAAGAACAGAAAAAAGATTTACATGAACTAAATTTTATCGATATCAATCTGTATTTACAAAAGGAATTACAGGTTGTATTAACAAAAGAAGAGTGGAATGAAATAATTTCACCACATTCGTTTGTTGCAAAGCGAAATGTATACGGTGGACCGAGCCTACTGCAAATGCAGCGAATGATTAAAGAGAGAAAAGAAATTGTTTCAAAGCAGGAAGAGCGGCTAGAGAATGTGAAGGAACAACTTGCTGAAGCTGAAAAACAAGTCAATAAACTTGTTGCAACTATCATTCATTCATGAAATAAAGAAGGATTTAACTTGTAAATCGCTAATATATCACTATATATTTCGAAAGAAAGAAGAGATTATAGTGATACAACTAAATGTATATACGAATTTTGTACAATTTAAAAATGATAGTCTTCCTTTTTTAGAAACGTATGAGCAAGAGAATAATTTAATATTAGGTGTGTTACGATCCTCACAGCTGCCCTTATTTATGGCAACGGCTACAAAGGAGGGAGAACTTGTATTTGTTATGCTTCAAACACATCATCGGCAAGCCATTGTAGCAAAGTCTGCGCCTTTAGAAAAGGATGATATAAGAGAAATTGCACAGCAACTAGCGATTGCATATCCTGATGTGCCCGGATTAATTGGAGAAAAACAGGTGGTAGAGTGTTTAGCGGAACAACTTGCGGATTTTCAAAATAAATCGATTCAAATCAAAATGAAGCAAGGGGTATATGGGTTAAAGTATGTAAAGAAGAAAGCCGGAAATAATGGGGTTTTCCGTCGAATAGAATTAAAAGAACAAGGTTTGATTGAAGATTGGGTATATTGCTTTTGTGAAGAAGTAAATTTAGCAATTACAAGGGAAGAAGCGGTGCATACTGCTGCCGAATTAATTGAAAGTCAGCGCTTGTTCGGATGGGAAACGAAAGGACAGTTAGTTTCAATGGCAGCTATTACAAGACCGACGAAACGTAATGTCACAATTAATTTTGTATATACTCCGAAAATAGAACGGAAAAAAGGTTATGCTTTAAACTGTGTATCAGCACTCAGTCAATATATGTTAGACAATGGGTATGCGACGACTTCATTATATACTGATCTAGCTAATCCTACATCTAACAAAATCTATCAAGAAATTGGTTATGAACTAATTATGGAGTCAGTTCTATTATTATTAAAATCTAAACAATAGAAAAACTCGCTACTAGCGAGTTTTTTAATTTTCATCAATGCGTACAATGCCACCTTGCTGAAAGTTATCTGTTTCTAATAAATCAATAACGGCTTTTGCTACATAATTTGGTGAAAGTAAATGGTCATCTTCTTTCAAGGCTAAGAAACGGTCTACATTAATAAAGTCTTCTTTTGATGTTTGTCTAATTTCTGTTTGCATCTCTGTATCTACAACACCTGGCGCAAAAGAAATAATTTTTACAGGATATCCTTTATCAGTTTCTTCTGCTGCAATACATTTTGTGAACATATTAATACCAGCTTTGACGGTGCAGTATGCTCCCCAGCCAAAGTATGGTTTTTGTCCAGCACCAGAAGAGATGTTAATGATACGTTTGTCTACATTCCAGTCTTTCGTATGTTTCATAAAGGCTGAAGAAAGTAACATGGGAGCTACTAAATTTACATGGACATTTGCAATTAATTGCTCACTTTCTGACCGTTCAATGGGTTTCATTGGTGCTAACATACCGGCGTTATTAATAAGGTGAATAGAAGAAACAGTTTTTACATCAATGTTCGAAAAGATATTTTCCATCAATGATTCAATTTGATGAATCTCTTGTAGATCAAATGAATAAAAATCAAACGGAATATTAAGATGTTGTGCTTGTTCAATAAGTTGTTCGTTTTGTTTACGTGATATAGAAATGAGTTTCGTTTCTTGTTCTAATAATTGTGTAGCAATTGCTTCACCTAATCCTCGGGAAGTTCCTGTTAATATTACATAACGCATATATCTAAATCTCCTTTCACTATATATGTACTAGTATAAGGCATTCTTTTTTAATTAGTGAAGATAAACTAAACTGAACGAAATGAATGCGTCTACATACAATGAAGTAATGCATTATTTCGAGGGGGAGTAGGTATGTACTATGTGAATCCTAGCTCGTATAATCAGTTTTATCGAGTATATGAAGGAACATATAACCAAGTGTCACAAGCTATTTTAGAAGCTATTAAAGGCGAAGCTGCTGCGATTGATTTTTATAGTCGGCTTGTAAAGGAAGCACCAAATGCAAGACATAAAAAAGATATTTTACATGCATTAGAAGACGAAAAAATACATTTACAACAATTTATACAATTGTTTACAACACTAACTGGACAGCAGCCAACGTATCAAGTGGTGCAAACTCAATATTCTTCTTATAAAGAAGGATTAGAACGTGCGTATGAAGATGAACTAGAAGCGTATGAAGATTATCGAAATGCTTATTTATTAACGCAAAACTTAGCCGTTCGAGATGTTTTCTTTCGGGCGATGACAGATGAAATAGAGCATGCAATGCGCTTTGGTTTTTTATTATCTTCTTTATCATAACTTAAGGATACTAGACAATTTTGTCTAGTTTTTTTATGAGAAATGAATGAAGTTGGCGAGAGAAACAGAAATACATAAAATGTGCTTATACAATCAAGTGTTTGAGTCGATTCAATCTAGTAAGAAATGCTTGAAGGGCAAGTTATTTCGCTATTTGCGGGCAGTAAGACCCCCATCTCAAGAGTCAGAGGAAAGCGAAGAAGATGAGGGATGAAGCCCCCACCATTAATGGAAGTTTCACTTTTTATGGAGGTGCTGTCAGGATGCGAGACCGAAGTGCAGCAATTATTGTAGAAGAAGGAAAATTAGCTCTTATAAAACGCATTTGGAATGAAGAGGTATACTACGTCTTTCCTAGCGGAGGAATTGAGGAAGGAGAAACCCCTGAAGAAGCAACAATTAGGGAAGTGTATGAAGAACTTGGCTTACATGTAAAGCTTCAGAGACCTGCAACAACAATTAAGTACAACGGAACACAATATTTTCACGAAGCAATAATTGTTGGCGGTACACTTGGCAACGGACAAGGTGAGGAATATGTGCAAAATGACAGGAAACGAGGCGAATATATTCCGATATGGGTCTCGGTAAAGGACTTATTAAACATAAATATTAAACCGTTAGAAGTAGGGAAATATGTGTATGAACTATATGAAGATTCATAATTTATGTGTATCAATAAAAAAGATTGACAGCGCCCTCTGATTTCAGTATTGTATTCGGGTATGTGTTTAAATCAGGAGGGTTTTATGGAAAAGCAAACTACACATCATGTGAAAATGACAACAGCAGATCCGTCTGCACTTGGCTTATTTGGACTTGCAATGGTTACACTTGTTGCGTCCTCACAAAAACTTGGCTTAACAAGTGGCGTCTCATTTGTAGTGCCATGGGCAATCTTTTTAGGAGGTTTTGCTCAATTATTTGCATGCATTAACGATGCAAAGCATAATAATACATTCGGGACAACAGCGTTTGGTGGATTTGCATTGTTTTGGTTTGGCGTTGGGACTTCATGGTTAATTCAACTTGGAGTATTTGGTGAAAAATTAGCAGCAACTGTGGATCCAAAGCAACTTGGAGTAGCATTTGTTGGTTACTTAATTTTCAGCTTATTTATGACAATTGGCGCAATGGAAACACATAAAGTATTATTTATGATTTTTGTACTTATTGATTTCTTATTTATTGGTCTTTCATTTAGTACTTTAGGTGTTATGCCACATGCGATGCATGAATTAGCAGCAATTTCTGAAATGCTTATTTCACTGCTTTCATTCTATGGATCAGCAGCTGCAGTATTAAATACGCACTTCGGAAAAGTTGTATTACCTGTTGGTAAGCCATTTGGTATCTTCAAAAAATAAAACATAGCAGCATGAATGAAACAGAAAAAAGCAGTTAAGTATCTGTAAGATACTTAACTGCTTTTTGTTTCGTTAGAAGCAACAGCGAATGTTCCTGTAACTTCCGCAATCTTTGAATCTTCAGCTACATGACCATCAATTGTTACATCCACTTTTTGATTTTTATTGGCAGTTACAACCCAGCAGTTCGGAAGATAACGAGACTTATGAGATAAAGTGGAAGGGATGTTTAATATATCTCCTAAGGCATACATAGTTGCAGAAGAACCACCATCCATAGCCATCGCGTTTACAGCGCCCTCGTCATATAAAAGATCCTGGCAATCTTTTAAAGAAGCACCAATGCTGTGAGGTTGTCTACCATCTACAATAAGAAACATAATTGAGCCATCTTTCTTTTGAGCCATAATGCTTCGTGGACCATATCCCCATCCTCCATCATTCGTAAGCATTTTTTCGCCATTTACGATAAGTTGGGGCATAAAACCAGCTGCAGAAACAACATTTTTATTCAACAATTGCTGTGCAGAGTAATCACCTGTTACCATTTGTCCATATTTTGTTAAGCCGGTAATAATAGTCGGTGAATTTATATCTTTTGGTGTATGGATAACTTGTCCGTTCTCGATAACAATGCCTAGCCCCTCTTTACCGCCCCCATGTCCCGTTTCATCTGAAAATCCACTTGCATTTACTGTAGCAATTGCGTGATTTCGCTTCGCCATCACGTAAATTTTTTCACCAACATCGCTACCTTGTGTACCTTGCTATGTTACAAGTTTTACATTAAGAGGATTACTAATTGTCATGAGCTTGCCTTCAAAATAATGATCCGCATATTTTTTTTGGATGGTCTCGATTTTTATATGAAGCGGCATATGCTTTTTCGCTTCTAATTGCTGTTTTGAAAGTTTCTGAAAACCAAGAGATTGGCTGTCTTTCCACTTTGGATTACTAATGGAATTTGAAATATCATCCAGTTCTTGTTGTGACAAAAAGGTAAATTTTGCTAAATCGTGGTGTTGCGAAGTTAGAATACTTTCTGCAGCAATTACACGCAATTTATGTCCATACGGAGTACCAAACAAAATACCAGCACCAATTAAAATGAAAACAAGCAATAAAATGGAAGATACTTTTATCACTTTTTTTAGATGTTTTTTCATTCTGAAAACTCCTCTTATATAATTTCATTCTTTAGTTTTTTGTATGAGAAATTCGTTTTTTTATTTGATTTGTTTATATACAGTAGAATGATATGAATAATTTGACAAGAGGTAAATATGAATGTATATCGTTAAATTGCGATAAAAACAGTCAGATTAATAGCGACTGAATGAAAAAATAGTGAACGGCTGGCACATTAAAAACAAGAATGAGCATTATGTGGTGGGAGGGCAGGAGCAAAGACATGTAAGATAATTCAATAGAAAAAATAAAGAAGTGAAAGGTATTAAACCAGCCAATTGATGAAGTTACGAAAAAAACATGAAATAAAATTTGCTTTTATTATAATAAAGGTGTATAGTGATATTAAACCATTTTACTTTTAATACCATAGAGATTTAAATAAGCTGTAACTTAAGAGGGGATAGCAATGTTAAATCTTCTCTGGGTTGCAGTTTTTTAATGTCTAATTTATTATTTGTAAAGTGGTTGAAAATGGACATGTACATGAAGGTACATACTTTAGGAGGATTTTTTCATGCAAAACGGTAAAGTAAAATGGTTTAACGCTGACAAAGGTTTCGGTTTCATCGAAGTTGAAGGTGGAGAAGACGTATTCGTTCACTTCTCAGCTATCCAAGGTGACGGCTTCAAGACTTTAGAAGAAGGTCAAGAAGTTACTTTCGAAGTTGAACAAGGTAACCGTGGACCACAAGCTACTAACGTAACGAAAAAGTAATTGAAATGAAAGAGAAGGGAACTCCCTTCTCTTTTTTTTGTATCTTAAAATAGAACAGCTGCAATATTGTTTTTTAATACATATTAGAGGTTGGGGATATAATGTTAAGAAGAGATAAGGAAGAGGTATGTAGTATGTATGAACCAAAATATTATATTGTATTTGATATTGAGCGGAATTTTAGACCTTACCAATCAGATGCTCCAACGGAAATTGTTGATATTGGAGCTATCAAGATTGAAGCAAGTACAATGAGCATTATCGAGTTGTTCTCTTCGTTAGTGAAACCATCGGCATCTATATCTCGTCATACAACAAGATTAACAGGAATTACAAAGCAAGATGTAAAAGGTGTAGAAAAATTTCCTAAGGTAATTGAGCGATTTCGTGAGTTTGTTGGAGAAGATTATATGTTTGTAACGTGGGGGAAAGAAGATTACGGATTTCTAACGGAAGATTGTGTACGATACAATGTGGAATGCCTTGATCTTGGGAAGGAAAGAAGATTTGATTTACAGAGATTTGTATTTCATGCATATGAAGAATTATTTCTAAATCCACCAAGTTTGAAACTTGCAGTGGCACAATTGGCTTTAGAATGGGAAGGAAGACAACACCGCGCCTTCTCCGATGCCAAGAACACCGCGAATATATTTCTCACAGCGGCTAAGCAAAAGGATATTCATAAACGATACAAGAGAAATGTGGAACTCATACTCGTAAAAAATGGCTCTTTAACTGATAAGGGTAAAAAGAAAATGAAGAGATGGGTATTTAAAGAGGTAAAGAAAAACGGATATTCTCACTTGACATGGGATACATTCATAAATAGTAAGACATGGGAGAATGTATCTGATCAATATCATTTCGATCGTACGACCTTACTATTGTTACAAAATTACTTCAATACTGCTTTGAAGAAAGCTAAACAGCAACTTCAAGTATTGGCTGCAATGAATAATAATAATCAAGGGAATAAAACGCAATAGAATCTATAAGAAGAGCGGGAATTCTGGGATAGTATTCCCGTGAAGGCAACAGTAAAAAGAAATGGCATTATGATTTGCTATAGAAGGAATTTTTTCCCCCGTTAATGCGAGATAAACATGCACATTAAGACCAAAGGACAAGAAAAACCTAATACATCCCCACCATACAGATTTTTCATATCGATACAAAAGAATAGAAATGTAAATTTGTGAAGATAACATAACAACTCCTATTGTTATCTTCAATAATGAAAAGTTGCTCCTTTTTGAATCTAAGAATAACCCACAAATGATAAGCTGTAAAATACTCATTCATACTATGAACTGTAGAGAATCTCCATTCAATGAACGTAGCAATTGAATAAATAACGAAAATAGCTCAGTAAATAAATGAATGGAGTGAAAGCAAAGAAATCTTCCTATTTATTTAAAATGAATGACTTTTTTAATTTTTGCTATATTATTTTTTCATGTATTTTAAGATTTTAAAATAATATCTACTAAAAGAATATATGAATTGAATCAATTTATAAAAATAATATATTGGTCTAGGTTACATATGTAAGTAATGAATCATAGAATATGAAATGATATATAAATTTACGAAATCTTAATGAAGGGGCAATAAAATGAAATCATACTTTAGAAAAAGAAGAATAAGTAGAGGAGATGTGGAAAAATGTAAGCTCATTGGAAATGGTAAGGATGGAGAAGTATATCAATTAGCCTATGATAAATGCGTGAAAATATTTTATCAGGAAGAAACTCAAAAAAAAGAGTTGAAAGCTTTGATAATTGGACAATCATCACCTATTATTCCACGGCTTTATGGGTATGGAGAAAACTATATTGTTATTGAGTATATACATGGTACTTCTCTTGCCGGTTACTTGAAAAGAGAACAAAAACTGACAGAAGAGTTAACTAAGAAAATATTAATGATGCTGAATGAATTAAAAAAGATAGGATTTACTAGATGGGATGCAGAGGTGAGACATGTTTTAATAAATGAAAAGGGTCAACTAAAAGTCATTGACCATAAAAGAGCTTTTACTTCAAATATTCAGGTTCCAGTTAAGTTATTAAAGGGGCTTGAAAAATTTGGACTAGCACAGGATTTTTTGAACCATGTGAAGAATATACAGCCTTCTCTTTATAATAAATGGATGTAATATCGATAAAAAACGAGGCGTCTTGGAAGTAATACTTTTTAACGTTAAAACCACTGAACGCTTGTTTTTCAGAATTTGTAGGCGATAAGACTTCTTCCCTCAAGATCGAGAGGGAAATGGAAGGATAACTACTGGTATGTGCTTAATTGGTAAGATATTTCCATTGTTGAAGGGGAAAGAGAACTTTCAGTAATGGCAGGTTTTCTATATCATGTAAGACTGAAATATACATGTAAACCTCAATAGATTATACAGCTGGAGTATTTATTATTAGTAATAAATAAAAGCGGGTTTTCCGCTAATGACGGTTTCTTTTTGCGGTATCAATCATAAATTAAGAAGTACAAGGAGTGAGAATACTAATGAAAGAGTGTATTTTAGTCATTGGCGCACATCCTGATGATGAGTTATTAGGATCTGGCGGAACTTTAAAAAGATTAGTAGATGAAGGACATCAGGTAGTTTCAATTATTACTGCTCTAGGAAGAAAAGAGGAAGCTCATCACATACGGCAACTAGGCCGATGTGCAAATAAGGCGATAGGTATTGAAGAAGTGATATTTCTCCAGAATGCTAATTTAGAATTGGAGTTAATTCCACTACATCAATTAACGAAAGAAATAGAAAAACTAATACAGGTTTATAAACCAAACAAAATCTTCACCCATCATTATGGAGACCTCAATATTGATCATCATATTACTTTTCAAGCGGTTTTGACTGCGACTCGACCTTTACCAAACCAACAACCGATAGAATTGATTACATTTGAAACCGTTTCCTCTAGTGAGTGGAATATCCACACGAATGATAAATCTTTCAAGCCTAATTATTTTGTTAACATTACAGATCAAATAGATTCAAAGATTGCTGCGCTTAAACACTATGATGTAGAAATGAGAGATTTTCCTCATCCCCGTTCATACGAAGGAATTCAATATTTAGGAAGAGTTAGGGGAATGACAATTGGTGTACCATACGCCGAAGCATTCGAAGTGATAAGGAGGGTTTGGAAATGAAAATGAAGCTTGAGTTTCCATATCCATATGTAGTCAAAACAATGGATGAATATTTTGGGATTCGTTCATACTCATCACAAAAAAAGAAGAGTACAAAGCAAGAACGTTATAAAAATACAGAAGCAAAGATGTCTAAAAAGAAAAATCTCTCTATATTAATTGCTACGTTTTGGGATTATCCTCATACTGGTGGATTATCTAATTATATTACAGCACTTAGTGAAGGTTTAAGACAACAGGGTCATCACGTCGAGATTGTCTCACCTAACCGATTTTCTCAAAGTCGAGTAGAAGACATACGTGAAGCAGTTGTTCCACAATTAAAAAATTTTTTAAAAGCACGTTATGAAAGCTATAATAGTACAATTGTCAGGAACCTCAAAAATATGTATACCTTCGAAAAAATGCTTCTTGAAAATATTAAATTTAAAAAATATGATATCCTCCATGCACAAGACTTGTTTACAGCTAATATATTAGGAAGAATTAATGAATATTACGGAAAAAGATTACTATTTACACCTCATGGGATGTTTACTTTTAATCGGGTGAGATTTGGCATGTTTCAAAAAGGTTCGATAGAAGAAGCCTATCATACAGTATTAGAAAGAAAGGCGATTGAATTTGCTAATCATCTTATTATTCTCAGTGATTCATTTCGTGAACCATTAATGCAGTTGGGGGCAAAACAAGAGAACATGACAACTGTGTTGACAGGTATTGATTATCCTGATAAGTATAGTACAAAAAATACATCAGTGCATAAGAAACTTGTTATTACATGTGTGGCTAGATTAGGTCCAAGAAAAGGCCATGATGTATTACTTGACGCCCTTTCGCAGATGGGAAGTAAATATACTGATAACGTTAAATTGCTCATTGTCGGAGATGGTGAGATGAGAGACAAGTTAGAAGAGAAAGTTGATGATTTGAATCTTTCCATGGTGGAGTTTTTAGGGCAAAGAGATGATGTGTCAGACATTTTAAGTAAAAGCGATATTTTTGTACTTCCAACTTTAAATGATAGCCTACCTATTTCTATTATTGAGGCCATGCATAGTGGAGTTTGTGTCATTTCGACGCCATCGGGAGGTATACCTGAACTGGTTAATCATTCTAAGACAGGCATCCTTGTCGATGCAGGAGATGCAAAAAAATTGGCACGCGCATTAAAGTTCGTTATTGAAAATGAGCAAGCGCGAGAGCAATTGGGTAAAAATGCAAGAAAGTTTGCAAAGAAGCATTTAACTAGAGAAATCATGGTAGCAAATATCGAAAAAATCTACAAAAACTATTTTAGTAAGGAAGAGCTCTATGAATCATGAACATGCAGCGGTTGTACTGGATCTAAGTGCTAATGGAATTGGAATTATTAGAAGCTTAGCAAGAAAAGGAATCAAGGTTTATGCGTTTGATGTAGAGAAGCCTTATAAAATAGGAAAATCACGCCTAGCTTCATGTGGAGTATGCCCAAGCCCTTTATCTGAAGAAAAGAAATTACTTACTTTTTTAATTAACTTGGCCAAAGAATTTAAACTGAAACCTGTTTTGTATACAGGTGCGGATGATTATGTGGTATTTATTTCAAAATATCGAATGGAGCTGTCTAACTATTATTTATTTTTGTTTCCTGAGCATTCATTGATTGACGAAACGCTAAATAAATATAAAATGTATGAACTAGCGGTCAAACATAATATTCCATGTCCTAAAACGTATGTGATTAAGGAGCAAGAGCAACTGGAAGAAGCGATATTGACCCTTGATTTTCCTTGTATATTAAAGCCAGTTTTAGGACATGAATTTCGAAAAAAGATAAACCAAAAGGCTATTCTCATACAGAATCCAGACCAACTTAGAAATGAGTATAAACTGTATCGACAGCATGGAAAACTCATCCTGCAGGAAATTATTCCTGGCGATAATCAATGTTTTTATAAAGTTGCCACATTTTATGACGACAACATGGAGTTACTAGCGTTATTTTCTTTACAAAAGAATCATCAATTTCCTGCTGAATTTGGAACAGGAGCTCACATCGTTAGTAAACAAATTCCAGAATTGGTGGACATATGCTTACCTTTTTTTAAAAAGATAAACCTTAAAGGTATTGCTATGGCAGAATTTAAAAAGGACCCTAGAGATGGTGTTTATAAGTTTATTGAAATAAACCCTCGTTTTTGGTTAACACATAGTTTGACAGGGCCTGCTGGTATTGATTTTGTTTACATGTATTATTTATATTTAACTAAGCAAAATCCAGCGCCAAGACTGAAACAAATAGACGGTATCAAATGGATCTATCTTGTTCGGTATTATTTAACATTCCGCCATAAGAAAAAAAGAGCTGAAATGACGTTGAGAGATTTTTATGAAGGGTTACGAGGAAAAAAGGAATTTGCTTTGTTTGCATGGGATGATCCAATGCCATTTATTAGAAGCACATGGTCACATTTGAAAAACGCCTGGAAACGAAAGCGAAAGGAATGAAAACATTTGTACGAGGCAAAAACATTATCCTATCATTTTGAAAAAATGAAAATTGCAGAAAAACTCTCTTATTCAATGGATAAGAGAGTTGTAATCGATCCCGATAAAATAGAGTGTCTAAAATCAACAAGAAGAAGCAGTATATACAAATTATCTCTTCAAACAAAAGTTGGTTACTATCCTATCATTTTAAAAATATATAATTCAGCAGATTACAAAAATGAAGTAGAGATTAATATATATGATAGAGCCTATCCTATATTGAAAGAATTTCTTCCTGAAATATATCATATTGAACAAAATGGAACTGAAACTTGGATATTCATGGAATTTGTACGCCAAGTACGCGGCCAGATTACCTTTTCTCCGAAACATTTTGACTACATTATCCCCACTGTTGCTAAACTTCACGCACACACATTTGAAGACAATATGAAAAAACATAAAGATGTTTGGAAATCTTGGCTCCCTATTTATGAATCGAGTCGCATGAGAAGTGATCGAGTTAAATATATTAGAAAGACAATTGATTTTCTCGATGATGCGATGAAAGACGACCGGTTAAGGGAGATTATTAAACCCTATTATACATCTCTAGTAAAAATATGTAATAAGGGACCGGATTTTTTTCCGGAACTATTTGAAAATGGTTCATCGATAACGCATGGCGATCTTCATATGCAAAATATATGCAGCAACAATATGACATTAAATGCACACTGGAATATTCAGTTTATCGATTGGGAGTCAACGAAATATGCTCCGGTCTGGTTTGACATGGTTGTTTTAGTTGAAATATTACTAGGATTCAGAAAAGATTGGCAGATTCGTGCGGAAGAAATTCGCACACATTGTGTGGAATTCTATGCAAACGAAATGAAAAAGAATGGCATTACATTTAAAAATGCTCCAATTGACCTTTATAAAATGGCGTATTTGCAGAGAACGTTAGAAAAGGGACTGCATACCCAGTTGCGAAGAATATTCGATAACCGCGGCGGTGAGTTATTGCCGTATCACCTTGAAAAAATTTCTACTTGGGGAAAAGAATTAGGTTTATAACATATATAACTTTCATCATTAGCCGAGTTAGGGGGAGATACTTCTGAATACAACACAGGAAGAGCAAAATGAATGTATTTGTCCCTTCCATGCGAGCCTACTAAAAATTATGGATGAATTTTATCAAATAGAGAGTAAAAAGAATTATGTAATCAAACCGTTTCAGACGTTTGGAATCAAAAAAAATAGTATGCCAAGTAAAACAAAAAAATTAAAAATCCTTTATGTAACATTTTTTAAATATCCCAATACGGGGGGATTATCAAACTATATTACTTCCTTAAAAACAGGTTTTGAGAAGTATGATCATGACGTAGATGTTATCTCTCCTACTCAAATGACATCAGTTCATCTAGAACAAGATATTCCGCAAGCTGCTGAGCATGCAAGAGATTTTATGCTACAACGATATGGTACAGTTAATGAAAAAATTATAAAAAACACGAGCTTTTTGAACGTGTTTAAGTCTTTTTTAAGAGAAAGAAGTCTAGAACAATATGATGTGTTTCATGCACAAGATTTATTCGCTGTCTTTTTATTAGGACAACTAAATCTAGAATATAAAAAACCTCTTTTTTTTACACCACATGGGCATTTTACAAAAAGTCGATTAAAGTTCGATAAAATAAAAAAAGGATCAATTGAAGAAGTGTATTTTAGTGAAATTGAAAAACAGGGAATAAGAGCATCTGATCAAATTATAACGATCAGTAATTCCTTTCATTCTCCTTTAGAAGAATACGGGGCAAAGACAGAACAATTGATTACTGTTCATACAGGTATACATTTTCATCCACCTTCTATATCTAAAGAGAAGTGTAATGATAATGTTGTAATTTCCTGTGTTTCCCGTCTTTCTCCTAGAAAAGGTCATGATATTTTTTTAAAAGCGCTCTCGCGAATTCGACAAGATTTGTCTAATGTAGAGGTGTGGATTGTTGGTGATGGTGTTATGAGAGAAAGATTAGAAAACCAAGTGCTACAACTTGGTCTCGACAATATCAAGTTCTTTGGCAGAAGAGCAGATATACCAGAAATTCTTTCTTCTTCTGAAATCTATGTTTTACCTACCATTAACGATAATTTTCCAATTTCAGTTATTGAAGCTATGTTGTCTCGTCAAGCTATTATTACAACAAGTTGCGGTGGTATACCAGAAATGATTCAAAACGGAAAAACAGGGATCATTTGTGACCCAGGCAATGTGCAACAACTTTCCGATGCTCTTAAATTGCTTTTAAGCAATAAGAGTCTTCGTGAACGATTAGGAAGAGAGGCTCAGACCTATTCACAACAACATTTAACTCAAGATGTGATGGTCTCAAAGATAGAAAGAATCTATCACTCTTTTATGAGCGATATGTAGAATCTGTATTTAATGCCTTCATAGAAAGATGATGACTCAATCTATGAAGGAGAATTATTCTGAATTAGAAATGAGATTATCATATTCAGCGCAGTTAAGGACTTTAAGACGGTATAAAAAAGAAATATACAATAATTAGAAATTTCGCATGAAATCCTCGATTTTTAATATGGTATAATTTTCATAGTTTATCAAGTTATGCAGAAGTCCAAAAACTTTCGAACAAAATCTGAAAGACTGGATAGAAAACTATAGAGGGGATTCAAGTGATGGGACAATTTCAAAGTAACTCTCAAACGGCAGAACAAATTGTTCCTGAAGACGCTTTATTTGATATTGTAAGAAATATAAGAGAAAAGTCTAAAGAAATACCAGAGGTAATATGTAATCGAGAGGATTGATATTAATGGCAGTAGGATTTAAAGTAGATATATTTTTCTATGAAACAGGACATCCTGATTTTTTACATAGTTTTTTTCAACAATATCATATCATACAGAGCCTGAAGGGTGGGGTACCCAATATTTAATGTTAATGAAGAGTTTGTATTTTGACAAGTGGTTTAATAATAGGTTGTGAAAAATTTTCATTTATTCCTAGTATTGTTCAAAATCAAACAATTTTTAAAATATATATAAACAAAATTAATCATCCTACTGCTGTTTTTGTATCAGATGCATTTAGAAATACAGTTTTAAAAATTGGTTTGCAAGGTTTTGAATTTGTCGAAGTATGGGATTCGGAGTTGAACATGTAAGGTATAGGAAAGGAAGTTGATTTGGAAATAGAAACATTATAAGAGGAGAGAGTGCGTGTATTTATGACAGGCACTCTTTTTTATTAATAAAGAAACCTTCTACAGCTTCAAGAGCATATTTTGGTCACTAATGGGTAAAATCTCCTTGAGGGTACTTATTCATCTTCTCCTGCACCATACCCATATTGCTGCTTCTTCCCAATCCGCTCTACTACCTTCTCTAACTCATCAGGTTTCAAAAACTCAATAGGGGAGAAGCCTTTTTCGAACGTAAGCGAATCCGCCTCAATCATCAGTACATATTTATCATTAACTTTCGCAATATGAATTTGGTCTCCAAAATCCGCAAGCAAAGCTTTCACAGAAATATGGTCTGCCTTTAGCTTTAATTCTATCTCAGGGGTGTGCTCCACAATTTGTGCAGTAGCTTCCATGACTTCTTCTGTTGTGAAATGCTCCATAATTTCACGCTGTGGACTCGCTGCCCACACTTCCATCGCTTGGTCAAATTGTTCTCGTTCTTCTGTACCTTCTTCAAAAACGTCTTCAATTTGGTCGTATACCATGTCCATTACTTGTGTTTTCATAATTTCTGGCATGGAACGCTCGTATTCTACGAATTTCAAGAAGTCTTCGAAGTAGCGGGCATGTGATGCTTGGTGGATTTTTAATTCGCCTACTTCTACGATGCCTTCTTCTGGCATGTATGGATATTGAATCGACTTCATATTTTTGGTTGTGATTGCCATTTCGACGTTTCGGATTAGTGTTGCTTCATCAGAAATAGAAGCGACTTTTGGTTCGAAGTCACATTTCATTACAAAGACGAACGGATCGTCGAAGTATTTGCGAAGCTTTGCTTGGGCAACGAGAAATACGCCGCCGCGTACAGCGCTTGTATCAATATATGTATAAACGAGCGGTTCATTTACATCCTTGAATGTTTCTTTCGTTTCTGCAAAGCGAATGCGGTTAAATAGGTTGTAGTTCGGATTCGAATCTAATTCGTGCCCAATTTCAACGATAAAGCGGCCTATTTTTGTTGGGACTTGTTCACTTTTGGGATGACGGTCTACTTTTCGTTTTGAGATTTTTAATAATTCGCCGTCTAGAAAGTCTTTTAGTGAACTGTCTTCATATTCTTGTGTATCTAACGTTTGAAAATGTTTATAACGTTTATCTGCTTGTTCACCTTGTCCGTCTACTTGTACGACGTAAAAGGAAAGAAAATTGATTTCAAAATCCATGATTATCACCTTGTTTCGTTTCATTAACTCTTTTCAGTATAGAGATGGAGAAAACATTCGTCAATTTAAGAAAGGAAGGGGAGGCCCTTCCTTTCTTATTTTTTTTGTTTTACATATTAAAATCCATCTTCGTATGGTGTAAATGAAAGGTTTAATTTGTTTTCAACAACGCGTAGACGTTGATTTAGTCTATTTAAGCGGCGTGATTGACGTTCTACAACTTGTTGAAGTTGGTTTACTCTTTTCTCTAGCTCATTTACACGGCGTTCTAGCTCACGGCTGCCACTGCCTGGAAATGAGATGGGAATTTGAAATTGACGATTTGGGTCGTATGGATCATATTGCTGCATAGGTTCTATATATTGTTCATATTGTGGTTGTATATCGTATTGTTGTGGGATATAAGGGTTATATGGATTGTAAGGATACATAGACATCCTCCGTTCTATAAAGTGAAATTTCCATCAGTGGGGTTTTTTCATCCCCCACTGATGGTTAGTTGAACTAATCGAGCTTTTACGGACAGTTATTCCCACCTATCTTCTTCGTTTTTCTCTGAATCTTGAGGTGGGGTCTTACCACCCGTTAATGAGGGATAAATTGGTTGGATTCATCATACTGTATGTGCGGGAGTGGATGGCGGACACGGCGGACACCTATTATGATAGGTTGCCTTTTCCTTCTGTATGGCTATTATAACTATCCTTAAAAGGAGTCGTTATTCATTACAAATATACGTACTATCAACATAGTAAAATATTGATGGATAAAAATTGTATCTAATGCACCTGTTGGTATATACTGGATAGAGAAGGGCGGATAAAATTTTTAACAAAGTTAAGAATTTTTTAAGGGAATATGTATAGACATTTAAGAAAGAAAAGAGTAATTTAAAATATGGCGGAAATGTAGTAATAATGTAATAAAAGTAATATTGTGAAATAATGTGATAATACATAGACTTGTTAGAAATAGATAGAGAATAAAAGGAGAGAGTAGATTGTTACATAAGGTTCGAGGTTTGATGTTAGGGGCACTATGTATAGGCGTAGTTAGCGGATGTAGTCCGAAGGCTAGTGAGGTTACATTAGTGAGTGGTGCAGGTGAGAATGTTGCACAAGCGAAGGAAGAAGTAAATAAAAGTATAAGTTTAGTAGATGGAAGAAGTGGAAAAGAAGTAAAAAAACTAGATTTAGCAAGTTTAGGTTATTTTGAAGATGAGAAGAAATTTAAAAAGGAAGTTACTAAGGTTGTTAGCGAACTTGGAAAGAGTATCGATACAAAGATGGTTCCTTCTCGTATGACAAGTGATGGTAAATGGATAGAAGGGAAACCTTCTTATGAATTAATGGAAAAAGAGTTAATAGATCAATTGATGAATGTAGGATTGTGGGATTCTTCTTATCAGCTGCCGATTGTAGAGAAAAAGCCTGTAGCAAAACCAGAAGATGCAACTGGCAATGGAGCAGTTCTAGGAAGATATGAAACGAATTTAGGAGGTTCTACTGGTGGTAGAATAGAAAATATTCGTTTGTCTGCAAGCACTGTCAATGGGGTTGTATTAGGAAAGGGAGATAGATTTTCCTTCAATGCTTTAATAGGTGATACAACACCTGATAAAGGGTACCAATTAGGAAAAGAGATTATAGATGGTAAATTAGTAGATGGATATGGCGGTGGTGTATGTCAAACTTCTTCTACACTGTTTAATGCTGCAGATCAAGCAGGGTTAACAATGGTAGAGAGATCAACACATTCCAAACAAGTAGGCTATGTACCTAAAGGTAGAGATGCAACGATTGCGTATCCTTATTTAGATTTAGTATTTGAAAATCCAAATGATACTCCAGTTAAGCTTGTGATGTACATAGAAGGTCAGAAATTAATCGCAGAGGTACGTGCTGTAAGATAAAGTGAAACTTCCATCAGTGGGGAGGGTCTTTATTCCCCATTGATGGTTAGTTGAACCAATTGGGCTTTTACTGCCCGTTAATGCGGGATAAATATAGTAGGTCATTCCTTTAAAAAGTTTGAGTCGAAGGAATTTGAATAAAGAAAAATAACGGATTGTAATAAATAACAAAAAAGGTGCTTCTTATGCAAGCACCTTTTTGTTATGAAATTTATTGAGGTTTTGTATAGTTCAGATCCCAAATTACACCGAAGCAATCTTTTACTTTTGCGAATTTTGCTCCCCAGAATGTATCTTGTAGTTCCATTAGTATAGTCCCTTTTCCGATTAGCGCATTGTAAACCTTTTGAATTTCTTCTTCGTTATCTAATTCAAGAGCAAGTGAAATATGATTTCCTGCTTCAATAGTTTGACCTAAAAATGCATCTGAAACCATGAAGAATAAACCGTCTTTTCTAAAGCGAGCGTGCATAATTCTGTTATCAACTTCTGGTGGAGTCGGAAAATCAGCATCGCCAAACGTTTGGATTCCTTCGATTTCTCCCTCAAAAACTTCTTTATAGTATTCTAATGCTTCTCTTGCATTGCCGTTGAATGTAAGGTATGGAGTGGCTTGTTGTTTCATTTGTAACGCTCCTTTAATTTTTTTATTGATTATTGTTCTTAGTTTACTCGTCGTATTCAGATTCAGCAATCTTTTTTACACGGTTGACAAAGTCAATAGCAACTTGATTTGTTGCAGATTTCATAAATAACTCAGCTTGTTCAGTTAATGCTTTATTTGTTGCAGTATATTTAAATAATGTTCGATCTTTATCTGTTTTTTCTAATTCATATGTAGCTGTAATATCGAACATATTAGCAAGAGTAAATCCGATTTTTAATTTTTTGTGTTCGGGTGTATTTACATAGTCAAGCGTCTCAACATCATACCCTTGAATTTCGTCGCCTTCTTTATATTTCTGGCGATAAATACTTCCGACAATTGCCTCTGTTTCTTTTACAGGTGTATTTTCTATGACATGGGGCATTAATTTTTGCATTTGAGTTAATGAACCATTTAAATACGAAAATACATGGTCAATAGGTGTGTGAATTATAATTTGTTCTGTCCAACTTTTCATATCATCCCTCCTTTATCAAGTGAATTAATTTAATTATATAATCGAACATAAGTTCTAGTCAAGGCGATTTAATTTGAGTTATGTTGTACTATGTGATGTAGTGAAAAATTATAAATTAACAGCAGTAGATGGTGGGTTTATAGTCATTGATCCGAGTAGGATTTCTGTACAGTTTGAAGTAGAAAATGAGTTGTACACATTTTATAAAGCAAGAAAAAAAAGACTTCAGTGCTAAGCTGAAATCTTTTTCTGTTCGTACTCATCTTTTTATTCGGGTTATTCATCAAATATTTGTTTGAAATGATGGTTCATATGGTCAATATAATCCGTAACTAGCCACTCCAATGTTACTATGTTTTGATCTTCTGTTTTACATGGGAGCTTCCATTGTTTTTCTGTAACATTGGTGAGAAGATTGACTATGCGTTTGTTTAAAGAAGTCCATATATTTAGTATTTCTTCGGTTGAAAATGTATGCTGATAATTATGTATTTTCACCCATAAATCTTGATTATAGCCATGGATTGTTATAGATTCTTTAGAAATGAGAATATCAACAAAACGTTTATGGTTCACACTTGCAGAATCACATAGATGACCTAATATTTCTTTTTTAGACCATTTTGATGGATTAGGTTTATGTTCTATATTTACAAGAGAGAGCACTTTTTCTGATGTAGCGTAAATCATACTTTCTAATTGAGATACTAATTTAGACAAGTTAGTTCCTCCGTTTTTCAAGTTAGTAAGACAAGGAATGTATTATTACTTTGCGTGTTATAGTTCAATCCAAAATCTTTTTACAACATTGCCATCTTCCTCAATATAGTTTGAATCAGGTATGCCGCCATTTTTGATAATGGTTTTTTCAGAACCGACATTACTTTCGTCACAGACAACAAGAGCTTTTCGAACGCCTAATTCTTTCGTTTTTTCTAATGCTAAAGCTAACAGAGTAGTAGCGTATCCTTTTTGTCTTTCGGAAGGGCGAATGCCATAACCAATATGTCCACCACAATTCAATAATTTTTCTGTTAATTGGTGGCGTATATTCACAGCACCAACAATTTTTTTATTTTCTGAAACCAACCAATAAGTAGAATCAGGTACCCAACCTTCAGGGAGATTTTCACCTTTCTCTGAACTTGCTAGAAACTGAATCATTCCATGAAAGTCTGAGGGGTCTTTACTAATGACCCATGGTACCATATCTTCGCCGCTATCTTTCCATTCTTGATAGAAATTTAGGTATTCGTTTTGTAATGCAAGTGTAGGTGTTACTAATGAAACATTCATTTTCATACCCCTTTTTTATAAAGAATATTGATAATATTAACACAAATTCATTGTTATTTATATTATGAACTATTAAGGATACTAGTTTCCTTTTTATTGCTTTATTTTTTATAGAAAGCAAACGGTTTCTATTTATTGAAATGATCCTTTGAGATAGGTAATTTTGTATTTTTTGATTTTATAATTTAGATTTTGTCTTGGAATTCCTAATTGTTCACTTGCTTTTGTAATATTTCCTTTGGATTCATGTATTGCTTGTTCGATCATTACTCGTTCAAGATGCTCAATTTGTTCCGGCAGGCTTTTGGAAAAAATCGAATGCTCTTGAGCATATGGTTGATTGACTTGCTGGATCATTTTGTTTTTAAAAGTAGGAGAAAGATGTTCAAATGAAATGGCACTTTCATCGTAAATCAAGTTCAAAGCTCCCTCCAACGAATGCTCCAATTGTCTAACATTACCTGGCCATTGATAGTTCATGAAAAATTGATAAACATCTTCATCAACTCCTGTGACGTTAACACCTAGGGCAGTAGAATGTTTGTTAGTGAAATACTCTATTAAAGTAGGGATATCTTCTTTTCTATTTCGTAAGGGGGGAATTACAATATTTACTACCCCTAACCGATAATAAAGATCTTCTCGCAGTTTTCCATTGGTAATAGCCTCAAGAGGATCTTCATTAATCGTAGTAATAACTCGTACATCAATATCTAAAACTTTAGATGAACCTAAGCGTTGAAGTTTTCTTTCCTGTAAAACACGAAGTAACTTTGCTTGAAGGTTTGTTCCCATAGAATTAATCTCATCAAGCAATAAAGTTCCTCCGTGCGCTTCTTCAAATAGTCCGGCTCTATCTGTCGCCCCAGTAAAGCTCCCTACACTGGTTCCGAATAACAATCCTTCAAGTAAAGATTCAGGTAATGCTGCGCAATTTTGGGCTATAAAGGGCTTGTTTTTTCGCGGGCTTTCATTATGAATGCTTTGAGCAAATAATTCTTTTCCCGTACCAGTCTCACCGAAAATCAAGACGTTTGAATTAGACCGCGCAGCTCTCCTTGCTTGTTCAACTGTCTGTCTCAATTGTTCGCTTGAAAATATAATGTTATCAAATTGGAATCTTGTATTGTTTTTTCGAGCTAGCATAGAATTGGAAGGAGCCGAATTTCCTTTTGTTTGTTTTTGTAATTGAAAAATGGTTTCAGTTAATTGTTTTTGTTTTGTAATATCTGTTGCAATTTCTAAAGCTCCTACCTTTTTATTCCCTAGAAATAACGGAACAGTTTTTGAAAGGGTTGTGACCGATTTACCATTGGTAGTAAAATGGTTTTCTCGATGGCTGAGTGTCTTCCCTGTGTTCAAAGCAGTAAGAAGGGTACTGGAATTTTCCTCTATTGGCCAGGTATCCACTATTCTTTTATTTCGTACTGATGCAGGCTCAACAGTATCAATTTCCCCCATTTTTCGATTGTAAAATATAATTTTCCCTTGTTGATCGATTGCAGTGATTCCTTCTTCAAGTTGATCTAATATTACGTCGTATAAGTGCCTGGTTTCATTCATTTGTTGAAGTTGATATTGCAATTGTTGGAGCTGAGTATTGTCTTTAAGATTAAGAAGGTAGTAGACAGTTTCAGAATCGATTTGGATAACTGAAGTATTTACAATTAACTGTCGGGTACCAAGAGAAAGTGAGATGCCTGTCTTATCTTTTTTGAATTGAAAGCTTTTTTTAAATTCTTCTGAAGGGAAAATTTCATGGATAGAAGTTCCGATTAGGCTACTTGGACTTGATGAAAATAAACGTGCGGCAGATCGATTTAAAGAATGAATTTCTCCTTGTTCATCAGTGAGAATCATACAATCAAAACTGGAATTCCAAACCTTATGTAAGGGAAGAAAGGAAAAATCAATCATTGCATTCACAACCTTTATAAATATTCAATAGAACTGAGA
>NZ_CAKJTI010000010.1 GCF_917563915.1 Bacillus rhizoplanae | reverse complement strand
GCTAGCCCAGCCATTTAAGAGCCATTAGCTCAGTTGGTAGAGCATCTGACTTTTAATCAGAGGGTCGAAGGTTCGAGTCCTTCATGGCTCACCATTTTTAAAATGTAATATGCGGGTGTGGCGGAATTGGCAGACGCACCAGACTTAGGATCTGGCGCCTTTGGCGTGGGGGTTCGACTCCCTTCACCCGCACTTTTAATTGAATAAGTCATATATGTCTTGCGGAAGTAGTTCAGTGGTAGAATACAACCTTGCCAAGGTTGGGGTCGCGGGTTCGAATCCCGTCTTCCGCTCCAATTTTCAATATGACATGCCGGGGTGGCGGAACAGGCAGACGCACAGGACTTAAAATCCTGCGGTGGGTGACCACCGTGCGGGTTCGACCCCCGCCCTCGGCACCATATGCGCCCGTAGCTCAATTGGATAGAGCGTTTGACTACGGATCAAAAGGTTAGGGGTTCGAGTCCTCTCGGGCGCGCTTATTAACGGGAAGTGGCTCAGCTTGGTAGAGCACCTGGTTTGGGACCAGGGGGTCGCAGGTTCGAATCCTGTCTTCCCGATAGTTTTTAAATAATGGGGCCTTAGCTCAGCTGGGAGAGCGCCTGCCTTGCACGCAGGAGGTCAGCGGTTCGATCCCGCTAGGCTCCACTTATACTTTATTTATGGCGGTGTAGCTCAGCTGGCTAGAGCGTACGGTTCATACCCGTGAGGTCGGGGGTTCGATCCCCTCCGCCGCTACCATAAAGGACCTTTAGCTCAGCTGGTTAGAGCAGACGGCTCATAACCGTCCGGTCGTAGGTTCGAGTCCTACAAGGTCCACCACTCAAGTTTCATATATCTCGGAGGTATACCCAAGTCTGGCTGAAGGGATCGGTCTTGAAAACCGACAGGCGGCGAGAGTCGCGCGGGGGTTCGAATCCCTCTACCTCCTCCATTTTAACTAACATAATACTTTTATCGTCGCGGGGTGGAGCAGTCTGGTAGCTCGTCGGGCTCATAACCCGAAGGTCGCAGGTTCAAATCCTGTCCCCGCAACCAATGGTCCCGTGGTGTAGTGGTTAACATGCCTGCCTGTCACGCAGGAGATCGCCGGTTCGACCCCGGTCGGGACCGCCATTTATATTAAGGCTCGGTAGCTCAGTCGGTAGAGCAGAGGACTGAAAATCCTCGTGTCGGCGGTTCGATTCCGTCCCGAGCCACCATTTTGAAATATACAAGCCGGCTTAGCTCAATTGGTAGAGCAACTGACTTGTAATCAGTAGGTTGGGGGTTCAAGTCCTCTAGCCGGCACCATTTCAAAATGAGCCATTAGCTCAGTTGGTAGAGCATCTGACTTTTAATCAGAGGGTCGAAGGTTCGAGTCCTTCATGGCTCACCATTTTTATGCGGGTGTAGTTTAGTGGTAAAACAAGAGCCTTCCAAGCTCTGGTCGAGAGTTCGATTCTCTTCACCCGCTTTTTTTATGGGCCTATAGCTCAGCTGGTTAGAGCGCACGCCTGATAAGCGTGAGGTCGATGGTTCGAGTCCATTTAGGCCCACCATATTCCGCAGTAGCTCAGTGGTAGAGCTATCGGCTGTTAACCGATCGGTCGTAGGTTCGAGTCCTACCTGCGGAGCCATGGCCCGTTGGTCAAGTGGTTAAGACACCGCCCTTTCACGGCGGTAACACGGGTTCGAATCCCGTACGGGTCACTTCAAAAAGAGTCAGCATGATGCTGACTCTTTTTTATTTGAAGAAAATGATATTATATATTATGCCTTCTATATCCTGGATTAATAATCTCCTTATAAATATGTTTATCCTACTACTCTCAGATTTACCTTAAGGCTCAGAGGAGTCAAAGAAGATAGCGGTAAGTTTATTTTTAATAAGTTATGAAATATTTCATTTTTTATTGTTAATAATGAAGGATTTTGTATTATTTCGTATAATTAGGAAAGAATATAGTGCATTATATTTCATCAATTGACTATTTTAGCTACACTGATGAATAAAATTAATATTTTCTCTCCTCAAGCCTAATGATCTTAGATGGATCGTCATATTTAAGAATACCCCATTTAGTTTGTAGTTCTATGGCTAGTGACTAAAAGTCTAATTGTGACCTTAGCCGGTGCTGTATAGAAAATTCTCCGAGGTTGGCAAAGAGCAATTTCCTTTGTTTTTATAGAAATGAGCGTATTTCATTGTATTTATCTTTCTACGAAGCGCGAATTTAAATGAGGAGAATTGGAAAGGCTAAAGTGTGTAAAGGAGGGTATTTATTTATGACAACTGTTCGAGAATTGATGAGCACGAATATTGTACATTGTACGCCGCTAGATAATGTATATGAAGCGGCTGTGAAAATGAAAGAAGAAGATATAGGAATGATTCCTGTTGTAGAGAATGACCAAGTTATTGGTCTTGTAACAGATCGTGATTTAGTTGTGAGAGGGATTGCAGAAAAGCATCCAGGTTCTAATCAAATTACAAATATTATGACAACACAAATTATTTCAGTGTCTCCTGATGACTCTGTTGAAAAAGCGACAGAGTTAATGGCACGTTACCAAATCAGAAGATTGCCGGTAATTGAACATGGACAAATTGTGGGAATGTTATCACTTGGTGATTTAGCAACAACTAAATATGCAGATGATCAGGCGGGTGTTGCCTTAAGTGAAATATCAGAGGATACAAAGTAAAGAATAGAAAATTTTATGCTAGTCTTTATCTTGCTATTTGCGGGCAGTAATACTCCCATCTCAAAATTTAGCAGAAAGCACAAATTATGTAAGGGGTAAACTGCTAGCATGTACCCGATTGGTTTCACTAATAATCCGTGGGGGATGAAGCCCTCACGGATTAAAGTTGCACTTTATCCCGCATTAACGAGCAGTAAGACCCCTACCTCAAGATTTAGAAAAAGCGAAGAAGATAGGTGGGGAATGAAGAAAACTTCTACTGATGGAAGTTTCACTTTATGTAAATTACTTTTGAAATCTTTGTTAACAACTAGTATCATATGAAAAAAATGGTATACTAATAAATATAAAGTGTTATATGTTATTTTGAATATAATAATATTATTAATGTAATGATGAGTTTATTAACATGCAAGTATTTGATCATACATATAGAAAACGGAGGGGGAATTATATGACGATTATGCAAACCGAGCCTAATTGGAATTTGGTTACGGATGCGTATGAAAAGCCGGAAAATTTTGCGGATTTACTCTCTTTACTTATACCAAAGCGTCCAAAAGGAGAAGGAAAAGAACGAACTATTCTGGCTTGGAAAGAAAAAGAATTTTATAAGAAAGAAAATTTAATTCCTTTTATTTTATATGGAATGAAAAAATTACATAATTTACCAAAGTTTCATAAAGATGAAATGCCAACTTTAGTTCGAATTGTTCGTTTATGTCAAGAAGTGGGATGGTATCAACAAGCTTATCGTTTTATGGTTGATGAAGGATTAGAGGAGTTCGTACAAACATCTCTAGAGTATGAATCATGGGACGTGTTTACACAAGTAGTTGCTTGGAATTATTTAATTATAAAACAAAAAGTTACTGAGTTAGACAGCAATGATTCCTTTATTTGGGAAAGAATTAAATTTAATGTAGAGTGTATTGAAAAGTATAAGGCACTTTTGTCGCATAAAGAAATGTTGGAATTTATGTTTCTATATCTTTGTAAACAAGCAAAGACATTATCAAGAGAGAAATTAGATGAAAACCTAATGGATTTAGCAGTATATTGTAATACGTATATTTATGATTTATACACACTAGATTTATTGAAAAAATATAGAAAATGCACTGATTTCTTAACATATTATGAACCAAGCCGAGCTGTTGTAGCATGCCAGCATGCGGTGATTGCACAAATATCAGATCATCTTAATCCATTAAAAACAACTCATGTTGATGATTATTTATTTGTTATAAAAGAAATAATGGAATATATGTCATTTGAATTTATGAAAAAATATGAGCATTTTATTGGGAAATTATTATCATATGTTCCATTTTTCGAGATGATTCAAGTTCCACAACATGCATATTATTGTGAAGAACTCATGTATGTATGTAAAGGAGTAGGATATAAAGAGGAGCTACTACGCGATTATATATTTATACAATTACCAAATTGTTTTCCTTCCTTTATTAAGCAATTTTTAAAGAATAAGCGCTATGCATCAATACATGATATTTTATTTTACTGGTGTAGTGATGAACAGCGTATGAACTTAGAAAATAAATATAACTTAAGTTTTATTTATGAACAATATGCATGCGGATAAAGTGAGTTTTCCACTAATTTGATGCTTTTTCAACTAATGGTTACTTGAACTAATAAAGTTCATTTCTTTGAGAAAGCATACTTTGTCTAGTAAATAAAAAGAAATAGCGTAGAATACAAATAAGGATTCCACTTTATGTGGAATCCTTATTTAATAGTAAATAAAAAAAGAAATTATTATGAGAGAAATCATGCCATATAAAAGGAATTGGCCATTTCTATTTTCTTTAATACCAAAAAATTCATTCATTCTTTCATATGAGTCTGAAAACGATTTTGTTAGACTAGCCATGGAGAAGCGTTGCACCATTTTCCCTCTTTCTATGTTTCTTGATATTGATGTTTACGATGTTCTGGAACATATATATATTGAGATACTATAAGAAGAATAGTCATAAAGAATACCGGAAAAATTGCGGCGGCATTTAGGCCATTATAAATAATGTTTGTTAGTAAAGAACTTATAATGAACAGTGCAGTATATATGTGTGAAATATGGCGTTTTAAACGAATTTTGAATATTTCCATCATCACTTCACAAGCAACAAACGTAATAGCGATGCTTAAAAATACAATGTTTGTGTTGTAAATTAATAAGCAACAAATTAAACCGAAAAATGCTAAATACTCAATAATTAATGGGATATTGCGTGTCATCTTACATCACCTAACTAGGAAAGGAAGCGGATTTACTGCATTTGTTTTTTCAAAATTCCATTCCCCGTTATGTAATTCAAAATGTAAGTGTTGACCAGTGGAATGTCCTGTATTTCCCATATAACCGAGCAATTGGCCCGTTGCTACGTTATCGCCCACTTTAACTGCACGATTTTTCATGTGGGCATATACAGTTGTATATAAATTCCCATTTATATGATGAGCAACAAATACAACATTTCCATAGCTTGTAGAATAGTACGACTTAACAACAGTGCCAGGTGCAGAAGCTTGAATTGGAACATTCCCTGTTGCCGCAAAGTCTACGCCATAGTGCATTTGTCCCCAACGTACATCAAATGTTGAGCTCACGTTTCCTTGAACTGGATATTTAAATACAGCCGGAATAGATGGTTTAGCTTGTTGCTGTTGTTGTTGCTGCTGTTGCTGTTGTCCTTGCAGTATATATTGTTGTGCAACATAGCCATATCCTGATCCGTAGCGAATTTTATACCATGTGCCAACCTTTCCAACGACTTGTACTTGTGTTCCATTCTGTAAAGAACCAATAACAGCTGTATTTGTTCCTGCACCACTGCGTACTTTTAATGCTGGAGTAGCAACATAATAAGAGCTTCCGCCTTGTACCGTAACTCCTTTTACTAACGGCTGAGTTCCGTTAGATAAAAACTCTTTCTTTACATAGCCATTTGTTCCGTTATGTATAATTTTATACCATCCATTTTCTTCTTCTTGGACAGTAACAAATTTCCCATTTGGTAATACATCAATAATTTCAGATTGCGTATTTGGTTCAGAGCGAACGTTTAATGCATCTGAATTAACGATATATTGCTGCTTACTATTGCTTGGTTTTGTTAAAGAAATTGCTTCTTTTTTTACATAGCCATTTTTATCTTGAGTTTGAATTTTATACCATTCGTCTGTTGTTTCAAGAATTGTAACGGGAGTGTCACGTACAATGTTTTCAATAACAGAATCTGTTGTTTTAGGACTAGTATATACTTGTAATGTATTCGTTTTTACATAACCAATTTTTGTTTTTGGTTTTTGCTGCGCTTCTACAGTTTGTACAGTGGAATCTGTCATAGACGGGAGTATAGAAGCAACTGCTACAGTAGCTGCTGTCATTGCTGCGGCTTTCATATTCATATAATTATAGGCCTCCTTATGTAATAGATTGTTATATTTTAAATTATAATATAACGATATTAAACTTGTCTTGTACGCATAGAAATGTAGTATTAAAAAAAAATGAACATTTTCCTATACTATAAAGTCCCATAATAAAAGGATAGCAGATTTATCACTATTATGGAAATAGATAGAAGAAATTTGCGTTTTTTGAACTTACAAAATACATAGAATGATATTTTATCTCGCTCAAAACGTTGATATTTTAGGTAGAGTGGCTTAACTAACCATTTTTTGGTTGAAATTACCGTCGATGGAAATTTGACTTTATAACTTAAAAGAGTTGCCCATGAGATATGGCGATGGTATACTGACTATGTTAAATGAATATAATGCTAGGGGGGCTAGTGTTGCTAGCTGAGAGTAAGACATATAGTCTTTGACCCTTGAACCTGATCTAGATGATGCTAGCGTAGGGAAGCAATTTGGACGATATACATAACGTCCCCGTTTCTTTGCGTATAGAAACGGGGATTTTTTATTGAAAATTTTATAGAACACCACTAGGGGTGCTTGTAAGCTGAGAGAGGTAGAAACCTTAACCCTTATAACCTGATCTAGGTGATACTAGCGTAGGGAAGTGGAAACAACAAATGAAGTTTTCTTTTGTTTGCTGTAACCACTTCTTATATAGAAGTGGTTTTTTATTTGGATACATATATACAGGAAGGGGAAGCGGAGATGACATTTTGTGAAAGACTATTTGAAAAGGTGCAGCCTGTTTGGGAGAAGAGTCATAATCATCCATTTGTAACAGGTATGGGAGATGGAACGTTAGAGAAAGATAGATTTCAATATTATATTGTTCAAGATTATTTGTATTTGTTAGATTACGCAAAATTATATGCAATCGGTGTTGTAAAAGCAACAAATCCAAAAGTAATGGCGAAGTTTGCTGAACAAATCGATGGGATTTTAAATGGAGAAATGACGATTCATAAACAATATGCAAAGCGTTTAGGAATTTCTGTTGAAGAAATGGAATTAGCAAAGCCGTCTGTAATGAATCTAGCATATACAAACTATATGATGTCCGTATCACAAAACGGTACACTTGCTGAGTTAATTGCAGCGTTGCTTCCATGTATGTGGAGTTATTGGGAGATAGGAAAGCGTTTAAATGATATTCCAGGAGCACGCGACCATGAATTTTTTGGCGAGTGGATTCAAGGGTATAGCTCTGAAGAATACGGAAATCTTTGTGTATGGTTAATTGATTTATTTAATGAAATTGCAATTGGAAAAACAGAAGAAGAACTAAATCGTTTAGAAGAAATCTTCTTATATTCCAGTCGTTTTGAATATTTATTCTGGGATATGGCATATCGTAAGGAGATGTGGGGTTTTGAGGAGCAAGAACATACTACAGTTTCATAACGTTTCCTTTCATTATGATGAGAAGCAGATTATAACGAACCTTGATGCTGCAGTACAAGAAGGAGAATTCGTTAGTATTATTGGGCCAAGTGGCTGCGGGAAAAGCACATTGTTTCGGCTCATTACGGGGCTCGAAAAGGCAAGTGAGGGCACTATTGATGTGATAGGAGCAACCAATCACCCTGTCGGTTATATGCCACAAAAAGATATGTTACTCCCGTGGCGAACAATTATTGAAAATGCAGCTTTGCCTCTTGAATGTCAAGGTGTGAAGAAAAAAGAAGCACAAATGAAAGCACAAGAATTGTTGGAACAGTTTGGACTGCAAGGGTATGAAAATAAACAACCAAAAGATTTATCAGGCGGAATGCGGCAACGCGTCTCTTTTATTCGTACGTTGTTAACTGGCGGAGATCTTTTACTATTAGATGAACCATTTAGTGCACTTGATGCATTGACGAAAGCATCTCTACAAGAATGGCTGTTTGAACAATGGAAACATTGGCGAAAAACAATTTTATTTATTACACATGATGTTGATGAAGCGCTTTATCTTTCCAATCGTATTTTTATCGTAACAGAGCAGCCCATTACATCATTGACAGAACGGGTCGTACCTCTTGGACAAGAGCGATCTCGAAAGGATTTACATCGTCCAGAAATGCTGGCATTAAAAGATGAACTCATTGGGCTGTTACAAAGGCAGGTACTTGTATGAAAAGAATCGTAGATTATGTTCCAGCTTTTATTGTTACTGCTATTTTTCTTATTGTTTGGGAAGTAGGAGCACGGATTCTCGATGAAATGTACATTTTACCATCCCCAAGTGCCATTGTTCAAAAAATGTGGGATTTACGGGATATATTGCTTACGGTGCATTTACCAGCAACGCTTTCTGTTACAGTTATCGGTATTGTCATTTCCATTGTATTAGGTGTTGGTTTAGCAATAGTGATGAGTATGAGCTCATTTGCTGAGAAAGCATTTTATCCACTATTAGTTGCTTCACAAACGATTCCAATTACAGCTTTGGCACCATTATTTGTTTTATGGTTTGGCTATTCTATTTGGAGTAAAGTTGTTGTCACAGTACTCATTACGTTCTTTCCGATTGCAGTGAATACGTATGATGGCCTTCGCAGTACGAAAAAGGAATGGGAAGAGCTTTTGATTACATATGGTGCAACAAAAAAGGATGTTTTCTTAAAATTGAAATTACCATCCGCACTTCCATACTTTTTCTCTGCTTTGAAGGTGGCTGTACCGTTCAGTGTTATCGGGGCAGCAATTGGAGAGTGGCTTGGTGCGCAAGCGGGACTAGGTTATTTTAGTAAACGAATGATGACACAAATGGATGGTGCGGGTGTGTTTGCACCAATTGTTTTATTGTCATTACTTGCTATTTTCTTTGTATTACTTGTTTCTATATTAGAGAAGAAGTTTATTAGTTGGAGGAAGCATGCATGAAATTATTAAAACGCATTTTTGTGTTTACATTATTAATTGCGATGATTGCTGGGTGTTCTAGCAATTCGGCATCAGAAAAGAAAAAAGGTGAAAAAGAAGTAACTGTAATGCTCGATTGGTATCCAAATGCAGTGCATAGCTTTATTTATGCAGCAATTGAAAAAGGATATTTTAAAGAAGAAGGTATCAAGGTAAATATTAAATTCCCTTCAAATCCAACTGATCCATTAACGTTAGCAGCGGCAGGAAAGGTAACAGTTGGATTATACTATCAGCCTGATGTTGTTATTGCTAGAGCGAATGAAAACATTCCAGTGAAATCTATTGGAGCGGTTGTTCGTTCACCTTTAAACCATGTCGTATCGTTAAAATCAGCTGGCATTTCTTCTCCAAAAGATTTGGAAGGAAAGACAGTTGGATATTCAGGAACACCGTTAAGTGAAGAGTATTTAAAAACGATGATTAAAGAAGATGGCGGAAATCCAGATAACGTAAAAGTAGTTGATGTTGGCTTTGATTTAGTACCGGCTCTTACTACGAAAAAAGTAGATGCTGTTACAGGCGCATATATTAATCATGAAGTACCAGTAATGCGTCATGAAGGTTACGAACCAGCATATTTCAACCCAGCAGATTACGGCGTACCGAATTATCATGAACTTGTATTTGTAACAGGCGATAAAACATTGAAGAAAGATAAAGAAACATTGCAAGCTTTTTTACGCGGGGCGAAAAAAGGTTATGAATTTATGAAGCAAAATCCAGATGAAGCATTAAACATTTTATTAGACCATCAAGAAAAAGAAAATTTCCCTCTTATTCCGGAAGTTGAAAAAGAAAGTATGAACATTTTATTAGATAAAATGGAAACGAAAGATGAACCATTTTTATCAGATACAGCAGATTCATGGGAAGAACAAAATAAGTGGTTGAAAGAAAAAGGAATGGCAAAAGAAATTGTTCCTGCAAACGAGTTGTTTGAAAACATTTTAAAGTAGGCGAACTTATATGAAAGATGAGCTTCACGTCATATCAAATGGCCGTATGTCGTTTGAAGAGTTAGCAAATATAGCAATTGATATTGAAAGTGAAATAGATTATTTGCACATTCGTGAGCGGGAGAAAAGTACGAAAGAGTTATATGAAGGTGTGGAAAAGCTCTTAAATAAGGGCTTTCCCTCTTCTAAGCTTGTAATCAATGATCGGATTGATATAGCAATTTTATTAAATATTAGACGTGTACAGCTTGGCTATCGCAGCGCTGATATGAGATCTGTCAAAGAAAAATTTTCTTATTTACATGTTGGTTATTCTGTTCATTCACTTGAAGAAGCGATTGTTGCTTTTAAAAGCGGTGCGGATTCTCTTATGTATGGACATTTGTTTCAAACAAACTCCAAAAAAGGAGTTCCGCCAAGAGGATTAGAAGAAATTACAGAAATGGCAAAACATTTAACAATCCCAATTACTGCTATTGGAGGGATTACTCCTGATAATACAGCAGAAGTACTTGGTACCGGGGCTACTGGTATTGCAATTATGTCCGGAATTTTAAGTGCAGTAAAACCGAATGAGCAAGCGAAATTATATAAGGAAACGATACGAAAGTGGGCGAGAAATCATGAAAAAAATATATGATGTTGCCATCGTTGGCGGCGGTGTAATCGGAAGTTCAGTTGCACATTTTCTTGCTGAAAGAGGCTATAAAGTTGCCATCATTGAAAAACAAAAGATTGCTTCTGAAGCTTCTAAAGCAGCGGCCGGATTACTAGGTGTACAGGCGGAATGGGATGAATACGATCCGCTGTTTGAATTAGGTAGGCAAAGCCGCGCGATGTTTCCAAAGCTTGCAAGTGTATTACGTGATAAAACCGGAATTGATATAGGATATGAAGAAAAAGGAATTTACCGCGTTGCTCAAAATGAAGAAGAGTGTGTGCGGCTTCTTCATATTATGAAATGGCAGCAGCAAACAGGAGAAGAGTCGCATTTTATCCCAGGTAAAGAACTGCGCGAAAAGGAACCATATTTATCTCCCTTCATTATTGGAGCCGTATATCATCCAAAAGATGGCCATGTGATTGCACCTGAGTTGACAGAAGCATTTGCTCACTCTGCTGCGATATCTGGAACGGATATATATGAAGAAACTGAAGTGTTTGATATTCAAATTAAGGATAATCAAGTAACAGGATTATTTACAACAGAAGGAACAATCTCATGTGAAAAAGTAGTAATTGCTGGCGGTTCATGGAGTACAAAACTACTAGAATATTTTCATAGTGAGTGGGGCACATACCCTGTTAAAGGTGAAGTTGTTGCGGTGCGCAGTCGTAAGCCACTGCTACAAGCCCCTATTTTTCAGGAGCGATTTTATATTGCACCGAAACGCGGTGGACGCTATGTCATCGGGGCGACAATGAAACCTCATACATATAACAAAGCCGTGCGTCCAGAAAGTATTACTTCTATATTAGAACGTGCTTATAGTATCCTTCCAGCATTAAAAGAAGCAGAATGGGAAAGCGCATGGGCCGGATTACGTCCGCAATCGAATCATAGTATGCCGTATATTGGTATGCATGAAGAAATTAATGGGTTATACGCTTGTACTGGCCATTATCGAAATGGAATTTTACTAAGTCCAATTTCAGGCCAATATATGGCTGATCTTATAGAAGGAAAGCAAGATAATCGTTTACTAGATTCATTGCTTTCACAATCTATTTAGTAAGGAGATGAAAGCTTGAACTTAAAAATTAACGGTAAGCAAGTAGATGTGCCGAGCGAGGTTAAGACAGTGGCTGACTTACTTGTTCATTTAGGATTAGAGACGAAAATTGTTGTTGTAGAACGCAATCAAGACATTTTACAAAAAGATGATCATCAAGATACATCTGTTTTTGATGGAGATCAAATTGAAATTGTAACATTCGTAGGAGGCGGTTGATTATGTTAAATATTGGACCATTTACTTTTAATTCTAGACTGTTATTAGGAACAGGGAAATTTCCCGATTTTGATGTACAAAAGAAAGCAATTGAAGTATCAGAAGCAGAAATTTTAACGTTTGCGGTGCGTCGTATGGATATTTTTGATGCAGAGCAACCAAACTTACTAGAAAAAATTGACGTAACAAAGTATACACTTCTTCCAAATACAGCAGGAGCAAAAACAGCAGAAGAAGCAGTGCGCATTGCGAAACTAGCAAAGGCATCAGGGTTATGTGACATGATTAAAGTAGAAGTGATCGGTGATGATAAAACGTTATTACCAGATCCAGTTGAAACGTTAAAAGCATCCGAAATGCTATTAAAAGAAGGGTTTATTGTTCTGCCGTATACGTCTGATGATGTTGTGTTAGCACGTAAATTGCAAGAATTAGGTGTCCATGCAGTTATGCCAGGAGCATCACCAATTGGTTCTGGTCTTGGTATTGTAAATCCTTTGAATTTAAGCTTTATTATTGAGCAAGCAACTGTTCCGGTTATTGTTGATGCTGGTATCGGTAGTCCGGCTGACGCAGCGTTTGCGATGGAATTAGGTGCAGATGGCGTTTTACTGAATACAGCTGTTTCTGGAGCAAAAGATCCTGTGAAAATGGCGGAGGCAATGAAACTTAGTATTCATGCAGGTCGGTTAGGTTTTGAAGCAGGACGTATTGCACGTAAGCGCTGTGCGACTGCAAGCAGCCCGTTAGAAGGAATGAGTATTCTTGAATAGTCGATATTCCCGTCAAGTGTTGTTTTCTCCAATTGGAGAAGAAGGACAGCAAAAAATAAGAGAAAAACATGTATTAATTATCGGTGCAGGAGCACTTGGTAGTGCAAATGCAGAGATGCTTGTTCGCGCTGGAATTGGCAAAGTAACGATTGTTGATCGCGATTACATTGATTGGAGTAACCTGCAGCGGCAACAGTTATACTGTGAAGAAGATGTGCGAAATAATTTACCAAAAGCGGTGGCAGCAAAGCGCCGCTTACAAGCTATTAATGGTGGTGTAGTTGTAGAAGCCTACGTACAAGACGTAACAGCAGAAGAACTAGAGGAGTTTGTTACAGGGGTAGATCTTATTATCGATGCAACAGATAATTTTGAGACTCGTTTTATTGTGAATGATATATCACAAAAACATTCAGTACCATGGATTTATGGAGCCTGCGTCGGTAGTTACGGTCTTTCTTATACAATTTTACCAGGAAAGACACCGTGTTTATCTTGTTTATTACAATCTATCCCTCTTGGCGGAGCGACATGTGATACAGCAGGGATTATTTCGCCTGCTGTATCAATCGTTGTATCGCATCAAATTGCAGAGGCATTAAAGATTTTAGTAGAGGATTATGAGGCCCTTCGCGATGGACTCGTTTCATTTGATGTATGGAAAAATGAATATTCATGTATGAATGTACAGAAATTGAGAAAAAAACAATGTCTATCATGCGGAGAGGAAGCAGTTTATCCGTATTTAAGTAAGGAAAATACTTCTAAGACAGCTGTTTTATGCGGCAGAAATACAGTGCAAATTCGTCCGCCATATAAAGAACAGTTCGATCTTTCTATGTATAAAAATCTGCTGCAAGATCGTGTAATGGATTTAACAGTTAATCCGTATTTATTATCGTTTTCTGTTGACGATAAACGATTAGTAGCATTCCAGGACGGCCGTGTACTTGTACATGGCACAAAAGATATAGCGGAAGCAAAAACGATTTATCATCGTTACTTTGGTTAAAAGGGTGAGTGAAATGAAAGTGAATAAAGCATTAACGATTGCTGGTTCTGATAGCGGCGGCGGTGCAGGTATTCAAGCTGATTTAAAAACGTTTCAAGAGCTCGGTGTGTACGGAATGACAGCAATTACAGCGATTACTGCACAAAATACACTTGGCGTACAAGGAGTGTATCCTGTTCCAGTGGAAGGTATTAAAGAACAGTTACATTCTATCGGCGCTGATTTAACGCCAGATGCAGTAAAACTTGGTATGTTATTTAGTAGTGAAATTATTAAAATCGTAGCTGAAAAAATTAAATCATTTTCATGGAATAATATTGTATTAGATCCTGTTATGATTGCAAAAGGCGGAGCATCATTACTACAACAAGAAGCTGTTGCGGCATTAAAAGAACATTTGTTGCCGCTTGCAACAGTAATTACTCCAAATGTTCCTGAAGCAGAAGTATTAACAGGAATGAAGATTCATACGATTGAAGATAGTAAAGAAGCTGCGAAAGTACTGCATAATTTAGGCGCGAAGTTTGTTGTCATGAAAGGCGGACATGCGGCGTATCAAGGAAATGAAGTAATAGATTTATTGTTTGATGGCAAGGCATTTGTTGAGTACAGAAGCGAACGTATTGATTCCACGCAAACGCACGGAAGCGGATGTACATTTGCCGCAGCTGTAACGGCAGGATTAGCAAAAGGTTATGAGATTGAAGAAGCAGTTCGTGAAGCAAAATATTTTATTAGTATAGCAATTGAAGACGAGCTGAACATTGGTAGCGGGCATGGACCAACGAATCATTTTGCTTATGGACGTAGAAGTATAAATGTATAAATATGTATCTTCTTTGAAAAAGCCAGTTGAAAAAACTGGCTTTTTTCTTGTTTGCTTTTTCTAAAATTTGGAGTGGTATGTCAGCCAGAATCTATTTTTCTAGAACGCTAAATCCAGAGTCTGGAGCGGAGGAACCAATTGTGTATTGTGCATTGTCACTGGGGGTGAATCTTTCTTAGAGAAAGTAGGGCTACTCTCAAAGTCCGAATCCGACAGCTAACTCCGTAAGCGTATTGAGAGAGGATGATGCAAATGAATACATCAATTCATCGGTCTGACTAGCATAAAAGAATTTTAATAATATAATTTAAAATTCTTTTATGCGGGAGAGGATGAAATACATGGTTGAGGACAAAGAGTATACACTCATTTGTGTAGGAGAAGCGGAAAAAATTAAGAGTTTATAAAATTTAGCGCTTTTACAAAGTAAAATAATCATTTTCGCAGAGAATGAGCATATGGTTAATGAAGTGAAAGCATGTGGACTTCAGCAAGCATATTGTTGTCCAAATGATTCAAAGATGATTGTGAAAATATGTAGAGGAATAAAAAAAGTAATTTTACTAGGAGATGAATTATCCACAATTAGTTTCTTTGCGGAGCGTATTCGCTTTTCTTTTCATGCACCTATTACAGTTGTCACACGAAATAAACAATATCCAAAGCATCTTTATGAAACCATTGGAGCTAACTTAGTGGTGTTTACAACTTGTGATAACATTTCATTTTTGATTTTAGAGTAGGAGCGGAGGAAACGAATATGAAAGTATTCCTTTGTCGTGATTTAACAAAGCGCTGGGCTCTATCGTTAGAACGAGTGCATGAGTTAGTTGAGTATGATCCACTCTTTCCGAAGCCATATGTAATTCTTTCGCCAGAACATACCTGTTTATACTTCGAGCAAGATATTATTGAATATGAGAAACAACATGCAGAATTAGTGCAAGTGTATGTTAGGGGTCGTAATTTGCGTTCTTTTTTTCATAATTTTTAATTGTTTAGAAGGTTATCTCATGTATAGAGATAACCTTTTGTTTTACATTTTTAAAAGAACGTCTATTTAATGAAAAAGGAAGAAAACAAAAGAAAAAAGATGATACAAGCGTGTTTTTTCTCAATGTAAGCGTTTAAAAGGCATTATATTTTCATATTTTAGTTATTTTACTTCTTTACAAGTAAAATTTAGAGGAGTATATTTACATTCATAAATTGTTCATAAAATTTCCAAAAAACAACCTGATATCGCTGAGTCCAGAAATGGAGCGGGGGAACCAATTTTGTGCATTGTCACTTGGGGTGAATCTTTCATTACGAAAGTAGGGCTACTCTTTAGGCCCGAATCCGACAGCTAACCTCGTAAGCGTTTAGAGAGGAGGTTTACTTTTGTGTTGTTCATTTTTGAACACTGAGTAGATCCTCAGTGTTCTTTTTTACGCTCTTAATGGTAAAATTTTACATTTAGTGAGGGATAAAGAATGTTAGATATCGCTATGATAGGGATTTTAATCGTGTTAGTTGGATCAATGATTGGTCTTGCAAGATGGTCCGATACTGTTGTGAAGGAAGGGAAAAAGGAATGATTATTGCAGTATCTATTATTGTTGCCGCACTTACTGTGTACTTAGTTTATGCGTTATTAAATCCAGAAAAGTTTTAATTAGGGGGAAGTGTTTATTATGGTTTGGATTGCAGTTTTGATCACAATGATATTATTTATCCTTGTTGCAAAACCAATGGGGATTTATTTAGAGAAGGCGTTCCAAGGCAATCGTAAATTGGATAAAGTATTTGGCCCTGTTGAAAAAATCATTTTCAAAATTTCAGGTATTAAGCCTTATAACCAGAGTTGGAAGCAATATGCACTATCATTAGTTGCGCTCAATGCTTTCATGATTGTTGTTGTATATTTCATATTTCGTCTGCAGGGAGTGCTGCCATTAAATCCAGCTCATGTTAAAGGGATGGAGCCTACACTTGCTTTTAATACAGCTATTAGTTTTATGACAGATACAAATTTACAGCATTATAGCGGTGAAAATGGCTTATCGTACTTATCACAATTAATTGCAATTACGTTTTTAATGTTTACAGCACCAGCAACAACATTAGCGCTTGTAATGGCTTTTATAAGAGGATTAGCAGGTAAGGAACTTGGGAACTTCTTCGTAGATTTTATACGTGCTTTAACAAGGGTTTTTCTTCCGATTGCGTTTGTGACAGCGTTGGTCTTCGTTGCTCTCGGTGTACCGCAAACGTTGGACGGAGCAGTTACGGCTCATACAATTGAAGGAGCAAAACAAAGCATATTACGAGGTCCAGTTGCTTCGTTCGTTTCTATTAAGGAATTAGGGAACAATGGCGGAGGATTTTTCGGGGCAAATTCGACGCATCCATTTGAAAATCCAAGTCAAATAAGTAACATTTTACAAATGATGCTGATGATGCTGTTACCGACAGCTTTACCATTTACGTATGGAAGAATGGTTGGAAATAAAAAACAAGGACGTGTTCTTTTCGCTTCTCTATTCATTGTGTTTTTAATGGGATTTTCAACAATTGTGACGGCAGAATTACATGGAAATCCAGCGTTAAATCAAATAGGTATGCAGCATAATCAAGGCAGTATGGAAGGGAAAGAAGTTCGATTTGGAACAGTATTTTCTTCACTGTATGCTACTGTAACAACTGCAGCGGAAACAGGTGCTGTTGATACAATGCACGATACGTTAACGCCAATTGGTGGATTGGTACCGCTTGTAAATATGATGTTAAACACAGTGTTTGGCGGCGTTGGTGCAGGTTTTGTCAATATCATTATGTACGCAATGATCGCAGTCTTTATATCGGGATTAATGGTGGGACGTACACCAGAATTTTTAGGGAAAAAAATTGAAGGTAAGGAAATGAAATTGATTGCGGTAACAATACTATTTCAACCTTTACTTATTTTAGGATTTTCAGCGCTGGCTTTTTCAACTCATTTAGGGACAGATGCGATTTCAAATTCAGGGTTTCATGGTTTAACACAAGTTGTATATGAATATACTTCTTCAGCTGCGAATAACGGTTCAGGGTTTGAAGGTTTAGCAGACAATACAGCATTTTGGAATATTACGACTGGTATAGTGATGTTCTTAGGGCGTTATTTCAGTTTAATTACAATGCTGGCTGTAGCAGCTTCATTAAAAGAGAAAACGGTAGTACCAGAAACAATCGGAACATTCCATACAGATAATAGTTTATTTGGTGGCATTTTCATTGGAACAATCGTGATTGTCGGTGCATTGACGTTCTTCCCAATGTTAGTGTTAGGACCAATCGCAGAATTTCTTACATTGAAGTAATGGAGGGTAAATGATGGAACCTGTAGTGGTAAAAGATAAACAACCTAATCAATCAATTGCATCTTCAAAAATGGGCGCAGAAAATGAAGTAAGCCAAGAAAAAACAATGGATCGTGACATTATTACACACGCTATAAAAGAGGCGTTTGCAAAATTGAACCCGCGAGTTATGATGAAAAATCCTATTATGTTTGTGGTGGAAATTGGATTTTTTCTAACATTGATTTTATCATTTCTACCGAATCTATCTAAAAATATACCAGGGTGGTTCAATATAACAGTTTCTCTTATTCTATTATTCACTGTCTTATTTGCTAACTTTGCAGAAGCATTAGCAGAAGGGCGGGGAAAAGCGCAAGCTGATTCATTAAAACAATCTAAAAAAGATGTATTTGCAAATGTAATAAAAGAAAATGGAGATGTTGTTCAAGTTTCAGCAACTGAACTGAGAAAAGGCGACGTTGTTATTGTAAAACAAGGAGAAATGATTCCAGGTGATGGGGAAGTTATTCGCGGCTTAGCATCTGTTGACGAATCAGCTATTACAGGGGAATCTGCACCAGTTATGAAAGAAGCTGGTGGTGATTTTTGCTCGGTTACAGGCGGTACGATTGTTGTTAGTGATGAAATTACAATTCAAATTACGAGTAATCCTGGTGAATCTTTCTTAGATAAAATGATTTCTTTAGTAGAAGGAGCATCTCGTCAAAAAACACCAAATGAAATTGCTCTGAACACTGTATTAACGAGTTTAACGCTTATTTTCTTAATCGTTGTTGTTACGTTACCAATCTTTACGAATTATCTTGGTTTTCAAATTGATATGTCTATACTTGTTGCACTTCTTGTTTGTTTAATTCCAACAACAATTGGTGGTTTGCTATCTGCAATTGGAATAGCAGGTATGGACCGTGTAACGAAGTTTAACGTTTTAGCAATGAGTGGTAAAGCAGTTGAAGCAGCAGGTGATATTAATACAATTATTTTAGATAAAACAGGTACAATTACATTCGGTAATCGTATGGCGCACACGCTTTTGCCAGTGGGAAATGAAACAATTGAACAAGTTGCAAAATGGGCAGCGCTTAGCTCAGTATTAGATGAAACACCAGAAGGACGCTCCGTTATTGAGTATGTACAATCAAAAGCATTCTCTTATAATAGTGAAATTGCAGAGCGAGGTGAATTTGTTCCATTTAGAGCTGAGACACGAATGAGCGGTGTTGACTTAGCAGATGGTACAAAAATACGAAAAGGTGCAGTTGGTGCTGTAATTGAATGGGTACAATCACAAGGCGGTACAGTTCCGAAAGACTTAAAGCAAAAAGCTGATTTGGTTGCGAAAGAGGGCGGTACACCGCTTGCAGTTGCAGCTAATGATCGTATTTACGGATTAATTTATTTAAAAGATACTGTCAAACCAGGTATGCGTGAACGATTTGAACAGCTTCGTCAAATGGGAATTAAAACAGTAATGTGTACAGGTGATAATCCGCTCACTGCAGCAACTATTGCGAAAGAAGCAGGTGTGGATGAATTTGTAGCGGAATGTAAACCAGAAGATAAAATTGCGGTCATTAAAGCAGAGCAAGAAAAAGGAAAGCTTGTTGCGATGACAGGTGATGGTACAAATGATGCACCAGCTTTAGCGCAGGCGGATGTTGGTCTTGCGATGAATAGCGGTACCGCAGCAGCGAAAGAAGCAGCAAATATGATTGACTTAGATTCAAACCCAACGAAAATTATTGAAGTTGTAGGGATCGGTAAGCAGCTATTAATGACACGCGGTGCATTAACAACATTTAGTATCGCCAATGATATTGCCAAATACTTTGCGATTATTCCAGCAATGTTTACTTTGGCAATTCCGCAAATGGAAGCTTTGAACGTTATGAAATTACATTCACCATTGTCAGCGATTTTATCAGCGCTTATTTTTAACGCGATTATTATCCCGCTGCTTATTCCGCTGGCAATGAGAGGGATTGCGTATAAACCGATGAGCTCTAATGCATTGTTAGGACGTAATCTACTTATTTATGGACTTGGTGGAATGATTGTTCCATTCGTTGGTATTAAGCTGATTGACATGATTGTAGGGCTGTTCATTTAAGGAAAAGGGGAAATGAAAATGTTTGAAAAACAAAAGATACTTTCACCTGTCATTCGTATAACCTTTACGTTTCTTATTGTGTGCGGGCTTGTATATCCATTGCTCGTCACAGGAATTGCACAAGCGGTTATGAAAGATAATGCGGACGGAAGTCTCATATATAATGAAAAAAATGAGGTAATTGGTTCAAAATTAATTGGTCAAAATTTTACAGATCCACGTTATTTTCATGGACGTGCGTCTAGTATAGAATATAAAGCAGAAGCATCCGGATCTAATAACTATGCACCATCTAATCCAGATTTATTAAACCGTGTAGAAGAGAGTGTAGAAAATTGGAAGAAGGAAAATCCAACAGTTCCTGTTTCGGAGGTTCCGATGGATTTAGTAACGAATTCTGGTTCAGGATTAGATCCTGACATTAGTCCACAAGCGGCTTACGCACAAGTAGATCGTATCTCTAAGATAACGAATATTCCGAAAGAAAAAATTAATAAACTTATTGAATCTCAAACAGAAGGGCCGGCACTCGGATTATTTGGTGAAGATCGTGTCAATGTATTAAAACTAAATCTAGAATTACAAAAAATGATGAAATAAAGTGAAACTTCCATCAGTGGGGGTCTTACTGCCCGCGAATAGCGGGATAATAACAATGCTACCTCAATCTAAGTGATTGGGGTAGCATTATTTGGTGGGGATAGGAGAGATTTGTGATGTATGCAGATGACTATAAGCCAACGTTCCAAAGGCGTACACCAGAAGAGTATTTAGAATATATTCGTCAACTGAACCGAGGAAAATTAAAACTTTATGTCGGAGCAGCTCCCGGAGTGGGAAAAAGTTATAAAATGCTTTTTGATGCGAGAGAGATGCGAAAAGAAGGCATTGATGTTGTTGTTGGTTTAATTGAAACACATGGGCGAAAAGAAACAGACGATGCTATTGCTGATTTAGAGGCTGTTCCTTTAAAAGAAATTGATTATAAAGGAAAAGTGTTTCACGAGCTTAATGTAGAAGCAATTATAAACCGGGCACCGCAAGTTGTTATTGTTGATGAGTTGGCTCATACGAATATTCCTGGTTCGAAACATAAAAAACGTTATATGGATGTGGAAGAATTATTGGATGCTGGTATTGATGTTTTATCTGCATTTAATATCCAACATCTAGAAAGCGTACATGATATTGTGGAGCAAATTACAGGTGTGAAAGTAAGGGAGCGCATTCCCGATTTCATTTTGCAAAAGGCGAATGAAATTCAGCTTGTTGATGTAACACCGGAAGTACTGAGAAAACGATTGATGGATGGAAAGATATATAAGGAAGAAAAAATTCAACGCAGCTTAAATCATTTTTTTACGCTTAATAATTTAGGTGCACTTCGTGAATTATCACTTCGAGAAGTTGCAGATGATATGGATGAGAAAATCAGCCAATTTGCTGAAGAACCAATTGGAGTGAAAGAAAAAATCCTTGTTTGTGTGCAGTACAGTTCCACGGCAGAAAAATTGATTCGGCGTGGATGGCGCATGGCAAACCGCTTAAATGCAGAGTTATATGTATTAAATGTAGAAAGAGAAAATATTGAATCTTTATCAGAAGCAAAGAAGCAGGTTATCGAAGAATGGAAAGCTTTAACAAGTCAATTTGATGCAACTTTTTTATTAGAGGAATCAAAAGGGAGTAAGCCAGCTGATACGATTATTCAAGTTGCAAAACAATTACAGGTAACGCAAATTTTGCTTGGCCAATCGGCAAGAACAAGATGGGAAGAGATTCGAAAAGGTTCGATTGTAAATGAAATTATGAGACAGACGAAGAATATTGATATTCATATTGTGGCGGATCAACGGATATAGGGCATACTCGAATCGTATTCATGTATATGAATACGATTTTTTCTATTTTGTAAGTCGTCTGAATATGGTTTCCTAAACATTTTATATATAATAGAAAGAGATATTTAACAATGTGAATAATTAAAAAGTATATATAGAACGAGGAGAGAGAACGATGCTTGAAAATACAGGTTTAGTATTAGAAGGCGGCGGTATGCGCGGCGTATATACAGCGGGTGTACTGGAGTACTTTATGGAAAATGATTTGTATTTTCCATATGTGATTGGTGTATCGGCAGGTGCATGTAATGCAGCGTCGTATCTTTCTAGACAAAAAGAAAGAAATAAAACAGTAAACATTGAATATGTGACACATCCAAGATATTTATCGTATAAAAACTTTTGGAAAAAGCGGCAGCTCTTTGATATGGATTTTATTTTTCATGAAATCCCAACGCAGCATGTTCCATTTGATTTTGAAACGTATTTCAATAATGAGCAATGTTTTCTTGTAGGAACGACAGATTGTGAAACTGGACAGCCTGTTTATTTTGAAAAAGGTCGTACACAAGAAGAAGCATTAACATTGTTACAGGCATCAAGTTCATTGCCATTTGTGGCACCTGTTGTAGAATTTGGCGGGAAAAAGTTATTGGATGGTGGAATTTCAGATCCAATTCCTGTTCGAAAGGCACAGGTAGATGGTTATCAAAAATCAGTTGTTATTTTGACAAGAAATAAAGGTTATGCAAAGAAAAAATCAAAATTTGGATGGATTGCAGCGAAAGCTTATAAAAAATATCCTAATTTAGTAAACACAATGCTAGTTCGTTACGAAGTATATAATGAGACACTTCATTATATTGAAAAAGAAGAAGCAGCTGGGAATATATTCGTTATTCGTCCGACAGAGCAATTAGAAGTGGATCGTATGGAGAAGAATCCAGAAAAATTACAACGCTTGTACGAGCAAGGATTTAAAGACGCTAAGAAAACGCATGAAGACTTGTTGCGATTTCTCAATAAATAAAAAGGTGACTCAATAAGATGAGTCACCTTTTTATATTCCTCTCGGGATCTTTAATGTGGTAAGAATATTAACTGATAAGCGAATAAGATACCAAATACGTATAAAAGCGGATGAACTGCACGGAATTGACCTTTTGCTATTTTCATAAGCGGGTATGAAATGAAGCCGAGTGCAATACCTGTTGCAATGCTTGATGTAAGCGGCATGGTTAAAATGACTAAAAATGCTGGGAAAGCTTCATCAAATGCATCCCAATCAATATGACGAACTGCGCCCATCATTAAACTACCAACAATAATTAATGATGGAGATGTAATAGCGGCCACACCAGATACTGCGCTGACAAGCGGGCCGAAGAATGCAGCTACTGCAAATAATATCGCAACAGTTAGTGTTGTCAAACCTGTACGACCACCAGCAGCAACACCAGCAGAAGATTCGATATAAGCAGTTGTTGGTGTTGTACCGAACATTGAGCCAACCGTTGCTGAGATAGAATCTGAAAGAAGGGCACGACCGGAGTTTGGAAGTTTACCATCTTTCATAAACCCGCCTTGCTGTGCAACTCCAAGTAATGTACCTGTTGTATCGAATAATGTTACAAGGAGGAGCGAGAAGACAACGCCGTATAGTCCATAGTTAATAACATCAGAAAATGCTGTAATTGGATTGGAAACAATCATGCCTTCAGGTAAACCAGGCAGAGATGTAATTCCGTTTGAGAACGTTAATTGTCCAGTAAAATAAGCGATAACTCCTGTTAATAACATACCGATAAACAATGCGCCATTCACGTTTAAAGACATAAGTACTAACGTAATACCAAGTCCAGCTAATGCAAGTAAAACGGGAGGAGAGTGAAGATCCCCAAGCCCAACTAAATTTGAGGGATGTTTCGTAACAATGCCCGTCAGACGTAAGCCGATAAATGCGATAAATAAACCGATACCAGCTGTAATGGCATGTCTTAAGTTTTCAGGAATAGCTTCCAGTAATTTTGTGCGGAAAGAAGTTAATGATAGCAAAATTAAAATCATACCTGCCACGAATACAGCAGAGAAAGCAATTGCAAATGTCATACCTTCATGAGTTTTTACAACAGAGTAAGCAAAGTAAGCATTTAATCCCATCCCTGGTGCAATTGCAATTGGTAAATTTGCAAAGAGCGCCATACATAATGTTCCAACGACAGCGGCAATGATTGTCGCTGTAAATGCTTGTTCAAATGGAACGCCTGCATCACCAAGGATGACTGGGTTTACGACAATAATATATGCCATTGTTAAGAAGGTAATAATACCAGCCATAATTTCAGTTTTAATAGAAGTTTGATGTTTTGAAAGGTTAAACATAAAAACATCCTTTCTTTTTACGAATAATTGTCACAACAGTTATATATAATATTCGTTATTTTATTTTTTTGCAAGAGGTTTATATAAAAAGTTTTACATTTCTCTATGTTTTACGTTGAAATTTCGAATATTAAACATCTTTTTTACTTATATATTTCGCTTTTTGTAAGAATAAGTATATTTTTTGATTTCGCATATCATAAGAAAGATATATGATAAGGAGGTTTTTTCTGTATGACGCAACAAGAACAACCAAAGAAAACATTGCCCCCGCAACATCAAGAGAAACAGCCGGGAATTGAGAAAATCATGAATCCCCGCCCAAAATGTATAGATGAGAAGTATAAAGGAAGCGGGAAGCTGCAAGGGAAACATGTACTTATTACAGGAGGGGATAGCGGAATTGGGAGAGCGGTAGCTATTGCTTTTGCAAAAGAGGGCGCGAATATAGCAATTGCTTATTTAGATGAACATGAAGATGCAGAAGAAACGAAGCGTTGGATAGAAGGACAAGGTGCACAATGTTTTTTATTTCCGGGAGATGTAAGTGATGAACAGCATTGTCAGCAAGTTGTAGCGGAGGCTGCAAAGCAATTGGGAGGTTTAAATATTGTTGTAAATAATGTTGCTCAGCAATATCCGCAGCAAGGTTTAGAGCAAATTACAGCAGAACAACTTGAAAAGACGTTTCGGGTTAATATTTTCTCGTATTTTTATATTACAAAAGCTGCGCTAGCTCATTTAAAACAAGGCGATACAATTGTGAATACTGCTTCCATTACGGCGTATGAAGGAAATGAGCAGTTAATCGATTATTCAGCAACAAAAGGAGCGATTGTTGCCTTTACACGTTCATTAGCAAAATCGCTAGCTCCAAAAGGCATTCGTGTTAACGGAGTTGCACCAGGTCCAATTTGGACACCACTAATTCCATCAAGTTTTGATAAGAAAAAAGTATCGGAATTTGGCAGTAATGTACCAATGAAACGACCGGGACAACCATCTGAGCTAGCACCGGCATATGTGTATTTAGCTTCTGATGACTCTACTTATGTTTCTGGACAAATGCTTCATGTTAATGGCGGCGTTATTGTGAATGGTTAGGTGGTATTGGACTAGCTAGTGGACCGACTATTTGCATATCGGATGGTGTCGAAGGATCTTTATATTGTGTCGAAGCGTCGATATATTACAAATAGCGCCGATAAATGTACTATTTCCGCCGATATATTGTGAATTGCGCCGATATTTTTAAGAGCGCGTAAAAAAGAGACTGACCTTTAAGGTCAGCTCTCATTAATAAGAATTGGATTTATAGTAAAAGCTAAATGAACCATAGTATTTCATGGTGAGATTTTGAGGAGAATGTGGAGGTGACATTGATGAAAAAAACATGTTCACTTGCATTGTTATTTCTTTTCTTTTTTTTATATGTACCAATTATTTCTGCTGAGGAGACAGATCATTTGTTACTTATAAATCTAGCGACAAACCAATTAACTTTTTTCGAGGATGGAAATTATGTACGAACTTTCCCTGTAACAACAGGAAGTGAAAACACTCCTACGCCAGAAGGAACATTTTGCATTATTAATAAATATAAAAATAAAGCATATCACAGAAAAAATATTCCGGGCGGTTCACCCAATAATCCACTCGGCACTAGGTGGATGGGCTTAAATAAGAATGAATATGGGATTCATGGGACAAATCGTGAATGGTCGATTGGCAGGCGTCAGTCAAACGGATGTATTCGCATGTATGATCGAGATATTCAATGGTTGTATGACCAAATTCCATTACAAACAAAGGTAATTATTGCTCATTTTCATACATCTCCTGAATATGCGGCGCATCAATTTGGGTACCGGGTTGTCAGTTGGAATGGACGTGTTTTAGAGGAAGAACAAATTGGTAAGATTACGACGATAGATCAAACGAAAATATATTGGCAAGAGCCGAACGGGCAATTTACAGAAATTAAAACAGTATTACCGAATGAAGTATATCCTGTGTATTCACAAGGAAAAAAGGGATTCTATTATATAGGAAATAATTTATATATTATGGATGAAAAAGAAACAACGATAAGGTATGACCAAATTCCTTATTCTATACTGAGTAATATATACAAACGAAAATACGAAGTGAAGTAAAGGATACCGAGGGGACAGGGTATCCTTTTTTTATTTCGCTATTCGAGGGCAGTAAGACCCCCACCTCAAGATTCAGAGAAAATCGAAGAAGATAGGTGGGGGATGAAAAAAAACCATTGATGGAAGTTGCACTTTATCGCATCAAAATCCCTCTCTGAATATAATATTGTAAAGCTGAGGAGGGCGTATGCTATGCAAAATGGAGACAGTACATTTGCATTTAAACTTTTTTTAATTACACTTTGTTTATTTGTTATATATTTGTTTGTTTCATTTATTTTTTCTATGTATATCCCGTATGTAGACTTATTATTATTAGTGGGATTTGTATGGGCATTTGTAGAAGCGAGAGAGTGTGAAGATAGTATATATCGCTGGATTACATTATGTAGTACGGTTTTTATTGTTATTGTATATATTACAATGATGCATGCTGTCTGGAAACAGGGGGGATTTTGATATAAAAGCGTACGATTAATCGTACGCTTTTATCCGACTACTAACAGGGAGACATTTGCTCATAAGAGCCCGATTGGTTCAACTAACCATCAGTGGGAAAAAACCACTGATGGAAGTTTCACTTTATATCTTCAAGTGTTGGGAGTGAAGATATTGCTCCGTAATTTGTGCAAGTAAGTGCACCAACTTTGTTTGCAAATGATATATATTGTTGTAATTTTGTAAAATCCATATGAACGCGTTCTTCTTTTGCAAACTGATACAGCATTGCACCGACGAAAGCATCACCGGCACCAGTTGTATCGACTTGCTGTACGATAATGGATGGAATAATCGTTTGATCCTCATTTGTTGTAAGAAGTGTACCTCGTTCCCCAAGTGTAATGGCAATAGTTTTTGCTCCGTATGATAATAATGCTTCAGCAGCTTTATACATATTCGTTTCACCAGTAAGGAGGCTTGCTTCTTCATCACTTACTTTTATGAAATGAGCGTTAGCGATGAAAGTGATGCAGTCTTTACGAAATTTCTGCAAATCGGTAATTAATGAAGCTCGGTAATTTGGATCAAAGGAAATAAATAATTGTTTTGCTTTTGCATATTGCAAAAGCTTTATGTACGTGTCTTTCAATTGGCCTGGCAGTAATGCTGTAGCTGAACCGAAGTGAATGATATCGTTTTGTTTTATTTTTGATAAATTAATTTGTTCAAACTTATATTCACCATCTGCTCCGCGCATAAATGTAAAATCACGCTCGCCATGTGAATCAAGAGAAACGAAAGCAAGAGTAGTTTGTTTTTCTTTTATAAGCATAGATGTATCAACATCTGCATCTTGTAAAGTTTTTTCTAGAAATTCTCCAAATGGATCATTTCCGACTTGCCCCATAAAAGCAGCTTTTCCACCTAACTTTGTAATTGCTGCAGCGACATTTGCAGGAGCGCCGCCCGCTTTCTTTTCGAATCTTATTCCATTCATTAATGATACGTTTGGATCACGACAAACAAAATCAATTAATAATTCCCCAATACAGAAAACTTGTTTCATCTCATTCGCTCCTAACTGATTTTCTTTCGTATATAGTATGAAAGGAAAAAGAGAAAAAAGAAAGCCCATCTCATGCAGTGCGAGATGGGCAGTTGTTTAATATCTTGGTTGAAAGGTGTGGCAACATGTTTCTACACTCGTTGTTGCCGAGCTTTCTATCGTTTGTCCAGATAATATTGTATCTGTAAATGACTCGTCCCCTGATTGAATAGATTCTTGAGAGTCAGGTTGAACGACGATGGCATTTGCTTGACAAAAGTTACCTTGTCCCCAAAATGAGCAGTTGGAGACAGAGCATCGTACTTCTGGCATAGGATCCCCCTCCTTATACAAGTAGTGTGAGATTTTTGTACTCACTTCATGTATAAAGGAAGTTTCCTTTTCTTGTTACTTATTGTTTGCTGTAAACCACTCTTTGAACTTGTCCTTCGGTTGTTCTCCTTCAATGCGGCTTACTTCTTTTCCTTCTTTAAAGTGAATGATCGTTGGCGTACCTGTAATTTTAAATTCATCCCATCCAGTTGGATATTTTTCTAAGTCAATGACTTTCATATCAATGTTCATATCTTTTGCCATTGGAACGATAATTGGTGATACTTTTTGGCAGTGTACACAGTTTGTCTGATAGAAGTAAATTGTTTGATCTTTCTTTTCTTTTACATTTTTTTGGAGATCTTCTAAAGAAATTTTATTTGTGTAGTAATCTGTTTTGTTTTCTTGTTTTTGTTCAACTTTTGTTACTGCAAAAATAGCGATTAATAAAACGACGACAATGCCGCCAAAAAGAAACATTTTCTTCATTATTTCATCTCCTTATTTGTTTTTAGTAAAAGAAAACTGCAAATAGAAATAATTACAAAAGCAGTTAGTGCTAGAAATGGGATTGTGATAAAGCCAAACCAATTAATATACTCTCCTGTGCAAGGAACTCGTCCACATACTACTCCAGCTTCTGAAAAAGCAGGTATCTTTTGAATAGCATAATGATATAGCGATATACAGGCACCGATGCTTGCGATTGGTAAGGAATATGTGGCAATGCGATAATCTTTGCGTGCAACTGCAATGCCAAGTAGTAACACAAATGGATACATAAAAATACGTTGGTACCAACATAATGTACATGGTTCAAATTTCATAATTTCGGAAAAATATAAACTTCCGAGTGTAGCGATAAACGAAGTTCCCCAAGCTGTAAATAACAAAGTTTCTTGTTTTTTCTCGCGATCCATTCTCCATACCTCTCTTATAATAGTTACATACAAAATTATAGTACGAGGAGGAGTGGAAAAGAAAGAGAAAATATTCAACATAATAAAAGTTTTTTACGCTGAAAACCTGGGAATAAAAAAAACAAGGTGATGTACACCTTGTTTTTACTTGATTTTAACGAGCAAAATTAATGATTAACAGCTTTCGTTGAATCGATAAAAAATTTTTGAATTGCTTCTTTATTTTTTTGTGGATGAAGTTGTAATACTGCCCCGGCATGTTCGTATGTTTTTGGTTCATATCCATTTGCCACTGGAATTCGCATCGTTTCCATCTTTTCAATAGGATGGAATAAAACGCTGCTGCCGAGTGAAAATAATGTTTGAGTATCCATACTAGTATGGATATAAGGGAGAAGGTCTTGTATTACCGTGGGTAATTGGAATATCCCGTCTACGGATTGAACTTTTTCGGTAAAGGTTTTTTGCAGAGCTTGTAGTACTTCTTGTTGGCGTTGTACACGTCCAAAGTCACTTTCAGCATCATGACGGAAACGTGCATATTTCAGTAATTCTTTTCCATGTAATCGTTGTGATCCGGGTTGTAAATGTAATCCCATATCATCGATAATTGTTTGCGTTAAATTTACAGCAATTCCTTCTGGAGCGACGGTATCTACAATTTTTTCGAATGCCGCAAAGTCGATTGTAACGTAATGGGATACATCAATTCCGAAGTTATGTTGAATGGTTTTTCGTAATAATTCAGGACCTCCATAATAGTAGGCGGCATTAATTTTATTATATTTTTTATCATAGGTAGGAATTTCTACGTAGCTATCACGCATAATAGAAGCGAGTTTTGCGGTTTTTTCTTTTTTATTGTATTGTGCAATCATAATTGTATCAGCTCTAGCTTGTTTTTCTCCGCGAGAATCATTTCCGATAATTAGTACATTAAATACTCCTTGATCGTTTTTAGCTCCTTGAAATGGTTGGAAGTGTTCCGGATTATTTTGTTTGGATGATTTTTGGCAGCCAATCATAAATAATACAATAAGTAAAAATAAGTAAATGTGTTTTTTCACATAATCACGTCCGTCTGCTTAATATTCATAATAAGTATTATGAACAGCGGTTTGGAAAAATATACAAAGACGCTATCCCAGTGTATAGGAATAGCGTCTTATGGTAGTGAAAGCCTAATTGGTTTAATGGTTGTCATTAGAAAGTTACTTACTACTGGAAGTTTCACTTTATTTACATATGAACTTGCTCCGCTTGTTCTGTATATGTTTTTTGCGTTGCATGATCAATATATTGAAACAAAAGTTGGAGTTTTTTGTCAACTTCTGATAAATCTTTACCGTATTGATAAGCATGTAGAAAGTGTTCAATTCGTTTCGAAAACAACTCATCGTCTGTTTGTACCATAAGTACAAGCAGCTTTTCCCAATTACAGCAATACGTGTAATAGAGAGCTTTATCGTAGTCGGTGTATGTTTGCATTGTGTGCCTCCTTAATGAGGAGTTATATATAGTGTGTGACGGAAAAGAAGAAATACACTTGAAAGAATTTGTTAACAGAATGTTATGGGAAAGAAAAGGAAATATGTTTATAATTAATAGAAAGAAAATTAAGAAAACGAAGAGGTGGAGAGGGTGAGTCAATGAGTCCAAGGTTACTAAAATCGGTTGATGAACGAGCAATTCAAGTATGGAGATTAACGGCATTTTCAATCAATATTATTGTGTGGATTGCTTATGGCGGAGTGATGTATTGGCTTGACGCATTTCGAGGTATGACAAACTTGCAACTCTTATTTCTTTGTTTTTTTTGTGGACATGCTATCTTTACAATTGGTATATATCCAAAGCTTAGATGGAAGAGATGGCGCTATATGATACGTGGGCAAGAGGTTGACTTACAGCGAGGTGTATTTATTACAGAGAAAACATTAATTCCAATGATTCGTGTGCAACATGTAGATGTAAGGCAAGGCCCATTTTTACGTTATTATCAATTAGCATCAGTGGATATTACGACAGCAGCGACAACTCATACAATTCCAGCAATTGCATATGAAGATGCAGAATATTTACGGGAGCAACTTTCTACTTTAGCGCAGGTGGCGGTTGCCGATGTATAGAACAAATAGAATCCATTCGCTGTCAATCCTATTGTCAGTTGTGAAACATGCATCGACATTATTTCCTCTTTACCTTATTTTCTTATTTAAGTTTCGCGATAGCTTACCGTTTTCAATTCTGATAAATACGATTATTTTTAGCTTTGTACCTTTGTTTATTCTCACCTTTATTGCTTGGATGCGTTGGTATCGATTTACATATACAATTACTGAAGAGCAGGTGATCCTTGAGCAAGGATGGTTAAACAAAAAACGAAAGTACATTCCGAAAGAACGAATTCAGGCAATTCATGAATCGCAAAATATAATTCATCGTTTGTTTGGATTAACGGAACTGCAAATTGATACGGCGGGAAGTAGGGAAGGGGCGGAAATAGTATTACAAGTAATTACAAAAGAAGAAGCGAGTCATATTCAAGGGCAGCTTTCTGAAAGGAGGAGAATGAAACAAGAAGATATTGCTGTGCTACCGATATTCACATTATCGAATAAAAAGACGTTTCTATATGCGGCTACATCAGGCAGTATTGGATTTGTATTTTCGGTGTTACTTGGCATTTATACAGAGATAGATGAGTACGTTTCGATTCATTTTAAGCTAGAGCATTTTCAATCACAAACACCTTCTTTTTACGGAGAAGTTGCAATTGCTGTTATTACAGCGGGATGGTTACTAGGTACGTTGCTTGTATATCAAAAGTATCATGGATTTACAGTTGTGAAACAAAAGGATGAACTTGTTATTACGAGGGGGTTATTTGAGAAGAAAAAACTTATCGTTCCGCTTCATCGTATTCAAGCAATTAAAGTAGAGGAGAATATAATTCGGCAATGGCTTGGCTATGCTACAATTCGTTTTGTGAGTGCAAGTTCGAAAGAAGAAGAATACGCAGGTTTTCGCCTTGTCTGTTTTCCGCTCGTAAAGCGAAAACATATTCCATATTTATTACAGCGTTATTTTCCCGATTATAAAGCTCCGTCTACATTTCAACGTTTACCGAAGCGATCATTTGAGCGCTATATGATAAGAGTTATTGTGCCTATTCTTTTATTCATAGCGATTACATTACCTCAAACTTCAATGGTAAAATATGTAGCACCTATTTTTCTCATTGCTGGCGCAGTTTTAGGTTATCGGAAATACCATGATGCGTGTTGGTGTATTACGGGAGAGCAGCTTACTGTCATATATCGCCGAATTGGACGAATAACGGTGTACACAAAAAAAAGTCATATACAGGCGTTAACGGTTTCTAAAACAGTACTTCAAGAACCAGCATCGTTATGTAATGTGAAAATATGTGTGAAGTCGGGTGCGAAAAACATGACATTTCGTATAAAAGATGCAGACGATACAGTTGGAACGTCGCTTCGAAGATGGTATTCTTACGAAAAAGAGAGTGATTTCGCATAAAATGAAACTTCCGTCAGTGGGGGTCTTACTGCCCATTTGAACGAAATAAAAAGCGAGGGATTATCTCCCTCGTTTTTTTATTTCGTTCAAATGGGGAATATTTTAATGTATTATAAAAGCCTGATTGGCGGATAGCGCCTTTATGATTTTGGCATTGGAGTAGGTGTTGGTTTCGCATATCCTTCCTTATATTTATTATCGATGTAGTTTCGAATTTCAAGTGGTGATTTACCTTTTTCTTGTAATCTTGCTGATTCAAGTGCAATCTGTAGACAATTTACACAAGTTGTTGCATGAGAGTCCCAAACAACTTGACCATTTTTTTTGATTTCACGAATGAAGCAGTTTTTATTACTTTTATGTCCGACACTCTCACCACACCCGCAGTAGCATGGAATCCATTGAAGTAATTCAGCGTGTTGTGCTGCTACAGCATAAACTTGTTTTATTTGCGCATCATGTTCAGATAAAAAAGAAGGGAGCGTATCGATTCCTTTTGTTGTTTCGGCGATATCCCTTTGCTCTGGATGATGTTCATGTGATGAAGTGGAGGAACCTGTTTCTTTTGCTGGTTGTTTATGTTCATGTGATGAAGTGGTGGAACTTGTTTCTTTTGCTGGTTGTTTATGTTCATCATTGTTACAGCCTATCATCGTGAAGGCAAGTATTCCTGTCATACAACATAACAAAAGCGGCTTTTTCATTAGCATTTCTCCTTTATTTTAATTTTACTAAAATTGTAACAGATTCCCTAATTATTTCCTACGAGGTAGCTTTATTTTTCAAACGATAACAAAAATAGTGCCAAACAAAAAGGACAGGTATATAAACATATATTAAATACAATCCAATTTTAGAAGTGTAAGTATTTAATGTATTGATGGATTCACGGTTCATAAAAAATAAGGAGCTAATATAAATGATTCCAATAAATATTGGAAAAGCAACCTTAAATGGCAGCTGAAAAGAACGGTGTGCAGCTTGGCAAGAAGCCCATGTTGTTAAGCAAAGATTCGGTAAAATGATGAGAAACCAAAGGAAGATAATCACGTATTCAAATCGCTGAATAAAAGGGATTTTAATGATTTTGAACATCGTTAATGTTCCCCATACTGTATGCTGCAGCAGACCTTCACTGAAATAAACAAATGATAGCAAGGCTACAAACACATATAGCAAGGTTGTAAAAAAAATGCTAAAATGTGCCCACCGCTTTACGCCTTTTCCTTTTTCAATAAATGGATAAAACATGAGTAATGCTTCAAATCCTAGAAATTCTAACGAAGCCTGCTTTGCTGATAGCATAATATCGGAAAAAGAGTGAGTGAAAACAGGTAAAATATTACGGAAATGAGCGTATTTAAGTGGGAAAATGAAAAAAGTAAGTATTAAAAGAGGCAAGATAACGCCCAAAAAACATATCCCTGTTATAGAGCGAAATCCTCCACTTAAAATGTAGTACACGACGAATAAAATAATAAGCCCGACTTGCCATAATTTTATAGTAGGAAATACCCATACTTGAACAACTTCAATATATGTTCGAAAGATAGTAAGACAAGATAGTCCGTAATATAGCATAAAAAATATTGTAAAGACTTTGCCTAGCCATTTTCCGAAGCATGTAGTATGAATGTTAATTAAATCATTATCTTTTTCAAGCATTTTAAGCATACAAAATAAAACGACATGTGTAATGACTCCCATGATGATAATAGAAATCCAAGCATCATAGCCAGCATGTTTAATAATAATACGCTGAAAGCCTAAAATTCCTACTCCTATTTGAAGAGAGTGAATTAAAAAAAACGTAAAATAAGGAGAAACTGTAAATTCTTTGCTATGTAGATTCATTTTTTTCTCCTCCTCATTCTCCGATTCCAGATTGTACAATGTTGACTTTTGCTTTTACAGAAACATCTATAGATGGATACATGTTTGAAAGTTGTTTCATATTCCACTTTCTAGAGTGACTTCTAATTTGATCACGAACTCCAAGTGGATCTATGTTTTTATTTTGAAATTGACTGATGAGTGCCGTTAAATGCTTCTCAATATTTTCTTGTAATTGTGCTTCAATATAAGAGATATTTTTAGAGTTTTCTAAATTAATCCAGCTAGGAGAATCTTTAATTAAACCATTTAGTTTCACTTTAATTTCTACTTTAGGTGAAGAATTGTTATCTGTAATATGATAGGTGCTATTTCCCGATAAGCTGTGAATGACAGCAACACCTTTGTTTTTTCCTCTTTGTATATTCACCTCGTATCGTCCATTTTTAATTGGATTCATAATTAATTTGATTAAAAATGAGTCTTCATTATTCGCATACATCATAATTTTATCTTTTTTTAAAAATGCAAGGCCTTGAAGAGAAGCAGAATCTTCACCATCTATTCGGATGTAGGGAAGAAAAGGATCACATCCAAATGAGAAATAATTATATAGAAAAACGTGTAAATTTGTTGTCGGTATACTTTCGTTTGCAACATTTTGATCAATTAGTTCTGATAAATATAGAGATCCGTTTTTTACTGTATGTTTTAGTAATTGTTCTGCTGTGCCATCCACAATTGCAATTTGTACATCTCGTCCAATATTTGGATCGCGTTGCAAATTTCCAATTATATTTGAAATTCCCTGTTTATTTAAACTTGATCCAAACACAATCATTCGTGTTTGACCTACTACTATCTTGTGAGGAGATTTGGCAGCTAAATTAGCTGCTACTACCTCTCCTGAGCGTCCGACTGATGATAATGTTTTTGGGGTTTTATTTTTCCCAAGATTGTAAACAGGGTATATAATAGTTCCTTTAATTTTTTTATCTGGAGTGAGATCAAATCCAACAGTATGAACAATTCGCATTTCATCTACAATTTGTGATTGTGCACAACTAGAAAGAAAAAATAGTAAGCATATAAGGAATGGAAAGAAAAAATATCTCATGTTTTGTCACCATTCTGTTTTGTTTTCGCTTTCTTCGGACTAAAGCGCCAGTTTGAAATTGGTCGGAGGTGAGAAGGGCGCTTTGCTGACATACTGAACGGATAGCGGACAAATGCTTCCGATGAACCAATACCCCTAAATGGATAAAGTGGTAATAAGTAAGGTGAACCAAGTGATTTTAAACGAATTAAGTGAGCCAAAATAAGAGTAAAACCAATTATTAAACCGAGACCCCCCATCATACTAGCTAATATAATAAGTGGAAATCGTAGGATACGAATCGTGTTAGACATTTTAATTGTTGGTGTTGTAAAAGCAGCGAGTGCTGATAGAGCAACGGCAATGAGTAAAATTGTACTTGTCAAAGCAGCCTCCACTGTTGCTTGCCCGATGACAATGCCACCGACGATACCAAGCGTTTGTCCAATCTTTGGCGGTAAGCGTGCTCCCGCTTCTCGTAATAATTCAATCGTAATTTCTAAAAAAAGAACTTCTAATACAGGCGGAAAAGGGACATTTGCTCTAGAGAAAATAATAGGGCCTACTAGATCTGTTGGAATCATTTGATAATGATATGTTAAAACAGCTGTATAAATCGCTGAAGAAAAAATAGAGAATAAAGCTCCGAAAAATCGAATAAAACGAAAAAATGATCCAATAATCCACGGTAAATAATAATCTTCTGGTGAAACAAAGAAGTCAAATAAATTTGTTGGGCCAGCCAAAATATAAGGAGAACCATTTGTTAAAATGAGTACTTGCCCAGCTAGTAATGCGTACATAGCGCGATCTAAGCGCTCTGTAGATAACAGAAGCGGAAAGAGTGAATTACTATTATCACTAATGAGTTGTTCAACTAATGTTGCGTCAAATGGAATATCAAAATCAATATCTTGTAACCGTTGCATTACAGTGTTGACATGTTGTTTATTTGTAATCCCGTCGAGGTAACCAACAGCAAGCTGTGTTTTTGATATAGACCCAACTGTAACTTCTTTAAAGATAAGATTTTCTGTTACAACGCCTTTTCTCAATAAATGAAGATTGACATCGAGACTTTCAACAAATCCAACTTTCGGTCCAACAACACTATATTCATTTTCAGTATCATTATATATACGACTACCTGGAACTGTACTTTCGGCACGAATTAGAGCATAATTATCCTTTTGTGAGGAATTTTGAAGCTGTATTAATATAAATCCACCTAATAATTTTTCACGAATCTCCTCTATAGAAGGAGATAAGATAATTTCTTCAATTGGGATAATGTTAGGTAAATCTTCTATTTTTTCAATGTTTGCTAGCCGTCTTTTTATAGGAGAAAGAATATAATGTTTTAGTACAACTTCTTCTGATACTGATTTGATATAAAATATACATAAATTCCCATCATCTGTTATATTGAAATGCAGAAAATCCATAGATTGTTTCATCTTTTCGATAAATTCTGGTATGGAACAATTATTTTTTTCGTTCACTTGTTGTTTCGCTTCTTTTTGTCCGAACTGTAAACGAAACATAGGGTTCACCTCTTTTCGGTGTTTGAAGTGCTTCTGTTATTTTGGGGGAAAAATGAAAAATTATACGAGAAGATATATGAAAAATAGGTTGGAATATTCGAGATGTTTCCATATTAATAGTAGAGGGAATTTTATTGCTGGAAGTCTTATCCCGCATTAACGGGCAGTAAGATCCCCCACCTCAAGATGCAGAGAAAAGCGAAGAGGATAGGTGGGGGATAACTGCCCGTAAAAGCCCGATTGGTTCCACTAACCAGCAATGGGGGATGAAGAAAATCCCCACTGCTGGAAGTTTCACTTTACCTTGGGGGCGAAGATATGCACTTGGCATGTGAGAACAATGACTATTAAATCGTTGTTTTATGTAAATAAGGAAGAAGCAAATTTGCTTCTTCCTTATTTATGTTTATTTTGCTTATTCCGCTTTCAAGGATGCTTTTAATTTTTTCATTTCTGTTTTAATATCCTCTTTTTTTACATTTAATTTTTCAGCAATTTGTTTTACATTCATACCGTCTTTTTTCATTTTTAATACGTCATTTAATGGTGTATTACTTTTTTGGGAAATGATGTTGAGTACAGCGAGATGGAATAAAGATACTTCATAGTCACGCATTGTTTGTTTCACTTGATCTGGAGTAGACTTTTGCATCTCTGCTACTTTTTGTAACAGTTTTCCTTCCATTTCTTTACTCATATGATGTTTATGAAATTTATGAAGTTTCTTTGGATCAACGCCAAAGTGCTGCGCAGTTTCTTTCCATGTATGCTTTTGCTTATAGTACTCTAATACAGCATTAATATCTTTGCCACTTAACTTTGCAATGCGTGCCGCTTTCCAAATCTCATGCTTTTTATATCCTTTTTCTGTTAATGATTTGTATTGTTCTTCAGAGATGAATTTGTGGTGCTTCGCTACCTGTTTCGTTTCTTGTTTTGTTTCTGATTGCGAGCTATCGGTAGAAGCGTATGCCGTTAGCGATGTTGCTCCGCATAATAATGATACCGCTAACATTCCTGTTACTAGCTTTTTCTTCATGTTTCATCACTCCTATAAGTAGTAAACTGCTTGCGTTATATAGCTTATCCAAAAAGTATGACAAAACTATGAACAAATTATGTTTTAATATGTAAGAAAGAAAAGAGAAGTAGAAAGTTGTTTCCATATGATAAGAGTTTTAAAATGGAGAAAAAGATTCCAATGAATGGAGAAGATGCTGCGATGCATGTATTAATTGTAGAGGATAATGAGAGCGTGTGTTCAATGCTTGAAATGTTTTTTATGAAAGAAGACTTTCAAACAACATTTGTCGCAGATGGTTTAGAAGCATATTCATTGTTTCAAAAGAAAGAGTGGGATTTGCTTATTGTAGATTGGATGATTCCGGGCATGGATGGTATAAAACTGTGTCAAAAAATAAGAGAAAGCAGTGATGTTCCTATCATCATGTTAACGGCAAAAGATAGTGAAGCTGATCAAGTACTAGGATTAGAAATTGGGGCAGACGATTATGTTACGAAGCCGTTTAGTCCGCTCACGTTAATCGCAAGGATGAAGGCAGTTGTACGCCGTTTATCAAAAAAACAGGTGAAAAATCAAATAAATCATTTTCATATTAATGAAGAAACAAGAGAAGTATTTTTAGACGGTGAGAAAGTGGGAAATTTAACGCCAAAAGAATTTGAGTTGCTCGTTTTTTTCACGAAGCACCCGCGCCAAGTATTTCGTCGTGAACAGCTCTTAGAACGTATTTGGGGATATCAATTTTACGGAGACGAACGAACGGTGGATGTACATATTAAGCGGCTTCGTAAAAAAATTAGCACTGACTCGCATATATGGATTCATACCGTTTGGGGCGTTGGTTATAAATTTGATGAAGTGGTAGCTGGCTGTGAAAAGGATTAAGTATTTTTATAAGCTATTATTTAGTTACATTTTTATTTTACTTGCTGCATTTATTCTATTAAGTGCCATGTTTTTAAGTTTAGCTGAAAATCTTGCTTACAGGACAAAGGTAGACGAGCTTACTTCTTACGGAACTAAAATTATTGATGAGCTTGAGAAAAAGGAAATGAACGTTCATGTTGTGAAATTGAAACATTTTTCTAGTCTATTACATGCACGTGACACGAAGTTTTTCATCTTTAATGAAAAGGGAGAAATTACGCAATCACCAGTTCATGTAAAGAAAAATCCATTGTTAAGCGAGGCAGAATGGAAGAAAATTCAACATGGCGAAACATTGCAAATAAAACGAGACGTGAACAGGTTTGAACAACCTGTATCAATTGTTGCGATTCCGTATATGAGAAATGGTGAACTGCAAGGCGGGGTAATGTTAACAGCTCCCATTCACAGCACACTTCAAATTGTGACGGAATTAAATCGATATTTGTTAATTGCAGCAGGTGTTACTTTTCTGATTGTACTAGTGGTCAGCATCTTTTTCTCGCGCTCTTTAGTAAAACGGGTGCAGCGTCTTCGCCAGGCGACAGCAATGATTTCAAAAGGTCAGTATGATGTGCATGTTCCTATTGGACAATACGATGAAATCGGTTTGCTTGGAAATGATTTTAATAATATGGCGCAGCAGCTTCATAAAGCACAGAAGGAAATCAATCGTTTAGAAAAGCGAAAGCGTCAATTTATTGCTGATGTTTCACATGAATTAAAAACACCCCTTACGACAATCAATGGTTTAGTAGAAGGAATGAAAAATGACCTCATTCCGGAGGAGAAAAAGCAGCGCTGTTTTGAAATGATGGAACAAGAAACGAAGCGACTCATTCGCCTCGTTAATGAAACGTTAGACTATGAAAAAATCCTTTCAAATGAAATTACACTTCAAAAAGAAGCAATTGAAGTAAAAGAAGTTTTTGAAGTAATCAGTGAACAATTAGAACTGCAAGCAGAGGAAAAGGAAAATACAATTGGAATTGATGTCCCCGCTAGTTTATTTGTTTATGCTGACTATGACCGGCTGCTGCAAATTTTGCTGAACATCACAAAAAATAGCCTGCAATTTACCGAGAATGGAACAATTATGCTGCGAGGAAAAGAAGAAGGGCAAATGACAATTATTGAAATTGAAGATACTGGTATTGGGATGGGACGAGAAGAAATATCTGCAATGTGGTCGCGTTTTTATAAAGCTGATACATCTAGAACAAATAGTTATGGTGAATTTGGATTAGGTTTATCGATTGTAAAAGAACTTGTGAAACTGCATAATGGAACGATTGAAGTAAAGAGTGAACAAGGTAAAGGAACAACGTTTATCATGCGTTTTCCTAGGTTATGAAAATCGTCTTACATAAAGTAAGGCGATTTTTTGTTTTACTGCAATGGTCACATTGTGTTTTTCGATATTAAATATTGATTTATATGAGGAAACTAGATTATAATTGAAAATGATAATCCTTATCAATAATTGACGTATACATATAGATATAAAGTGAAATCTCCATTAGTGACGCTTTTCTCACTGATGGTTAATTGAACCAATCGGGCATTTATGGGCAGTTATCTCCCACCTATCTTCTTCGCTCTTCTCTGAATCTTGAGGTGGAGGTCTTACTGCCCGCGAATAGCGGGATAAAATTATGAAGGAGAGGAACAGATGACAACTTATACTTCTATTGCAAATGTTATAAAAGAAAGAAGATCTATTCGCACCTTTACAAATAAAGTAGTAGAAAAAGCATTATTAATTGAACTATTAAATAATGCAACATGGGCACCGAATCATCAGCACCGCGAGCCGTGGAAATGTAAATTATTTTTGGGGGATGGCCGTAAAAAGTTTGTAGACGCTGTTTTAAACTCTTTTTCACCAGAAGAAAGAGAAAAACGCGGAAAAATGTTAACGGAACGTTTTATGAGTACACCAGCTCAAATTGTTATCCATATGGATGAAGACCCACGCCAAGCGCAGCGTGATGAAGATTACGCTGCTGTATGTGCATTTATGCAAAACTTCCAGCTCCTAGCTTGGGAACAGCAATTAGGTGTTGTTTGGAAAACAGGCGGGCTTATTTACAATCCTGCTTTCATGAAAGCAATTGGTTTAACGAAAGGACAACGAATTGTTGGTATTTTACATGTTGGGTATTTTGATAAGGCGCCAGAAGGCAAAGAGCGTACACCAATTACGGAGAAGTTAGAGATTATTGAAGGATAATATAAAGAAGGATACTTATTAGCATATAAGCATCCTTCTTCTATTATGCAAGTACTGGTGGAAGTGTAAAAGTTCCATCTTTATGTTGAATTAATGTATGAATGTTTGTGATTGCACTCGTATGTATGACACCATAAATATGTGGATAACGTTCACCATTTGCAGCTAATTCGTATTTAATTTCTGCTTGTACACGCTCTGGATCAATTGTTAAAAATACAATAGAAGGTTCTGCTGCAAAATGTTTGTGAGCAACTTGTAATGATTGATTGAGAAATGAGCAGTGAATGAATCCTTCTTCCTGTAAGGAAGGTTCGATAATTATTCCCTTTTCTTTCGCATTTTCCCATGCCTGAAGTGTCATAACTTTCATGATTGTATTCATAAGATTATCCCCTCTGTAATGAATGTTCTCTAAAGGAAAGCTTACATGTTTTGCAAGATAATCGCATCTAAAAGACAAAATATATTGAGGTAATTTCTTTAATTTTCATGAAAGCTTGTTTTTCCTCATACACTTTCATAAGGGAAGGTGTAAGGAGGGAACAGAGATGAGAAGTAGTGAGGACAAAGCATTGCAATATGCAATTGCAGAAATTACGGAAATTGCGACAGGGTTTGGATTAGATTTTTATCCGATGCGCTATGAAATTTGTCCAGCTGATATTATTTATACATTTGGTGCATATGGCATGCCAACGCGCTTTTCACATTGGAGCTTTGGAAAGCAATTTTATAAGATGAAACTTCACTATGATTTAGGACTTAGTAAAATATATGAGCTCGTTATTAACTCCGATCCATGTTATGCTTTTTTGCTCGATACAAATTCATTGATTCAAAATAAGCTTATTGTCGCTCATGTATTGGCGCATTGTGATTTCTTTAAAAACAATATTCGATTTTCTAACACGAAACGCGATATGGTCGAAAGTATGGCGGCAACTGCAGAGAGAGTTAAAAATTATGAGCATAAATACGGAAAAAAAGAAGTAGAAACTTTTTTGGATGCTGTGCTAGCCATTCAAGAGCATATTGATCCTTCACTTATGAGACCGAAGCTTGCGTGGAGCGCGGATGATCAAGAAGAGGAAGAACAAGTAAGGAAGGCTGCCACGCCGTACGATGATTTATGGAATTTAGAAAATCGAAATAAGAAACGAGAATTACCTAATATGCGGAAGAAAAGAAAAATTCCGCCGCAACCAGAAAAAGATTTACTTCTGTTTATTGAACAATATAGCCGTGAATTAGAAGAGTGGCAGCGTGATATTTTAACGATGATGCGTGAGGAAATGCTGTATTTCTGGCCGCAGCTTGAAACGAAAATCATGAATGAAGGCTGGGCTTCGTACTGGCATCAACGCATCCTTCGCGAAATGGACTTAAGCTCGGATGAAGCCATTGAATTCGCAAAGTTAAACGCAGGTGTTGTCCAGCCATCGAAGACGAGTATTAACCCGTACTATCTTGGCATTAAAATGTTTGAAGATATTGAAGAACGCTACAATAATCCGACAGAAGAAATGATACGCCGAGGAGCAAAACCAAACTCAGGAAGAGAAAAAATCTTTGAAGTACGCGAAATTGAATGGGACGTATCGTTCCTTAGAAATTACTTAAACAAAGAACTTGTTATGCGCGAAGATATGTACTTATTCCAGCGCCAAGGGAAAGATTATAAAGTCATTGATAAAGATTGGGAAAATGTTCGGGATCAGTTAGTGAATATGAGAACAAATGGTGGTTTCCCATATTTAATGGTCGAAGATGGAGATCATTTAAAGAACGGTGAGTTGTACATTAAGCATTATTATGAAGGAATTGAACTAGATTTAAAATATTTAGAGAAAGTATTGCCGTACATTTATCAGTTATGGGGAAGAACAGTGCATATGGAGTCGATTGTGGAGAATAAGAGTGTTGTATTTTCTTATGATGGGAAGATGGTGCATCGGAAGTATGTGTGAAGCTCCTCTATACATTTATATACAGTTTGAAAAGAAAGTAAATAACGTGAACCCGGTACGATATCGGGTTCACGTTATTTAGAGGTGCGCTTTTTTAATTAAAGGCTGCTTCCTACAGAATTCATTCCCTTTTGCAATTTCATAAATGAACGATACATTCCAATTCTCCAAGATACGATCATCGCAAAAGCAAGTAAGAAGAACATACCGCTTAATTGTCCTAAATCAATTGATTGACTTAAATATTCTTTCATACCGATGCGGACAGCAAGTAAACCGACTAAAATAAATATAAATGCTTTAGAAGGTATTAAATAGATGTCTTTTCCGCGTATTTCAAATTTTGATGTTTTAATAAGAAAAATAGAGAAAAATAAACCAACGATAACTGCTTCCCAAATTTCTGATGTTGTTAATCGGAATTCTGGTAAGATGTACATGCATGCTCCCGTACTCATAAAAATCGGTGGGAGTATAATTTTTTTTAATGATACAGGTTTCTTTGCTGATTTTAAGCGAATAATCATCATTCCAATAGCCATGCAAAGAGCAACAACACTCATTACAACAGCTAAGTTTATATTTAAGTTCATATTTTACCTCCTTTTATCCCTTGTATGATTTTTTTAATAAAATCATAAACCAAACTAGAGCAATGCCAATGATAGTATGAGACGTTCCTGCTATATGGCTTAACCCTTTAAAATCAGTTCCATTTATTTGAAGAAGTCCGCGTGCCGCCAATGAACCAACTGTTGAAATCAGTCCTATATTATAAACGATGAACCACGCATTAAAACCTTTTGCTTCATGAAATGCAAATGATTTTGATAATGCAAAGGCAATTAAAAAGAACAAAAATCCAAGAACTAACATATGCGTGTGCAAAAGGTTCAGCAGAGTAGTGCCTTGAATTCCCTGCGCTTTTGCATATTCTCTTGCAAATACACCGGAAAATAAACCGATAATTAAATAGACAAAAGATGCATTATATAACTTTTTCATAATAACCTCCTAAGGTAGTATTAGCAATGTTTATTTTTGGGAATAGAGCCATATTTAAAAGCTATCTTGTCATTCCGTATATGAGGCCAGAAATATAAGGGATTAACCAAATGAACCATACGATAACGCTTAGTGTATGGAATGTTGTCATCATTTTTCTATCTTTTCTTATTAACACAACCGTTGCCCAAACAGCATGAAATAGCATAAGTAAAATTGCTGATAAGCCTGTTATTCCGTGAAAGCTGAGGAGAGATCCTGCTGAAGCCATTTTCTCCATTAATGTAGTTCCGAGCGTATCACATACTAATCCAAGCCAAAAAATAATGACATGCCAAGGTTTTAACGTCTTTTGAAATTTTTCACTCCATACTCCGATTGTATAAAAAATAAGTGCAGCTGTAATAAATGTAATAGCGGATGCTAACACGTTCATCATTCCTTTCTAACAGTCATTTGCTTTATATAAAGCATGTTACATGAGAATTATGAATAGAATATGAACGCAATATTACATATGAAATTTGCCTAATTATTATATTAAAATTGTGTTATATTGTAAATAAAAATGAAAATATGCTTTAAATGAAAGAAAACTTTCTTATTCCCTAGTCAGATAGGGGATAAGAAAGTTTTTTTAGATTACTACTAACTCTTAAATTTCGTTTTCTCGTAGTAATTTTCCATCTCGAAGTGTTAAAATTCGATCACATACATCAAGCATTTTTTCATCGTGTGTAATCATAATTGCTGCTTTTTTGTTTTTCTTAACTTCATGCTTCATTAATTCAACTACTTCTCTAGCGCGTTTTGAATCAAGACTAGCAGTAGGTTCATCAGCTAAAATTAAGTCTGGATTATTCATAAAAGCACGAGCGATGGCTACACGTTGTTTTTCACCGCCTGAAAGTTGATTCGGATAATGATTCATTCGATGTGATAATCCAAATGTTTTCAGTAATTCAGTTGCAAGCTTGTCAGCTTCTTTTTTATTTTCTCCCTTTAACTTAGCGATATATAAAAGTTGTTCTTTAACCGATAAGAAAGGTACGAGATTTGCAAATTGGAATATAAAACCAATTTTTTCTAGACGAATACTTGTCATCTCTTTTTCTGATAAATTCGTTACGTTTTGATCAGAAATATAAATGTTTCCTTTTGAAGGAGATAGAAGTGCACCTGCAATGGAAAGCAATGTACTTTTTCCTGAACCTGATGGACCAACAATACCGATAAATTCGCCCGCTTTTACATCTAACGTAATTGGATGAAGGGCAGTTACTTCTGTATCTCCTTCGCCATATACTTTACTTACTTGTTCAAGCTTTAATAATGACACTGGGTTATCCCATTTCACTTCTGTTACCATTACATTCCACCTCCGATTGCTTCTAGTGCATCTACTTTCAATACTTGATATAGAGAAATTAGTGTACCGAAAATACTAATTAAGATAAAGATACCTGCATATTGCGCGATTGTTGTTGTTGTTAATAAGAATGGCATGCTAGCTGGTAAAACAGTCTGTACTGCCAAGATTAAGCCAATGCCGATTACAAGAGCGACACCAGATAAGAAGATGGATTGTACAACTAAATTACCTGCTAAATATGAGTTTTTTGTTCCAATTGCTTTTAATACGCCTAATTGGTGTGTTTTTTGTAATGTAATAACATAGAAGAAAACACCGATTAATAATGCTGAAATTACAAGTAAAAACGCAATAATCATCGTTAATGTTCCTTGTTCTTCTTTATAACCTGGAATACCTTGCAGTACTTCTTTTTTATCGACAATTTTTACATTATCTGCATTATCGATTTTTTTATCAGTATTTAGAGCGATTATGCTGTAATCTTTTTCATTCGGCATTGCAATGCTGCTCCATACATTTTCATTCATATGAACAACAGGTGTATGGCTAAACATTTGATTTTCTGTAAATCCAACAACTTTGAAAGTTTTCTTAGAAATAGGATCTACTAGCTTATCTCCAAGCTTTATACCTTTTTCTTTGATAGATTCATCAGCAACGATTTCATCGTCTGCTAAAGCGCTGTTTTTCCCTTCAATCACTTTTGGGGCAATGAATGAATCTTGTTTACTTGAAAAAATAGCAGCATCAACTTTTTTTGAACTTCCTTCTTTTTCAAATGTCGTCATTTTAAGATGCATTGGAACCGCATCTTTTTCATCAACTTGTGCTAATACTTTATCTACGTCGTCTTTCTTAATTTGAGAGCGTAATAATTTACCCTCGGCATCACTTGATACTACAAACTTGTCTGCTTTCATTTCGATAATAGAAGAGGCATTATCATGAGATAAACCATTTGCTAAACCTGATATGATAAGTACAAGAAATGATAACAGGATCATAATTGTACCGATTAATCCGTATCTTAATTTTGATTGTTTTAATTCTTTAAGTGCTAAAAACATTACGTTCATTCCTCCTTGTTTCGTTCTATGCTCTTATCATAAAGAGGAAATATGAACGGAATATGAACAAAAGATTACAAAAAAAGAGTCTATAGGTTATATAGACTCTTCTTCTTGTTTTGGAAGGTAAATAGAGAAGGTAGTTCCTTTTCCAAGTTCACTATCAACAGTTATTGCTCCGCCATGAAGATCAACGACTTTTTTTACAATAGAAAGACCTAATCCGCTTCCGTTTACATTTCTGTTTCGGGCAGTATCGACTTTATGAAAACGATCAAATATTTTTTTTACTTCATTCTCCGGTATACCAATACCCATATCAGTAATCGAAATACGCCACTCTGTTTCCAGCTCTTCTGCTTCAAATGAAATCGTTTCGCCGCTTTCTGTAAATTTGATGCTATTGGTAAACAAGTTGGTCCATACTTGATGAAACAAGTTTTCATCTCCGTAAATTTGTATGCTAGGAACATCCATTTCAACTGCAAGTTCTTTTGTTCTCCATTCCCACTCAAGCATAAAAATAATATCTTTTATTTGTTTCCCTAAATCAAAGGGCTGCTTACGTAAAGTAAGATCTTCTTTATCAAGCGATGCTAACATTAATAATTGTTTACATAAACTGGACATGCGTCGACTTTCTGATTCAATGATTTCTAAGTAATGTTTTTGCTCAGCTGCAGTTAAATCATGTGTTTGTAATGTTTTTGAAAATCCTTGAATAGATGATAGGGGGGATTGAAATTCATGAGAAACATTCGAAACAAATTCTTGTCGCATCCGATCTGAATTTTGTAATCTTTTGGCCATTTTACGAAAGCTAGTTGCAAGTGTGCCAATTTCATCGCGCCGATTTTCTGGCAGTGCTAAATCATAGTTCCCACTTGCAATTTCTTTTGTCGCACGTGTAAATCTTTGAATAGGGCGAACGACAAAGCGGGTAGCTATCGCGATAAGAATTAGACTGATTAAAATAATTAATCCTAATAAAACGGCATAGAAAATACGTAATTCTCCAAATTGCTGTTGAATATCTGGGCGAATAAATAGCGCATACACTTTACCGTTATTTTCAACAGGAATTCCTATACTATTCGAAAGTGTATTGTCAAAAAAACCGGTAGCAAATAAACGATTTGGATATGTTAAAATCCCATTGTATATATTTCCGTTTAATACATGTTCAATCGTCTCTACGCTAATATTTATTTTCTTGAAATCATCACCGTACCGCTTACCTTGTTTTTTATCGTCTACTACGTAAATCTCAAAGCCAAGATTAGAAATAGACTGTAAGTACTCATCTTTATTTAGTTCTGTATTTTTCTCATATAAGTATTTCACTTCTTGTGCGTATTTTAAAATTTTCTCACTGTTATATGGTTTTAAATACACATGATAATATACATTTGTAAGTAAAAATGCGACTATACTACTAACTAGCATAATAAAAACAGATATAATAACAAATCTTGAATATAATGATCGCATATTTTTTCACCTCTAATTTAACTTTCTATTTTTGGAGAGTAAGGCTCTCACCTCAAGATTCTGAGAAAACAAAGAAGATAGGTGGGAGATAACTGTTGGCATGTGCCTGATTGGTGAGAGTTTTCTATTAGTAGGGATGAAGAAAAAAACACTGATGGTTATATAAGCCACTCACTTTCGTAGAATAAGAAATGTTTATGAACAGAAGATGAACACGTTATTACAATTTCTAAGAAAATGAAAAGTGTGCTGTCAGCAAAACTGATAGCACACTTTTCATTTCATTAAAACGATGAACCACTAACATAAGAAATGGAGGATGCAACATTCATTATCCTGCTATTCACGGGCAGTAAGACCCTCACCTGAAGATTAAGAGAGAAGCGAGGAAGATAGGTGGGGGATAACTGCTGGCATGTGCCCGATTGGGCGGGCTTTCCATCAGGGGGGATGAAAAACCCCCCACTGATATGGAAATTTCACTTTACCTTAAGGTTATTTCAAATCTGTTGGGATTGAAGAAATATGTTTGGAACGGTTTGGCTTGAAAAAAATTAGAATCGAAGGGAGCAGCATACCACGAACAAGGAACGTATCAATTAAAATCCCCATTGTCATCGTCAAACCGAACAGAAAGAGTTCCTGAAGTGGTTGCGTAATGAGTACACAGAATGTAGCTGCGAGTATGATACCAGCTGATGAAATGACGCCCCCCGTTAAAGCGACTCCACGTGCCACCGCTTCTTTCCATTCATACTTTTGTGCCTCTTCCTTGATGCGGGATACAAGCATAATATTATAATCGACCCCTAATGCAATAAGAAAAACAAAGGTGTAGACAGGTAGACGATAGCTAATCGAATCGTAGCCTAAAATATGATGAAAGATCATCCAACCCAGTCCTAAAGTTGCAGCATAGGAAAGTAACATTGTTACTATCATCGTTAGCGCTATGATGATGGATCTTGATTGATACACAAGCATAATGAAAATGAAAATTGAAATAAGTGAGAACGTTACGATCGTATCTTTTTCATTTAAAGATCGCACATCTAGTTGCTGTGCGGTTTGCCCACTATAATGCAAGGAATATTGCTGTGAATCAAAGCCGCTCTTCGTTAACAAACTGTTACTGTTTTCTCGCAGTGTATTTATTGTATTTAAAGCTGCTTTGTCGTAAGGATTGTCTTGTAAAGTCAATTGCAGTCTGATGGCATGCTTTTCTTCTGATAAGAAATTTTTTGGCAAGTTCGAATTGGGTGCGGATAATCCTGAAGTGATTTCAGGGGTGACGGCATTTACTCCATCTAGTTCTTTGATTGAGTTTGATAATGAAGCTAATTTTTCAACAAATGGTTGGTCTAATGCAATTTCTTTATCTGATTTCAAAATGACAGTAACGGGTGCTAATTGTCCTGGTGGAAAGCGTTCTTCTAAAATTTCAAAACCTTGCCGCGATGAAATGTCATTCGGAAATGACTTCATTAAATTAAATGAATATTTCATGGATCCAACGTTAAGTGAAGCAAGAATAAGCATAACTAATAGTATACCTGCTGTGATTGTAGGCTTTTTCTTTACAAAACTGCCTACATTTTTCCAAAAGCCGCTTAACTTTTCTTCTTTCTCCGCTATTTTTGGAACGAAAGGCCAAAACGCTTTTCGTCCTACTAGTGCAAATATAGCTGGGATTAGTGTAATACCTCCGAGAAGAATGATCACCATGGCAACTGAAAATACTGGAGCAAAGTGATGATACGGTTTAAAAGCAGCAAAAAACAATGTAAGCATTGCGATAAGTACCGTTCCACCACTGAATAGAATAGGTTCCATTACTTGTGTCAATGCGACTTGCATAGCATCGTATTTCGAATCAATCTTTTTTAATTCCTCTTTATAACGAGCTAAGATGAATAAACAATAATCCGTTAAAACTGCAAACAGTAAAATCATCATAATCGAAAGTGCTTGTTTATCGACGACAAACCATCCATTTTGGCCCGCCAATCCTAATATACGATCCACTACTTGATATACAATACTCGCAATGATTAATGGAATGACGGCGAGTAGGGGAGAGCGATAAATTATGATTAATATAATTAGAATCAACCCTATTGTTGCAAACATCAATACGAAATCAGCATTTTTGAAAAGTGTAATCGTATCCGCTGCAATCCCAGCTGGGCCTGTAATCTCAAACTGTAAATCTCCTATACCTGTTTCTTTTACATGGTTTCGAATTTGCTCTAATGTCTCATAAATTTGATTCGATTCTAAACCTTTTGTCATCGCAACATTTAAAAGAATGGTCGTGTTATCTTTGGAAAACATTTTATCTTGTGTGGCTTTGGGGAGTTGGTGGAATGGTAATGCACTTGCTACATTTTTTGGTTTATCATCTGAAGAAAGCCACTTGCTAATTTCTGAGATTTTTGCACGCTCGCTCTCAGTGATCGCATCTTTCCCATGAAAAACAAGCAAGGCTACTAATCCGTCTTTGGATGGAAATTGTTCGTCAAATATCTTTTGAGCTACAGCAGATGGAGTATCTTCATGTATGCTTCCTTCACCGCTGCTTGTTGCGTATTTTTTGGCTGCTGGTGCGATGAAACTTAAAACGCCAATAGCAAGAATCCAGCCGATTAAAACTATTTTGGCACCTTTTGCACTACTTATGAAACGAGCAAGTTTGTATAAAGGACGATTAATCACATGTATAACCTCCCTTTTTTAATTTCAGGAAAATTTTAGAATAGAAATATGAACGGAATATGAACAGAATATTACAAAAATTATGTCGATAATTAGTTCTTAACTTTGTTTCTATTTTGTGAACAAATGGAAATATTGAGCCGGAAATGTTGCTTTAATGTTTTTTTATGTTTATTATATACCTATACGGGTATAAGTAATTAGAAAGTGAAAATGATTGAACCATATATGAAGGAGGAAAAGAAGGATGAGTAAAAAGATTCTTGTAGTTGGCGGAGTTGCTGGCGGAGCATCAGTTGCAGCACGTCTGCGTCGTTTAAGTGAAGATGATGAGATTATTATGTTTGAGCGCGGAGAATATATTTCATTTGCAAACTGCGGACTGCCCTATTATATTGGCGGAGTCATTCAAGAAAGACAAAAGTTGTTAGTGCAAACAGTTGAAAAAATGTCAAAGCGTTTTAATTTAGATATTCGCATTTTAAGCGAAGTAATAAAAATTAATAAAGAAGAAAAAACAATTCTTGTAAAAAATGTAGTTACAAATGAAACTTACGAAGAGTCTTATGATGTTTTAATTCTTTCACCGGGTTCTAAGCCGATGGTACCACCAATTCCAGGAATTGAAACAGCGAAAGCGTTATTTACATTACGAAATGTACCTGATACAGATCGTATGAAAGGATATATTGATGAAAATAAACCGCGTCATGCGACTGTAATTGGCGGGGGATTTATCGGCGTTGAGATGGCTGAAAACTTGAGAGAAAGAGGCATTGATGTAACACTTGTTGAAATGAATAATCAAGTGATGCCACCTATTGATTATGAAATGGCAGCCTACGTACACGAACATATGACAAAGCATGGCGTTCAGCTCATTTTAGAAGATGGGGTAGATGCATTCGAAGAGGATGGAGCAGTTATTCGTCTGAAAAGCGGTACAAAAATTCATACGGATATGATTATTCTCTCTATCGGCGTTCAACCTGAGAGCAGTTTGGCAAAAGAAGCAGGGCTGGAATTAGGCGTTCGAAATACAATTAAAGTAAATGAAACATTACAAACTTCTGATCCGTCTATCTATGCGATTGGAGATGCGATTGAGGTAAAAGATTTTGTTACGGAAACGGAAACAATGATTCCACTTGCTTGGCCGGCAAATCGTCAAGGTCGTCTATTAGCGGATATTGTTCATGGCCGTGCAGATTCTATATATAAAGGAACGATGGGTACATCTATTGCTAAAGTATTTGAAATGACAGTGGCTTCAACAGGAGTGAATGAAAAAGTATTACAACGTTTAGAGATACCCTATGAGGTAGTTCACGTACAAGCAAACTCTCATGCGGGGTATTATCCAAATGCGTATCCGATCTTACTAAAGCTCATCTTTAACAAGGAAACAGGAGAAATTTACGGAGCGCAAGCTGTAGGCCGCGATGGCGTAGATAAACGCATTGATGTCATCGCAACAGCAATGAAAGCAAAATTGAAGGTTATGGATTTACCTGATTTAGAATTAGCATACGCTCCGCCGTATTCTTCTGCTAAAGATCCTGTAAACATGGTAGGGTACGCAGCAAGCAATATTATTGAAGGGCTTGTTGATACTGTACAATGGCATGAAATTGATGACATCGTTGAAAAAGGCGGATATTTAATTGATGTACGTGAACCACACGAATTAAAACAAGGAATTATAAAAGGATCTGTGAATATTCCATTGGATGAATTGCGTGATCGATTAAATGAAATCTCAACAAATCAAGAGATCTATATTACATGCCAACTTGGAATGAGAGGGTATGTAGCGGCACGTATTTTAATGGAAAATGGGTATGCAGCGAAGAATGTAGACGGTGGTTTTAAACTATATGCGACAGTTTTGCCAAGTCGTGTTGAGCACTAATAGTTAAAGGTTTTCATTATAAGTGATAACGTCCTCTCAGTTTTGATAGGGCGTTATCACAAAAAATTAAAAAGAGGGGTTTACAAAATACTCTCTAGGGTATAGTGTATATAAGGTTTAACAAACAATGTAGTTTAACATAAAACAAATGAAAGCATGGAGGTGCTCATACATTGGAATATGGTCAAGATATGAAAAATCGTCTGAAGCGAATTGAAGGACAAATTCGTGGTGTGCTTCGCATGATGGAAGAAGGAAAAGATTGTAAAGAAGTGATTACACAACTAACTGCATCACGTTCTGCAATGGATCGTACGATTGGATTAATTGTCGGAACGAATTTGGAAAAATGTCTTCGAGAGCAATTTGAAAAAGGTGATACATCAAATGAAGATGTAATAAAAGAGGCTGTACAACTACTTGTAAAAAGCAGATAATCTGTCAATTTATTGACAGATTTTAAAAACAAATTACATATACCTATATGGGTATATGTAATGAAGACTGTAAGGTAAATATTATCGGAGGTATATAAAATGAATGTAAAACAAGTATTACATGTAGAAGGGTTAGCATGTCCAATGCCAATCGTAAGAACAAAAAAAGCGATGGATGCCCTGCAATCTGGAGAGATTTTAGAGATTCGTTCTACCGATAAAGGAGCTGTAAAGGATATTCCAGCATGGGCACAAACAAGTGGACATGAAGTATTACAACATGTTGAAGAAGATGGTATTTTAAAATTTTGGATTAAGAAAGCGTAAGAAATTTGGAGGGTATGTTTTATGAGTACGAATGCAGCGTTGAACATCGTTTTTATTACACTTATTGCTTGGTTTGTTATCTCTCGTTTTTTACCTGTTAAGGGAGTAAAAAATATAAGCGGAAAAGAACTAAAAGATGAGATCAAGAAAAAGAATAAGCAATTGATTGATGTACGTACACCAGGGGAATTTAGAGGCAACCATATTCAAGGTTTTCGAAATATGCCATTAAATGAGCTGGTACAAAAAGCAAGTAGCTTAGATAAAAACAAAGAAGTAATTGTAATTTGTCAAAGTGGAATGAGAAGTAAACAAGCAACAAAAGTATTAAAGAAGCTAGGGTTTAAACACATTATAAATGTTTCAGGCGGTATGAATGCTTGTAATTAAGGAGGATGTATGAAAAATGAAAGAAATCAGTGCGAAAGAATTAGAAAATAAACTTATGGGTAATGAAGTAGTAAATATTATTGATGTACGTGAGGTAGAAGAAGTTGCGGAAGGGAAAATTCCAGAAGCGCTTCATATTCGACTTGGCTTATTAGAGTTTCGGATGCATGAGTTAGATAAAAACAAAGAGTACGTGATTGTATGTCGTTCTGGTGGCAGAAGCTCACGAGCAGTTCAATTTTTAGAAGGTCAGGGTTTCCAAGTTATTAATATGAATGGTGGTATGTTAGCTTGGGAAGGGAAAACGGAGTAACGGATCTAATTTCAGCGGAGGGGCTATTCGTATGTCGAACGTCGTCGAAGGGTCTTTATCCCGCATTAACGGGCAGTAAAGGATGGAGAAGAGCTGGGAAGAAAACTGCCCGTAAAAGCCCGATTGGTTCAACTAACCATCAGTGAGAAAAGCGTCACTGATGGAAGTTTCACTTTAAATTTTGTCGAAGCGCCGATATATCACAAAAAGCGCCGATATATTGGTGAACACGTAATTTTGAGTCGGCTTCTTTGTGTAGAAATTTCCATTACCCATACGGGTATGAGTAGGAGGGGCAGCATGGAGCAACAGAAAAAAACAACAATTGTGTTGTTTAGCGGGGATTATGATAAAGCAATGGCAGCGTATATTATTGCAAATGGTGCAGCAGCGTATGATCAAGAAGTAACTATTTTTCATACATTTTGGGGTTTGAATGCACTTCGTAAAGATGAGCCGGTAAAAGCAAAGAAAAATTTCTTAGAAAAAATGTTTGGAAAGATGATGCCTCGCGGTGCGAATAAGATGGGGTTATCGAAAATGAATTTTGCAGGTATGGGACCGAAAATGATTAAGCATGTTATGAAAAAACATAATGCAATGCCGCTGCCAGATTTAATTGCTATGGCGAAAGAGCAAGGCGTGAAACTAGTCGCTTGTCAAATGACAGTGGATTTATTAGGACTAAAAGACGAAGAAATTATGAAAGATATCGAATTTGCAGGAGTTGCAGCATATTTAGCAGATGCTTCTGAAGGAAATGTGAACTTGTTTATTTAGCCTTCAAAGTTGATTCATTTTGAAAATGAAAAGCCGCTGAAGAACCAGCGGCTTTTGAGATATGTTAATTATCTAGTGTATTCTTTTGTTTATCCTCTTGTTTTTGTTCTTGGTCCTCATTTGTATCTTTATCTTGCACTGCAGGCTTTGTATCAGCAGGAAGTCCAAGATGTTCGCGGAGTTGCTTTGTTATGTCAGCTATATTTTTTTGATCAGGCATGTAGTAATACGTATGTTTCGGAGCATAAGAAGGCTTACAAATTTTATCCGCTGCCATATAGCAGTCTTCGCCAGCTAGTTGTACTTTCTCAATTGAAGACCCTATACCATATTTGTAGAATGATAACATATCATCAAATGAGAAATTTGTTTTAAAGTCTCCATTAATATCATCAATGATTTTTCCTACTTTTGTTATGGAACCAGCACTCGCTAGTTTTTTTACAGTAGCTTCAATGACAAGCTGTTGGCGTTGACCGCGCATAGCATCGCTATCGATTTTGCGTGTTCTTGCTAAAGCAAGAGCTTGTTCTCCATTTAGATGCTGGTACCCTTTCTCGAGATGAATTGCACCTGCTGTATCGTTACTATCTTGTTCTGTAAATGTAACGGGTACATCTATGTCGATTCCCCCTAAATCATCGACAACTTTAATGAAAGATTTAAAGTTAAATTTCACAAAATAATCGACAGGAACATGAAATAGTTTTTCTACTGCATCAATAGTAGCTTGAGGTCCACCATCTTTTCCATTCTTTACAGCACCAAATGCATATGAATGTGCAATTTTATCTTTTTTCTTTTCTACTGGAATATAGGCGTATGTATCACGTGGAATACTTACTAGTTTCACTGTTTTACTATCTTTATTAAAAGTTGCGAGCAGCAGTGCATCTGGATGAAATGAACCAGCGTATTCTTTCTCACGGCCTTGATTTTCATCAATACCCATAATTAAAACAGATATGTTATTAGAAATGGGTTTGACAGCTTGCTCACGCAATTTGGATTTATCACCACGCGCTAAATCTTGAGATGCATTTCGAACAGCAGAAGATGCTTTATTCACTAAAAACCAAGTGTAACCTCCCAAACTAACTAAAAACAATACAATAACAAGCCCTACAATTTTTAATTTTTTATTGCTTTTTTTATGCTTCTGTTCACGTAAATTTGATTGTTGATTCATTTTGTATACTCCTTCATTAATAATTGAAGCTACTGCAACGCTTACATCAACTAATTATAATTCGTTGTTATAAAAAAGAATATTAAAAGTTATTTACACTTTATGAATCTTCCGTCTATTTAGTTTGTAAAAAGAGGATATCAAAAATTATCAATTCAGCTATTGTTAGAGTATCCTCTTTAAAATGTTAATTTACAGAAAATATTTACAATTACAAAATCTGTATATAAAATGGAAGAAAACGGATGGGAGCAGGGGTATGGTAAAGAAAGTTTTCATACATAGTTCGGAAGTGCTTGTGCAGTTCTTCTTATCAGTTATCGGGATTATTTGCTTAGGAGCATTGCCTGGTTTATTTCAAGGTTTAAAAATAGATTTTCATAAATATATAGAGACGGTAAAAATGGTTTGTAATAGTTTGCTACATATGTCGTCGATGACGTATTTACCAGTTAGTAAAGATCCGCAACCAAGACCATTATTTCCTCAATTATTTGTCCATTATAAAGAAACGATGATTATCTTTTTAGCTTCTTTTTTTATTTCACTTTTGATTGCTTTTCTAATTGTTTATATTATTTTACGCAGCAGCACGAGTGTTCAAGAAAAAATCAAATCATTTTTACTCTTTCTTGAATCTATTCCGGATATTCTTCTTATCATTGGCTCGCAAATTTTTGTCATTTGGATTTTTAAACAAACAGGTATTTTAGCTGTAAGTATTTCGGGGATTGGAGAGCAATCTATTCGAGGATTACCAATCATTTGTTTAAGTGTACCGACAACGATTATGTTTGTAAAATTATTATTATTGCGTTTTGAAACGGAACTTGAAAAAGATTATGTACTGTTTGCAAAGGCAAAAGGATTAGATAAGCTCTACATTTTAAATCATCACGTATTACGCAATGTATTATTAAGTACGCTCTTTTTTGCAAAAACGAACATTTGGTTTATGCTATCAAATTTGTACATTATTGAATGGCTTTTTAATACGTATGGCATGTTTGTATTTGTAAAAGTAGCCGCAGGTGTTAATTTTGCATCAGGTATTCCTGTTTTTACGGTGAGCTTGTTGCTTCTTTATATACCTATTTTTATTATTTTTAAGTTGTTTCATTATCTCGTTCCAAATGTAATGAAAGAGAGGCTATAATGATGTGGCAATATATGAGGCGTGATAAACGGTTTTGGGTGAGTGTATCATTTATTATTATACTTGTTCTATTAAGCGTTGGAAACACCCTTTTTAATGATGGGAATATTAGAAGAGTGTCCATTCAGTTCGATAAAGACGGAACACCTGAAGTACCTCCATTTCCGCCTTCATTTCAGTTTTGGCTTGGAACAGATCACCAAGGATTTGATTTATTAAATTTAGTCATTGAAGGTGCGAAATGGACAATCGGAGTATCTGTACTGATTGCGTTATTGCGTATAGCATTTTGTATCTGTTTCGGTGTTTTTCTTGGAACATACATAAAGCGAGGATTTACAAAATTAGAAGCTTTTTTTGATAGTTTTACAATTATTCCAATGGTTATGATTGCGGCGTTCTTACTACAATATGCGATTCCATTTAACAATGGTGAAGCAACTTCCACCTTTTTTGAACGAGCTTCGTTTGAAATTATTTTATTAACGGCGCTGGCGGTTCCCACAATTTCTTTATATATTGCCAATGAAATTCGTAAGTTATTAACAGAAGAATTTATTGATGCTGCTAGAATTTTAGGAGGTAGTAAACGACACATTATCATGAAACATGTTTTTCCACACTTGTATTCGACCTTTGTCATTGTATTTATGCAGCAATTCGTGCAAACACTTATTATTTTGCTGCATCTCGGTTTATTAGGTTTATTCTTTGGAGGAACTGTTATTTTTTATGAGGGAGTGGATTCATATACTCATGAATGGTCAGGGTTAATTGGGGTCTATTTTCGGTCTTTAACAGTTCATCCGTGGATTCCACTTGTACCTATTACATTTTTGGGATTAACCATTTTTTCAGGAAATATAATCGTAAAATGTATACAGGATGCAGTAGTGAAGGCAAAGCTAGGAGAGAGTACAAAACAGGAGAAGAGAGAAGAGAAACAACCTATAGCAACAGAAGAATTGTTTGCGTTTAAGCATACCATGTGAATGTAGATTCATGTCATTACTGAGCTGTTAATGAGGAAGGCCATTTGTAGAAAGTGAAAAATAAGCAGCTGGATGAATCCAGCTGCTTTTGCATGTTTTCTCTCTATTCGTTTTTGTTTTCGTGAATTTATGAAAGAAATGTAAGTAATGACCATACGTACCTGTACAAGAACAACCACCTCTGGATTCGATGCCATAGTAGTCACTTGAAACTTGAACAAATTGTTGATAACCAATATAATTGGAATGAAACGAAACGTATGTTCTGTTTTCGGATACATGAGTCTCCTTCTAAATTTCTTTTTTCTCAGTTTCTATTAGCTCGGCTAAAATTCTAATTTGAACATGAAATAGAATTTTGCTCATTGACGAGGAACATCCAGGATCCCATTAAGCAGCTTGTTTTATGGTGAAACGAGAAGAAGCTTTGAAATAAATCAAGGTAATCAATAAATATATACAAAATGTGATAATTGTCACCATTATAGAAGTAGTAGCAACTACACTTACTAATATGGAAATTAAAATCAAAAGAGATGCTAATGTTGTATAAGGAAAATGGCGAGCTGAATAGATATTTTGCTTCCATTGTTGCACACGAATTTTCAAATACGCTAGCGTAATAATAATCCAAATGCATAATACAGTATACGCAAGAGACCCCATTAAAAAGTTAAACGTTTTGCTTCCGGCGAATAAAGAGATAAGCACCCCTACATATAAAGAAGATGTACAAGCTAGGATTGCATAGATAGGGACTTTTTTTCGAGACAACTTTGTAAATAAATTTGGAAGTTGTCCATCTTGTGCTTGTGTATATACGATACGTGAAGATGCGTATAATCCAGCATTCATGGAAGAGATAATGGCTAATAGTATAATTGTATTCATAACGTGATCCGCATATGGAATTCCTATAGCTTTAAATACCATTACAAACGGACTCTCTGGAACCCCATTTACTTGATTCCATGGAATCAAGCTGACTATTATAAAAAAAGGTAAAACGTAAAAAGAAATAATTCGAATTAATGTTCCTCTTACAGCTTTTGGTATAGCTTTTTCTGGATTTTTGGTTTCCGCTAAAGTGACACCTATCATTTCGGCACCGCCATATGAATATATTACTACTAGCATAGCTGAAATTAATCCATGCATACCATTTGGAAAAAATCCACCGTGTGATGATAGATTAGAAAATCCTATTGCAGTATGAGTTTGAAATGGAACTAATAGGACGATAAAACCAAATATAATAAATAATACAATGACAGTAATTTTTAATAAGGCAAGCCAATATTCTGTTTCTGCGAACAGTTTTACTGAAAATAAATTTACTATAGTAACAGCGATAGAAACGATTAAAGCTAAAACCCAAATTTGTATATTTGGAAACCAATATTGAAGGAATGTAGCTGCTACTAATGACTCTGCAGCTATGTTTAGCACCCACATTTTCCAATAAATCCAATCTAAAAAGTATCCTGCATATTTACCTAGAACGGGTTGAATTAGATCTCGAAATGTTCTAGCTTGTCGATTTTCTAATGCCATGTGAGCCATGCCCTTCATGACAAACATTAAGATCATTCCTCCCAATAAATAGGCAATAATTACCGATGGTCCTGCCATATCAATAGCTGTACTACTTCCTTTAAACAGTCCGGCTCCTATAGTCCCGCCTAGGGCCATCATCATAATATGCCGTGATGTTATCGTGCGTCTTAAACTTTCTTGTTTATTTGTCATATGATTTTCCCTTCCTCTCTATGTTGTAAATATATAAAAAGGCCCATCATCTCTTTGAAGAGACGATGGGCCTAAAACCTACCGCGGTACCACTCTTATTGACCTCCTCACATACAGGGAAATCCAGCTTTTTGCACATTATTAATGCTAAATTTTATAACGTAAATCAACCGTAAAAGCCTAACATATCCTACTTTGTTCAGCTTTTCCACTCCTAGGCGAGTTCGAAGTTTCATGTGACTGTGTTCCACCACCCCACAGCTCTCTGCACATCATGAGAATTCTTCTACTACTCCTAATCATTGTGTTTATTATATCTGTCTTATAAAATGTTTTGTTAATATTATGGATTAATATATAGAAAGAAAATTCAGTTGTCAAGAATTTTACGAAATTTTATATACTTCAGAATTAAAGGTAAATACAGGAACTCTCACATTGTGAGAAGGATTTAAGACTTTTATATTTTAATTTGTCTATTACCTTATAAAAAAATAAATTATCTTACCAGCTGTATTCGAATTGCGAGAACTACTGTTATTTTAAAATAATGTAGATTCTTGTCATTCTGTTTTAGTTGACAATGCATTACAAGCTATATATAATCAAAATCAAATCTAAATAGTAAAAATCGATGAGTAAGAGGAGTACCTATAATTGAGGCGTTGCAGAGAGCTGGGATTGGTGTGAACCAGTACGACAGATCATAGGGAATGGACTTACGAGAGGTACGTTGAAACATTTGGAGTATGCGACCCGGGTTCCGCCGTTAAAAGGATGAGGATATCGAATGTAACATTCCGTATCCAATAAAAGTGGATTCTTTTATCTGATAGGATAAAAGATCAATAGAGGTGGCACCACGGTATCGTAATATATCGCCCTCTACATACCAATAGGTATGTAGAGGGCTTTTTTATTTCTCCAAAACGTTTAATTTCTCATCGTTTTTACTTTGAAAGGGAGGATAAAAAGATGGAATTATTACAAGCGAAAGAAGGCTTCTTTGGAGAATATGGAGGAAGTTTTGTACCAGAAACATTACAGCAAGCATTAAAGCATTTAGAAGAGGCTTTTGATACGTACAAAGATGATCCAGAGTTTATAACGGAATTTCAATATTATTTAAAGGAATATGTAGGTCGTCCGAATCCGTTATATTATGCGAAGCGCTTAAGTGATCAATTAGATGGTGCCAAAATTTATTTAAAACGTGAAGATTTAAATCATACAGGTGCACATAAAATTAATAACGTACTTGGGCAAATATTATTGGCAAAACGCATGGGAGCGAAGCGAGTTATTGCTGAAACAGGAGCAGGGCAACATGGAGTTGCAACAGCAACGGCATGTGCAATGTTTGGAATAGATTGTACGATTTATATGGGTGGACTAGATACAGAGCGCCAAGCATTAAATGTATTTCGCATGGAATTACTGGGCGCTAAAGTAGTCGCTGTACAAGAAGGAGGACGTACGTTAAAAGAAGCTGTAGATGCTGCTTTAGTAGATTATGCAACTCATTATGAAAATACATTTTATTTATTAGGTTCTGCATTAGGTCCGCATCCGTATCCAACAATTGTTCGCCATTTTCAATCTGTAATTGGATACGAGGCGAAACAACAACATCTTGAAAAAGAAAATCGTCTCCCGGATTATATCGTTGCTTGTGTAGGCGGTGGTAGTAATGCCATTGGTTTATTTGCACCGTTTTATAATGATACAGAAGTGAAAATGGTTGGTGTTGAACCAGGAGGAAAAGGAATTGAAACAGGTTTGCATGCTGCACCATTAACAGCAGGAGAACCCGGAATTATTCACGGTTTTAAATGTTATATGATGAAAGATGAGAATGGTGACATTGCTGAGGCGCATTCAATTGCAGCTGGTTTAGACTATCAAGGAGTTGGCCCAGAACATAGTTATTATAAAGACACAGGCCGCGCAGAATATGTATCCATTACAGATGATGAGGCATTAGCGGCATTTCATACGTTATCAAAAGTAGAGGGCATCATTCCTGCGCTTGAAAGCTCACATGCTGTAGCGTATGCGATGAAACTTGCGCCTACCTTATCTAAAGAGAAAACAATTATTGTAAACTTATCTGGTCGTGGCGATAAAGACGTTCAACAAGTATTTGAATTAGAGAATAAAAATGAAAAATAAAAAAAGAAAGTATCTCGTTCTGGTACAACGAAATACTTTCGTAAAATAACAAAGCACATATAGTATAAAAGATTTTAAGGTAAAGTGAAACTTCCATCAGTGGGAGGCCTTATCCCCACTGATGGTTAGTTGAACCAATCGAGCTTTTACGGGCAGTTATCCCCCAACTATTTTCTTTGCTTTTCTCTGAATCGCTTACTGCCCGTTAATGCGGGATAAAGTGAAACTTCCATCAGTGGGTTTTCTTTTGTGTGTCTATAATCCATCGCAATCCACCAATGTCCATCCCCGCATAAAAGCACAATACCTTTTGGTAATTCCCACTCTTCAATGTAATAAGCACTTGATAGAATTCCTTCTTCTCCAATCCCATTTATGTAATCAACGCTAACATGGTCTTCTGCCCAACCTGTTGGAACAGAAGTAGGGTAAGCATCATAAATTAAATAGCCACCGTTTTGTATTTTACATAAATCAATATACGATTTCGGTAACTTTATGCCTAGCTTAGTTTCAGCGGAAACAACCATTTCATCTGTTAAATCTTCTAGTTTTTTACTAGATTTATCCCAAATATTTCTCATTTATTATCTCTTTTATCAAAATAAGCTGCTTACGTTAGTTTAAATTCATTTCTTCACCGTCTCTTTTCTATTTTATCATAAATAATTCATTTACCCTTTTACAAAAAAATGCACAAACGTAGGCTTATGGTGATTCTAAATAGATGTTGCATCTCACGTTATTGGGATAGATTTTTTATATCCAAAAGTCGAACCAAAAACAAAATCTTAACTACATTATTGAATATGATTATTTATAATATTTGTCTCAACGTACGTTATCCGCGTTTTGACGGCAAGACCACATACCCCTAAAGATAATATTTTGAAGTACCCCCACAACAAAAGTTTTATCTCGTTACAGCTAATTATGAGAATTAAGCTCATTTTTTTGTTTTTGAGATTGCCGATTTCTTTAAGTTGATGGCAATGTACCTCTAACCCTATTTGGTGCAATATAAATGACTTGAGATTACAGGATTCGAATCTCTAGTCTATTTATCCTTTTTAAGATACAAAATATTAATAATATTTAAACATTTACTTTATATTTACTTTACAAAAATATCTTACGCTTTTAATTAACAAATACTTTTTGATTGTTAAATTTCTAGATTAAAGGTGTGAGAGGCTTTGAAAAAAATAGTAGTTTGGTTTGCTGCGTTATTTTCCTTTATCACATTAATGCTTTTGCCTATTAATGCATCTGCCCACACTGATAACAGTGAAGGGTATTCGAAAATTACGATGGATAGGGATAAGCTTTATGTAGAATTGCAGCTTGATTTTTTCGAATTGGGGAGGCTGATTGATTTTGGTGTTAGTCCAGGGGATCGGGAAGAGATGCTGAATACAGCATTAGAAAAACATCGTGATGCTGTAGCTGAATACCTTGATTCCCATGTTGAGGTATTCACCGATGGAGCGAAAGCAAAAGGCTCCGTTAATTCAACAAAGATTGAACGCAGGGTGGGACGGGAGTATGCCAAAATTGGGCTTGAATTTCCAGCTCCTTCAGCCAAATCTTCCATTCAAATACATTATAGTGTTTTCTTCGATGACAATGATACGATGCATCGAAATATCGCTTCATACGACTTAGAAAATAAAAAAGGCCAATTTATTTTCAATGCAGAAGACAGGGAACTCAACGTCGGAAAGGATAGCGCAGTAGGACAGTTTTTCCGCTTTGTTCAACTCGGTTTCCACCATATCATGATCGGCTATGATCATATCCTTTTTGTCATAGCACTCGTATTTGGAGCCCGCCGAGTAACGGATGTTCTAAAAGTAATTTCTGTATTTACCTTAGCCCACAGTATTACTCTTGGCTTAACAGCGGTAAAATTGATTCACTTCCCTGCAGCCATTGTCGAACCGCTCATTGCTCTAAGTATTGCATTTGTAGCAGTAGAAAATTATTTTGGCTTTTCATCAAAATATCGATTTGCCGTTGTATTTGGATTTGGACTTATCCACGGGATTGGCTTTGCTGGTGCTTTACAGCTTGCTAACGACGTGACCTGGAGATCACTGTTATCGATTTTGTCATTCAACGTTGGTGTAGAAGCAGGACAAGCCTTAATTATTCTGATTTTATTTCCTTTACTTGTGTATATCCGCAGGTTTCAATGGTCCACTGTCGTACAGGCAGCAGCGATGGCTGGTATTTTTGGAATCGGGCTGATTTGGTATTTCGAGCGTTTCTTCGCTTGATAAAATAACTAAGCTTTTAAGGTGGTGGTACGAACATTACTTATTGAGGTTCAAATTATCGGGGGAATTTATATAAAAAATCAGGAGGAGAAATCATGAAGCCAATAGAAGCCAAAGGGAAAAATATAAAACAAAAACTTAAACCTGTTGCTGCAGCTGCAATGTGCTGCCTCGCTTTTGCTGCTGTAGTTAAACCAGTTGTAGCGGAAAATCCTACAGCAACTATAAAGGGTACGGTCTTCGCTGACAAAAACGGAAATGGGAGCCGTGATGGGAACGAGGAGGGCATTCCGCATGTTTCCGTATCTGACGGTAAAAATATAACGGTTACAGATGATCAAGGAAACTATACGTTAACGATTGATGCAGATAGACGTCAGGACGATATTGTTTTTGTAACAACCCCAAGTGGATACAGCGTACCGACTGACAAAAACAAAACACCGCAGTTTTACAGACAGCTTGGCAATGTGCAGCCTGGGGAAACAAAGGAACAAAACTTTGGTCTCCTACATACGCCGGAAAGTAGCAATCCTAATTTCAGCTTTGTCAACATTGCCGATGTTCACGTCCAGGCAGGTACTGCAAATAATCGTGAACGCTTCACAGATCAGTTAGCACAAATCAATGAATCAACCGGAAATCCGGCATTCATCGCCGTAAGCGGGGATTTGACCAACCGGGCAGACCCAACAGAATTCCAGGATTATACTGCGAGTACGGCAACATCTTCTCTCCCGGTTTATCCGGCAGTTGGGAACCATGATTTTGGGCCGGGAACGGATTATCAAACGAGAATTAACCGTTACCGTACTTATCTTGGACCGGAGTGGTATTCATTCGATTATGGCAATAGACACTTTGTAACATTAGAAAATGTATTGGGTTTCAAAGAAACTGATCAATTCGAGTGGTTAAAACAGGATCTTGAACTGAATGCAAAGGACAAAGAAGTTGTTGTATTTGTTCACAAACCGATGAATACTCCAGAAACCCCGGCGCCAGAAAATACGAAGCAATTTATTGATCTTCTTAGCCAATATCATACGCGCTTGGTGATGGTAGGACATACTCACGTCAATGATGTAGCCCAGGACACAATTCCAGGCGCTAACCATGTGACAACCGTTTCCAGTGCCTATACGATTGACCAGATGCCGAACGGATTCCGCATGGTTACCTTCCAGGGAGACAAGCAGGAAGAGAAATATAAAATGTATGACGTGAAGCAAAGCGCGGCGATTGTTCATCCTGCAGCAGGCAGCGAAGTTCCGCAAGGAAAAATGGACATTTTGGTAAACGCCTATAACACAACAAGTAACGTCACTAAGGTTGAATACCGTATTGATGGCGGTTCGTGGAGAAAGCTAAATCAAAGCAGCGGTATGGCCTGGTATGATCAATGGGATGCTGGAAAAGCAGACAAAGGTCAGCATGCCATTGAAGTTAGAGTAACAGATGATGGGGGCAAGACTTGGGTTAAAAATAATACGTTCAGCATTGTTGATAATGAAAATCGGATTAAACCGAAGAAGGGAACAGACTGGTCGATGTTCCACGGCGATGCCCAGCATACCGGGGAGGCAAAAGATACACTTGCAGCTGGTCTGAGCCTTGAGTGGACATACCGTACACCTGGAACAATCCTTACTTCGTCACCTGCCATTTCAAATGGTGTGGTTTATATTGGTACACGTGATGAAAGCGGTAATGAGCATCACGCTATCCATGCAGTTGACCTTGAGACAGGTAAAAAGCGGTGGGAAGTAAAAGCAGACGCACAGGTACAAGCTTCGCCTGCTGTTGCAGACGGAATTGTATATGCTTCGTCGATTCGCGGTACACTTTATGCCATGAATGCAGAAACCGGAGAGGTAATTTGGGAAAAGACTGTTGGGAAGGATGAAGTACAGCGCGCTTGGATGTACTATTCTCCAACAGTAGTAGATGGAGTAGTCTACCAGGCATACAGCACAGGCAGCGGCGGTAAAATGATGGCTCTTGATGCCCGCACAGGTGCAGAAATATGGAATGTTCCTTTAGCTGGCGGCTGGATTGTAGAATCCACTCCTGTCGTTCAGGACGGGAAAATTTATGTTGGAGGAGATGGCGGCTGGCTGATCTCACTTGACGCTTCAACCGGTAAAGAATTATGGAGGAAAAAACCTGCTGGCGGCTGGATGCACTCTATGCCTTCTATCTCGGATGGACGGGTATATATGGGGTACGGCGGCGGATTGCTGGTTACTCTTGATGCAGCTACTGGCAAAGAGCTATGGCGTTACAATAGCCCGGATTCATCCTATATTGCTGGCGGTACAACTGGATCCTCTCCTGCAGTAGCGGATGGAGTGGTGTATATGGGATTCCCGGATGGAAACGTAGCTGCGTTCGATGCAGCCACTGGTACAAAGAAGTGGAGCTATCGCACGAAGGGTGGGATTATTTCTTCTGCGGCGGTTAGTGGTGAAACTGTATTTATCGGCTCTAACGATGGAAAACTTTATGCATTTGACAAATTAACCGGACAACCTTTATGGGAGCACGAAATAGGAGCATGGGTAGCTTCTTCCCCGGCTATTTCCGGAAATACGTTAGTTGTGGGAGCATTAGACGGGAACCTATACGCCTTTACTCCAGGAGGAAAGGCTGCACAACGCTGGCCGAGACTATCTGGACAGATAACGGACAGTGTAACAGGAGAACCGATTGGAGGGGCAACGATTGTTGCGACAGACAGCCAAGGAAACAGCAAGGTTTCTACAACAAATGCTGACGGACAGTACCTTATCGGACTGCAGCCTGGCAAATATTCTCTTACAGCTAAACGCAGGGGCTATCAAAGCGGTGCGCCAGTTTCCGTAGAAGTTGCCAGCGGGGAAGTGAAAACAGTTGCATTTAAAATAAGTGGAATCACAGCACCTGTGGCAGGAATGTCCCTGGAAGCGCCGGATTTTAATGCTGGAAGCCCGCGGCTCGATGCCATGACGGGACAAACCTATCACTATATCATGAATAACCGCATTCAAGCGACGATTTCCTCACAAATTGGCGCCAATAACCTGGCAGGTACATTTCAGCCGGGCTGGCTTGGGGACATTGCCTTGCTTGATGACAACGCACTGGAAACGCTCGATTGGAGTGAATGGATCCTTTCACCGACAATGAACGATCCAAAACGTCCTTGGAACCGTGATGGAGAGTGGCTGTCATTATCGAATATCGAAACGGTTGGCGATACCATCCATGCATCCGGACAGGCACAAATAGATCCTTCTATTAAAACTTCTGTTACGTATCGGGCACTTCAAAATGCACCGGTGGTAAAGTTTACGCTCGAATTGGAGAATACGGGTGAGAAGGATTTCAATGGTTATTTCCAATACCTGCTTGATCCAGACAGTGCAGATGACACAGCGTTTGTTCCAGGGATTACGAAAACAAATCCCGGCTTCATGACTTCAGGATGGACTGGAAACTATATTTATGACGGTCCGAAAACTGCCATCTCCAGCCCTGCTCATGGAATTGCTTGGACGAAGGACCAGCCCTCCGGATTAAGTGCTTTTGGATATATCTTCGGAGCATCGTTTGATGCTAGCATGAAAGCTGGCGAAAAACGTACGATTAGCTGGTATCATATTACAGACTATCCTGCCGACGGAAGCAATCCTGCAGCAAATATCGCTAAATGGGCAAATCAACTTGCTTCCATTGATCCGGATGCAGCGCATTGACCTGAGCTAGATAATTGATCAAGTAAAATATTAAAAACCTTAGAGAAGATACATTTTAGACATATTTCTAATTTGTATCTTTTTTTCATTATTACCTCAATAAATGAATTTAATGAGTCACTCGAAACTGATGACAACAAAAGAACTGAATTATTATAACAACTATTTGGTTCCACTAGAAAAACTTTATACATAGAGCCGACGTTTCACTATATCTATAAATAAAGAAAGTTGTCTCAGGTACGAAGTTATTTATCTTTTAGTTTAGTCGTTTTGGGGGCATTTTTGTTTTTTAGTTTGATGGGTATGGGGTTACTGCCTGCAAATAGCGGGAAAAAATAAGCATCCGTGAGGGAGGAAGTCCCTCAACGGATGCTTATTCATTTGTTGAAACTTGTGCTGTCGTTTGTGGTACAAAATAGCCGATAATACCGCCGATAATCGCTGGAACAATCCAACCAATTCCTAATTTATAAAATGGAATTGTGCTTGCAATAGATGTAATGGCAGCAGGCATCATCTCGATGTTATCAAGCGCATGAATACAACTTATAATAAAAGCTGCAATCATTGCTCCAATATACACACTAGGTTTTCTCTTCGTATATTTGTCAATAAACGATACGAAAATTAAGATAATGGTAATTGGATAAAGAATAATTAATACCGGCAATGTAATTTTAATTAATAAGCTTAATCCTAGGTTAGAAATAACAAAGCTAAATACACAAACCCATAATACAAGTTTTTTGTATGATACATTTGTTAAAATGTTCGAAAAATAGTTGGCAAATGCACTAACAACACCAATTGCTGTTGTTAAACAAGCAAAAATAATTGCTAAGCTTAATAATATGTTACCGCTTGTCCCAAATAAGTGGTACATAACAGCTGCTAATAATTGCCCGCCGTTTTCGAATTGGCCGAGTTGTCCGTTTGATGCTCCTATATAACCTAATAAGAAATAAATAATAGTTAAGAACAAAGCTGCAATACTTCCGCATATAATCGTATATTTAGTAATAGCTTTTTTATCATTTACGCCATTTTGACGAATTGCATTTACCACAATGGTAGATAATACAAGAGCTCCAATCGCATCTAATGTTAAAAATCCTTCTAAGAAACCTTTAAAAAAGGGCATTTCTTTGTAGTCACCAATAGGAGCAGCAAAAGAACCTGCTGGTGAAAGAATCGCTTTTGTTGCCATTACTGCGATAATAATAAGTAAAATAGGTGTTAAAATTTTTCCAATGTGATCCACTAGTTTGGAAGGATTTAACGATAAGAAGTATACAATCGTAAAGAAAATTCCTGTAAAGAGCAACATTGAATACCAGTGACCTTGAAAAAGCGGTGCAATTCCGATTTCGTATGAAACAGAGCCTGTACGCGGGATAACGAAAAGCGGACCGATAGAAAGGTAAATAATGATGGAAAAAATCGTTGCGAACTTTGGATGAACACGGCTTGCAAGTTTTCCAAAGCTACCGCCTGCTAATGCAACAGCGACAATTGCTAATAGTGATAAACCAACGTCGGTAATCACAAATCCTGAAATAGACACCCACATATTCTTTCCAGACGAAAGACCGAGCAGGGGCGGAAAAATCATATTACCAGCACCAAAGAAAATCGCAAATAGCAATAAGCTAATGGAGAGGATTTGGGATGGTTTTAAAGTTGTACGCATTTCTATAAAAATCCTCCTAGATGATTTTTTGTCGAAAATTCAAATAATTTGTCGAATTGCTGTTTTTATTTTAATGGTCTGATGACTAGAAAGCAACAGTTAATTTTTTAAAAATTAATAATTGACTCACTAAGTTGAATAATCATTCTGAGGAAAGAAGGGGATTTAAGGCCTTATTTGTTGAAAGGTTATTCTCTCCGAAAATTAGCAGACATGATGGGGGATTGTAGAAATAGATGAAATATATTCTGAAAGGGGAAAAGAAATATTTGAGGTCGTAAACGTGGATGTTCTTTCGATTTTCGTGGAATTAGTCACGAACAAGTTTTTGTCTTAATCGCAAGAAATCACAAACAATCTATTCAGTGTTCTTGGTAGAGGTTGTACTATGAAAAACAAATTAGATAAGGTTTATTGGTTCTAATTTGTCATCAGAGGACCCTTCGACCATTATTTGAGTTGGTTTGCTTTTTTTGACAGAGCAAAACATGATACTAATAATCAAATAATTTCTTATAGTTATAAGGTAAATACTGTTAAACTATAATTGCAAAGGAGATGTTTAAATTGAACAACAAGTTTTTGGGGTTTATTTTTGTTTCAGCAGGTATGACTTTCTTAATGCTATCATTAATCGTATCGTTACCAACTCCATTATGGGCGGTTTCACTTGGAACAAGTATTGTACTGAATGTCACAGGTACTGCAATTTTATTGCAATTTATTAAAACAGCAAAAGAGAGTTTATAATGAAACTAAGTGACCTAATAATTGAGGCCACTTAGTTTTTTAATATATTTTAAAAATAAATTTGTCGATCTCGTTCTTCTTTTAAAATTTCGACTGCTTCTCGAAAGCGTAGGGAGTGAACAATCTCACGTTCTCGTAGAAAACGTAATCCATCATTTATATCAGGATCGTCAGACATATTAATAAGCCATTGATAGGTTGCTCTAGCTTTTTCTTCCGCAGCTATATCTTCATATAAATCTGCAATCGGATCTCCTTTTGCTTGTATGTATGTTGCTGTAAAAGGGGCGCCTGCGGCATTGTGATAGAAAATGGCGCTATCATGATCGGCATAGTGAGCGTCAAGTCCGGCTTCTTTCATTTGCTCAGGTGTGGCATCCTTTGTCAGTTTATATACCATTGTCGCAATCATTTCGAGGTGTGCAAACTCCTCTGTTCCAATGTCTGTTAATAAACCAACGACTTTGTCTGGAATGGTGTAGCGTTGATTTAAGTAGCGTAATGCGGCAGCTAATTCGCCATCGGCACCACCGTATTGTTCAATTAAAAATTTCGCAAGTTTTGGATTACAAGTACTTACTTTTACAGGGTATTGTAATTTTTTTTCATATATCCACATACTTTTCCCACCTTTATATTTGCCATGGCCAAGGCCCTTTATTCCATTCCCAAGGTGCGTTTGAATAACTATTTCCAAATTGTTGAAGAGGTCCGTATTTTTCTTCAATTTGTTGTTTGAGTAATCTACGTTTATAGGAAAAATCATTAAATTGATTAATTGATGCAACATCATCAGGATGGGTATCTAAATACAAAGTGAGCTCTACTAATACAAAATCAAGTTCTTGCAGTTCTTCCATCCATTTATAAAATTCATCTGGCATTTGTTGAGCCACGATTTTTCTCACCGTCCTTTCTTATATGGATTTTCATAATAATCATATAAAGCAGGCCACAACGTTCCTTTTTTTAAGGCTTCATTTGGCGGGAATTGCGGTAAATTTGGTGGTTGGAATCCCATATATAAATGTGGCGGAGTAAAGTAGTATTTTTTTCCTATTGGTGGACATGGGTCATTAGGACCGTGATATGGTACATACGATTTCACAGATTTATCCAATATGCACACCTCCTATATGAAACACTGATATTATGTATTGTATTCGAACATAATTACTATTTATGACTCATATACAACAACTAATAGGTGAGAGAGGGGGATGGATTGTGGACAAGGTCGTACATTCTGTTTTATTAGAGGTAAGAGATTTGAAGAAAACTTTATATTTTTATGAGGGGATATTAGGTTTTAAGTCTAGTAGACAGCGTCCTCAATTAGACTTGCCAGGAGTATGGTATGATATCGGATCTATGCGAATTTGTTGTATCGTAAATAAAAGAAAACAAGCGGTGAATGAGGAAGGAATTCTTCCAAAAATAGAAGTGAATATACCATTGTGTGAGGTGGAAAATCTGCTTAAAAAGTTAGATTACTATCATGTAACGTATACAGAAATGGAAGATTACGTAGAGGGGAAAAAAGTACTATCTGTTTATGATCCGGACCAACATATGATTCAGCTACAAGCACAATTGAAGAGTGAAAATTTAGTTTAGCATCTTCTAGGGGCTTTTTTCTGCCCCAGGTACACATACGAAAAAGCCTTATGAATATATATAATAAGGAATGTTTGCTGCGAGGGGGGAGAATATGATGGATCGAGCTTATGAAGAAAGTGCCTTATTTGAGCATAAATTTTGGTTAAGGGTTTTAGGAGATCACGCACACTTTCTGGAAGATGCTTTAGCTCCAAAGGAAAAGGAAGAAATTCAAAAGGCAATATATTTTGAACAAAAATTTGATGAGTTGTTAACGAAACTTCAGACTGCCAACCTAATTTCATTTGCAAAAGAGGCGAGTGAAGCTGCGAATGAAATTAGAAATTTTAAACTGCATATTCTGCGTAAGCAATTGGAGGGGAAAGTGGTCATTCATCTTACACCTACATTTCTTAATCATATGGTTAATGAAGTGGAAGAATACATAACAGTACTTAAAAATTTGATGGAAGGTAAAGTGCCTCCTCTTTTTCATGAATTACACTATCATCTCGTATGGTTAATAGATGCAGCCGGTCATGCAGGGGCCATTTCTGGCGAACTAGATCTTGTTGAGAAGCGTTTAAAAGAAAAAAGCCAAGCGTACGAAAAGCATTTTGAGCAATTTTATATAAAAGCGGTTGAAATGACTGGTTATTTACGGACAGAATTAACATCTTTTCCAGCCTTAAAGAAATTTACAAAAGATGTCTCGCTAGAGCTTACTTTATTTTCCCGTTTTCTTCATGAATTAGAAGAACTAGAGTTATCAGAACAAGTGTTAAGTTCGTTTTCGGCGAGAATGGCAGATCATATGGCAAGGGAAGAGTGTTATTACCTGTTAAAACTTGCACAATCTTCAGGGATAGAGATTCCTAATTGTACGCCTTTTTAGTAGCACGAAAAGTCTATTTATCCTACTACTTTTAGGCAGTGAAATTTCCGTCTCAAGGAAGATAGGTGAGAGCTTTCCATCAGTGTGGGATGAAGAAAACCTTCACTGATAGAAGTTTCACCTTATTTTGCTTTCCGTTTGTTTGTTTTGTTTTTTTGCTTGGATTGTTGCTTTGTTTGTTCAATACTAGCGTTTAATGTTTCCATAATATCTACAATATTTTTAGATTGGAAAATTGTTTCGGTTTTTTCGTGATGTTCTACTTTTTCTTCAATGAGGTCAAGGAGAGCTTCTCTATATTCATCTGTATATTCTTCCGGTGTAAAGGGAGTTGTAAGGTGGTGAATGAGATTCATTGCAGCAATGAGCTCTTGTTTTTGCAAGGGTGTTTCTTCATGTTTCGGTAGATTTGGAACACTTTCAACTTTTCGTATTTCATCCGAATAGTGGATTGTTTGTAGCATTAAACCTTCGTGAAAATTACGAATGATCGCTAAATGTTGTTTTTGACGAAGGGAAATATGTACAAGCCCTAATTTATTTGTTCGTTCAAGAGCTTCTTTCAATAATAAATATGCCTTTTCTGAACCAGGGGTAGGACCAATAAAATAAGAACGATCGAAAAAAATAGAATCTACTTCATCTTGTTGAACAAATGAAAGAATACGGATTGCTCGTAATTCGTGTTCTTTTTTCAAATCATTTAATTCTTGTTCTTCTAAAATAATATATTTATGAGGTTCGTATTCGTAAGCTTTCACAATTTCTGCTTCTTCTACTTCTTCATCTGAACAATCGGGAGCAATCTTTTTATATTTAATAGGTGTAAGACAATCTTTATGAAGGTGTAATAACTTAATATCTTTTTCTTCTACTGCACTATACAATTTAATCCCGATTTTTAACAACCCAAGTGAGAGAGAGCCTTTCCAAATTGTATGCACAAGAATATCCTCCTTTATATAGAATTATTGTTATGTAAGGAAAATGAATATATATATTATGCTAGCCATGAGGGCTTCTTATACATAAAGGCTTTTATCGAAGTTTTAGGTTAATCAACTAATACAGTGATAGAAAGTATTGACATTTTCTATTAAACCTTTTAAGATGACCATATAAAATTACGTATATAAAGGGGAGTAACTTCAATAATAAAGTCGTCATTACAGGGAGAAACCCTCGGCTTTATTAGCAACACTATGTTGTTAGTGAGACCTTTACCAGACGTGGTAAGGGCCCCTTATTGTCTTTTTTAGGACCTTTACCATTTTGGTAAAGGTCCTTTTTGTATGCCGTAATAGGAGACCGAGAGAGGAGAAGGAATATGAGAAAGTTGTGGAAAAGAATACGTCTAATCTTCCAAGTTCGTAAATTTATTCCGTTTTTATGTGAATTCTTTACATCAAAGGATGTGGAATTTAAGAAAAAGGTACTTTCTATCTTATTCTTATGTGGATATGTTATGTTTCCATTCGATATCATTCCAGACTTTTTATTGTTTTTTGGTGTGCTAGATGATGTAGCGGTGATTTTGTTTATTTTACAGCGCATTGTCAAGATGGCACCTATTCATTTGCAGGATAAATATGGATTAGTAGAGTAGGAGAAAGATAGATGGAACAGCTTATTTTAGATTTTATTAATTATTTAAAGCAATTCTCATATTTTGGAGTTATTTTTGCTTTAACGTTTGAATTTGTTCCTGCTGAGATTGTATTACCACTCGTTGGATATTGGGTATATGAAGGTGATATGAATTTTTGGGTTGCGGTTTTAGCGGGAACAATTGGAGGAACAACAGGACCATTAACATTGTATGCCATAGGATATTATGGAGGCCGTCCGCTATTACTCAAATATGGAAAGTATTTTTTCATTAAAGAAGAACAAATTCAAAAAGCGGATAATTTCTTTGCAAAATATGGCCCTGTGGTAGCATTTACAGGACGATTTATTCCAGGTGTACGTACACTTATTTCGGTTCCATGTGGTATGGCGAAAATGAATATTTGGCAGTTTACAATCTACACATTTGTTGCGATGGTACCAGTAACCACTCTTTATATTTATGTTGGAATGAAGCTTGGCCCGCATTGGCATAAGGCTGGTGCTATGGTGGATCAGTATATGTTGCCTATATTAGGAGTTGTTTTTGTTTTTATTATTGGAATGGTTATTTCCAAAATGGTTAAGAAAAAAAGTAGAACAGAATATTGATAGGGAAAGGAACTTGGTATAGTAAATTTTTTGTTTGGGAGTCGGGATAAAGTGAAACTGCCATCAGTGGGGAGGTTTTCATCCCTCACTGATGGTTAGTTGAACCAATCGGGCTTTTACGGGCAGTTATCCCCCACGTTTCTTTTTGAATCTTTAGGTGGGGGTCTTACTGCCCGTTAATGCGGGATAAACCTATATGTGCGGATCGTTCCTTAAGGGAATGGAGAGTATGTTAAAATAGAATAGATAATGTATATAAGGAGCGGATTGTGTGTCGAAACAGAAGATAAAAAGAATTCTTGAATTTGTATGGGTAGCTGTCGTGCTCCTAGTCGGATACAAATATTTACAAGAGAAAAGCCTATGGGTTCTTTTTTTAATAACCTTTTTATTAGCGGGACTCGGAACATTGTTTATTAACTTTTTCTTTGATAGCATAGAAACTTGGAAAAAGAAGAAGAAAGAACGAAAGTGATAATTTGAAACTGTAAGAAAGCTCGCTGTCTCTAGCGAGCTTTCTTTTTTAAGCTTCTTTTTTTTCATCATGTGTTTTGGCAATAAGTAGATTACTATTTCGTTTCGAATAAAAAAAGTATACACATAAACCGATTGTTAACCATACTCCAAAGCCAATCCATGTTTCTTTTGAAAGGTTAAACATTAAGTATAGACAACAGCAAATTGCAACAATTGGTAAAATAGGAACGAATGGCACTCGGAATGCTCTCGGTAAGTCTGGATGTGTTTTTCGTAAAATAAGTACCGCAAGGCAAACGAAGGTGAATGCTGTTAATGTACCGATGCTTACAAGATTTGCAAGTATATGTAGATCTAATAAACCAGCAAGCACAGCAGCGGCGATACCCATAATCCATGTGTTTACTAAAGGGATTTTGAATTTTTCATTTACGCGAGATAAAGCTTTTGGCAATAATCCATCGCGGCTCATCGCATATGAGACACGGACTTGTCCATACATAACGACGAGAATAACAGTTGTCATTCCGGTCATTGCTCCTACTGCTAGTAAACTAGCAATCGTGTCTTCACCGACAAACCTCAAAGCATAAGCAACTGGATCTGATACGTCTAATTGTGTGTAAGGAACCATACCTGTTAATACAACGGAAACAATGATATACAATGCGGTACAAATAAGAAGAGAACCAATAATCCCAATTGGTAAGTCACGCTGCGGTTTCTTTGTTTCTTCGGCAGCAGTTGCAATAGCATCAAAGCCTAAAAAAGCGAAGAATACAGTTGCAGCTCCTGTAATAATCCCGTCATAACCAAATGGCAGAAATGGTGTCCAGTTTTCTGGTTTTACATATTTTGCGCCAGCAATAATAAAAGCGATGATAACAGCCAATTTAATTAATACCATGATGTTATTCAAACGGGCACTTTCACGCACCCCTCTACTTAATAATGCTGTAATAAAAAGTATAATGAGGACAGCTGGTAAATCAATGATGCCTCCTTTTCCTAGACCGGGGGCAGAGGCGATTATAGCCGGGAGTTTTATCCCAAATCCGAGCAGTAGGGATTGTAAATAACCAGACCAACCGACGGAAACGGCAGCAACTGCGAGCAAATATTCAAGCATTAAACACCAGCCGATGATGAAAGCAACAATTTCCCCAACTGTCATATAAGCATATGTATAAACGCTTCCTGAAATTGGAATAGAAGATGAAAACTCAGCATAGCAAAAAGCGACGCATGCACACGTAAAGGCAGCGAGTAGAAAGGATAGCATAATACCAGGACCAGAGTGCTTTGCAGCAACAATACCGGTTAAAACGAAAATACCTGTTCCGATAACAGCTCCAATTCCTAAAAAAGTTAAATCAAGGGCACTTAATGTTCGATTGAGTTGACGTGGTGCTTCGGTCGTAAGGGGCTTCTTTCGTAAAAGTGTTTTCAAGTTTGAATCTCCTCTCCATAAAGTTAATCATTAGTGGGGTCTTACTCCTGTTAGAACAGGATCAATAGATACAACCGCTAAGTTTGAACGTAGCCCCTTAGAGAACTAAGTAGAGAGTAGAATTAGTATTATGTATAAATAAAATGGAGAATGGTGCAGTTGTACGTTATTTTTAGGATAAATATGTAATTTCACAAGTAAATTTATCATAATTCAGAATATTTCGTCAATGTAAAGTGTAACAAATAAAACGACATGTTTAAGCAAACACTATTGTAAGAAATTAATGCATTTTTATGTAGGAGCAGATATTATGTTATTTTATTTTGAACTTGTCATCATTTTACTTTGCACAAAACTTGCTGGTGATATTAGTGTTCGGCTTGGACAGCCAGCTGTATTAGGAAAATTAATTATTGGAATTGTTATTGGCCCAGCTATGTTTGGCATTATTAATAGTTCAGAGCTTATTGATGAATTAAGTGCAATTGGTGTATTGCTTCTTATGTTTATGGCAGGGCTTGAAACAGATTTAGAGGAATTAAATCGCAATCTTACATCGTCTTTGGCGGTAGCAATAGGGGGAATTATCTTTCCGTTTATTGGAGGATATATTGCAGGTCTTTTATTTGGAATGACGCAGGCACATGCGATTTTTTTAGGACTACTTCTTTGCGCTACGTCTGTTAGTATTTCCGTTCAAACATTGCGAGATCTTGGAAAAATGAATACGAGGGAAAGTACAACGATTTTAGGAGCAGCTGTATTTGATGATGTTATCGTTGTTATATTGTTAGCATTTGCGATGAGTTTTCTCGGTTCACAAGAGGTGAATGTAACGCTAGTAATCGCTAAGAAAGTCATCTTTTTTGTTACTATTTTTTTAATTAGCTGGAAAGGTGTCCCTTTCATTATGAAAATATTGTCACCGCTTCGTGTTTCAGAATCGTTAATTAGTGCGGCGCTCATTATTTGTTTTTCATTTGCTTATTACAGTGAAATCATGGGGATTGCTGGAATTATTGGGGCATTCGCTGCTGGAATCGCAATTTCACAAACTTCATATAAGCATGAAGTAGAACATAAAATTGAGCCGATTGCGTATGCGATTTTCGTTCCTATCTTTTTCGTTAGTATCGGAATGGAAATTACCTTTCAAGGATTAGGAAACCAAATATGGTTCATTGTCATTATGACCATTATTGCTATATTAACAAAGTTAGTCGGTTCAGGACTTGGAGCAAGATTAACAGGATTTGATTTACGGTCTTCTATTAGTATTGGAGCGGGAATGGTATCAAGGGGAGAAGTGGCGCTTATTATTGCTTCAAATGGATTGACTGCGAATCTGTTAGCGAAAGAGAATTTTACGTCGATTGTAATTGTTGTTATTTTGACGACGATTATTACACCGCCTTTGTTGAAGAAGTATTTTGTGTGAATCGATATATTGGCTATTGATTGCAATATATCGGCGCTTTTCACAATATATCGACCGTTCTTTAGAATATATCGGCGCTTCGACACGATATAAAGACCCTTCGGTAATGTTCGACATACCGAGCGTACTAGAAGAAGCTGACCAAAAAGTTCATTTTTGAGTCAGCTTCATTTATCTCGCATTAACGGGCAGTAAGACCCCCACCTCAATATTGAGAGAGAAGCGAAGAAGATAGGTCGGGGATAACTGCCCGTAAAAGCCCGATTGGTTCAACTAACTATCAGTGGGGGATGAAGAAAACCCCCACTGATAGAAGTTTCACTTTATTGATTTCTTTACTTTTGAATTTAATGAGTCTTTGCTAAGCTGGTGGATGTATATTCTTGTTTTGAAGTGGTATTAGATTTAAAGTGCGAAAATAAGTAACAGCCACCGATAACAATCATACTTCCTACGATTTGAATCCACGTCATTTGTTCACCTAATAATAGAAACGCTAAAATAGCAGTGAAAATAGGATTGAAATTTTAAAAAATACCTGACGTAGTCGCCCCTAATTTTTGAACGCCAATATTCCAGAAAACCATACATAATACGGTTGAAATCACACCTGTGTATAGAATAGATCCTAAGAACGAAGCGTTTACATTTGAAATTGTGAAATCAGAGATATTAAAGGGAACCAATATGATAATACCAAAGATACCAGAATATAAAGTAGACATCATTGGTGTCGTCTTTTTCGTTGCCCATCTACTGCAAACGGAATAAATTCCCCATACGCATACCGCAGCCATCATCCATAAATCACCGATATTAAAATGTAAGGAAAACAGTGTATCTATTTTTCCTTTTGAAAGAACAAGTGTAACACCGAAAAAGGAAATAATCATTGATGTGATTTGCCATATATTAATTTTTTCTTTTAAAAATAGAGCGGAACAAACAGCGATAGAAATCGTATTTAATGTAGAAATAAGACCAACATTTGTTGCTGATGTATGCTCTAACGCCCAAAACTGAAAAATGTTAAAGAGAACAACGCCAGTAACCCCCATAAGAAATAAAGGGAGAATTGCATCTTTCGGTGGAAAAAGTTTCTTTTCTTTTAACCATACAATTGGGAAAAGACAAATGACTGCAATGGTCCATCGAAGAGTAGTAAGTGTCATAGGAGAAGCGTGCCCGACAAGAGACTTTCCCACTACGAAATTTCCGCCCCACAATAAGCTCGTGATGAGTAATAAAATGACATAAGGCATAATATGAGTTAGCTCCTTTACAAGAAAGTAGGGCTTGCGCATTGCCATTTGATAAAAGACAGCCACTGTGCACGGTGGTTAATCAATGTATTTTAAACTATATAAATTGTAGCATTTTTCTTGTTTGTCATATATATTGTTTTGTACAATTAATAAAATTCGAAATAATGTAAAGTTATTATGAACTTTTGTAGAATTTTGTTCAGTTTAAGTGTAATTGTAATATGTTTTGGTGAATAATCGTTTGTGATCCCGCATTAACGGGCAGTAAGACCCCCACCTCAAGATTGGGAGAAAAGCGAAGAAGAGAGGTGAGGGAAGTTTCACTTTATGAAAAGGGAGATTAGAAATGGAACATGTAGTTCGTAAGGGGTTAGATGATCTAGATATACAAATTTTAGATGTGTTGCAACAGGAAGGGCAGCTGAGTAACGCTGAGGTTGCACGCCGCGTTAATCTTTCGCCGCCAGCTACGCATGCACGGGTGAAACGATTAGAAAATGAAGGATTTATTAACAGGCAAGTAGCAATTTTAAATCAGGAGAAACTTGGATTTGGTTTATTATGCTTTATTTTTGTCAGCACAAATATTCATCAAGCGGAGAAGCTAGAAGTGTTAGAGAAAGCTATGCACGAAATGCCAGAAGTATTAGAATGTCATTGTTTAACGGGGGAGTATGATTATATTTTAAAAGTTGTGCACCGAGATCGAAATGAGCTGGAACGCTTTATTCGTAAATTAAATATGCTCGGTATCACGAGAATTCAAACAAGTTTAGCACTGCGAGAGATTAAGTATTCTACTGTATTGCCTCTGCAGAGCAAAGATGGCGGAGCTGTTTAGCTCCGCCTATTGTGTATGGGGACGAATCCACAGTTTTGCAAAGTCTGTCCATCCGAAAGAATCAATGGTGACATTTTGTAGTGCAGATGGAAAACTTCTTCTTTTTAGGACATGGTAGTAAAAGACAAGGAGGTACTGGTCACTAAGAAGTTTTTCGATTTTAGATATTAAATCATATCGTTTTTCTTTATTTGGCTCTGCTACAAATAGATCAAGCAGTTCATCAATTTGTTTTTGATAATGTGGGTGTCTAAATCGATGAACAAAGCAGCTTTTATTTTTAAAGATATGTAAGAAGGCCATTTCAAGATTGGCGTCGAGAACTTCTCCTGTCAAAATAATATCAGCCTGCTTCACAATATATTCGTTAAAGTAATCAGTGATTGGAAATGGGTGAAGCTGTAAGTGTATTCCTAATGCTTCGCAGCGTTTTTGTAACCAAATTGCATCTTGCTCGCTATCTTTAAATGCAAAGAAGTAAATGTGTACGATTTCTCCGTTATACGTACTTTGTTGTAAATATTCTTTCGCTTTATATAAGGAGGTTTCTTTATACATTGTTCGGCTTTTATCGGGAAAGAAGCTATAAGCTGGCATTGTACGTTTGCCGCCAAGGTCTTGAATTAACGACGTTGGATTAAGTATTTCTGCCCATGCTTTTCGGAAAAAGATATCATGATGCGGGCCGTTTTTTTGAAAGTTAAATGCTGAATATATACAGCCAATTTCTTCTGTTTCCACTGCCTTTTCTTCTTTACACCCCATGTTCGGTAATTCGTAATTTGTTCGTATTTTTGACCGCTCTGGAATAAACCAAAATTCAATCTGATCAAGGAGTGCCCGCTCTTTAAAATAATCTGGAAATGCTTCTAAAATAATATTGTCTTCGGTAAGACTTTTTATTTTAAAGGGACCTGTGCCAATATACTGGTGATTTTGGATCATTACATCATGCGGTAAAATGGATAATTGCACAGAGCTTACGTAATGTAGGAAAAAGCGATTTGGTTTTCGTAAATGAAAGATAACTTGTAGAGGAGATGGATTTTCTATTTTCGCAATTTCCTCTGTTAACCAGTCAAAAGGAGATTGAACGGCTTGTAATCTTTCGAAGGAGAAGGTTACATCTTTTCCTGATAATGTTTTTCCGTGATGAAAGCGAACACCTTTACGTAGGTAGAATGTCCACGTAAGTTGATCATCGCTTACTTCCCAAGTATGTGCCAAGTGTGGCTCGATTTGCTCTATTTTTTCGTTATATCTTACTAACGTGTCAACGATTTGGCTAATAAGGTGACTTTCTGTTGTCACAGCAGCAAATGCTGGATCAATGGGGAGTAATTTTCGGTTATATGGAATTTTTAGCACATCATACAGATCATCTGAAGTTGTATATCCAAAATAAGTATTTAATCGTTCTTCTATTTTTTCTTTAAGTAAGAAAGGCAGCGGTTCTTTGAGTAAAAGAAATACTTCTGTTAACTTCTCATTTCTTAAAAGTTCTTCAACATGCGGTAAAATCGCTTCTACAAATGTATGAAGAAAGCGAATTTCCGTTTTATTTCCACGCCCTCTTCCTGGTATCCACTCAATCAGTTTTTCTTCACTCATTTTTTTTAGTAAAATCTTCACATTTTTTGTACTGCAAAATAGAACGGCAGCCAATTCTTGGAGACTATTTTGAATATGTTGTTCATTTGGAAAGGAAAGTCTTAGTCGAATATAGTGGTCCATAATTTTCATATTATATAACTCCTTTTTGTAAAAGGGGAAACTCTTCAGAATATTTTAACCTTTTCCTTCCTCTTTTTCAAAGTAAAATGAAGAAACAGAAGGAGGGGGAAACAGATGGGATTTTGGTCTATGCATCGCAACATTAAAATTAGAATTATTACATCCTTTTTAACTCGTACGGTAGGAACGATGATTTTTCCGTTTATGGCGATTTATTTTTCCGTAAAATTAGGAGCAGTATTAGCGGGGTTCTTATTGTTATTAAATGTAATTGCATCACTTATCGTTGGCTTATATGGAGGCTATATTGCCGATACATTAGGACGGAAAAAGGTCATGATTATCGGGCAGGTGATTCAAGTAGTTTCTATTGCTTGCATGGGGGTTGCGAACTCAGATTATATAGATTCACCTTGGCTCACATTTTTCTTTTTACTTATAAACAGCATCGGTTCTGGTGTGATGAACCCAGCAACAGAAGCGATGTTAATTGATGTAAGTACACCGGAAAACCGAAAAATGATGTACAGCATTAATTACTGGGCAATCAATTTATCTATCGCCATTGGTGCAATTTTCGGTGGACTTCTTTTTGAACACTACCGATTCCAACTATTTATGCTGCTGACAGGTATTGCATTATTAACACTGTATTTAATTACAGTTTATATGGAAGAAGTATATGTAGTTCAAAAGAAAGTAGAAAAGAAAAACGTTTTGCAGGATATGGTAAATAATTATCGAGTTGTCGTAAAAGACAGAGCATTTATCATATTGTGTTTGGCAAGCATATGTGCATTATCATTAGAGTTTCAAATTAATAACTATATCGGAGTTCGTCTGCAAAAGGAATTTGAAACGATAACATTTTCATTATGGAATGGGAATCATTTTGATTTAACAGGGATTCGGATGCTAAGCTGGATCTCTACCGAGAATACAGTATTAGTTGTTTTATTTTCAGCTCTTGTTGTGAAAATCATGAATCACTTTCAGGATCGGAAAGTACTTTATATAGGCTTGTTTATATATACGATTGGATTTACGCTATTCGGAGCAAGTAATAGTCTATGGATTTTATTACTAGCAGGTCTGTTCCAAACAATCGGAGAAATGATGTATGTGCCAGTCAGCCAATCTATTCGGGCAGATATGGCAAGGGATGATGCAAGAAGTTCCTATATGGCCATTAACGGGATGGTGTTTCAAATTGCGAAGATGGTGGGAACACTTGGCATTATGATTGGTTCCGTTATTGCTTCTTGGGGAATGAGTATATTGTTTTGTTTAATAGGAATAAGCAGCATTCTCTTATTTAAAAAAGCAATCGATATGTATCATCGTCAAGAGAAGAAGGTAGAGAAGATAGGGTAATGAGAAAGCTGCTTGTTTTGGAGACAAGTAGCTTTCTTAAAAAGAGTTAAATAGTTAGGATAGGAGGTAATTGTAATGAAGATTAGCCCAAAAGAATTTTATAGTCGTAATACACGTTATATGATTAGGTCTGCAATGGAAGAAGATGCAAAAAATTTATCTGAAGTACGATTACAAATAGATGGCGAAACAGAAAATTTAGATAGAGAAAAAGGCGAAGCATACATAGATGAAGCTGGTTTTAAAAAGATCATTAAAGAGGATACAGACAGTGTTAGTAATCTATTTTTAGTAGCCGAAGTGAATGGAAGAATTGTAGGTTTTTCAAGGTGTGAAGGAAACAAATTGAAAAGAACATCTCATAAAGTAGAATTTGGTGTCTGCGTATTACAAGAATATTGGGGATATGGCATTGGAAAGAACCTCTTAAAAGAATCTGTTAATTGGGCCGACTCATATGGAATTAAGAAAATCACTTTGAATGTTCTTGAAACGAACGAGAAAGCTAAAAGCCTTTATGAAAGATACGGTTTTGAAGTAGAGGGTATCTTGAAAAATGACAAAATGCTATCGGATGGGAATTACTATAATACGATTTTGATGGGGAGGTTTAATGAATAAAGGATAGAATATATCGTGATACGTGTAGCAAACAAAAATAGAAGCGCTAATTCTAAAATGATACATGCGGCTGTTGAAGGCAGATAAAAAGGAGGGGAAGAATGTTTCCTATATTAGAAACAGAAAGACTAGTCTTGAGAGAGCTAATAGAAGATGATGCACAAGGGATATTGAATTGCTTTTCGAATGAGGATGTATTACGTTACTATGGGCAAAATCCATTAACAGATCTAGAGCAGGTGAAAAATATAATTAGGAATTTTTCAAATAACTACAAAGAAAAACGAGGAATAAAATGGGGAATTGAAATAAAAGAAACAGAAGGGATTATTGGAACGATTGGATTTCATGACTGGTCTTCCGAACATAAGAGAGCTGAAATCGCTTATGCACTTTTACCTGAACATTGGGGAAAAGGGTATGCCACTGAAGCAGTTTTAAAAGTTATATCATACGGATTTCATGAGCTTGAATTAACTCGTATTGGAGCAGTTGTTTTTACAGAAAATAAAGCATCTAATGTATTACTAACAAAACTAGGCTTTCTGAATGAAGGCGTTCTTAGAAATTATATGTATCAAAATAATGTGCCGTATGATACGAACGTTTACTCCTTGCTTCCAACTACTGCTTTTATCCGGAACTAAGTTTATCGGCGTTATTTGCAGATATATCGGCGCAAATGGTACATTTATCGGCGCTTCGACAGAAAATAAAGACCCTTCGGCAATGTTCGACATAAAAAGAATCCAACAGATACTGCAGTCCAAATCGGAGAAAGTCCACTCATTCCACCACCAAAACCCATCGTAATGCAATTTAGAGATAAAATAATTCCTAAGTAAAAAGATTCTTTCCAAGAAATTGGTGCCTAAAAAATAGAAAAAGACTACTATACGCGGTTTTGCGATAGTAGCCATATAAACATACTTAGATAAGGTATATAAATGGGGAGGTGACTTTCGTAAGTCATTTGACTTATAAAGTAGAAATATATGTTTTTGCCTTTTTAAGAACAATGAAATGAATAAAAAGTACACTTCCTCCTAGTAGTAATAATGTAAATAAGAGATAACCAGTACTAAGTAGAACCATAATTGAAAAGAACGTTAGCTGCACGATCGTTACTCGAAATACAAGCGCAATAAAAGAGCGTTTTCGTTCTATAAGTGAAGTTGGATACAATGCTACAATAATATTTCCCGAAAAATAGTTCCAAAGGGCGCGAAGTTGTAAAGCGGATATGTATAGGGTGCATAACGTGATGATTCCTTTTCCGATGAACGTAGGAATGTAGTATAAAACAATGCATCCTACTACGGTCAATCGTATGTAGATGCCAAGGTAATCGTTCGCGCGCAAAAAGGATAAACTATACAAATATAAAAAAGGAGATCGCTTTTGATACAGTAATCTTTCAATCCAAACAGTCAGCCATTTTCTTTGTTTTACTTGCTGTTTTATTTGCGGTACATCTGTAAAGAAATGAATAAACTGATAAAAGCGCATATCCATTTTTTCTTCTTGCTCTATTAAATATTCCCAATGAATATGCCGTTTTCGTTTATTAATCGTATATAAAAATAAGAGCGTTATGAAAAGTAGTATACTTCCTATAATCATAATGGAAGTGAATTGAAACATTGTATATGTAATGGCTGCATTACAGAATATCCTGATAAGCAACCAGTGTGAAATAGATTCGGTTCTTCTATATGTCCAATGCAAATACATATTCCACCACTTTATAAAGGCAAGAATGACCAAGGCTCCGCATAAAAAAGCAGGAGTTGTATGCAATGATTGCTGGGCAAGAGGTGTAATGATGAGTACTACGCATAATAATGGAAAGAGCTGAATGATATAACTGTACAAAAGAGAACGTTTAAAATAATATGCGAGTTTTTCTTCTATCGGCAATAGATATAGGATATCTGGTTTTTGTAAAAGTGTTCGAATTGGAGAACGAGTGAGTATAACCGTAAGTAAAATTGTCACAATGGTTAGTGCAACAGACTCAGATGGAAATGAACGAAGAAATTTTGCATAATAATAGCCGCCTACACAAAGAAGTAGAAGGAAGCTATAGATAAGCCCGCTTGCAATACGCGCAAAGTACATCGTGATTTTTTGTAGATGTTGCTGAAAACGGTCATTCCAAATTGTTTCGATTGTCACTGAGATCACTCCTTTGTTTTATTATAAGCAGGGTAGTGTTTCTCTTGCTACCCGTTAATAAGATAAAAAAGCAAGTTACCTTTAGCTAGGCAACTTGCTCGTTTTGTTTTTCTTTTTTTTCGTCACGTTTCATTAATGGATAGAAAGCAAATCCAACTAAAAATAATCCAATGCCAAGCAGGAATGTTTTCATATCAGAAGAGCCAGTTTTAATAACCCATAATGCATAAATAAGAGCAATCGCAGCAATGATTCCATCCACCATACGAGAACCTTTTTGATTTTCGTATGTTTCACCTGTGATAACAAGTTTAAGCTGGAAGATTGGAGAAACGAGATATGGGATTAAGTAGGCAAGTGTTGAAACGGTAATAACAAATGTATACGCCTGGGCAATTGACCCGGATAGTGTTGAGAATAGGAACACTTGCGACATAATATTTGTTAAACGAAGCGAATGAATCGGGCTTCCTTTTTTATTGGTTTTTGTGAAGAAGGATGGAAAGAATCCTTCTTTTGCTGCTTGATACGGTACTTCTGAGCTTAATAAAACCCAACCAAGAATGGATCCAAATAAAGAAGTAAGTGCAAGCAGCGCCATTAATTTTCCGCCGTTATGACCCATTACTGCAGTTAATGCATCCGCCAATGGTCGTTCAGATGCTTGTAGTTTATCTATATGAAGAACACCCATTGTTAAGATGGTAATTCCTAAATAGATACCAACTGTTAGTAGTAAGCCGGTAACAGTTGCACGTTTTACTGTTTTTGGTGAAACAGCACGGTTTGATAATAATACAGCCGACTCGACACCAATGAAGGCCCAAAGTGTTGTTAAGGCTGCTAAGTTTATTTGCGATAGCAGTCCGTGTGAAATGCCTTCTTTATCAACGATTGGCGTATACCATTGTCCAAGTTTAGAAGCTTCGAAGGCAAATAATGTAACAATGATGAAGAGAAGGAATCCTGTTACTTTCGCTGTTGTTGCTAAAAAGTTTAATTTACCGGCACCATTTACTCCATTTGCCAAAATCATATGGGTACCCCATAATAAAATGGTGCAAATGGAGAACGTAATCAATTTTCCAACTTCAATGTTGAAAGTTCCAACTGAAAACAATACGTGAGTATCTTTCATAATTGGGAAAAAGAGTGATAAATAACCAGCAAATGATGTAATGATGGCTACGTTACTTGCCCAGTTTGCAACCCAGTAGCCCCATACGATACTAAAACCCGCCATTTTTTTCGTTTTTTGTGAAGAAAAGAGCGCGTAAGCATGACTTTGCGGACCTGTTGTTAAATCAGGACGACGAATTGCTAAATTACCGAAAACAAGAGCTAGCATTAATACGCCAAATCCTGTTGTTAACCAAGCTAATGTAACACCAAGAGGGCTGGCTGTTTGTGCTAATGTACTTGGAATCATAAAAATACCTGCCCCAACCATATTCCCAACTACAAATGCAGTAAGTACCCAAAAGCCCCATTTTTTTTGTTGCATAGAAACTACCTCCAAAATTAGTATAACCAAGTCAAGCGCGGAGATATGTATGTGTTTGAAGTTCCAAACAAAACAAAAAAACGCGTATATATTCACGCGCTTTTCAATCTTATTAAGAAACCCGCGGACATACCTCTCGATAGCTCTCCACAAGCAAAAAGCCTGTGACAGTCCTGCACTTATTCAATGCAGGCCCAGCAAGAAAGCGCTGTGGATGCTTCTTGCTTCGGCAACTATTCCTTTCCGATTTGATCAGCGATGCCACACATCTCCTAAATCATACTATTAATAATTGCAACCTCTACCTCACCGAGATACGAATGAGGATTTATGTATAAAGTTAACATAACCAAGGGTAACAAATGGCTTTTTATTCGTCAATGCAAATAAACATAATCAGATTATTGTGAGAATAGAGTATGCTTAAGACAATGAAACAACTTAAGGCTTCGCATCATATAATATGTATATGAAATGAGGTATAAAGCAAAGATGCCATTAGTAAGTTTTTTTTCGTCCCTTACTGACGGCTAGTTGAACTACGGGTAGCTTTATTTCCTTAAAAATTTGGTGGAAGTTTTACTGACCATAAGTAGCGAGATAAAGAGGGATAGTGAATGGAGAGCTGGTTTAAGAGAAACTGCTTTATATGTGGGAAGGAAATTCATAGGCGCCAGAAGCCAGATGCAATAGAGGAGTTAAAAAAGCAAAATGAAGAGCTCGCAGCTTCTTTAGAACGATGTATGAGACTACTCTATGATATACAAAAGAATTTAAGTAAAAAAACAGAAAAGAGTGCATTGCCGCCTCTTTTTTCATTAGGAGATAAGATAGAAGTATTTGATGGGGAGACACGTACAGAGGGGATCTTTATTGAGTGTACAAACGAATGGTTATATTGGGTTAACGTTGATTATGATCTAACCATTAGTCATATAAAAAGTGTAAAACAGATTATAAAAAAAGAGTCTATTCAAAAAGGGATTTAAATAACTCTTTTTGAAATAGACTGTTCTTTTTGGTCCTAGGAGTTAGAACACTTTATGAGTGATTAGGAAATTTTGCGAATGCTAATCGTATTTAAGCTTGTAACGTTTATATTAGCATTGCTGTCCACCCAAATTAAGAAATTGTTGTTCTCTACGCGGATGAAAACACCTACACCATCAATTTCACGTCCAGCTGAAAAAACACGGATTTTGTCGCCTTCTACTAAGCCGTTTAACATGTGGCCCCCTCCCCTCTATCAGAAGTTAATATATATATATGAAAATGATAGAGAGTGTGTGCAAGAGAAATGTAGTGCTAGCAAACATTTTTATAAAATATAAAGGTGAATAGAAACTATTTTTTACTCACCTTTATAGATTTATATTGAATTTAGCGTTGTTATCTTCTAACGTGTCATAGATTCAAGGCTTTTACGAATACCTTGTGTGCCCATGCTAGAGTTTACTTCAATTTCGTTTACATAAGCCCTCATAAAAAATAGTGACTTGTAAGAGTAGGTATATGGTGATTGTATGAGGTTTGAAAAAAATCCCAATGAACTATTTCTAAAAGCGATTTCTGGAACATTTTTTGCTTAATAATTATTTTTCCATAAAAATGAAAAAATAATTGACAGAAAAGTCTTTAAAGTTATACAATTAAAAATGGAAAATAAAAGAAGAAGGAGGTGTGCGTGATGATTGTAATCGTATACATGACTGGCTCAGGTGTTTTACGCGGTGAAAACAATAAATATCATCACGCAACCTCTACGGACAAATAACGCTTCTTTTTAGTTGAAAAGGAAAGCGTACGTTGCGTGTGTCGTGACGTACGCTTTTATGCGTTTTTCGCATATCGTCAAAGCGACGGTATGCCTTTTTTTGTCTCTTTTTTTAGATTGTTCCTATACATTTGTATAGTTTCAATAATAAATGGAATGGAGAAAGGAAGGAATGACGATGGAAAAGTATGAGGTGCGAATGGTAAAAACGGAGACGCTGGATAGCGGATAATGAACCAATGTTTAAACAACAACAGGAAGGGAGAGGTTATATTGTTTTCTGTATTACAAAAATTAACATGGTTTTTTAAAACGCATTGGAAAAGGTATAGCATTGCCATTTGTTGTTTACTTATTGTCAATGTGGTCGAGATTATTCCGCCAAAACTAATTGGATTGGCAATTGATGATATAAAAGCCGGGGATTTAACAAATGCGGGGATTATGAATTATGTGTGGATGTTACTTGGTGCAGCAACTGTGGGTTATGTACTTTCTTATGTATGGCAATATCATTTATTCGGCGGCGCATTTGTGCTTGAAAAAACGATGCGTTCCAAATTTATGGGGCATTTGCTGAAGATGACGCCAACTTTCTATCAAAGAAATCGTACAGGTGATTTAATGGCAAGGGCAACGAATGATTTAAAGGCTATTGCCATGACAGCTGGATTTGGTATTTTAACGCTCGTTGATTCGAGTTTATATATGCTGACAATTGTGCTTATGATGGGTTTTTCGATTAGTTGGAAGTTAACATTCGCTGCTTTATTGCCGCTTCCGATTATGGCGTATGCAGTGAGTGCTTATGGAAAGAAATTACACGAGCGCTTTACAGTTGCACAAGATGTATTTGGAGATATGAACGATAAAGTGCTGGAGTCGATTGCAGGTGTACGTGTCATTCGCGCTTATGTACAGGAAACGGAAGATGAAAAGCGATTTAATACGTTAGCAACAGATGTGTATGCAAAGAATATGAAAGTCGCAAAAATTGATTCACTTTTTCAACCGACAGTGAAAATGCTTGTTGGGATGAGTTATTTAATTGGCCTTGTGTACGGAGCGTTTTTAGTATTTAAAAATGAGGTAACGATTGGGGAACTTGTATCGTTTAACGTGTACCTTGGTATGATGATTTGGCCGATGTTTGCGATTGGTGAGCTGATAAACGTTATGCAGCGCGGGAATGCTTCACTTGATCGTGTAAATGAAACGTTAGCATATAAGCAAGACGTAAAAAATGTAAAGAAACCATCGCGTGTACATCAGCCAGACTGCATTGATTTTGAAGATGTATCCTTTTCGTATCCAACATCCTCTAAATTAAATTTGAAAAACGTTTCGTTCTCGTTAAATAGAGGGGAAACACTTGGGATTGTTGGGAAAACGGGAAGTGGCAAAACAACGCTCGTTCGGCAGCTTCTTCGCCAGTATCCACTAGGAACAGGTGAAATCACTGTATCTGGTGTACCACTGCAAAATATACACATTGATAATGTATTAAGCTGGACTGGATATGTTCCGCAAGAACACATCCTTTTTTCGAAAACAGCACGGGAAAATATTTTATTTGGAAACAGAGAAGCAAGTGAAGAAGAGCTGCAAAAGGCAATTGAAATCGCTGCTTTCAAGAAAGACTTGGAATTTTTGCCGGATGGATTAGAAACACTTGTTGGAGAAAAAGGTGTATCGCTATCGGGAGGGCAAAAACAACGTATTTCGATTGCACGGGCAGTGATTCAAAATCCAGAAATTTTAATTTTAGATGATTCGTTATCAGCTGTTGATGCAAGAACGGAAGCAGCAATTATTGAAAATATTCGGAAAGAACGCAGTGGGAAAACGACGATTATTACAACGCATCGTCTGTCTGCTACGGAGCATGCTGATTGGATTCTTGTAATGGATAATGGTGAAATCATTGAAGAAGGAACGCATGACATGCTGATTCAACAGGGCGGTTGGTATACAGAGCAATTTGAAAGACAACAAGGGGAAGAAGTGGAAGGCGAGGTGAAAATATGAGCGTGGGAAAACGATTATTCCAATATGCGATGAAAGTAAAAGCAACGATTGGAGTGGCTTTAGCGATGTTATTTATTTTCGTTATTGCTGAATTAGCTGGTCCGTTTGTTGCGAAAACGATGATTGATGAACATATCGTTGGAATTGAAAAGCCTTGGCACGAAACGATAAAAGGAGACGATACTGTTTTTTATAACGGTGCTTGGTATAAGCGAAGTGATCGGTTTAAAGCAGGAGAACAGAAAGGAAAAGAAGTTCACATTGTTCAAATTGGCCGCGACTACTATTTTATTCCTAACAAAGTTTCACTTGAAGGAACGCGTTCTGTGAAGGGAAATATGATTACAATTCAGAAAGGGAAAGCGGTGCAAGTATATAAAGGGACTAAGCTTACAGGGGAGGAAATTTTCTCGTTTTATCAACCAGAAATAAAACGACTATTTTTACTCGGCAGCGGATATTTAGCTCTCTTACTTGTTGTATCCCTCTTTGCATATGGAAAACAATTTTATTTACAAAAAGCAGCGAATAAAATTATTCAAATTATGCGAGAAGATGTGTTTTCTCACATTCAAACATTGCCGATTCGTTACTTTGATCATTTGCCGGCAGGGAAAATCGTTTCTCGTGTGACAAATGATACGGAGGCGATTCGAGAGCTGTACGTAACAGTACTATCGACATTCTTTTCCAGTTTTATTTACATCATTGGTATTTTTATTGCTTTGTTCTTATTAGATGCAAAGCTTGCGCTCATGTGTTTAATCCTTATTCCGATTTTATGCGTGTGGGCTATTTTTTACCGCAAGTATGCGTCTGTGTACAATCATAAAATGCGCTCACGGTTATCGGACATTAATGGAACAGTGAATGAATCGATTCAAGGAATGCCTATTATTCAAGCGTTTCGTCAAGAGCGCGCGACAAAGCAGGAATTTGAGCAATTAAACGAAGAGTATTATATGTACCAAAATAAAATTTTAAGTTTAAATGCCGCGACTTCTCACAACTTAGTGGGGGTGCTCCGCAATATTGCGTTTACAGGTGTGATTTGGCATTTTGGCGGCGCATCATTAAGTGCAGAAGGAATGATTTCATTAGGTGTGCTATACGCGTTCGTTGATTATTTAACACGGTTATTTTCACCGATTACTAATATGGTGAATCAGTTAGCAAACTTAGAGCAAGCGCGCGTGGCTGCAGAGCGTGTGTTTGAATTGTTAGATGAAAAGGGAGAAGCAGTGCAGGAAGAGCACGTTCCGCGTTTACGAGGAAATGTTCGTTTTAATAACGTTTCGTTTTCCTATAACGGGAAGGATGAAGTTCTGCGAAACATTTCTTTTGAAGCGAAGCAAGGAGAAACGGTTGCGTTAGTTGGTCATACCGGATCAGGAAAAAGCTCGATTATGAATGTACTCTTTCAGTTTTACGAATTTCAAAAAGGGAACATCACGATTGATGGATATGATATAAAGGCCATCTCAAAACAAGCACTTCGTGAGCATATGGGAATTGTACTGCAAGATCCATTCCTATTTACAGGAACGGTTGCTTCAAATGTGAGTTTAGAGCAAGAACGAATTTCGAAGGAACAGATTGTGAAGGCGCTGCGTGATGTTGGAGCAGAACGTTTTGCAAACAACATTCAAGAAGAAGTAACTGAAAAAGGAAGTACGCTTTCAACAGGTGAGCGGCAGCTTATTTCCTTCGCACGCGCACTTGCATTTGATCCAGCGATTTTAATTTTGGATGAAGCAACATCCAGTATTGATACAGAAACAGAAGCAATGATTCAACAGGCGCTCGAAGTCGTGAAAAAAGGGCGCACCACATTTATTATTGCGCACCGGTTATCAACGATTAAAAGTGCCGATCAAATTATTGTATTGGACCGCGGAACGATCCTTGAGAAAGGTTCACATGAAGAGTTGATGGCAAAGAAAGGCCGTTATTATGAAATGTATAAAACGCAGATTGCAGGTAGTCAAAGTGCGTAACGTTCATAGAATGTTCAGAAAATTTTAAAATAAAGTTTACAAGTAGGATGTATTCTTCCTTTGTCTATATGATATTTTGAGGTAAAGTGAAACTTCCATCAGTGGGAGGGTTTCCCCACTGATGGAAAGCTCTCACCAATCGGGCGTTTACGGGCAGTTATCCCTCATCCATCGCCTTTGTTTTTCTTTGCATATAGGTTGTGGGGATTACTGCCCGCGAATAGCGGGATAAAGGGGGAATACAAATGGAGGAATTATCGGTTACATTCAACATCGCGTTCTTTTTGTTACTATGTGGAATGATTGGATATTGTGTATTAGATTCTTGAGGAACTTGCCAGGGTGGCAAGTTCTTTTTTACGTGTCCGCAAAGATATCGGCGTTATTCGCGATATATCGGAGGAAGTGATACATTTATCGGCGTTATTTGTGATATATCGGCGCTTCGACAGAATATAAAGTGAAACTTCCATCAGTGACGCTTTTCTCACTGATGGAAAGCTCTCACCAATCGGGCTTTTACGGGCAGTTTTCTTCCCAGCTCTTCTCCATTCTTTACTGCCCGTTAATGCGGAATAAAGACCTTTCGACGATGTTCGATGCAAGAGGAGTCGGGCCGCTGGAATTAGATCGTATCGAAAAGTAGAAGGAGTTGTTTTGTTTGAAAATCCTTCCTGAATAAAGTTTTATGTGTATATAATTCATGGGTTTGTTTGATTTTGTATGAAAAGGATACACTAATGTAGAACATTTTGATTGAAAAATGTTGTAAGATTGAATACAATCAATATAGTTCTTAAATTCCTATCAGAATACTTGGAGGATTGTCATCGTGAAAAAATTACTTTCATTTTTCGTGCTTGCATTATTGGTTGTGGGAGTTGTAGCGGGTTGCGGAAAACAAACAAAAGATACAGCTCAAGGCCCTAGCAAAGATGCGTTAGATCAAATTAAAAAAAGCGGAGAGCTTGTTATTGGAACAGAAGGTACATATCCGCCGTTCACATTCCATGATGAAAGTGGCAAGCTAACAGGGTTTGACGTTGAGATTGCTGAAGAAGTAGCAAAGCGTCTTGGCGTGAAACCAGTATTTAAAGAAACACAATGGGATAGCTTATTTGCTGGACTTGATGCAAAACGTTTTGACATGATTGCGAACGAAGTTGGGATTCGTGAAGATCGCGAAAAGAAATATGATTTCTCTAAGCCATATGTATCTTCTTCAGCAGTACTTGTAATTCCGAAAGATAAAGACAAACCAGCGAAATTCGAAGATGTAAAAGGCTTAAAAGCAGCACAATCTTTAACAAGTAACTTTACTGACATTGCGAAGAAAAATGGTGCAGAAATCGTTGGTGTAGAAGGCTTTAACCAAGCAGTTGAATTATTAAACTCTGGCCGCGTTGATTTCACAATTAATGATCGTTTATCTGTATTGAACTACTTAAAAACAAAACCAGATGCGAAAGTAAAAATTGTTGATACAGAAAAAGAAGCATCAAAAAGTGGACTGATGTTCCGTAAAGGCAGCGACAAACTTGTTGCTGAAGTAAATAAAGCTTTAGATGACATGAAAAAAGACGGCACTTACGACAAAATATCGAAGAAATGGTTTGGTGAAGATGTATCTAAGTAATGTTTTATTTGATGTAGATCGATTATCTGTTTGGACTGATATAACAAAAGCATCCTTCATGCCTATGCTGAAGGGTGCTATTTTCACTACAATACCGCTTGCATTGATTACATTTATAATTGGTTTAGTGTTAGCAACGTTAACAGCATTATGCCGTATTTCTGGAAATCGTCCATTAGAATGGATTGCACGCATCTATGTATCTATTATTCGCGGTACACCGCTTCTTGTTCAATTATTCATTATTTTTTATGGACTTCCGACAGTAGGGATTACAATTGACTCGTATACAGCAGCGATTATTGGTTTTTCTTTAAATGTTGGGGCATACGCTTCAGAGATTATTCGCGCTTCTATTTTGTCAATTCCGAAGGGGCAATGGGAGGCTGCATATACAATCGGTATGTCATATCCACAAGCGCTGCGCCGTGTTATTTTACCGCAGGCAGCACGCGTTTCGATTCCGCCTCTTTCCAATACATTTATTAGTTTGATTAAAGACACATCGCTGGCGTCAATGATTTTAGTAACAGAAATGTTTCGGAAAGCGCAGGAAATTGCAGCGACAAACTATGAATTCTTGGTCGTTTATACAGAAGCGGGACTGATTTATTGGGCAATTTGTTTCTTGTTATCAATTGTGCAGCAAATACTTGAAAAACGAACAGAGCGTCATGTTTTAAAATAATCCTTGCTAAAAGGAGTTTTTGTTTCTATGATTTCAATTCAACATTTACAAAAAAGTTTTGGTGATAACACCGTTTTAAAGCATATTGATATGGAAGTAGAAAAAGGTGAAGTTGTTGTTATTATCGGACCTTCTGGTTCTGGTAAGACAACATTGCTTCGTTGTCTAAACGTATTAGAAACCCCTAATAGCGGTGTAATTCGTATCGGTGATGAAACACTCGATTTTTCGAAAAAGATGACGAAGCGTGATATTGTGAAACTGCGCACCAAAACAGGTATGGTGTTTCAGCATCACAATTTATTCCCGCATTTTACAGCACTTGAAAATGTGATGGAAGGCCTTATAACGGTTAAGAAAGTTTCAAAAGAGAAGGCGAAAGAAAAAGCGGAGTATTTTCTGAGAAAAGTTGGACTCGGTGATAAAATGGATTTATATCCATTTCAGCTTTCAGGTGGACAGCAACAGCGCGTAGGTATTGCACGCGCGCTTGCGATGGAGCCGCAAGTGATTTTATTTGATGAACCGACATCAGCGCTTGATCCTGAACTTGTGCAAGAAGTGCTAAAAGTGATGAGAGAACTTGCACAGGAAGGCATGACGATGGTAATTGTCACGCATGAGATGCGTTTTGCTCATCAAATTGCGAATCGTGTTATCTTTATGGATGGCGGTGTGATTGTTGAACAAGGCACACCAGAAGAAGTGTTAGTACATCCGAAAGAAGAACGAACAAAGAGATTTTTACAAATGCTACAGTAGAAGATAGAAAGGTCTCAAGCGATGCTTGAGACCTTTTTGCCATATATATTTATTTTTGATATCCGCCAAGGCTTTGTTCAGCCATTGCTACTAAACGCTTTGTAATTTCTCCACCTACTGAACCATTTGCACGAGCTGTTGAATCAGCACCTAATGTTACTCCAAATTCAGTTGCAATCTCGTATTTCATTTGGTCAATTGCAGCAGTTGCACCAGGTACTACTAATTGATTAGAATTTTGGTTTGCCATAGTATATGTCCTCCTTAGTGTGAGTTTTGGTTGGATTAGCTGGAGTTGAACCAGAATCGCCCCATTTGGCGCTAATCCATCGTGTGGAGTGCTTGTAATCATAGTATGGATGATACGTAGAAAGATATACGAAATGATGGTTTGTAAAATTTGTAAAAATTAATAATGCCAAAAATTACAAATCCCCTATTTGCATAGAAAGAATCCGCTTTTACATACTATGAATACACCAATACAAGGAGGTGATATGACATGGCTAGAAACAATAGTCTTGCAGTTCCTGGTGCACAAGCTGCTTTAGATCAAATGAAGTATGAAATCGCAACTGAGTTTGGCGTACAACTTGGACCAGATTCAACTGCACGCGCAAACGGATCTGTTGGCGGTGAAATTACAAAACGTCTTGTATCTTATGCAGAGCAACATTTAGGTGGTTTCCAAAAATAAATCAAAATGGCTATAGGGGACGGGAATACCGTCCCTTTTTTGGAGGAATCAAAATGGCGATGTGTCCGCTTTGTAATGCATTAGAATATAAAGCTTATACTTGTCCTACTTGTACGAGTATACTCCAAGACTATGGAAAAACAGTCGATTATATTGGTCCATATAGTGCCTATATGGATCAAGAACTGCTAGAGGAAGTTGATGGATTGTCCGCGCATGATTCGCAGCAATATTGCCTTCATCTTTTATATTGTCCTACATGTGAAAAGCAAACAGAAGTAACTGTACAGCTTATATGAAAATCCGTCTCAGCAAAAAGTTGAGACGGATTTTTTGTGATGCAGAAAATTTCTATAACTTATTTATCCCGCTATTCTTGGGCAGTTATCTCTCACCTCAAGATTCAGAGAAAATCGAAGAAGAAAGGTGGGGGATGAAGAACCCCCCACTGATGGAAGTTTCACTTTACATCTTCAGCTTACAGTTCCTGTTTCTCTTTAAAAGGAAGTAATGATTGATAATAACGAAGAGGCGCTGTGTATACTTTTTCAGCAACATCGGTATTATGTCGTATAAAGGCTGTATAAGGAGGTTTTGTATCTACTTGATATAACCAAACGGCACCAGTTGCATCCATTACAATAGAGAGCTCTAATTCAAAAAGGTGAGAAAAGGTATTTTCTAAAGCTCGAGGCGTTTCTTTTGTAATAACGTGTATACTATCCTGTAATAATGTAAAGTCAATTTTTGATAGATGATGTTGCAAATTTTTAAATGCAGTAAATCTTGTTTGCTCTGTAAGAGGAAATAAGAAAGAATAAGGTGTGTTGTCTATTTGAATAACTTTTTCTTGTTCTTCCCATGTACCTTCTCTATTCTTTTGTAAAATAGAGCGAATATGAACAGGAGATGTTGAGTGAGGTGATATAGGCTGTATTGTATAATCACGTGTTTGAAGCAATGATTGTAACCAAGGTAAAAACGTATCTTTTGTTTGGAATGTTTTTGTTGGAAAGCGATTTCGTTCTAATGTAGTAACATGAAACGTGCGATTTTGATAAAAAATGTGGTACATATTTTGTTTTGAAAGTGAATGCAAGGGCTTTATAATCACATCTTTTTTTGTTTGTAATAGCTGTAACGTTGTTGTTTTACTTGCTTGTTTTATTACAGGTACATATGGTACTAGTTGTTTGTTTTTTGTAAGAATTTCATACATATTTGTTTTATTTGGAAGCTCATCATTTAAAAATAATGAATCCGGGCGACTGTGAAGCCATTTTATGATAGGAAGTGCTTTTTTAACATTTTTTTCATCTTTGTATGAGCATCGGTTGTATATGTGAGATGGAATGACGAATTGCTGCTCTACCCAATCCTGTTTATCGGTATCAAAGAGAAGTCCGTTGACAAGCTCCGTTTGCGGATCGATGCTAAAGGGAGTAAACTGTGCAACGACAATGTGATGGAAGCATGCACGCTTTGCAATTTCTGTGTAGTATTCTCGCTCGTGATGGAAACGCGATGTTAATATTCCGAGAACCATAAAAAACGCCTCCTTTTATATAGCACTAAACATGTGTTTAATTGAGTAATATTCAAAGAAATGCGTCTTATACCAATTGCTTCAAATCTAATGAGCAGTATTTTTGATAGGGGGCTAGTGTCTCGTTTGCTGGAGCATTATAGAGCAGTTATAATGAAGGATATGTATACGTGAGAAACGGAAGGTTGATATATTGTGAATATGTGGCTGAATCTGTTAACAACAACAGGACTAGGCGCGGTCATTGGAGGATATACGAACCATCTTGCAATTAAAATGTTATTTCGACCGCATCATCCAAAACATATTGGGAAATTTCGGGTGCCTTTTACGCCTGGGTTAATTCCGAAGCGACGTGATGAGTTAGCTGTACAATTAGGGAAAATGGTTGTAGATCATTTATTAACACCAGAAGGGATTGAGAAGAAGCTAACAAATGCGTCTTTTCAGCAAGAGCTCATTGATTGGGCCCAAATAGAAGTGGATAAGCTTCTGATGAATGAACAAACATTGCGAGAAGTGTTAGAGAAGCTGAATATGACGCATATAGAAGAACGAGTTACAAAGCAAATTGAAAGCATCGTCACAAATAAAATGAATTCATTATTTGAAACATATCGTGCTTATACGTGGGAACAAGCTCTTCCGCTTTCTGTTCATGAAAAGATTGAAGAAAAAATTCCGAATGCAGCTACTTTTGTTATAGAAAAAGCGATTACCTTCTTTGAAAGTCCAGAAGGAAAACAACGTCTTGCTAAAATGATTGATGATTTTTTTGCATCACGTGGCACATTATTAAATTTAGTTGGTATGTTCTTAGGTAATGTAAGTTTAGTCGATCGACTACAGCCAGAAGTTATTAAATTTTTACAACAAGATGGAACGAAGCAATTATTGTCTGATGTCATGAGAAAAGAATGGGAAAAACTGAAACAGCGTGAAGTGAATGAAGTAGAAACATTTATTTCAAAAGAATCTGTTGTGAAAAGTATTCTTTCCTTTGTGAAAGTGGAACAAACCGTATGTGCTTTATTTAATCAATCTGTTCGTGATGTGTGTGCTCCTATTCGTGAAAATGTGATAAACAATGTAATTCCGAATGCTATACGAAAGAGCTTACAGTGGGCGACGAATAATATTGCGGATATTATGCAGCGCTTGTATTTAGCTGATATTGTCCAGCAAGAAGTAGAAACTTTCCCAATTGAGCGCATAGAAGAACTTGTTTTATCTATTACAAAAAGTGAATTGAAAATGATTACGTATTTAGGTGCATTACTTGGCGGCTTAATTGGAGTTGTGCAAGGGTTATTATTAATTATCATATCATAAAGTGAATTTACTTCACATATCATACATAGTCTGATATCGTAAGAAGGGTATGTAAAGAACGAAAACATATAAACAGTGTGATATTGTATCACATTGCAAGGAGGATATATATAATGGCAAAAAACATGCATGATGTTGCTTATGAATTACAAAACGTAATTACAGAAAATCCAGATTTTCAAGCATTAAAAGTAAGTTATGCAGAAGTACAAGCAGATGCAGAGGCGAAACAACTATTTGATCGTTTCCGTATGATGCAAATGGAGCTTCAACAAAAAATGATGCAAGGTGAGCAATTAACAGAAGAAGACAATCAAAAGGCGCAAGCAGTTGTAGCATTAGTACAACAAAATGTAAAAATCACAAACTTAATGCAAGCAGAGCAACGTCTGAATGTCTTAATCGGCGATTTAAATAAAATCATCATGAAGCCGCTTGAAGACTTATATAACGCATTCATGTAATCATAAGAAAGAGGCACTTCCTTGTAAGCGAGGAAGTGCTTTTTTATTTTTTCTGTACAAGTATGAGGATGGATGGAAAATTAATATTATTTATCCCGCATTAACGGGCAGTAAGCCCCCCACCTCAAGATTCAGAGAGAAGCGAGGAAGATAGGTGGGGGATAATTGCCCGTAAAAGCCCGATTGGTGAGAGCTTTCCATCAGTGGGAGATGAAAAAACTCTTCACTGATGGAAGTTTCACTTTATAAGATGCTATTTCGAAACAAACGGATGACCTTGAAAGTAAAACCGCCACGGATAATGCACTGCTTCTTCAGCGTAATCAATATTAATGCGCGGGCCTGCTGTGATGTTATATGTATGAGACAAATGTTTGTTATAAGGAACCTCTTCAATATATAGCTCATTGCTCGTAAGTAAAAGCCCTTTTTGCTCTAATGTAATGCCTAGTGCTTTACATAGTTTTCCTGGTCCATTTGTTAAGTTTTTGAACTGTGATTTTATAATATCCGTTTTACCATATCTTGCTTGTTTCATATCTTCAATGCCTTCTACGGGCTCTAATGCCCGAATTAACACACCTTGTGGTATCCCTTCCGGTGCCGTAATAATATTAAAACAATGGTACATGCCATAAATAAGATATATATAAGCATGACCAGGAGTACTAAACATAATTTCTGTTCGTTCTGTGCGGCGACCGCCGTAGCTATGTGCTGCTTTATCATCAGGTCCTTTATATGCTTCGACTTCTACAATGATTCCGCTTCGCTTTACGCCATTAACAATGTGAACGAGTTTATGCCCAAGCAATCGTTTCGCAACGTCTAATGTATCGCCTTCATACCAAGAAAGTGGCCATTTCATTTAGCAAATTCCTTTCGTAAGACTTTAAATGAGTAAAGCAGCATCCTTTCGTATGGATGCTGCTTAAAATGAATTGTTTTATAAATCAATCATGTAATTCTTGCAGCATACCATGAATGAGAGAAATAAGGTCTTGCTTTGTTTGTTCATCTGTGACTGTAGCATCATTATTAAATTTAGTTCCAACAGATGGAATGAGAACCGATCCATTTTGAACAATAGTAACATCCAACATACCTAGTGTAAGTAGTAAAGATTCATGTGCCTTGTCTCCGCCGGTAATTGATGAAGAAGCTGTTATAACAGCCACTGGTTTTTTGTAAAGTTCAGCTGATGAGACAAGCCATTCTAATGCATTTTTCAAGACTCCTGGTACACCTTTTGCATACTCTGGTGTGCAGATAATGAGTGCATGCGCTTTAGCTAGTGTCTTTCGAAAATCTTCAACAACAGTTGGTGCCTGAATGCGATCAATATCTGGATTAAAATGAGGAAGTTCTTGTATTCCGTTATAAATATTATAATCAATATTTTCGGGAATAAACGCTGCTAAAGTTTTTAATATATTGGTATTGGAGGAACCTTCTCGAATGCTTCCGGAAATAGCTACTATCCTTTTGCAGTTACCCATATAATCACCTCTACAAACAGAATACATTCTTAACTAGAAAGAAATCAAAAATATTGAACGATTTTATTGTAAACGTATGATCTAAATTTGCATTCGTTCTAATTAGCATCATCTTTTCATAAATTAATGATAGAACGCTACAGCTAAGAAGAGGAGGTACTTCATCATGATTTATCGTTTACTAGCTCTTAATATAGATGGAACACTCTTACTTCCAAATGGGAAATTACAAAAAGGAACGCGTGAAGCGATTGAATTTGTGAAGAGAAAAGGTGTATATGTTACGCTATTTACGAATCGGAATTTTCAATCCGCTCATAAAATAGCAAAATCATTAAAATTAAATTCTATATTAGTGACGCATGGCGGTGCATTTATTTCATCTTCATTAGATAAACCGTTAATTCAAAAACGATTATCAGAAGAAGTGACATTTAATATTGTACAGGTGCTTGAACATTTTGAATGTAACATTCGCATTTCTCATGAAAGATTTTCGATTGGAAATCGGCAGCAGCATACGCCAAATTTAATTGCACGAACAGTCTTATCAACTTCTGATCCGTTATTTTACCCGGTTCAATTTGTAGATTCACTCGGTGATGCACTTCGCGATCAACCGGTAGCTGCACCGAAAATTGATGTTACATTTGCGACTCAAAGTGAAAAGAAGCGTGCGCTCACAACCTTACAAAAGGCATTTGAAAATGTCAATTTTGTAGAATGCGGGAAAGAACAAATCGAAATATTACCGCCTCATGTATCGAAATTACGCGGGTTGCAATTATTGGGAGAGCATCTTGACATTGAATTAAAAGAAATGGTAGCAATTGGAGATAGCATGGAAGATTTAGATGTTATCGAAAGCGTTGGATTAGGGGTAGCGATGGGGAATGCTCCGATTGTTTTAAAGAAAGCAGCCGATTGGATTACACGCTCAAATAATGAAAACGGTGTGCAATATATGATTAAAGAACATTTTCGAAAGCAGTTTCCAATTAAGTTTTTGAACAATCATATACAAATGAAGAGATGGTAAGTAAAAACCTCAGGCGAATACCTGAGGTTTTTCTATAATATATCGCCCGTTAGTCAGAATATATCGGCGCAATTTCGGATATATCGCCCGCTCAGCAGAATATATCGGCGCAATTTCGGATATATCGCCCGCTCAGCAGAATATATCGGCGCAATTTCAGATATATCGACCGTTCGACACGATATATCGACCAATCTACAACATTCGACAGGAATGTATCTCAGAACAAAAGGTGACTTGCACTCGTAGTATTGCACGTGGCAGGAAAAGGGGCTGACTGCTTCTAGGCGTGACCAGATGCTCTCGTCCACCTAAAAAGAAAGGTTTTTCAATTTGTATTCATCTACTTAAAATGTTCCTAAAAATTAGAAGTCTCATCCGTAATAGTTCTTTGTTGACCTCATATCAGCCTTCAAGTAAACTAAAGGAAGTTTGAAAATAGAAAAGGTGATGATTGTTGTTAATTTCAATTAAAACGTTACAAGATGATCGTTTTTTACGTCCGCTGCAAAATATTAGCGGCTTATTTTTTGAAGAGAGTACGGTAGCATTTGAAAAAGAAGATGCAAATATCATTGTTGATATAAATATAGAAGGAAATGTGACAGCTTCTGCTCGTTTAACGGAAATCGCGACAGGAAACGTGTATGAAGAAACGTTTTCCAAAGATTTATCGTCCTTTACGGAAGAAAAAGAACGTATGAAGCAAGTGAAGCATGTCGTGTCTTATGTATATCTGTCTGTTCTCCAGCAGTTAACAGGTGTGGAGCAAAAGTGGGGAATCTTAACAGGTGTGCGCCCAACGAAGCTTCTTCATAAAATGTTGCAAAGCGGTATGACAAAAGAGGAAGCACATAGCGAACTTCGTGAAAGTTATTTAATTCATGATGAGAAAATTGAGCTTATGCAGCGTATTGTTGATTGCCAACTTGCTGTTGTGCCAGATTTATATCGTTTAAAAGAAGAAGTAAGTATTTATATTGGGATTCCGTTTTGTCCAACAAAATGTGCATACTGTACATTCCCAGCTTATGCGATTAATGGACGCCAAGGATCTGTCGATTCATTCTTAGGCGGCTTACATTATGAAGTTCGTGAAATCGGTAAGTTTTTAAAAGAGAAAGGCGTGAAAGTAACGACGATTTACTATGGCGGCGGTACGCCAACAAGTATTACAGCAGAAGAAATGGACATGCTGTATGAAGAAATGTATGAGTCGTTCCCAGATGTCAAACAAGTTCGTGAAGTAACGGTAGAAGCAGGACGTCCAGATACAATTACACCAGAGAAGCTAGAGGTGTTAAATAAATGGAATATCGACCGAATTAGTATTAATCCGCAGTCATACCATCAAGAAACACTAAAAGCAATTGGACGTCATCATACAGTAGAAGAAACAATTGAAAAGTACCATCTTGCTCGCGAAATGGGTATGAACAATATTAATATGGATCTAATTATCGGTCTTCCAGGTGAAGGATTAGATATCTTTAAGCATACACTAGCAGAAACAGAAAAGCTTATGCCAGAATCGTTAACAGTGCATACATTATCCTTTAAGCGTGCTTCTGAAATGACGCAAAATAAGCGTAAATATAAAGTGGCAGGCCGTGAAGAAATTACAGCGATGATGCATGAAGCAGAAGAGTGGACGAAAGAGCATAATTACGTACCGTATTATTTATATCGTCAAAAGAATATTTTAGGTAACTTAGAGAACGTTGGTTATGCAATGCCAAGTCAAGAAAGCATTTATAACATTGTTATTATGGAAGAAGTGCAGTCTATTATCGGTCTTGGCTGCGGTGCATCGAGTAAATTTGTTCATCCAAAGACAGGTGCTATTACACACTTTGCCAACCCAAAAGATCCAAAATCGTATAATGATGGTTATGTGAAGTATACAGAAGATAAACTTAAAATTTTACAAGAGTTATTCGGATAAGAAGCTGCCAGTTTGGCAGTTTCTTTTTTTATCCCGCATTAACGGGCAGTAAGACCCACACCCCAAGATTGAGAGAGAATCGAAGAAGAAAGGTGGGGGATAACTGCCCGTAAAAGTCCGATTGGTTCAACTAACCATCAGTGGGGGATGAAGAAAGCCCCCACTGATGGAAGTTTCACTTTATGTAAAACGCTGTCGAGAATAATCAGAAAAAAAAAGTAAAAATTAGCAGGAGATGTCTAATTGTGAACGAAATCATAAAATTATGAAAACTTTAAGGGGGAAAATGCGACATGTATATGACTATTGGCAGAATTTTTGATCTAGCTGTGCAAAAATATCCACAAAAAGAAGCGTTAGTAGAACCTGCAAAAAACATTCGCTGGACATATAAACAGTGGGATAAGATGGTAAATAAAACTGCACATGCACTACTTGCAGAAGGAGTACGAAAAGGGGACAGAGTTTCTGTTTACTTATATAATTCACATGAATTTGTAACGGTTTACTTAGCTTGTACGAAGATTGGTGCCATCTTTAATCCGATTAACTTCCGTTTAAAAGCAAAAGAAGTTTCCTACATATTGCAAGATGCTTCCTCTAAAGTTTTTGTGTTTGAAAAAGAAGTTGAATCAACAATTTCTATGATTGAACGTGATTTTCCGCATACTTCGTTTTGGTACGTTGAAGATGATGTGCCGTCTTATGCCGTTTCTTATCATGAAAAAGTAAACGAAGCAAAGGCAGAACCAATCGACATTGAAGTTGATGAAATGGACTATTGCTCTATGTTATATACGAGCGGTACGACTGGGAATCCAAAAGGAGTGCTGCATCGTCACCGGGACATGGCAGAGCATAGTATGATTTGTACGTATTATATAAAATATACACGTGATAGCGTCGGATTAATTGTAGCACCGCTATATCACTGCGGTGAATTAAACGCTGGTTTTCTGCCGCGTATTCAAGTTGGCGGGAAAAATGTTATTTTACATCATTTTGATACGAAAACAGTGTTAGAAACAATTCAAGAAGAAAAGATTACAACGTTCTTTGCAGCGCCGACAATGTGGAACATGCTGCTGCAAGAAGATTTAACAAAATATGATTTAACTTCGATGAAGATAGGGGTTTACGGCGGAGCGGCAATGGCGCCAGCGCTTGTGAAAGAATGTAAAGAACGTCTTTATATTGATCTTGTACAAATTTACGGGATGACAGAGTTTGGGCCTGTTGTAGCGTTTCTTGTAGAAGAAGATCAAATTACAAAAGCAGGATCAGCAGGGACACCTTGCTTTAGCCATGAAGTGCGCATCGTGAAGTCAAATGAAGATGAACCAGCAGAACCAGACGATGTACTTCCGCCTTACGAAGTTGGAGAAATCATTGTACGCGGGACAAGTATGATGGCTGGATATTATAACCGCGAAGAAGCAACCAAAAAAGTAATGTATAAAGGTTGGTATCACTCCGGTGATCTTGGCTATTTTGATAAAGATGGTTATTTATACGTGGCAGATCGTGTTGACGATATGGTGATCAGCGGCGGCGTGAACATTTACCCGCGTGAAATTGAAGACTTCCTGCATAGCCATGATGGTATTTTAGATGTTGCTGTACTTGGAGAACCAGATGAATTATGGGGCGAGCGCGTAGTAGCGGTAGTTGTGAAGAAAGATGAATCATTAACAGAAAAGGAATTAGACCGTTATTGTAAGGAAAGTGATGAATTAGCTGATTATAAACGTCCTCGTCATTACGTATTTGCGAAAGAACTTCCGCGTAATGCGAGCGGGAAATTGCAGAAGTTTGTGTTGCGCGAATCTTTGAAGGAAGCGACGAAATAGTATAAAGTGAAACTTCCATTAGTGGGAGGCTTCATCGCCTACTAATGGAAAGCCCTCATCAATCGGGCTCTTACTGCCCCAAAAAGCACAGTTTAATTTTGAAACTGTGCTTTTACTGTTGATTTTGTTATAATAAACACATAATTTTGAAAATGTGAATATTCTTACTTTGTAGTAATATTTCCGTTTTGTGTTGACTGGAATTGAATTTGAATTGTTATTTCATTCATAGGAGGGATTTTTTTATGTCTATGTTTAAAAGATTGCGCGATTTAACGATGTCAAATGTATATGCATTGATTGAAAAGGCTGAAGATCCAATTAAGATGACAGATCAATATTTACGTGATATGCAAGAAGATGTAGAGGAAGCGGAGAAGAGTGTAGCTGCTCAAATCGCACTTGAGAAAAAGTTCAAATTATTATACGAAGAACAATCTACACTCGTAACGAAGCGCGAGGAGCAAGCGCATATGGCAGTACAGGCAAACAACATCGATCTTGCGCGCCGTGCTTTAGAGGAAAAGAAAAATGCAGAACAAAAAATGAATGAGTATAAAACGAGTTATGAACAAAATAAACTAGCGGCTGATAATCTTCGTGCAAAATTAGAAGAGATGCGTAAGCAATTGACGGAATTAAAGAACAAACGTGAAACGCTTGTTGCAAGAGTGAACGCAGCGAATGCGCAAAAGAATATTAATAAGGCGATGTCTGGATTTGATTCCAATACAGCAAAAGCAGGTTTAAGCCGTATGGAGGAAAAAGCTCTTCAACTAGAAGCGGAAGCAGAAGCAAGCGGTGAAATATACAAAAAAGAAAAGTCGTTAGATGAAGAGTTTGCGAATATGAATAGAGATAAGCAGGTAGAAGATGAGTTAGCTCGTATTATGAAGCAGTACGAGAAATAATTGGTTTAAAAGACATTATAGAAAATTTATTTGAAGAACCGACATGTCGTAAGGAGTGGATAATGTCGGTTTTCTATTTTTACTTAAAATAGTTAAGGAGGATTTGTAATGACATGGATGAATATTGCGGCAATGTTTGTATGGACGCTGTCAAGTGCTGTTCTTTTGTTTGTACTCATGTGGATAGATTCTATTTTTACTAAATATAAAGATTTAGCCGAGATAAAAAAAGGAAATATTGCTGTAACGACTCGTTTTGTCATGAAACTTTTTGCACAAGGATATATTTTGTCACAGTCGATTTTGAAATCAAACGATTTATGGCAAGCTTTGTTGGCCTCTGTTGTTTCTTTTGTTATTTTATTTATTTTAGAAAGATTAGTAGAATTCATTTTGAAGAAGATAGCTGGCTTAGACTTAGAAGATGGGACTGTGCAAGGAAAAGTTGCTCATGCGCTTTTAGCAGGTTCATTGCATATCGTTGGTGCCCTCATTTTAGCAGCGTGTCTTTAAAAATCAGAAGCGGAGGGGATAGCTCTTGAGTTTATTTAAACGTATTAAAAATATATTGAAAAGTCCTGAACCTGTTAAGCCTGAGAAAAGTGTACTTTCTTTAGAGCCTGGGGATATTCTTGAGGTGTCTTTGGTCACTTATGAAATTATAGGAAAAACACGTATGCATGAACGAAACGAGATTTTCTTAACATTGCAGGACGGAAATACAATTCGTTATTTAAAGGTTGAAAATCGCGAAAAGGTCTATTATGAATTATATACACCAATTGATGGGCGATTAGATTCTTTCAACGAAATTCCTACTACAATTGAAATGGATGATTTAGAGTATTATATGGAAGAACAATATTCTTGCCGGGCATCCATCACTGGAAAAACACCGTTTGCAGTATCTGGTGAACAACATGTTTGGGAGTTTCAATCTGACAACCGTAAATTGCTCAGAATTGAATGGCAAGAAGGGCGCACAATGATGTACGAAGGAGAAACAATTCTTACGGCAGATGTACAAATCATACGGGCGACGTAAGGGGGTGCGATCATGTTAAAACGACTGTTTACCATGATGAAAGCATCCATCGGATTTACCATTGCTGCTTCTATTGTATTCGTAATCGCTCTTTTTACCTTATCGGGTTGCGATAATGACAACAAGGTTAAAGATCTTTATCCATTAGAATCAGTTCTAAGAGAAGGAAATCAGGAATCGTTTGTATATAGGGCCGTGAATGAATCTGTTCCTGACATAGCAAAAAAACTGGCCGATCAAAAAAAGCCAGAGCAAATGTCTAAAGAAGATGATAACCAAATGTTTCTTGTATATCCTGATGAGTGGTACAACATTCAGAAGGATAAGGAGAAACCATCCGATACATTAATTGAAGTAAGTAATGAGGAATTTGTTCGCCAAAATTATCAACCGTCTTTTTTAGAAGGTTATATTGTGGGAAGTATAGTTAGCAATTTATTTGATTCTCATAAATCATATAAAGGGGATTACCGCGGGTATACAACTCGGAAAACATATAAACCAGTAATCGACTATCGTCCGCCTACTGCTCAAGAGAAAAAAACGATGCCGCCACTAACAAAACAAGGTACTGGCTCTATCATTAAGAGAAGTGACAAAGTAAATAATTCCGGTACATCTGTGGGAAGCGAAGGCAGCGTTATGAAAAAACAAAATCAAACTGTCCCACCGTCTGAGCAGAATAAAGGAAAAATCATTAAATCACCTGATAAACCAAGTGGATCAGACGTTAAACCAAAGTCATCTATCACTACTCCTCCAAAAAACACATCTCCTCCGAAAACGAGAGTTGGAGGTTCTGGGAAAATTACGAAGAGACGGTAAAGTAAAACTTCCATCAAGTGGGGGGCTTCATCCCCCACCTATCTTTTTCGCTTCTCTCTCAATCTTGAAGTGGGGGGGTACTGCCCGTTAATGCGGGATAAATGAGAAATATGATAAAACACACACCCATTAGCTATGGCGTTGTGTGTTTTTTTGTAATGTGCACTTATGATAGAATGTTGAAAGTGCTAGCATATGTGAATTGCAAATAAGAAAGGAACTTTGCATGAGAATTAATAAATTCATCAGTGAAACGGGTTATTATTCAAGAAGAGAAACGAATCGCCTTATTGATGCAAAGCGAATTACCGTTAATGGAGAGATTTGTGAGCCAGGACAAGAGGTAGAGCCTGGTGACATTGTACTTGTTGATGGGAAGCCAATTCCAACTAAGATACATCCTATTTATATTGCTTTAAACAAACCTGTAGGTATTACTTGTACAGCGGCGAAGGATATAGAAGGAAATATTATCGATTTTGTTAATTATCCAGAGCGTATTTTTCCGATTGGCCGCTTAGATAAAGCATCGCAAGGATTAATTTTAATGACGAATGACGGTGATATCGTAAATAAAATGATGCGCTCTGAATATGGTCATGAAAAAGAGTATATTGTAACGGTGGATAAGCCATTTGATGATGCTTTCTTAGAAGGTATGGCCGGTGGTGTAACGATTCGTGATGGGAAAACAAATCCGTGTAACATATATCGCATAAGCGAGTGTGTATTCCGCATTATTCTGACACAAGGAATGAACCGTCAAATTCGCCGTATGTGCCGAGCGTTCGGATATACAGTCACCCAATTAGAACGCATTCGGATTATGAATATCGTAGTAGACGGCATTGAGACGGGAGAGTGGCGCGAGCTTACTGAGGAAGAGTTGAGTGAGCTTCTTGCATTGCTAGGATAAATAAAAAAGACGCTCTTCCTACTCGGAAAGAGCGTCTTTTTTATTTACGTGTAAATCCTTCTTCATCAAGGTATTGTGCCGCTTCTTTGTAAGAGTTGAATGTGCCGTCTAAATTAAGTCCAGCATATACGTTCCACATATCTTCATCTTCGTTTATAAGAGTTAGTACGTGATTTTCTTCGTTGATCCATTCTTCCTCTTGGAAATCTTCAGCAAGTGTAACTTCTTCTACTGGTTCTTGTGAAAGGGCATCCATTGATTTTTCAAGTAATGAGCGAAGTTCTTCCGCTGAAAAATCACGGATGTTAACCATCCCTTTATCGTTCGTTTTGTAGCCTTTCAGATGCCCGGCATATACGAAGCCATTTCCATTTGGGTGTAAATGGTACACAACGTTTTTTTTGTCTAGGCGACTTTCTTCATAATGAAAATTAATTCGCCCAAGTGATACGTTTTTTCTTTCTAGCTCTGGGAATGATTCAATAATCGTTAATTTTTCTTCAAAAGTTAGCATAGGGTCCTCCATGATTGTAATGAATGTAATGGTTCATTATACCACGAAAGAATATGAATAGAGAAAGTTACTGAATTTGTTAATGTAGATATCGGCTTTGGCAGGTTGTGTGTTACATTTCCGCGTTTTAAAAGCTTGTTTCTTGTCAGAAGAGTTATTAGCACGAGATGTGTTTCTGCTATCTTATATAGTATTGTTGTAATTTGAGACGAAATTTATGTTAATTTGACGGAAAATTAAGAAAAAAGAAGGTTTTTGAAAACCCTTTCTGTAATTATATAAGGATAACAGATTAGAGAAGGAGAGGGAATGTATGACAGTTTCAAGCAAGGCAGAATCAGTAATTGTAAAATATGAAGGGCGGATTGCGACGATTATGTTAAATCGTCCGCAAGTGTTAAATGCGTTAGATGAGCAGACGTTAAAAGAACTATTACAAAAGTTAAAAGAAGTGGCTGCAAGCTCTGTGCATATCGTTGTGCTATGCGGAAACGGCCGTGGTTTTTCTGCGGGCGGCGATATTAAGTCGATGTTATCAAGCGGAGATGAAAGTGCATTTGAAGGCATTATGAATACCATTTCCGAAATTATTGTGGCGCTTTACACAATGCCAAAGCTTGTTATTAGTGCGATTCATGGCCCGACGGCAGGCCTTGGACTCAGCATTGCATTAACAGCTGATTACGTAATGGCTGATATTTCATCCATTATTGCGATGAACTTTATTGGAATCGCTTTAATTCCAGATGGTGGTGGACATTTCTTCTTACAAAAGCGCCTTGGAGAGCATGTGGCAAAAGAAATCATTTGGGAAGGAAAGAAATTATCAGCAACGGAAGCACTTGAAATCGGCATGATTGATGAGGTGATCGGTGAGAACTTCCAAGATGCTGTAAAACAAAAAATCAATGAATGGCTGCAAAAACCAATTGGCGCAATGATTCAAACGAAGCAAATATTAGCCGAAGTGAATCGTTCCTCGTTAGAACAAACACTTCAGCTTGAAAAACGCGGCCAATATGCAATGAGAAAAACAGCGGATCATAAAGAGGGCATTACAGCATTTTTAGAGAAACGTGTCCCGGTTTTTAAAGGAGAATAAAAGTTTTACAGAATACGAAAGTGTTAACACATTTTTTTAGTATAATGGTGTTAGCACTTTTTTTGTTGAATAATAGAAGGAGCTATAGAAAAAAATGGAGGTGTTCTCATGTCAGTTTATAATAAAGTAGTACGCGACCGTGTACCGGAAATGATTTTAATGTCTGGTAAAACATATTCATCAAAAAAATTAAGCAAACAAGAATACATACAAGAATTATCGAAAATTGGAATAGAAGAAATGCGTGAATTTGCATCTATGCAGGATCGTGACCATGCATTAGATTCTTTAGCCGATGCCTTAGAAGTTATTAAAGCAATGGCACAAGCAGAAGGCGTAACGTTAGAGGATATTGAGCGCATTCGTAAAGAGAAAGAAGCAGAGCGCGGCGGATTTGAAAAAGGTGTATATTTAGTAGAAGTGAGTGAAGAGTAAAAGGCATCGCAGTACATGCGATGCCTTTTATTCCGCTATCGCGGGCAGTAAGACCACAATCTCCAGATTGTGAGGAAGGTAGGTGGGGGATGAGGAAAACTCCCATTGATGGAAGTTTCACTTTATCGATTTATATTTCTTGTCATACCAACGGAAAATTTCTTAAATTCAAAAAATTCATAATAGGATTCCAAACTTTCCGCACACAAAAGTTGAGGAATTACTCGATTCTGCTCACAATGTTCAATCATTCGATTCAGCATTTCTTTGCCGATTCCTTTGGACTGGTAACTCGGTAGTACACCCACTCCACATATAATTCCAGTAATCACACCATCTGAAATAATACGGCCCGTTCCCACCAATTTTTGTTCATCAAAAGTATAAATGGCATACCAACTTTGATTGCACATTTGTTCTAAATCATTAACTGTTAATTTAAGTGAATTCCATCCTAAAGATTCATATAAGGTTAGTAATTGCGTAAAATCTTCAGGGGGTTCTAGTGTATAATGTATAGTTCCTTCCATATAAGCACCTCTTGATTTATTGTGTTTTTACAAATTAATACTAAAAAACTTTTTCTGTTATCTTGCATACGTTACAAACCTTCACAATAAGCTTCTAAACTTTAACATGATATCAAATTCTCTTTAAAAGTTTTATTCAACAATCTGGCGTTTTAACGGAACAACTCTATTATCACTCAACAGTTTCTTAATTAACTATAAAAACGGTTCAACTTTATTTCAAGGATACAACTGCAACATGATTATTCCAATCTTAAAGTACGTAATGGTAGTTTAATAAACAAATATATTAACGAATTCTAGCCTTACAGAAGCCATCAAATACACTGATTGCTGCAAATAAAATAAAGATGAAAACTCCACCGCCAACTATCCATGTTTCAAATTGATTAGCTGTTATGTTAAATAAATTAGTCATATACGTAATAAAATCTTGGGTTATCACATTCAGATTTGTTACTATAATAATGAATACAATGGTTGCGATAAGCTGGAGTGCAGTATTCCAAATTGCTATTCCTTTTGTCCATTGCCCCTTTAATAATTTATAAAGAGCTAATGCTATTTCGAGACCAATTACAACAAGAACGATTGGCCAATATCCAAGTAAAACTTCCTGATTAAAAGTTGGGGTCACGAATTCAAGTCCGTCTCTACCGCGTTCATATACACCTACAAGATGATTCGCATAAAAATAAAGAGTTGACCAAATCGCAGTCCACATTAAACTTCCAAATACCTCGCCCTTTGAAATCGCTTTTTTCTTAGGGATATAAGAGATATTTTTCAAATCATCAGGAGTCCATTTTTTAAGGCGTGCTGTTAATGGGTGCCCATCTCTTTCTTTATCTGTTCTTTCTAAAATAGCAAACACAAGTGTTAGCCAAAAGAATACATGGATCCCTACTTCAATGATGCTCCCTATTCCTTCGCCTATAAGACTAAAAATAATATTTATAACCGCTTGTTCTCCACTATATCCAATAAAATGTTCGGCAATCACCGAGATTAACGAAATGACAGCGGCAATCGGTAAAATCATTTTTAGTAGCGTCACATATACATCAAAATAGCGTGGACCAATTAAGTGCATTGGCCAATCTCGATAACCACTAGCCATTGTGACTGGACTCCCTAATTTTTCAAGAACCGCCTTTACATCTTCTTCACTGTAATCATCAGGCAGCATATCCTCTATGGTTGACCGTAACTCTAGAGCAATATCCTCACGATTTTTTTCAGGCAGCCTCCGAGTAACTTCTTTTATATAAATCTCAATCAGATTCATCGTCTTCCTCCTTTTTTAATAAGCTATAGAGCTCTTTCGAATTCTTAAGCCATTCCCTTTTTAACTGCAAAAAGATCTCTAACCCATATTCACTTAAAACATAAAACTTACGGGGTCTACTCTCAGATGTATCCCAACTACTCGTCACTAATTCCTGTTTTTCCAATCGGCGAAGCAATGGATATAAGGTACTTTGTTCAATGGTAATGCCCGATTCCTCCAATAACTGAACAAGTGAATATCCATACTGGGGTGTTCGTAATTGACTTAAAACGGCTAATGTCAACGTTCCTCTCCTAAGCTCTGTCGTTAATGAATTCAATAACGTACTCATTCACCCACCTCATTTTTTATATACTATATGTCATACAGTGTATACTTTATGCTATGCATCATACAGTATTATTGTTACAACATTATTTGACGTAAAATTTGATTACATCTTGTTTTCATACATGTCTGGTGATACAAATGTGGGGACTGTTCATGCAGTGTATACAGGGAGAAATTTTAATAATTATATCGACACATCATCAGAAACTACAGAGGTGGATTTAAAATAAAGTTTGACCGTTTGTAATAAAGTAGCACCGTTTTTCTTCTTGTACTAATGATCAGTTTAGTTCAAGAAGGAGATAAATTTGAATGTAGGGATTAAGTAAGCATCAAATAATTCTTTATCGAAAATTTGGCAAGAAAACTCCATCTTCAAAACGTGCAGGGCATAGCCCAGTTTAAGGTGGAGATGAATTGCCATCGCATTTGTAAAAATATTTTTGTGGTATTGCGAATGTATGTTCTTTTTGGCTGTTTTGTAGTATCATGAAGAAAAGAAGGAGGTGAACATGATAACAAAAGAAAAAGAATATGCAGCCTATCAAATTTGGATCAAGAAAGGTCATAAATTGTACGCCTATTTCATGGAAATGTGTCAAAATGCAAAAACCCTCTACAATACAACAAACTTCTACATTCGCCAAGTGTATACGGCTTTACGTACAGAGAAAACTTTACAGCCCCTTCAACAAGAAGTTCTCCATACATTATAAGCATATATTGAAATCATGAATGAAAATCAACTTTGTGCATATCAAAAACGTGTGCAAAAGCAGAAAGAAAAGCCTGTAGAAAAGCGAAAAGAAATCAAATGTAATCTGTTTGTATTTCCGACAAAAGAGAAATCGTTCTTATCGTATAACTTCCTAGATTGTTTGTTTAAAACAATGAAGCAACAAGATTATATGAGCTTGCCAGCACAAACGAATCAAGCAGTTATGAAGAAGCTATATCAAAACTGGAAATCATTCTTTGCTTCCATCAAAGCATACGAAAAACATCCTTCCACTTTTACGGGTAGACCTCGCATTCCCAAATACATTAAATCATCTATGAGAGAAGTTGTATTCACGAATCAAGTATGTAAACTCCAAGATAAATATATTCGGTTTCCAAAAACAAGTATAAAATTAAATATCGGTAAATTGTTCGGACAGATCGAAAATCTAAAAGAGGTACGTGTTTCTCCTGCTTACGGGAAGTTTAAAGTTGAAATCGTGACAGAAAAATCTGAGCCAGCGTCTGAGCATGTAGATAACAATCGCTATATGAGTATTGATTTAGGAATTAATAACATTGCAACCATCGTAACGAATACAGGAACCATACCTGTGTTAGTAAAGGGCAATGTCATCAAAAGCATCAATCAATATTACAACAAGCAAAAGGCTCGTTTACTTGGTATTCTTCGTCATGGAAAAGAACCAAAAGAAGGACCGCACACATCAAAGCGTTTAGAGAGGCTGCATGAGAAACGGCTTCTCAAAATCAAAGACTTCTTTCACAAAATAAGTTACCACATTGTCCAGTTCGCAGTTCAACATGAAATCTCTATGATTGTCATTGGGAAAAATATAGCATGGAAACAAAACAGTGAGATGGGGAAACAACAGAATCAATCCTTCTGCCATATCCCACATAATCTACTCATTGAAATGATTAAGTACAAGGCGAATCGACAGGGCATTATGGTACAAGTAGTGGAAGAATCTTATACAAGTAAAGCCTCCTTTCTAGACAATGATGCAATCCCAACTTATGGTGAGGAAGGCATCCCTGTATTCAGTGGAAAACGTATCAAACGTGGCTTGTACTACACGAAAGAGAGGATTATACTAAACGCAGATGTGAATGGTTCCTATAACATCTTAAAAAAAGCAGTTCCAAAGGCGTTTGCCGATGGAATAGAGGGGTTGTGCCATCAGGCAGCTGTGTCAACTCCGCTCGTGTTAAGCATCTTTTGAAGGTGATACACGAGAAACCCCCACTTCAAGATCCGAAGGAGATAAGTGGAGGGAGTTTTCATACTGAATATTAGAAAGATAGAAGAGAGGGGAAAAACATATGGTACATAACGCAAAAGATACGATGGAGCTTATTAAACAACTCGTTTCAATCCCAAGTCCATCTGGAAATACAAGCACAATTATTCGTTTTATTGAGGACTATGTAAAAGAGTGGAATGTAGAGACGAAGCGCAACAATAAGGGCGGCCTTATGATAACGTTAAAAGGGAAAGATGACACAAAGCACCGTTTACTTACCGCTCACGTTGATACGTTAGGCGCAATGGTAAAAGAAATTAAAGCAGACGGACGTCTGCAACTATCAATGATTGGCGGATTTCGCTGGAATGCGGTTGAAGGGGAATATTGCGAAATCGAAACAGTAAGTGGTAAAACGTATACCGGCACAATTTTAATCCATCAAACGTCTGTACACGTATACAAAAACGCCGGGGAAGCAAAACGTGACGAACAAAACATTGAAGTGCGTATCGACGAGCGCGTATCTTCACCAGAAGAAGTACGTGAACTAGGCATTGAAGTAGGCGACTTCGTATCATTCGATCCGCGCGTTCAAATGACAGACAGCGGCTACATTAAGTCTCGTCACCTAGATGACAAAGCAAGCGTTGCCATCTTACTTCAATTAATTAAAAGATTACAAGATGAAAAGATTACACTACCATATACAACGCATTTCTTAATCTCTAATAATGAAGAAATCGGTTACGGCGGTAACTCAAACATTCCAGAAGAAACAGTAGAATACCTTGCGGTGGATATGGGAGCACTTGGCGATGGACAAGCATCAGATGAATATACAGTGTCAATTTGTGCAAAAGACTCTAGTGGTCCATACCATTACGCAATGCGTAAACATTTAGTCGAACTTGCGAAAGCAAATAACATTGAATATAAAGTAGATATTTACCCATTCTATGGATCTGACGCATCTGCCGCAATTCGTGCCGGGGCAGATGTGAAGCATGGACTTATTGGTCCTGGTATTGATGCGTCTCATGCATATGAGCGTACGCATGAGTCGTCGATTGCGCATACGGAGGCGCTTGTTTATGCGTATGTACAATCGGATTTAGTAGAAAAATAATAAGTAATTGATAGAAAGGCTAATCTGTAATATAGATTAGCCTTTTTTGTATGAGGAATATGTTGAACTAATAGAATAGGGATCTTTGGCAGGCTAAGGTGAAAAAAATCTTCAATATAAAATGAAACTTCCATCAGAGGAGGGGGGCTTTATCCCCCTCTGATGTTTAGTTGAACCAATCGGGCATTAACGGGCAGTTATCCCCCATGTATCTTCTTCGGACTCCTCACAATCTTGAGGTGGGGGTTTTACTGCCCGCGAATAGCGGGATAAATAGGGACGCCTAGCTCCTACCGAAAAAGTAAGAACATTATTGGACTTCTAATATTAAATAGCCATGAAAAACAGGTAGTTGGCCGTTGCTAAAATAAAGCATTTACATACTATGTAAAGTAGGACAAGCCCTACTAGACTTGAAAACAAAAGGAGTGAAATAAAATGGCTATTATTAAGCCTTATTTAGCAGGTAAAAGATTTAATTCAACAATTGGTGTTGGAACAGGAACAGGAGCAACTTTTAATATTTTAGCAACTGCTTTTAGCGATGACACGGGAGCTGCTGCTACGGCATTTCCTGCGTCATTTGCATATTATAATTTGTACCTGAACGCACAGTTACAGCTTGCAAACACTTCAACTGTAACCACAACAGCTATTACAATTCCTGGTGGAGATGTTTTAGATGCTGGTGTTCCGGTTATGATTGAATTTGTTGTAAACTAGTAATAAAAAACGGATTCTTTTCAAAGAATCCGTTTTTTTATTGGTTGATCAAAATAAACTGAAGTGTAATTGGACTGCCGGCTGGTGGCGCTTCATCAGCAAGTATCGTTAATATACCCGCTTGTACGTTATAAGAACTTTGTGGTTGAATAATGCCGTTAATAAATAAATTCATATAGGATACTTGATTTGGTGCTAAAATTTGAGTCGTTCCATATTGAGGTAAACCATCAGCGTTTGTGTATACAAGACTCGTGCCATCTGAAACTGTGAAATACATTAGATTAGTAGCAGGAACTAAGCCCTGGAAGGAAGGCCCAGTAGGCCCGGTAGGTCCATCTGCTCCGGTAGCCCCAGTGGGCCCAGTTAATCCATCTGCGCCGGTCGGTCCAGTGGCTCCGGTTAATCCATCTGCGCCGGTCGGTCCAGTGGCTCCGGTTAATCCATCTGCGCCAGCAGGTCCAGTGGCTCCGGTTAATCCATCTGCGCCAGCAGGTCCAGTGGCTCCAGTTAATCCATCCGCGCCAGTAGGCCCAACTGTTCCAGTGGCCCCAGTTAGTCCATCCGCACCGGTAGGCCCAATCGGTCCAGTGGCTCCAGTTAATCCATCCGCGCCGGTAGGCCCAATTGGTCCGGTAGCGCCGGTCGGTCCAGTGGCTCCGGTTAATCCATCCGCGCCAGTAGGTCCAATTGGTCCGGTAGCCCCAGTGTCCCCAGTTAATCCATCTGCGCCGGTAGGCCCAATTGGTCCGGTAGCGCCGGTCGGTCCAGTGGCTCCGGTTAATCCATCCGCGCCAGTAGGCCCAATTGGTCCAGTAGCACCGGTCGGTCCAGTGTCCCCAGTTAGCCCATCCGCGCCAGTAGGTCCAATTGGTCCGGTAGCGCCGGTCGGTCCAGTGGCTCCGGTTAATCCATCCGCGCCGGTAGGCCCAGTTGTTCCAGTGGCTCCAGTGGCTCCAGTTGCTCCATTTGCCCCATCCGCGCCAGTAGGTCCAGTTATTCCATCTGTCCCAGTAGCGCCAGTAGGTCCAGTTATTCCATCTGTCCCAGTAGCGCCAGTAGGTCCAGTTACTCCATTTGCCCCAGTAGCGCCAGTAGGTCCAGTTACTCCATCTGTCCCAGTAGCGCCAGTAGGTCCAGTTACTCCATCTGTCCCAGTAGCGCCAGTAGGTCCAGTTATTCCATCTGACCCAGTAGCGCCAGTGGGTCCAGTTATTCCATCTGACCCAGTAGCGCCAGTAGGTCCAGTTACTCCATCTGATCCAGTAGCGCCAGTTATTCCATCTGTCCCAGCTATTCCAGTAGCGCCAGTAGGTCCAGTTATTCCATCTGACCCAGTAGCTCCGGTAGGCCCAGTGAGTCCAGTTGTTCCGGTTGCCCCAGTCGGTCCGGGTTCCGGAAGAGGAAACGCACAAGGAAATGGGTTCAAAATAGTGCCCCCCCTTTTTTGCGAACATAATAAATATATTAGAAGTATATGAATAGATATAATAGTTGCCTGTACATTCGTCTTGATTAATCTATATTCAAAATCTTTTCCTTTGGTTTACTGTAAAATGAGTCTTTATTCCACACTATTAATTCGATTTTATCCCGCATTAACGGGCAGTAAGACCCCCACTTCAAGATTGGGAGAAGCGAAGAAGATAGGTGGGGGATAACTGCTGGCATGCACCCGATTGGTTAACCATCAGTGGGAGATGAAGACCCCCCACTGATGGAAGTTTCACTTTATCTATCGCACCAGAAGTGATGTACGGTAAAATGCGATACCTTTCTACCTTGTTATCTATGACAATATTTTTTCTTACTTAAGGTCTCTATCTGTCTGAAGTCTTTAATAAAACAAAGAGCATTCAAAACTATATTTTCTAGTTTTGAATGCTCTTTGTGATGATTACAAGCTATTCACTTTCCTTCGTTAACCTGTTTAGCTGTCGTTGGAAATCTACAGTTTGCAACCAAAGCTTATAAATAATAGCTGATTCGAATAGAATCATAATAATAGAGCTGAAGATTACTCCTTCTTGGATAAGCCCGGTAATTGGAGCGAGGATAAAAATAAACATTTGATATTCAATTCCGCTCATGAGATGCAAGCGAACTCTTCTTTTTAAAAAGAATCCTCTTATTTTCAAGTAGGATGGAAACCGAGAAACAATTTCCCCTAAAAACTCCTCTTTTACATCGAGACCTTCCTTTGTAAATGTCGTCTTTGCTTCGGATAGTTGTTTTTGCATTTTTTTTCGCGATTTGGAAACAAGCAGTGAATTCATGTATCGTGTACTATCTAAAAAGCAAATAAGAGCAGCTAAATAAAAATATGTTTCATCTCCTGATTGGTGATATTGTCCAAGCATGAATGAAAAAGCACAAATGGCAACGCGGGTACGATCTAAAATATAGTCTAACCACGCTCCGAATATGGAACCGGTTCCTTTGAGGCGGGATATTTTTCCGTCCATGCAATCGAAAGTAAAGCTAATATGATACAAAACTGCGCCTAGGACTAACGAAAAATAGGTACCTTGATAAAATTGAAAAGCGGCTAGGAGGCCAGTGAAGAATGCCAATAAGGTAAGTTGATTCGGGGTAATCTTCGTATAATTCGCCAGCGGAAGCATTAACCTAGATGCGACAGGATCCACTAAAAAAACTGTCCACCAAGCGTCTTTCTGTTTATAAGCATTTTTAATATCGTTCAATGAATATTTGTTGGCAGTCAATAAGACCACGCTCCTTATCATCTCATGGTGAGAAGGGAAATACCTCATCTAAAATATGGTGAATGTGTTTCGTTGTTAGTTCTGTTTCATTTAAGATTGTGTAGCGATTTCGTATAGTAGGAGCTTTTTGAATCGCTAAGCACATTTCATCCTTTGTATAACCAAGCTCTTTGTAGTGAATAGGAAGACCTAAATGTTTAAAGTATTGTCTCATGTTATTGTTAGAGTTATGATTTCCTTGTAAATACTCGGAAATTAATAACCCGACGGCAACCTGTTCTCCGTGAAGAGCTTTTTTGCCACAATAGTAATCCAACGCATGGCTGATTAAGTGCTCTGAACCGCTGCACGGCCTGCTTGTGCCGGCGATAGCCATAGCGATTCCATTCATGATTAGCGATTCAGCAACTATCTGAAGTAAAGTTGTTCTACTTATATTATTCTGATTTATTTTATTAAAAAAAGATTCCACCGCATGATCGGCAATCAAATAAGCAAAGGTATTGATTTTTTCTTTTTTTCTTTGATGCGCCAGCTTCCAATCAAACAGCGCTGTCTTATTGGAAATCAAGTCCCCGATACCGGAAGTAAATAACCGTGCAGGAGAACGAGCCACGATGTCCAAATCAATCACGATAGCCCATGGCATTCGGACGTTGATACTTATATTATTAGTTGGATTCACTTGAATTGAAGCAACCGGTGAACAGATAGCATCACTGGATAAAGAAGTTGGTACTAGTATTACTGGCAAATTCATTCTCGTACCGACTACTTTGGAGACATCCAGTACCTTACCGCCTCCAACTCCAATAATCATTTCGGCAAAAAAACTTTGGGATTCCATTTCTAACTCATCAATCGTTCGAAGCGTGCTGTCTCTGCAGTACAAAGCCTTAACTTGCGTCGGTTGTAGCCCTAGCTCGTTAATTAAATGTTCACCTATTTGACGAGTCGGACCTCCGCCGCTAATGACAACTATTCTCTGTTCTCCCAAAGATTCAACAATCTCACCGTCTTGCAAACGTTCGAATGCCTTGGACTCATGAATAAAATAAGCTGGGAGTTCTAGGTTCTTAGACATAGTGAGCCCCCTTACGATGTATCCATGGCCGAAGCAAGCTGTTTCGCATACTCTAAATCATGCAAATCATCTATTTCAATCCAAGGATACCCTTTCGTATTTACAGCCTGAATTTCCACGTTTGCAGCGCAGGCTTCATATACGTTTTCATACCAACTGTTCGTTTCTCCAGCTTCAATTAAGTCCGTTGCTTTTTTGTATAGAACTTTTAAATCATCAACTGCCAATTTAGAAATGCCGATATATTCACCATCTGTATCAGTCAAATGTAATTGCTTGTTTATCATATGCAAACGGTTACCTTCTAGCTTCACTTTCATTGCTTCCTCAGTGAACCCTTTTTCATGGTCGACTAAAATGCAAGTGGGGAACTTTGAGTTTAAGATTAATGTAATTAATCGATTGTCATAAAAACCATCCGAATTAATTAGCAATATATCATCATCTACAGCTTGGGAAAGTAGAAAAGAATAAATATTATTGATTGATTTATAGAACGGATTGTATATAAAATGGATTCCTGTTCCTGTAAAATGCTCTTCAATCCGCTCGATCATATAGCCGCCTATGATATAGATATCTTCGTATGCAAAACCAAGTTTTATCATACTTTCCACTTGGTACTGTATTAAAGGTTTTTCATTAATCTTAATCATTGCTTTCGGACTGTCCATGGTTAGAGGGTATAAGCGACTTCCAACTCCAGCTGCTAATATAACAATTCTCATACGTACCTCCCGTCTATAAACGCTTATTGTGTAGGCCCCAATCCGAGGTCATTTAATTTTTTTTTGTCAATCTCTATACAACACTCAAATTCTTTCAATAGCTTAGAATTCTCTGGGCTCTTGAAGTATTTCTCTGATAATCGAATCGCTTTATGCGGAAAAATTTGATCGAGCAGAAGAAGTTCATGTTCTTCACTAGAAAGTGGATGAATTTGCTGGTAAGCATCTAAAACGAGTTGGAATCTTTCTCTAGACCATGATCCTAAGGCATGGTTAACCCAAGTAATGAGATGAGATATATCTCTCATGGGAAGAGCTATGCTAACAGTATCCATATCGATTACAGTTAACTCGTTATTGTTACTCCAGATAAGATTAAGAGGGGAATAATCACCATGTGCGAGATGAGGCTCATGCTGTGCGGCATCCAATAGAGCACGCAAAGCTGTATGCGGAAGCTGATCAAGTACCCAGTTGACACGAGACTGCAGCCAAGGTAAATGATATAAAAAGACGTTAGAGAATGAATCTCTACTAACAGTGGCTTTTTTTTGACACTTTTCCATCTTTCTTATTTTTCTTTGATAGATTCCATTCCAATCAAGACGCGAATCAGTAATTGGATTGCCTGCAGCAACATAGCCTTGGGACGCCACATGGAACTTTGCAAGCAGCGTAGCCATTTTCTCTATCATTTCTGGCTCTGAATAATTGGGCTGTTCCCCTTCTAGCCATTGAAACAGCAGAAAACAGCCATCATCGACATTTACGAACGAAGTACCATCCAAAGTTGAAAGAACAGTAGTTACTGGAATCCCTTTTTCGCACATATAATCATTTACTGCAGCAATAAAAGGGGCTCTTTTATATTTTTGTAGATATTTTAGTGCATACACATTCTTAGTAGTGTCGGTTATCTTCCATAGCTGCCTGTCCACTTTACGTCTTACTAGTACTAAGTTTTCTGGTATGATGCCATAATTCTTTTGTAAAATTTCAGAAATAACTACTTTGTTTATCTCCGTCATTCTATTCACCTTATACTTTTTGCTATTTCTGTTAATATATGATTTATTTAGAGAATGGTATGGACGTATAACTTCGAAAAATTGTAAGTTTTAATATTAATTGTAAAAAAGATGAAAGTTCTGTTATCAAGTAAGGAGATAGTAAAGAAAAACGGGTAAAAATCATAACGAAAGAAAAAGAATATGCAGCCTAGCAGATTTGATGTTGTTAAAGCGATAAATTCGAACATTTGACCTGTGGTTTATTGGTATTATAGGAGCAGCTAGATTATTGACTCCTAGTATTGATGGAAAGCTCGATTGGGCGGGCTTTCCATCAGTAGGGGATAAAGCCCCCTCCACTAATGGGGATTTCACTTTATTGCTTTAATAGAATAAAGCAAATGTGAACACTTTAAAAACATTTTTGTATAGAATTGACAATGAAATTTTACTTCTCTATAATTGGCTATAATTTAACATATCAAATACGTTGAAAGAGCCCAGTAGCAGTTTGTCACTGTTATCGAGAAAGCTAGGGGTTGATGGAACCTAGCACAAACAAACTTGTGAATTACACTCTGGAGTATCTTAGGTAATGCTAAGCGGAGTAGCAATCGATACTATTGCTAAGAGTGGTACGAATAGTAGAATACATACTATTTGTGCAATCTGGGTGGTAACACGGTTAAAAATCGTCCCTATGTCTAGTGTAGACATAGGGACTTTTTTTTTATGCTTATCAATCTAAGGTAAGTAAAACTTACAAATTAAAGGAGCTGGAAAGACATGAACATCATTGACGAATTGGAATGGCGCGATGCCATTAATCAACAAACAGATGCAGAAGGATTGCGTAAACTAGTAGAAGAGAAAAAGATTTCCTTGTACTGTGGTGTAGATCCGACTGGTGACAGTATGCATATCGGACATTTAATTCCATTTATGATGATGAAACGTTTCCAATTAGCTGGGCATCATCCAGTTATTTTAATTGGAGGAGCAACGGGAACAATCGGTGATCCAAGTGGACGTCAAACAGAAAGACAACTTCAAACATTAGAACAAGTACAGCATAATGTTGAGGCGTTAACAGCGCAAATGCAAAAGTTATTCGACTTTGGCGGAAATAGCGAAGTGAAAATGGTAAATAACTACGATTGGACACATGAAGTAAGTATCCTTGAGTTTTTACGCGATTACGGTAAAAACTTTAGTATAAATAATATGCTAGCAAAAGATATTGTAGCAAGTCGTTTAGATACAGGGATTTCATTTACAGAATTCACATACCAAATTCTACAAGCGATGGATTTCCATCACTTATACAAAGAAGAAGACGTACAACTGCAAATTGGCGGCAGTGACCAATGGGGAAATATTACAAGCGGTTTAGACTTAATTCGTAAAAAAGAAGGACCAGATGCAAAAGTCTTTGGATTAACAATTCCATTACTATTAAAATCAGATGGTACGAAATTTGGTAAAACAGCAGGAGGAGCGATTTGGTTAGATCCTGAAAAGACAACACCATTTGAATTCTACCAGTTCTGGGTGAACACAGATGATCGCGATGTAATTAAATACTTAAAATTCTTCACATTCTTAACAAAAGATAGAGTTGATGAATTAGTAGTTAAGGTTCAAACAGAACCTCATAAACGCGAAGCGCAAAAAGTATTAGCAAAAGAAATGACGAAATTTGTTCATGGTGAGAATGCATTTCTACAAGCAGTAAAAATTACAGAAGCATTATTTAGCGGGGATATTAAAGCGTTAACTGCGGATGAAATTGAACAAGGCTTTAAAGATATGCCAACTTTCCATGCTGCAAAGGAAACAAAAAATATTGTCGAGTGGTTAGTAGATTTAGGAATTGAACCTTCTAGACGCCAAGCAAGGGAAGATATTAATAATGGAGCTATTTTGATGAACGGAGACAAAGTAACAGATGTAAATACAGATGTTACGGTAGAAAATTCATTCGATGGAAGATTCATTATTATCCGTAAAGGTAAAAAGAATTACAGCTTGGTGAAATTAGGAAAATAAAGCTCTGTAAATATATAAATAAACCCCTTTCTTTTTAGGTGGACGAGGGCACCTGGCCATGCATAGAAGCGGTCAGGGCCTTTTCCTGCCTAAAACAAGGGGGGAAAGCGAGGGGATTAATTATGCTGGCATCATGGGAACGAACTTTGGAATTAGCATATTTTAATCACCATGTGATAACAGAAGTTAATAAAAAGCGGCAAGTAAATTGGTTATTGTTAGATTTGGGCTTAGATAATATAAGCGAAGAACAAATTAATGGGATGCTAGATAAGATGTTAATTGGGTTTAATCGGTTATTTAAGTATAAATCTGTACAACAAGCCAATCTAGGTTATTTTAGGATGTTGGATATTTTAAAAAAAGGTGATATGTATCATCCGAGAATTCACGTTTTACTTCCGGTGATAAAAAGCTACTTTCAGGGGAGATACTATATCAAATATGATAACTGGATCTCTTTGTGGAGTAGAGCGTTAGGGATAGAAAATGATTTGTATGTAAAAGTGAAAGTAGTTAACGGAAAAGAAGATGGACGTGAAATTTTTCAAGAAAAATTGTTAAAATTTCGTGAACAGAGAAGTGAAATCCCTCTTCGGGAAAGTAAAATAATTACATCTAGACGTTTAATAGGATTCAGTAAATTGTTAAAAAATGTAATGGAACAATTGGTAAGTAAAAATGAGTCTCATTTAGGTGTGGATGAATTATGTATAAACGATCCAATTGCAAATCATGCGTTTGTAAATATGTTAGACTGGCATCCGGGTTTAAGAGAAGATGAAAAAAATCCTTTTTTAAAATAATAATCAGCCTTTTTATATAGCAGAAGAGTGAAGCAAATTCACTCTTCTTTTTTTTATGATTTTTACCGTGGTTATTTATCGTTTTTTTTATGTATTAATATTCATTTTTATTTATATTTATTTTATCTGTTTTTATAAATAAAAGATTTAAAGC
>NZ_CAKJTI010000009.1 GCF_917563915.1 Bacillus rhizoplanae | reverse complement strand
AGCCAGGATCAAACTCTCCAATAAAGTGTTTGTCTAGCATCATAAATAAAAATTGACGTTTCACGTTGTTTGTTTCGTTCAGTTTTCAAAGAACTTGTCCGCCGCTTAATTAGCGACTTTCTTATGTTAACATCTCAGTTATTCGATGTCAACATTTTTTATTTTTCTTCTTCGCTTTCTGCTGTAGTGCAGCAGCGACGTTTATTAATATATCATCTGTATTTTTAAAGTGCAAGCACTTTTTTAAAAAAATATATAAAGTTTTTTGTATACCTACTGTTAACTCGTTAACAAACCACAAAGTGAATCCCTTACTTAAGAATTTTTTTAGAAATTTTTTACATATCCTTAACTCTACTTCCCTATCATTTGTTATATAGTAAAACAGTAAACCATCAAACCCTATCATGGAGGAATTTATTTATGGAAAGATTGACGAAATTTTCATTAAAAAATAGGGCCGCTATTATCATCATGGTTTTCCTCATCTCTGTATTAGGTATTTATTCCGGCTCTAAGTTACCGATGGAGTTTTTACCAAGTATCGATAATCCAGTAATAACAATCACCACTTTATCCGAGGGACTAGATGCTGAAACAATGACAAAAGAAGTAACAGAACCTCTCGAGAAACAATTTCGAAACCTTTCACACGTCGATACCATTACATCGTCAACAAGTGAAGGATTATCACGGATTGATATTACGTACACCTCAGAAGCAAACATGAAAGATGCAACACGTGAAGTTGAAAAACTCACAAACGGAATACTACTTCCAAAAGACGCAATGAAACCTGTTGTCAGCCAACTAAACACTTCTATGATTCCACTCGCACAAATTACAGTTCAAAAGAAAAATGGTTTTACAAAAGCCGATGAAAAACAAATTGAAAAAGAAATTATCCCGCAACTTGAAAATATCGATGGTGTTTCCAATGTTATGTTTTACGGGAAATCAACAGCTGAATTATCTATTATATTAGATCCCATTAAAATGAAAGATAAAAACATCATAACATCACAAATTGTATCTGCCCTTCAAGGAAAAGAGGTTTCTATACCTGCCGGACAAATATCTATAAATAATGAAAATCATTTACTTCGCGTAATTGGAGAAGTGAAAAGCGTCGAAGATATACAAAACATTACACTAACACCAGAAGTAAAGTTACGTGATATTGCACAAATTGAACTAAAACAACATCATGATGCAATTTCTCATATTAACGGAGAAGATGGTGCCGCATTAGTCATTATGAAAGAACCGAGCAAAAATGCAGTTACAATTGGAAAAGAAGTCGAGAAAAAGGTTCATGATATAAGCAAGCAATATAAAGACACTTTCACTATAAAAACACTTATGTCAACGCACGAACAAGTCGAAAATGCTGTTACAAGCATGGCTAAAGAAGTTGTTCTTGGTGCTGTCGCTGCTACATTCATCATTTTAATTTTCTTGCGTAACATTCGTACTACTTTAATCGCTATTGTCAGTATCCCTTTATCCATACTCCTTACACTCTTTTTACTTGAGCAATCTCATATTACTTTAAATACTTTAACATTAGGAGGATTAGCAGTTGCTGTTGGACGTCTTGTTGATGATAGCATCGTTGTAATTGAAAATATTTTCCGCCGTTTACAAAAAGATTCTTTTTCAAAGGATATCATTATTGATGCTACGAAAGAAGTTGCTGTTGCCATTACTTCTTCTACTTTAACGACGGTTGCTGTCTTTTTACCAATCGGCCTTGTATCAGGTGCAATCGGTGAATTTATGTTACCTATGGTATTAGCAGTTGTATATTCAATTCTTTCCTCTCTATTAGTTGCTTTAACAGTTGTGCCACTCATGGCTTTTCTACTTTTAAAGAAAACGCGACATGAAGAGCCAAAAACACCCAAACGCTATACAGCTATTTTAAAATGGTCGTTATCACATAAATTTATCATTTTACTTACTTCTTTCTTATTATTTGTCGGTTCAATTGCAGCTTACATTGTACTTCCAAAAACAAATATTAAATCTGACGATAACACAATGCTTTCTATCAATATGACATTCCCCGCTAATTACGATTTAGAAAAAGGGAAACAACAAGCTTTCGAATTTGAAAAGAAATTACTTGCAGATACACAGGTACAAGACGTTACATTACGAATGGGATCTGCTTCAGAAGATGCGCAGTGGGGTCAAACGACGAAAAACAATCTTGCAAGTATATATGTAGGATTTAAAAAAGGAATTGACCTTGACACATACATTAACAAACTAAAAAAAGAACAGAATCAATTTCAACCAGCAACATTTGATTATATAAAAGTTAGTTTTTCAAATTTCGGTGGTGGGAACGCTTTACAATTTAACATTACAGCCAACAATAGTGACGATTTAAAGAAAGCTTCCAATCTTGTTACCACAAAATTGAAAAGCTTAGATAGTCTTTCAAAAGTAAAAACAAATATAGAAGAAGAGAAAAAAGAATGGGGCATCAACGTCGATCAAACAAAAGCAGAAAAAGCAGGGTTAACCCCTGAAGTCATCGCACAACAAGTTGCATTTTTAATGAAAAAATCACCAATTGGCCAAATTTCACTCGATAATGAAAAGACAACTATTGTACTAGAACACCAAAAAACTGACATCCATAATAAAGATGCGATTTTAGACTCAAATATTTTGTCTCCAATTACTGGTTTGATCGCATTAAAGGATGTTGCAACCATTTCTGAAAAACAAATACAAACAGAAATATTCCATAAGGATGGAAAAGAAACAATTCAAGTTACAGCAGAAGCAAAAGGTGAAGATTTAAGTAAAGTTAGTAAAGAAGTAAATACAGCTATTACAAATTTAAAATTACCTGATGGAGCGAAAGTTAACATTGCCGGAGCAACAGAATCAATGCAAGAAAGTTTCACTGATCTATTTAAAGTTATGGGAATTGCAATTGGTGTCGTTTACTTAATTATGGTTATTACTTTTGGGCAAGCACGTGCACCGTTTGCAATTTTATTCTCTCTTCCATTAGCTGCTGTTGGCGGTATTTTAGGTTTAATTATTTCACGAACACCCGTCGATTTAAACTCTCTTATCGGTGCCTTAATGCTAATCGGAATCGTCGTGACAAATGCAATTGTATTAATAGAACGTGTACAACAAAATCGCGAAAAAGGAATGCCAACAAGAGAAGCACTATTAGAAGCTGGTTCAACCAGATTACGCCCAATTATCATGACAGCTATTACAACAATCTTTGCAATGCTTCCTCTACTATTCGGTGATACACAAGCTGGAAGCATGGTATCAAAAAGCTTAGCTGTTGTAGTAATTGGCGGTTTATTAGTTTCTACATTACTAACACTGGTTGTTGTACCTGTTATGTACGAATTACTAGATCGAATTGGCAGCAAGAAGCATCGCAAAAAACAACATGAATCTTATACGGATATGCCAAACTCATAAAGTGAAACTTCCATCAGTGGGGGTTTTCTTCATCCCCCACTGATGGTTAGTTGAACCAATCGGACTTTTACGGACAGTTACCCCCCACCTATCTCCTTCGTTTCTCTCCGAACCTTAAGGTGGGGCCGTTAATGCGGAATAAAATACAACAGCCTCATTCAGACTTCTGGATACAGCTTTATTACAAGTGCTTAAACTGTTTTAAGAAAAGAGAGAGATACTGTCAACAAACTAGAGCAGATGCTCAAAGTGTTGACGGTACCTCTTATTGAAATAATTATTCTCCTTTTGCTGCAAATTGTTGAATGCGCTCTCCAATTTCATTACGCACTCGTTGAAACTCAGACCATTCTTTTCCTGCTGGATCGTCAAATCCCCAATGAACTCGTTTTACATGTGAAGGTGTAGTTGGACACACATCATTCGCATGACCACAAAGAGTTACAACAAGATCAGCTTTATCTAAAATTTCTTGATCAATGATATCAGATGTTTGGTCAGTAATATCGATGCCTACTTCTTTCATCGCCTTAACTGCATTAGGATTTACTCCATGTGCCTCAATACCGGCAGAGAGTACAGTCCATTTGTCACCTAAATATTTTTTACCCCAAGCTTCAGCCATCTGACTACGGCAAGAGTTTCCTGTACATAAGAAGTAAATTGTTTTTTTGTTTTTCATATGAATTCCACCTTTTTTATGAATAGTTATTGGGGTTGTGTTTGAAAGTATTTACGTTGAAACCACAATGCTACATTTACAAGAGCAATCATAACGGGAACTTCGACTAAAGGCCCGATAACTGCTGCAAATGCTGCGCCGGACTGAATTCCAAATACACCTACAGCTACAGCAATTGCTAATTCAAAGTTGTTACTTCCAGCTGTAAATGCTAATGTAGTTGTTACTCCGTAACTTGCCCCAATTTTTTTGCCCATAAAGAAAGAAACAAAGAACATTAATACAAAATAAATAAGTAACGGAATCGCAATACGTACAACATCAAGTGGTACACTAACAATGACCTCTCCTTTTAATGAGAACATCACAATGATTGTAAATAATAATGCGATTAATGTAATCGGGCTAATCTTTGGAATGAATACTTTTTCATACCAAATACGTCCTTTTGTTTTTATAAAGATTAAGCGCGTTAATATCCCACTGATGAATGGAATTCCTAAGTAAATAAATACTGATTTTGCAACCTCACCCATTGTAATATCTACAATAGCACCTTCAATTCCCAACCATTCTGGAATTACTGTTACAAATACATACGCATACACTGAGAAAAATAACATTTGAAAAACAGAGTTAAAAGCAACTAATCCTGCTGCATACTCTGTATCACCTTTTGCCAGGTCATTCCAAACAATGACCATAGCGATACAACGGGCTAAACCAATCATAATTAAGCCCACCATATATTCTGGCTTATCTGGTAAAAATATTACCGCTAAAACAAACATCAGAACAGGACCAACAATCCAGTTTTGAACAAGTGATAAAACTAATACTTTTACATCTTTAAAAACTCTCCCCATCTCTTCATAACGAACCTTTGCTAAAGGAGGATACATCATCAAAATTAAACCTATTGCAAGTGGAATAGATGTTGTACCCACTTGTAATTTATTTAAGCTACTTGTGATTTGTGGAAATAGTATTCCTATACCGATTCCTATAGCCATAGCAAGAAAAATCCAAATGGTTAAGTATCGATCTAAAAATGATAATCGCTTCATAAAGTTCTCCTTTCAGATTAACAGCAAGATGTAGGTTCTATCTTATGAACGTCGCTATCCGCCTTTGTATAGAAGAATTCCCATTCATTACCGTCTGGGTCAGTTATCCAAAACTTATCTTGTACGGCATAGCAACATGTTGTATTTATCTCGTCCCGTGCGAAAAAACCTTCTTTTTCTAAACGGTCCTTATGACCCTTTATTTCTTCTTCATTTTCTAATTGGAATCCAAAGTGATTAACTTGATTTCCATTCACATTATCTATTACATTTAAGGTGAAATTTAATCCTGGAGTTTCCAATAAGAATTTTGCATAATCATTCTTTACTTTCACTGGTTTTACTCCAAATACTTTTTCATAGAATTCAATAGATTTTTCTAGATTTGTAACATTAATCCCAACATGTACGTATTTCATCATAAATTCCTCCTTTGATTTTACATAATATTAATCAAAAAAAATTGATGTATAGTTTAAAAAAATTAGCAACAAGTTCCTTTTCCTGTTTTTCTAAATATACAACAAAGTTCTTCTGATAATAGATTATTTACTTCAATATCATTTAAATCGTAATAACTCCAAGTACCTTGCGTTTCTTTGATTATTAAATCTGCATCTAATAAAATTTTCAAGTGATAAGATAATTTAGATTGTGTCATCCCAAATACTTCTGTTAAATCACATACACAAGTTCTTCCCCTTTGACAAAGTTCATACATAATTTCTAATCTTTTTTGATCTGCAAGGGCTTTAAATTTCTTCTCATATTGTTCAAATTGTTTATTCATATCATCCAACCTCGTTCATCAATTTTTTTTGATGTTTTTATTATACGCGAGACTTTTTGTTCAATACAACAATTAAATCAATTTTTTTTGATCAATCCAATTAATAAATTAGGTCTTGATAACATGGTTACTTTTTTCCACTCTCTATATCTTCATTATATAAACCCAAAAAAAAGAGCATCCTCAAAAGGTCGATTTTATCGAACTTTTAGGACACCCTCTTTATTCTATATCGGGTACAAGAAGTTATGCCACTGTTTTTACTTTACTACTTTTTCGAGATTTTTTCGTACCAGTAAAGCGTTTATGCAGTACAGATGCTATAAAGCGAGCAAGAATATTAAATAGTAATACCATAATAATTAATACTGCTGCTGATTTTGCTGCAATTAGCTTCGCATCAGGAACAATTCCCTCAGAATTTAACTTCCAAATATGCACCGCTAATGTTTCTGCTGGTCGAAATGGGTTCAACGGATTAGCAGGACTTGAAAGATCTGCTGCTGCATTTAAAATTGGTGACGTTAATCCAGCTGTATAAATTAGTGCTGCCGCTTCACCAAAAATACGTCCAGCCGCTAAAATAACACCTGTAATAATTTGTGGTAATGCAGATGGAAGAATAATTCTAACAATTGTTTGCCACTTTGTTGCACCTAATCCAAGACTTGCTTCTTTCACATTAGATGGAATTTCTGTAATTGCATTTTCACAAACGCGCGTTAAACTTGGCAAATTTAAAATCGTTAAAGCTAACGCCCCGCCCATGGCAGTATAACCCCAACCTGCCATCGTAACAAACACAAGTAATCCAAATAAACCAACTACAATAGAAGGTAAAGATGCCATTGTTTCGATACATAGACGAACAAAATTTAAAAATCGACCTTGCTTTGCATATTCCGCAAGATAAATTCCCGCACCAAGACCTAAAGGAATTGAAATAATTAATGTAATGACAAGCATATAGAAGGAATTAAATAATTGAGGACCAATCCCTCCTCCTGCTGTTGTATTACTTGGTTCTCCAAATAAAAAATTTGGATCCCAAAATCCCCAACCTTGTCGTAAGATTTCGTATACAAGAAAACCGAGTAAAGCGACTACAAGCACTGCAACCGCATATAAAATCCCTGTCCATATACTATTAACTGTTCTAGCATTCATCGTTATCTTTCACCTCTTTGGCCAATCGCTCGAATTACTAAGATAAATAAGAAAGAAATAAGAAGTAATATCATCGCTAATGTCCATAGCGCATTATTCCAAGCTGTCCCATTTAACGTATTTGTCATATCCATTGTCAAAATACCTGTTAAAGTTGAAGTTGGGCTATATAGTCCTTCTGGTAATTTTATTGTATTACCAATTACCATCTGAACTGCTAATGCTTCACCAAAAGCACGAGCTAATCCAAGAACAACCCCTGTTAAAATACCCTGTTTCGCCGCCGGAACAATGACGCGGCTAATCGCTTGCCATTTCGTCGATCCTAAACCATAAGAGGCTTCTAAATATTCAAAAGGAACTGCACGAATTGCATCGGAAGCAATACTTGCAATCGTTGGCAAAATCATAATACTTAATACAACAATACCTGCAATTAAACTAAATCCTACACCACCAAAAGAATCACGTAAAAGCGGAATTAAAATGGTAACCCCTAGTAAACCATATACAACAGACGGAATCCCTACTAATAATTCTAAAACCGGCTTTAGTACTTTGTTTCCAAACTTTGGTGAAATTAAATTCATAAACACTGCTAGTGCAATTGCAATCGGCGCACTAATAATTACTGCACCGAGAGATACAGCAGTAGATCCAACTATGAAAATAACAGCTCCAAAACTTCCATCATTCGGAGCCCATTTTGTTGATGTGAATATTTCTGAAATTGAGATATTGCTTTGCGTAAATGATTGAATTCCTTTTGCACAAATGAATGCGATAATAGCTAATGTAACAGCAACAATTAATAACCCACAAAGCGTCACAAGTGTTCTTCCAATATATTCACTTTTTACGTAGTTAATTTGTTTTTTCCCCTTCATCACAAGACCACAACCTTACTTCCTATATTGAAATGAACAAGACTGGCTAAATAGCCAGCCCGTTTTATATTATTGTTTTAATTTAGACATTGGGATGTAACCCATTTCTTCTACTTTCTTCTCGAAGTCTTTACCTTTTACATAATCAATGTAACCTTTTGTTGCGTCTTTTGCTTCACCTTTTGTGATCATGTATTCATAAGACCAAAACGGATATTTACCAGAAGAAATATTTTCAGTTGTTGGTTCTACACCATCAATTTTCATTGTTTTTAAAGTACCTTTTTTGTCACCAACCATGTAAGAGTTAGCTAAATAACTAATAGATCCTGGTGTAGAGTTGATCGCTTGCTCTACTGCACCGTTTGAATCTTGTGTTGTACCTGTAGCATCGTTAATTTTCGCGTCTTTCATAACTGTTTTTTCAAATGTAGCACGTGTACCAGAAGCTGCTGGACGATTAATTACATTAATCTTTTCGTCTTTTCCGCCAACTTCTTTCCAGTTTGTAACTTTACCAGAGAAAATATCTTGTACTTGTTTTAATGTTAAGTTATCAACATTTACATCTTTATTTACAACTAACGCAAATCCGATACCTGCAACTTTGTTATCAACTAATTCTTTTGCTTTATCTGCTTCTTTTATTTTATCTGCAGCAGGAACATCAGAGTTACCAACTTGAACAGCGCCAGAAGCTACTTGGTTAATTCCCGTTCCACTACCGCCACCTTGAACTGTAATTGATACTTTTGAATTTTCTCCCATAAATTCTTTAGCAGCTTCTTCTGCAAGTGGTTGCAGTGCCGTAGAACCAGCCGCTGTAATTGTACCGGATAATTCTTGCTTTGCTTCGTTACCACCTTTAGCTGTTTCCGTCTTTGTGGTGTCTGATTTCCCACAACCTACTAAAGCACCCGCAACCACTAATGCTGCTAACGAAAATTTAAAGCCTTTTTTCATAACCATGTCTTGTACCCCCATTTGATTATCACTTTTCATTTCTACATTATTATGTGCATATCTCGTAGTACAAATTCATTGTAGGATAATAATATTATGTCAGTGTTAAGCGTTTTTTAATTTTAAGTAAAGACAGGGGATTCATAGAAAAATCCTTATATATTCATTGTTTTTAACATAAAACAAGCAAAAAATCTTAAGAAACAGAACGTATTGTAAATTTAATTTTAAGAATGTAAATTGATTGTAAATTCTTATCCTCACTTTTACACTTTTGTTAAGATGTTTTTTCCAAAAGCTCCACTTCCCCTTGTTAAAACACCAACATCCACAACAAAAAATGGAATAACATGCAAGTTAGCTATATAAAATGGAACAATTCAAAAAATACCTGAATATTTTTAAAGTAAGAATTGACAACAGCGCTCAATATAACCTAGTATGGTATTAACAAAATGTTTCCCTAAGGAAACATTTTGAACTCGTACTAAAAAAATAGAAGTGAGGTAACTCTTATGGTATCGGTTAAAACCCAACCACTCTCTACTTTTAAAACAGGTCAACTTGTACAAATTGAAAAAGTTCAATTAGAAGGAACCATGAAACGCCGCCTGCTTGATTTAGGATTTATTCCTGGTGCAACGATTAAAGTGTTACAAAAAAGTCCGCTTGGTGATCCCATTGCATATCAAGTAAGTAATACGATAATCGCCCTTCGAAATGAAGAAAGTTCACGAATAACAGGGACATTGATAGGAGATGATCCAAAATGAATAAGCATCGTATTGCATTAGCAGGAAATCCGAACACCGGAAAAAGTACGTTATTTAATACGTTAACTGGATTGAAACAACATACTGGAAACTGGACAGGGAAAACAGTATTAAAAGCTGAAGGCGAATATGAACATAACGGAAGCCTCTACACCGTAATCGATTTACCAGGAACATATTCCTTATACTCAAACTCTGCCGATGAAGAAGTTGCACGTGATTACATTATCTTTGAAAAACCAGATGTAACAGTTGTTGTTGTGGATGCTACTGCAATGGAAAGAAACTTGAACTTAGCCTTGCAAGTTATGGAAATGACAAAAGAAGTTGTCATTTGTGTTAACTTGATTGACGAAGCAGAAAAGAAAGGAATTATAATCGATGAGAAAAAATTAGCAAAATCGCTTGGAGTTCCTGTTGTAAAAATTTCTGCGCGTAACAAAATTGGACTCGGTCAGTTGTTAAATATAATTGAAAAAGTAGCTAATAAAAAATTAATTTCTACTCCTTTTCAAATTACTTATAACGAAAAAATAGAACAGATGATTCAAGAACTCGAACCACAAATATATAAAGTTTTTGGAGATTCCTATCCTGCACGTTGGATTGCACTTCGCATTCTAGATGGAGACAAGAACTTCTTAGAATCTCTTCAAAAACATCATGAAGAACCACTTGTAAGGGAGGTTGTAATCAATGGAATCTCATTCAACCAGTAAAGCTCTTCCATTAGATTATATCGTGCAGCGTGCGCAAACACTTGTTAAAGAAGACATTCGCGATGAAATTGTCGGTGATATCTACCGTGCTTCAGCTAATATTTGTAAAGACTCTGTTCAATATACAGATAAAAATAAATTATATCGCTCAGAGAAGCTTGATAGAATCTTTACTTCTCCTATATTCGGTTTCCCTATTATGCTCGCTATTTTATCTGTTATTTTTTATCTTACAATTGCCGGAGCTAACGTTCCTTCTGATATGATTGCTGAATTTTTTGGATGGGCAGAAGGTTATTTAACTGCTTGGTTCCAAGCGATGCATGCCCCGGAATGGTTACATGGCATCCTTATTCTCGGTTTATTCCGCGGAACAGGAGCTGTTATTAGTGTTATGTTGCCACCGATGGCTATTTTCTTCCCAATGTTTGCTTTATTAGAAAACTACGGTTACTTACCGCGCGTTGCTTTTAACATGGACCGTCTCTTTAAACGTGCCGGGGCACATGGGAAGCAATCTTTAACAATGGCAATGGGATTTGGATGTAACGCAGCTGCAATTATGTCAACACGTATTATTGAATCACCTCGTGAACGTATGCTCGCAATCTTAACAAATAACTTTGTTCCTTGTAACGGTCGATGGCCAACGCTTATTTTATTAGCATCTTTATTTATGGCCGCTGGATATACAGGTGGTATGCAGACCCTTGTAACAGCCGGAGTTGTTGTCGGTATGGTTGTAATTGGCATTATCGTAACTTTAACCGTGTCATGGGCACTCTCAAAAACAGCTTTAAAAGGTGTTCCAACTCACTATACGTTAGAATTACCACCTTATAGAAAACCTAAAATTTGGGATACAATCGTGCGCGCAACGCTCGATAAATCAATATACGTTCTGAAACGTGCCGTTATCGTTGCCGCACCCGCTGCAGTATTAACATGGGTATTAGCAAATGTATTTATTGGAGACACAAGTCTTCTTATGTATATCGTAAATTTTTTAGATCCGTTTGCAAAATTACTTGGCCTTGACGGATACATTTTAGCAGCATTTATTCTCGGCTTACCTGCAAACGAAATTGTTGTTCCAATTTTATTAATGGCTTATTTATCAACAGGTTCATTAACAGAGTTAGACAACTTAACACAAATTAAACAACTGTTTCTTGAACACGGTTGGACTTGGCTAACTGCATTAAACATGATGTTGTTCTCCCTTCTTCATTTCCCATGCGGAACAACACTAGTTAATATATATAAAGAAACAAAAAGTGCAAAATGGACATTTCTTTCATTTGCCATCCCTACTGTAATTGCCATTGTTGTTACATTCCTTACGGCACAATTGGTACATTGGTTAGGACTTGTATAATAAAGTGAAACTAACCATCAGTGGGGATTTTCTTCATCCCCCACCTATCTCCTTCGTTTTTCTCTGAATCTTGAGGCGAGGGTCTTACTGTCCGTTAATACGGGATAAAAAAGAAACCCAACGTATTATTCGGGTTTCTTTTTTTGCTGCATTTGTTTTTGCCAAGGCTGTGCACCATATTCTTGTATTTTTTTATGAATGAAATAAGCAGTATAGGGGAGAGTTGCCATTAAAATCGTACATATAATCCCTAAAGTTGTAAACATTATGCCGCTCCTTTACTCACCTTCTTACTGGTAACACAGATCCTGTATGTTCAATACTCGGATGCACACGAACAATAACGTTACTCGTACTAAAGTAATTTTGACCTTGGTCCCAATTTTTTTTAATTTTTATCCATTGCTTATAATTTTGACGCTTATAATATTCCCCTAATCCAAATACATCTACTTTTAAATCTTTTTGGACAACTTTAATTGTTTTTTGTATCTGTTTTTCCATTTCACTTGCAAGGTATTTACTGATTTCTTCAGAACTCATCGCCTTAGTATCTTTCCTTAAATACACTTCTGCTAATGTTCCGTCTAAATATACATCAATTACAAATTTAGGCTTTGTAGGATTTGTTAAGAATGTGTGGATTTTTCTACGCATCTCACGAATTTCAAATACAATAAGCTGATTTCCTTTTTTTATTTTAAAAAATCCCCCTACTTTTTTTCCAACAATATAATTTAGTCCTAATGTTTCCATCCCATTTAGACTGCCTACAAATTTAGTATCTTTTCCACGAAATACAGCTGCTCCTTCCATTTTAATTCCCTGCCGAGTTAGTCCTAAGATAGGAAGAACAAAACTTCGATCAGCAGACATTTTCTCTTGTAAATCACCAATTCGAACTGCTTCTAACATTTGGGCATTTTTCTGCGCATGATTTGATATCATACTTACGTATTTAGAGGGTAAATTTTCTGGTTTTGCACTCTGCTTTAAAATTTCTTCCGCTCTTCCTTTTGAAATAAAGATCCGAATATTCCTTCGCATCTCATGATCACGAAAAAATACATCTAATGTATCTTCTAAAACGAAAGGTTTTTTCAATAAGTCCTCAGAAAAAATAAGCACTTCTATATGAGGAAAGAATAAGGATCGACTTATTTTCTTAGAGATAACCCGAATTTGAGCAAATACACTATCAGCCGTTGCATTAATATTAATGTAATTTCCTCCACTTGACGGTTTACTTCCCTGCTGCGTTAAAGAACTAGGCAACACAATTTGATACGTTCCTTTTATAAGGGGGGAATAACTGGTAGTTGTCGTTTCACTTTTTTCTCCCTTATTCGTTGCCTTGTCTAATGCAACACCAACAACAAACCCTCTTTCTTCAATTTCCTGCCGTTCGGAGCAGCCACTTATAAGTAAAATCAAAAACAGACAACTCATTATTTTAAGAAGAAGGTTCATTTTTATTCCCCCCTCCTTTTATTTTATAGAAAGTAAAAATGAGAAGAGGGACAACAAACATAACAGACATGTCAATCCAAGCTAAATATGTACCATACTTACTTATCACATCCAAATTACCTGGAATATTATTTACAACATAAATGATAGGCGCACTAATAAAAATAAACGTATGCTTTTTTATTGCAGGAAACATTGCACAAAATAAAAAAATAGCCACATCATAATACAATGCAGTTGTATTAAAAACGGTAATAATCCATGTTATAAAAAAGATTGCATCAAATCTCTCTAGAAAACCTCCCCCTATTTCAATTTCTTTCCCAAGTTCAATCGTTGGATATGTTAAAGTGCTAGTTGTTAAATAAGTAAATACACTTATACAAGTAATATAAATTAACATATAGGATAAAACAGTAATCATAACCCCTTTTGCCGCTGCCATAGGGGCGTTTTTAGTTGATTTGAGTATAGCAGCATAGAAAAAACCTACCTCAAATCCAATAAATGTAAAGGCAGACTCTCTAATCCCACCCATATATTTACTAATTTTAGTTTGAAAAAATGGAGATAAATTTTCAAATTCCATTAAATTAACATTTAACAGCGATAACAAAATAATAGCAATAAAAACAATAGGTAAAAACAGAACAGTAAGTCTTAATAATCCTGCCCTAGATCCACAAACGCCATAAACAACAACAAGCAAATAAAAAAAAGACAAAAGCTGAACAGGTGTATCACTAAATAAATATGTTTGAGAAATAATAGAAATTGTTCGCGCTTCATGAGCCGTAATTCCTGTAAATGTTAGTATTAAAACAAAACAGATAATATAAGTAATCGGCTTCGTTAAATACACGCTCGTATATTGAACAAAATTTTGTTTCGGAAATAAAATGGCAACCTTCAAGATAAGCCACGCAAAACAAGTACATATTAATCCACTTAGGAGTAATAGAATCCATCCATCCGCAAAAAGCGCATGAGTCGCCATAACACGCGGCATGGCAAGTGCACCTGTACCAATAATAGTAGAAGATATAGCAAACGTGAGTTCACGAGTACCAACTTCTTCATCTCCATACTCAAATGGCTTCACTTCATCCCCTCTCCTTTGAACGCAATGTTTTATCCTTTGGTTGTAAGTACTCCGGTCTTTCTTTCAACATTGCTTTAGGCAAACGTACAACATCTTCTTTCCAATCTTTATAAAAAGCAGGTGCAATCGGTGCAGAATATGGCACTCCAACACTCGTTAAATTTACGATGTGAATTGCTAAGGCAATTAATCCTAAAATAATTCCATACAAACCAAAGACCGTAGCAACTAAAATAAACGCAAACAACAAAATACGAAAGGTAATTGTTATGCTATATACTGGCAATGAAAATGTAGCTACTGCTGTAACTGCAATAATAATTACAAGAAACGGATTTACAATGCCGGCACTTACAGCAGCTTCTCCAATAACAAGGCCTCCTACAATACCAATCGTTGGACCCATCGGCTTAGGTAGACGAATTCCAGCTTCACGAATCAGTTCCATTGTAAAAGCCATTATGAGCGTCTCAATATATGCTGGAAACGGAACACCTTCTCTCGCTCCAGCAATTGAATATGCAAGATTAGAGGGGATAAGCCCTTGATGATAAGAAACAAGAGCTACATACATAGCCGGTAATAAAATCGCAATCGTTCCCGCTAACATTCGAAGCCCTCTTAACAACGTTCCAATCATCCAACGTTCATAGTGATCTTCCGGCGATTGAAATATATCAATCATTACCATTGGAGCAATAAGTACAAATGGAGAACCGTCTACTAAAATAGCTGCTTTCCCTTTCGCAAGTGAAGCTGCGACGTTATCTGGTCTTTCTGTATTTAAAAATTGAGGGAAAGGAGACAATCTATTATCTTGTATGAGTTGTTCAATCGTTCCTGTTTCAAAAATAATATCTGTTTCAATAGACTGCAGTCTCCGGTTTAATTCTTTTACAATATAAGGATTAATAATATCTTCAATATAAGCTAATGTTACTTCCTTCTGTGAACGTTTCCCCATAATATAGGAATGAAAACGTAATTGCGGGTCACGGATGTGACGCCGAATTAACATTTTGTTTACATTCACATCTTCAATAAATCCTAAATTAGGCCCTCGAATAATTGTCTCTGTCGTCGGTGAATCAAGACTTCGTTTCTCCCATTCACGGAAATTTACAATCATTGCAGAAGGAATACCATCCAGTAGCACAATTGTATCGCCTGCTAATAGTGCATTCATAACATCCGGAAATGTCTTTGCGATACTCACTTCTCCAACTGACAAAAATCGATCGATTAATGTTTGAATAATTGGAGCTTGTTTAGGAATATCTTCATACTGCAATGGTCGAATAATAAAACGATGAATCATGTCTTTATTGCTTAGTCCGCATAAAAATATAACTGCACATCGATCGCTTGTTCCTGAAAGAGAAAATTCACGCACAGTTAAGTCATTAGGTGAATCTAACTTTTCTCGAATTGCATTGGTAATTTTCGATAAGTTAGCATCTAACTGAATCATCTTTATCATCTAACTTTCTTTTTTCAAAATGTTGTAGTTATATTTCTCCACTTCAAACAAATATATACAAAAAGAGTTATCCTTTTGTAACAGGATAACTCGAGTGAAACACTATTTTATTTCTCTTTTCTCATAAAGTTCAAAACGGATGAAACAAACATTTCTACACCGATTGGCAAGGCATCCTCGTCAATTGTAAAAAGCGGATGATGATGTGGATATCTAATTCCTTTCTCTTGATTTCCGGCTCCAATAAAGAAAAACGTACCTGGGGCTTTTTGCAAGAATGCGGAAAAGTCTTCTCCAGCCATCGTCGGCTGTAAATGAACAACTTGTTCCCTTCCTAAAAGTTGCAATGCCGTATTTTCTACATGCCTTGTTACATTCTCTTCATTTACAACTGGGCGATATCCATATTCATATGTAAATGTATAGGATGCCCCGTATGCCTCTGTAATACATTTTACAATTCTCTCAATTCGCTCTGCTGTTTGCTTCCGAAGTTCATCCCGTAAACTTCTTACTGTTCCTCCAATTGTCGCACTGTCAGGAATTACATTATGAGTTGTCCCTGCATGAAACTGTGTTACAGATAACACTAATGAGTCTAACGGATTAGTAAGCCTAGAGACAATTTGTTGTAATTGAGAAACAAATTGTGTGCCAATTGCAATACTATCAACCGTTTCATGCGGAATACCAGCATGTCCGCCTTTTCCCACAATCGTAATCGAAAACGCATCAGGAGCAGCCATTGCTGGACCATATACAACACCAATTTTCCCAACTTCCAGTGGTGCCCAAAGGTGTGCACCAATAATGTAATCGACCCCTTCCATAACACCAGCGTCAACCATTTCCTGTGCACCGCCCGGAAAGTTCTCCTCAGCATGTTGAAACAAAAAACGAATTTCACCTTGAATTTGATCCCGCTTTTGTGAAAGTGTGTATGCTGTGCCAAGTAACATCGCAATATGTCCATCATGTCCACACGCATGCATCACTCCTTGATATCTAGAAACAAAATCAAACTTATTCTCTTCTTCAATAGGTAGTGCGTCCATATCAGCACGAAGCGCAATTGTTCTTCCTGGCTGTCTACCAACCAATTTTGCCATCACACTATACTGCGTTGGACGTGAAACTTCTAGATGAGGAAATGTTTGTAGTATATCGTAAACCATTTGAGACGTTTTTTCTTCATGATAAGAAAGCTCAGGATACATATGAAAATGTCTTCTCCATTGAATAAGCTGCTCTTTCGAAATAGATGCTTCTTGTATAATATCCATATACAATCATCCTTTCTCCACTAAATTACCTGTTATTATAGCGTGTACAGCCAATAAAACAAACATTATTCTGATAATTATTACTATTAAATGTTATTGATTTATGAATTAAAAAAATAAAAAGGCTATCGGATTTGATAGCTTTTTTATCCCGCATTAACGGATAGTAAGACCCCCACCTCAAGATTCAGAGAAAATCGAAGAAGTTAGGTGGGGGATCTTACTGCCCGTAAAAACCCGATTGGTTCAACTAATAATCAATAACCATAAAGTTAAAATTTTACCTTATCTGTAAGTTGTATGAAAAAATAGGCTGGTGCTATACAAAGCCCCAATATGCTACTGGTTCCAATAATAAGAGAAAGCAACATGCAAGAATACTTTACTCCGTTTGTTTTTTTCCATCCATAACTCCAAATTTCAATGCTGAGGCCAATCAGTATAATTGCGATAAGTACTTCCCCGAGTAATAAAAGAGCTAAAGTTGATATTGACATGTCTTAACACTTCCTTAGCAACATATGATAGTAATATTTTACCATACAAAAAATGTAACTTAAGGAATATTGCGAGCTTATTGCACAATTAAGCTTTAATGAATTAATCTCTTTCTATAAAGAATAAGGTGAAAATTTCATTATGGGGGGGGATCTCCATGCTATAGTTTCGTAGTACCATGAGATATTAATGATTTTGAATAATGAGTACATTATGTAAGGGGAGTAGAAGACGCAGTGCTAAACCATTATATGTATATAAGTATTTAAGGGATATAAAAAAGCCTGCTGAGGCATTGCCCCAACAGACTTTTGAAAATACGTGTTACATAGAGAAGAAAATCCAAACCGTACCAACAACCGTTACTGCAGCGATGAAGAAGTGGAATACGATTGTGAGTGTTTGTATTGTGCCTTCTCCTTCTGTCATGTGCATAAACATAACTAATTGTAATGCGGCTTGTGCCACTGCCATTATAAGAATGCTCGTTAAGATTGTTGCAAATGGCAAACTTGTATATAACGCTACATATAAAGCAAGGAACGTTAATGCAAGTGATAAAACAAATCCGAAAACGTGTGACCATGGAAATCCGCTATGAGCGTGTCGATTTGCTTGTGTATTGTTTTGTCCCATTATTACGCCACCATCCCGTTCAAGTAAACTAGTGTGTAAATGAAGATCCAAACAACATCAAGGAAATGCCAGTATAAGCTGATAATAAATACTTTACGAGCTGTAACTGGTGTCAGTCCTCGTTTTAAAATTTGGATAATAACACAAGTTGCCCAAATGATACCACCCGTTACGTGGGCACCATGCGTTCCAAGAAGAACGAAGAACCCAGATAAGAATCCGCTTGTTTGTAGTGTAGCACCGTGGCTTGCGTACAGTGCAAATTCTTCAATCTCCATGTAAAGGAAGCCAGCGCCTAACAGTAATGTAATGATAAACCATAGGAGCATACCATTTTTGTTTTCTTTACGCATTTCATGAATTGCGATCCCGCATGTGAAACTACTTGTTAAAAGTAAAAGTGTTTCAATCATAACAGGCTTTACTTCGAAAAGTTGTGCTGGTGTTGGACCACCTGCGGTACTACCAGCTAATACTAGGTAAGAGGCGAAAAGCGTTGCAAATAGCACGATTTCAGCCCCAAGGAAAATCCAAAACCCTAAAATATTCAATCTGCTTTGTTCAGTTTGATATTCTAGAGGTAAGCTTTTATCTAAAGCCGCCATTTCGTTTCACCTCTCATGCAACATGTTCTGTCTTTTTAATTTCATCTACGCTAATGTAATATCCGTTGTCGTAATCAAACGAACGCCAGATCATACAAGCTAACATACCAATACCACCAACAATTGCTAACCCGAACCAGCTAAATACTAATGCAAAACCTGCAAGACCAATAAAACAAGACATAATAATTGGAACACCTGAATTGCTTGGCATATGAATTGGTTTCAAGTCTTCAGGTTTTGGTGTAATAGACTCACCGTTTTTCTTCATTTCCCAGAATATATCGCTTTGCTTAATTTCTGGTACTACTGCAAAGTTGTAATGTTGTACAGGAGACTGTGTTGCCCATTCAAGTGTACGGCCATCCCAAGGATCTCCAGTTAAATCACGCTCGCCATGACGAATGCTGTAAACTACGTTGTAGCATAATAAGATAAAGCCAATACCCATCATTACTGCACCAACAGATGCGATCATGTTTAATCCACCCCATCCAAGGTTTGCAGAGTATGTGTACATACGACGTGTCATACCGTCTAAACCTAGGAAGTACATTGGGAAGAAACAGATGTTAAATCCGCTCATAAAGATCCAGAATGTCCATTTACCAAGGCGTTCGTTTAGCATATGACCTGTGATTTTTGGATACCAGAATGTAAATCCAGCAAGCATCGCAAATACTGTACCTGCGATTAATACGTAGTGGAAGTGAGCAACTAGGAAGTAGCTGTTATGGTACTGATAGTCAGCTGCTGCCATCGCAAGCATAACACCCGTAACTCCACCGATTACGAAGTTTGGAATAAACGCCAATGACCAAAGCATTGGAACTGTAAAACGAATACGACCTTTATACATTGTAAACAACCAGTTAAAGATTTTAACACCGGTTGGAATCGAAATCGCCATTGTTGAAATCGAGAAGAATGAGTTAACCGATGGTCCTGCGCCCATTGTAAAGAAGTGATGGAGCCATACAAGACCACTTAAAACTGAGATAGCAACCATTGAGTAAACCATCGCGCTATATCCGAATAGACGTTTACGCGAGAATGTACTTATGATTTCAGAGAAAATACCGAATGCCGGTAAAATAACGATATATACTTCAGGGTGACCCCATACCCAGAATAAGTTCGCCCAAAGCATTGGCATACCACCGCTCGCCATCGTAAAGAAGTGAGCATCAAATAGACGGTCAAATGTCATTAATGCAAGAGCAACTGTTAATACTGGGAAAGCAAAGATAATGATTACACATGTGATTAAAATAGACCATGTAAACATTGGCATTTTCATTAACTTCATGCCTGGTGCACGCATTTTCAAGATCGTAACAAGGAAGTTAATCCCTGTCATCAGCGTACCGAGACCCGCAATCTGCAATGCAATTGAATAATAGTTGTTTCCTACGCCTTGGCTAAACTCTTTACCAGCCATTGGGAAGTACGATGTCCATCCAGCGTCTGGAGAACCACCGACAACGAAGGAGATGTTAAATAACATAGCACCTACAAAGAATAACCAAAAACTTAATGAGTTTAAGAAAGGATATGCAACATCACGCGCCCCAATTTGAAGAGGTACAACAATGTTCATTAATCCCATAACAAATGGCATTGCCATGAAGAGAATCATTACAGTGCCGTGCGTTGTAAAGATGCCGTTATAGTGTTCAGCATTTAAATAAGTTGTGTCAGGAAACGTTAATTGGGCACGGATCATTAAGCCGTCCATACCACCACGGAACAGCATTAAAATCGCTGAAAGAATATACATAGTCCCAATTTTCTTATGGTCAACAGAAGTTAACCACTCATCCCAAAGCCATCTCCATTTTTTGTACTTTGTTAGTATGAAAAGGATTGCTAATGTCACAAGAACAATAGATACGTCCGCTCCGTAGATAATCGGATCGCCTGTGACAAAAAATTCATCAAGCTTCACTGTATTCACTCCAATCTGTTGGAATAGTCGTTGTTACTTTTTGTTTTTGTAGTAGTTGTAATCACAATATTCAAGTGATTTTGGATCTACATATTTTAAATGATCGCTAGAGAACGTCATACGCCCTACTACACCTGGTTCAATAATTTCTTTATACTTGTTTTCTGATAATTTAGGGGCAGTTTCTTGTACTTCTTTTACCCACTTGTTGTAGTCTTCTTTTGTTTTAGCTTCAAGTTCAAACTCCATGTCAGTAAATCCTTCACCAGAGAAGTTTGCACTACGTCCAGTATAAGAACCTGGTTTATCAGCTTGTAGGTATAAATCCATGACCATATTATCCATTGTATACTTCATACCACCAAGTTCTGGAATCCAGAAAGCATTCATTGGACCGACAGAAGTTAATTTAAATTGAATTGGTACACCTGCTGGTACATTTAAATAGTTAACGGTTTCAATTCCTTCCTCAGGATAACTGAATAACCATTTCCAGTTTGCAGATGTAACGTAAATTTCAACAGGTTTTATATCTTTTGATTGTGCTGGAGGCTTTTCCGATGCATATGTTGCTTTTACCGTTGGAATTGATAATGCAATCACGATGATAACAGGGAAAATAGTCCAGATAATTTCTAAAAGAGTATTACCGTGTATATCAGGTGGCTCATAGTCCATATTATCTGGTTTTTCACGGTAACGAATTAAAATAACTGTAAACAAGACGAATACGACTAGAATAATTACAGACATCAGTATCATTGACCAAACAATTAAATCATACTGTGTTTTTGCAACAGGTCCTTGTGGATTTAATACAGCGATTTTGTCGCATCCACCGAGGAACAAGAGTAGTGATAGTGGAAGAAGTGAAGCCAACTTCCAAAACTTTTTTTTCAGTTGCACGATTGAAAATCTCCTTTCTCCTTGGATTGAAACTATGCCAATAAAACAATATAAACCTATTAATTTATAGATGGCAATAGTTTTTAAGATATTGTTAAAAAATAGACACAAATACACAGTTTTTACGATGAAAAACTTTTGTAACTTGCTAATATTGTAAACTATTTTTAATGCCATATCTCGATTTTTAAAATTTTAAGATAAATAAAGTTATACCAGAATATCCAATAAATAGAAAAAAGCTATCTCATAATAAGTTGAAATAGCCGAATATTTTATATATTTATTTTATTACTTATGAAACATTTTTTTGTTGTTCAAATGTGACAATTTTTTTAAATTTTACACGATAAAAAATGTAACAAATAATCATGAATGGAATTCCACAATATAAAGCAATACGTTGATCTGGAATAAACGCTAAGCTTATGAATGTAACAAAGTTTAAAGAGAACGCCAAAATAGGAACGAGTGGATAAAGTGGAGCGCGGTATTTTAATTCTCGTATATCCCCACCATTTTTTATAAAGTCTCTTCTAAAGAAAAATTGAGATGCAGCAATAGACATCCAAACAACGACAGCTGCCATCGCTGCAATAGATGTTAATACTAAAAAGACGGTATCAGCAGCGAATACACTTGTTAAAAGAGAAAGGCTAGCAAATATAAGGCTGAAAATTAACGCGTTGAGCGGTACTCCTTTTTTCGTTAATTTTGAAAAGGCAGGACTTGCCATTCCTTGTTTTGACATCGCCCAAAGCATACGAGAGTTTGCATATAAACCAGAATTTGCTACCGATAATACAGCTGTAATAATAACAAAGTTCATAATGTCTGCTGCATACGGAATTCCAACTGTGTCAAAAACGAGTACGAAAGGACTTTCCACAAGATTTGCTTCTTGCCATGGTAGTAATCCAACGACCACAGTAATTGAAAGGACGAAAAAGAAAAGTGTACGCCAAATTGTATTTTTTATAGCACGTGGTACTGTTTTTTCCGGTTGCTTACTTTCAGCTGAGGCAATACCGATTAACTCTGTTCCTTGGAACGCAAAGTTAACGGTAATCATCGTAAGAAGAACAGCTGGAAGTCCGTTTGGAAATAATCCGCCATTTTCTGTGAAGTTATGGAACATTGGCGCGGGCTTACCATTAAAGTCTAATAGCCCAAGCATGACGGCACCGCCAAGTAAAATAAAAACAATAATCGTTATCACTTTAACACTCGCAAACCAAAATTCAGTTTCAGCGTATGCACGTGCAGATGAAGCGTTTACAATAAAGAGCACGGCAGCAAATACAACACACCATATCCAAGATGAAACATCTGGAAACCAACGTTTCATTAAAATGCTGACAGTCGTTAGTTCAACTCCAACGGTAACAGCCCAGTTTAGCCAATACATCCATCCCACGACAAATCCAAAACCTGGTGAAATAAATCGGCTAGCGTAGCTTTGGAAAGAGCCAGCTTCAGGCATCGCAACTGTTAGCTCTCCGAGACAAAGCATTGTTAAATACATAACAAACCCGCCAACTAAATAGGCAAGAATAGCTCCGCCAGGTCCAGCGTTGTGAACAATTTGTCCTGATCCCATAAATAACCCTGTTCCGATAACTCCTCCTAGAGCAATCATAAAGAGGTGTCTACTTTGCATCGTACGTTTTAGTTCATTTTGCTGATTCTCTTTTTGTATCATATACCCCTCACCTCATATTTTTTAGTAGAATCACAATTAAATCCGCTAGTGAATTTGCTTATCCTTAATGAAGAAGTTTCACTAGGTTAAGCATGTTATATTCTAACAAAATATTCTGAAATTGTATATTAAAAAATCTTTTTATTTTAAAAAATGGGAATTTTATGACGGTATACTGAAATAACGATTCATATAATCATTCTAGTAAACTAGTGAAAACAACGGTACAATAAAGAGAGTATTATTTTGGAAAATGTAAGAAAATAATTATGTAATGGAGTTAGATATATGTTTAGGATGGTCAAATACATATGTGTTTTAGGAATTGGAGTTATTGTTAGTGCGGCATGCAGTAAGGATGTTATGGGAGTAATTGAAACAGGGAAAAATAAAATTTTTCAAAAAACTGAAGAGCTCCGCATAGACTTTTCATATGAAATGAAGGATCAAGTGATGATTGAAAATGTGCCATTTATAAAGCAACTTCCTGAATTAGAAAGAGGTTGTGAAGTGACAAGTTTAGCAATGTTACTGCAATATAAAGGAATTCAAGTTGACAAAATGAAGCTTGCGGATGAAATTGAACGTGTACCGTTTGAGGCGAATGGTTTGCGAGGAAATCCTCATGAAGGATTTGTAGGAAATATTTATACAAAGTCTGAGCCAGGTTACGGTGTATACCATCAGCCGATTTTTCAATTAGCACAAAAGTATGTTCCAGATAAAACAATTGATTTAACAGGAAGAGAGATAGAAGATATATATAAAGTGCTTAGTGCTGGTTCACCGGTATGGGTTATTGTTAATACAACTTTTCAGCCGCTAGATAAGGGAAGCTTTGAAACTTGGGATACAAATGCTGGAGAAGTAAAGATTACATATTATGAACATAGCGCTGTTGTTGTTGGTTATGATCAAAATTTTGTATATGTAAATGATCCATTGGCAAACAAACCGCGTAAAGGTATTCCTCGTGCTCAATTTGAAAAAGCATGGGAACAAATGGGGAAACAAGCAATTACTATTCTATAAAAATAAAGGGAAACTTCCATCAGTAGATGGGGGCTTCATCCCCCACCTAACTTCTTCGATTTTCTCTGAATCTTGAGATGGGGGTCTTACTGCCCGTAAATGCGGGATAAAACCGATAAATAAGGGCTGTTCCTGTCCGTTAATATGACATAAGAAGAGAGGTCTGTGTATGGTCGAAATAAAGCGAATTGATTGCTCTCAAACATATGCACTTCGCCACGAAATTTTACGGCCTAATCAAAGTTTAGAAGACTGTAAATATACTTCTGATAATGAAGAAAATACCTTTCACCTCGGAGCATTTATGAACAATATGCTTATTAGTATTGCTTCCTTTTCTTATGAAACACATCCTTCTTTAGGAGAAGGCATTCATTATCGCTTAAGAGGAATGGCCACAAGACAAAATTTCCGCAAACAGCATGCTGGAAGTACTTTAATTCACAGTGCTGAAGCAATATTAACAGAGCGCCGTGCACAGCTTCTATGGTGTAATGCCCGAATCACCGTTGCAAATTATTATACACGATTAGGATTTCAAAAATATGGTGAAATATTCGATATTCCGCCAATTGGATTACACAAATTAATGTACAAAATCTTATAATCTATTTTACTATGTACAAAAAAGAGCGTCTCATACGAGAAGCTCTTTTTTGTAATTTATTATAAAAACAAATGACAACCAAATAATATAGCAAAGAAATAAAGAAATGGATGTACTTCCTTTCCTTTTCCTTTTACAATTTTTAAAATCGGATAAATTAAGAAGCCAAGTGCTATACCGTTCGCAATACTTGATGTGAGCGGAATACCAACGAAGATAAAGAATGCTGGAAGCGCGTCTTCAAAGTCATTCCAATTTACTTCTCGAACATTTTGCGCCATTAGGCTACCAACAATAATAAGAGAAGGTGCTGTAATTGCCGCTACACTTGATAATGATGCAATTACAGGACTAAAGAAAGCTGTAATAATTGTTAATCCAACAACGACTATACCTGTTAATCCTGTCTTTCCTCCTGCTGCAATACCAGCAGAAGATTCGATTGTAGCTGCTGTTGGACTTGTTCCAAACATTGCCCCTACTGTTCCTCCAATTGCATCTGCAATAAATGCTTTTCCAAAACGTCCTTCTGCATTATCTGTCTTTAAACCAGTCTGCTTAATTAACCCAAGCAATGCTCCTGTTGTATCAAATAACAATACAAGCAAAAATGAAAATACAATACCATATAATCCGTATTCCATTACATCCGTCACAGCGTGAATCGGATTATATGTAATCATTCCTTCTGGTAAATGCGGAACTGCTACAAGTTTATCGCTAAACTTCAATTGTCCTGTAAAAAAGGCAATGATTCCCGTTACAATCATACTAATAAACAGTGCACCATTTACGTTTAATACCATTAATACTGCAGCTAAAACTAAACCAATTAACGTTAGCACAACAGAGGGAGAATGAAAATTTCCAATGGTAACTAAGTTTGTAGGATGATCTACGATAATACCTGATAAACGAAGCCCTATAAATGCAATGAACAAACCTATTCCTGCCGCAATCGCATGCTTTAAACTATCCGGAATCGACTCAATTAGTTTTTGACGAAACGATGTAAATGAAAGTAAAAGAAAAATAATACCTGTCAAAAATACAGCTGAAAATGCAATAACGTATGTAATGCCTTCTGCGTTTTGAACAACAGAGTACGCGAAGTAGGCATTCATTCCCATTGCCGGTGCAATCACGATTGGGTAATTTGCTAAAAATGCCATACATAATGTTCCAATAATTGTGGCAATAATTGTTGCCGTAAAGGCTTGATCGAACGGCACTCCTGCATCAGACAAAATCTTCGGATTGATGACAAGAATGTACGCAAATGTGAAAAACGTCGTAATACCAGCTAAAATCTCCTGCTTTACAGAAGTATTGTATTTCTTTAATTGAAACATACCGGTTATCCTTCCTATGTAATGAAATTGTTATCATAAATATCTTCTCAAATTAGCTTTTGCTAACAGACAATAGGCTTCCCCTAAAGAAGATAGATGGAGAATTATTCCCCGTTAAAATTCAATTAATTCAACAAATGAAAGTTTCACTTTATCCCGCATTAACGGGCAGTAAAATCCCCCACCAATGGAAGTTTCACTTTATCATGTGAGAAAATATAACACTTAATCTTACCAATCAATAAAAAGGAGAGTCAATACACTCAATAATAGTTTGAATTTTAAAATTAAGTATACAAACTGCAGATATAGTACAGAAAATATTGTCTTTTTTTGTAGCATAACAGGAATAAATGTTTTATAATTTTAAATAGTTAGACACTTTGTAAGCGAATACAATATTTTTTCTTATAATAAAGGGGGCTTACTATGAAGCACACAGACAAAGCAGAAACTTTAAACCGCGGATTAAAACAACGACATATTACACTTATGTCCCTTGGATCTGCTATTGGAGTTGGATTATTTTTAGGATCAGCTTCTGCTATTAAACTAGCAGGACCATCCATTTTATTTGGTTATATCATTGCAGGTCTTGCTATCTTTTTCATTATGCGTGCGCTTGGAGAAATGGCAATTGAACAACCTGTTGCCGGTTCGTTTAGTAAATATGCACATGACTATTTAGGCCCATTAGCAGGTTATATAACAGGCTGGAACTATTGGTTTTTATGGGTTGTTACTTGTATGGCTGAAATTACAGCCGCAGGTATTTATATGGAATATTGGTTCCCTGACATTCCACGTTGGATTTGGGCGTTGATTGCTCTCGTATTAATGAGTGCATTAAACTTTTTATCTGTTAAAGTGTATGGAGAACTTGAATTTTGGTTTGCTCTAGTTAAAATTGTCACAATCATCTGTATGATTGTGATTGGTACTGGTATTATTTTATTTGGTTTTGGAAATGGCGGCGTAGCGACTGGAATTTCAAATCTTTGGTCACACGGTGGTTGGTTCCCAAATGGTTTCTCTGGTCTTCTTCTTTCTCTACAAATGGTACTATTTGCTTACTTAGGAGTAGAGTTAATCGGTGTAACAGCTGGAGAAGCAGAAAATCCGAAAAAAACATTATCTAAAGCAATCGATAACGTTTTTTGGCGCATTTTAATTTTCTATGTAGGGGCTCTATTCGTTATGATGGCGATTTATCCGTGGAATGAGTTTGGCGAAAAAGGAAGTCCATTTGTACTAACGTTTGAACAAATCGGCATCGCAAAAGCAGCAGGAATTATTAACTTTGTTGTATTAACAGCTGCCCTTTCTTCTTGTAATGGTGGTCTCTTTAGTACAGGCCGTATGCTATTTACATTAGCACAACAAAAACAGGCACCAGAGAAGTTTGGTCATTTAAATAAAAACGGCATTCCAAGTAAAGGAATTTTAGCAACAGCTTTCGTATTATTAATAGGCGTTGTTTTAAACTACCTTGTTCCTGCGAAAGTATTTACGTGGCTAACTAGTATTTCAACATTCGGAGCAATTTGGACTTGGGGCGTCATTTTAGTTGCGCAGCTACGCTTCCGTAAAGGATTATCACAGGAAGCACAAAATAAATTAACGTACAAATTGCCACTGTATCCACTTAGCTCTTATATTACACTCGCTTTCCTTGTTTTAGTATTAGGAGTTATGGCATATTCTACTGATACACGTATCGCATTAATCGTTGGACCGATTTGGATTATCGCTTTAGTTGCTGTTTATTATATGAAAGGATTTCATGTAATAGATAAAACTCAAAAATCTTCTTCAAGAATTGGATAAAGCTACTCCCTTCCTCATATTAGGAAGGGAGTTTTTCTATGGACCTGAAAAATATTTTTTTGAAAAATTTACCTTAAATTTATAAATTTTTTATAATTTTCATCTTTTTCCCCTTCTAAAATTAGCTAGACTAATAAAGAGAAACTTCTATCAGTGGGCGTTTTTCATCCCCCACTGATGGTTAGTTGAACCAATCGGGCAGTAAGACCCCCACCCTTTTCTCTGAATCTTGAAGGGGTCTTACTGCCCGTTAATGCAGGATAAAAGAAGCCCCCTTCTCTTATGAAAAGGGGGCTTCTTTATACATGAACACTTTTTCTTGGTTGTTATTTTTCATTTCCAATTTCTTACGAAAAATCTACCTTTATTGACTTTTAATAGTTAACAATGTAAACTATTAAATAGATAAAACTATTAACTTTATTTTTATTCATGTCAGGAGGAATTATATATGGAAGCTGCCATACACCTTGATGAGAAACAACAGCAAAAAAAGAAACATCCTCCAGGTTTATACTTACTCTTCTTCACAGAAATGTGGGAACGATTTAGTTATTACGGATTACGAGGATTATTAACATTATATTTAACAACAGCCTTAATAAACGGTGGACTTGGTTTTAGTAAAAGCTGGGCACTTACTATTTACGGTTTTTATACAGGAGCTTGTTATTTCACCCCATTGATTGGTGGATTCTTAACAGATCGTTATCTTGGTAGACGATTAGCTATTACACTCGGTGGTATAACAATTGCACTTGGTAACCTTACGTTATTTGCCCTGCAAAGCCAATTAGGACTATACCTCGGGTTAGCGCTCATTATTATCGGGAACGGTTTCTTTAAACCAAATATTTCTACTCTTGTCGGAGATTTATATCCAGAAAATGATTCGCGCCGTGATGGTGCCTTTACGATTTTCTACATGGGAATCAATGTAGGTTCATTCCTTGCTCCACTCGTTTGCGGATATTTATCAGAAGATTTGTTTAAAACAACAGTAGATGGCGTTATTCATTATGGTTTCCGATATGGATTTTTAGCTGCTTCCATCGGGATGGTTGTCGGACAAATTTTATTTACAACATTATCAAATCGTTTTCTTGGTGACATTGGTAAAAAACCGACAGCAGCTTTACAAGCAGAAACAGGCAACAAAACAGCTGGAAATACACCATTAACAAAAAAAGAAAAACAGCATACAGCTGTTATTATCATTATAACGTGTTTCGTTGTTTTCTTCTGGGCTGGATTTGAACAGGCTGGTAGTTCTTTAACGTTATATACAAATAGCTTTGTAGATCGCACTATATTCGGTTGGGAAATTCCAACATCTTGGTTTCAATCTGTAAACCCACTATTTATTATTTTATTAGCACCAGTTGTTTCCGTACTTTGGACAAAGCTTGCTTCTACAAAACGCGGTGATTTGAAAATCCCAACAAAAATGGGTCTCGGGATGATTTTACTTGGAATTGGTTATATGATTCTTCTTGTCGCTACATTAAAAACAGGAAGTAATGAACAAGACATTACCGAAAAAGCGAATCTGCTCTTTATTGTCTTTACTTACTTATTCCATACGTTAGGTGAATTGTTCTTATCTCCAGTCGGACTATCAATGGTAAGTGCACTCGCTCCTGTCAAACTCGCATCTTTATTAATGGGTGTTTGGTTCGCAAGTACAGGTGTCGCTAATATTTTAGGTGGACAGTTAGCGAATTTTACAACTTCATTAGGTTATTCAGAAGTATTTGCTGTTATTGGAGCTACCGCTATTTTCTTAGGATGTATATTGCTATTAATTTCAAAGAAATTAGTAAAAATGATGGAATAAAAAAGATGAGGGTGCAACCCCTCATCTTTTTTATTTATTTTCTCCTTTTTCTATCGCTTGCTTATATAACTCTTTATATTCTTTGTAATCACTTGGTACAAAGCGCTTATAGAAGAATGAAGTCCAACTTGTGCCATTTTCATATCCTGCTTCACGAATTTCGGCTGCCTTCTTATTCGATTTAAATCCTTCTTCAAACCATTTCTTTAACAATTCATTCTTTTTATACTTCGATGGAACTTTTAAATCATAGCTTTCAAATGCAGTTGTGTACCCTTCTTTTTCTACCTTCTCTTTCACAGATTTGTAACCTTTTTCATACCCTTCTTCATATGCTTTCACATAGTCTGCTTTATCCATATTTATAGGCTTCTTTTCTGCTAACTCTTTTCCAGCCTTCTCCCCTAACTCAAATTGCTCTTTCTTAATTTTTTCGGTCCTCTCTTTATTCCCCGCCTGAAAGCCTTCCGCAAAGTTTGCTTTAAATTCTGAGGAAACTTGACTATCGTCCATTGTTTCTTGAGCTAATCCTTGCTCTTTCCCTTTTTCAAATTGCACCTTTTTTTGTTCTAATAATGACCATGTCGCTGTGTAAGCCTCAGTAAATGCTTGCTTATAGTAGTCTGATTTTCCATTCAAATACTCTGCTACATTATTCTTCCCTTCTTGAAAATCTTTTTCTCCAGCTGTTTTCCCTTCAACTTGTCCCTTTTCCATCTCCGCTTTCTGCTTTGCTTCTTCAGCTTTTCGTTGTTCTTCTGCCACACGCTGTTTTTCTTCTTCAGCCTTACGATTTGCCTCAGCTTGCTTTTGTGCTTCTATAGCACTATTATCTTGACTAGGTGCTTGTTGTGTTGTACCGCTATTAGAAGATGGTTCCTTCTTATTATGGTAGTGATATTCTCCATATTGTAATCCCCACTTCTCACAGTTTGTACGACACGTATGTCCACCATTGGCATCTGTATTCCCTGGATGTGCATAAGCTGAAATCGGTGCTACTAATACTGCAATACCTGCTGCTAAGATAAATGACTTTCCTTTTTTAATCATACTGTATCCTCCCTAAATTTATATATAATACATTTATTATACAAACATAAATAAATTTTGTAATATACACTATAATATTCTTTTACTTCCCAATTATTAGTTAAAAGAAAGTCCACTTTCGTTGAAAGTGGACTTTCTTTTAACTATTTATTTTTTTTCATCTGTACGAAATCTCCAGACACTATATATCGTTTTGAATTATCAAGCACAGATGCACACGTAATAAGCGTCACTTCATCTTTTCCGTGATCTTCAACAACTTCCCATTTATCCGGCGTTACTTCTGTTATCTGTTTTACCGCATACTCATACTCATTTTCACTATCATATAAATATACTTTATCGTTCTTTTTTAAGTTCGAAATATCGCTAAATAATACACCTTTTTTTGACATATTATGTCCTGCTAATGCGTAATTCCCTCTTCCCATCTCTTGTTTCTCTTTTACCGTTGCTGCACCTGATAATAAATTTTTCTCTGTCGAAGAATTTAGAATTGGTAGCTCTAATCCAATGGTTGGAATAGCCATGCGTCCGATAACTTGCTTCTCATCTAATGAAGCATTTGCCACATCCGCTAAGTCCGGTTGTTTTATATTAGAAGCATCAGCAAATTTTATTTCTTGCTTTTCGTACTTCATTTTCTTAATAGTTTGTAGGTTTTCTTCTTGCATTTTCCCAGCTTTATAACCGTCATAAAAAGGTTTTGCAATTAAAATACCACCTACCACAAATAATAGAAGTGCTAATATACTATAAATCCTTTTTTTATTCATGCCCCAATTCCTTTCTCTCACAAAATTCCCCTTATATAAAATCATAAAATAAGAATGCTAGATATACAAGTAACATACGGAAGACAAAGTGAGCAGCACTTCCTAATGCGAAATAAAGTGAAACTTCCATCAGTGGGGACTGTCCACAGAAAACACCGGAGGCATCATATTAAACCAGAATACTGCATCTTCTTATTTATTAGACTTCCTTGTCTCATCCCTATCGCAACATTCTCTAGTCTCAATATTTTCTATCATAAAAAGAATTTGTAAATCCTCTCCTGTAGAATTTATTACATTTTTGTAAAAATGCTGAAGAATCTACCACGTTTTAAGTATATGTAAAAGATGTGCTAAAGCACATCTTTTACACAATCTTATTACGATATAAAGAAATATGAAATACTGTCATTTGAATTAATAAAGTGACAAATAATACATACAGCGGGTATTCTGGGATGTCTACATTTAATAGAGGGTAAACAATTAAGGATACAGCTGCAAAAGGCATAATAAACCATAGCGAAAGAAATGTAGTACGGCACGCTTTCGCGGTCAATATTTCCTCTCTCTCATCTTCACTTGGAAATAGTAACGGAAATGTCCAAAATGATAATTTCTTATATTTCTTTTTTTGTACTTTGTAACCAATGAATACCCCTATCCCTACAATCAATAGCAATGTAATTGGCATTATATTCATCGTAACAGTCCACGTTTGCTTTTCAGTACGTACGATGTTTGCAAGATCCGTAATGACATGAAAATACTCAACAAATGTCCAACCAGCTATAGCAAGAATAAATATATTTATTACATAAGAAAGACCAATTCTATTCATTTTCTGCTTCCTCCTTTTGTAATACAAATACTTCTTCCATTTGTAAACCAAACACATCACAAATCATGAGCGCTAATAATAATGATGGAACGTAATCTCCTTTTTCAATAGCTGCAACGGTTTGCCTCGTTACACCCACTTTTTCAGCCAATACGCTTTGTGTAAAATTAAAACGGGCTCGTAGCTCTTTTACTCGATTATAAATGGTCAAATTTACCACCTCTTACCATTATTGTATGCTAAACTTTACAAAATGCAAACTCAACTTAACATTTAATATAAAAAAAACCTACTTTGCTTTTTGCAAAGTAGGTTTTTTTTTAATCTAAAATGACAACACGAACTTGTTTTCTACCCCAAGATTTAGATAATCCTTTATCCGGTATGAAAACATCGATTTTATGTCCTTTGATAGCACTACCAGTATCAGCGGCAATCGCATTTCCATATCCTTGAACCCATACGTGTGAGCCCAATGGAATAACCGATGGATCAACTGCAATTACTTTCATATTTGGATTTGCAGTTAAATCATATTCTCCCCATTTAGTATATACATGCTCACCAGGCTGCTTCCCATTTTCACTTGGATCATTTGTGTAAGCCGTAGCTTCTACATACATCTCATTTCCGCCTTTGCTAGGGCCGTTATTGTCATTCGGTTTAGATCCTGGTACTGTTCCTCTCGCCTTTGCTTCTTCTGCAGCTGCTGCTTTTTCATCTGCAGCTGCTTTTTCACGTGCTTCTGCTGCTGCTTTTGCTGCCGCTTGCTCGCGGGCAATTGTATCTTGTACGCTCTTCATATCTGCTTCAATCTTTGATTTTTCTTGCGCAGCAAGCGTAAGTTGACTTGAAACTTCATTATATTTTGCTTGCACAGACTGCAAGTTTTCTTGGCGTTTCTTTAAATTCTCTTGTAACTCATTCTGTGCTTTTGCTAATTTTTGTTTGTCTACTTCTAAAGATTTTTCTTTTTCATCAATCGCTTTTTTATCATCTTCGATTTGCTGAAGATCTTGTTCTTGTAAACGAAGAATCTCTTTATCTGCATCCATAATTGTAGAAACTGCATTCATACGTTCTAAGAGATCTGCAATATTTTTTGAGTTCACAATTACTTCAACTACTAAACTCACATTTGAACTCTCTTGAACAGAGACCATACGTTTTTTCATAATATCTTTACGCATAAGTACTTTATCTTCTAACGCAATAATCTCTTTCTTTTTTTGTTCAATTTGTTTATTTGTCTCATCAATTTTATGCTGAATTTGGTCTTGCTCTGTTTTATTTTTAGAAATAGTATCATTTAAGTCCTTTAATTCTTTTTCAATACCTTCAATTTCTTTCATTACAGCTTGCTTCTCTTGCTCTTTTTGCTGAATAGTATTGTCATTCTGCTGCAATTGCTGCTGCATGTTGTTTAGTTTATCGTCGTTTGACTCAGCTTTTACAGCAACTGTACTAGAAAAACAAATGAATCCAGCTAATACAACGCTACTGATACGCTTAAAATAGTTCATAATCCGACTCCCTTCATATTATAGTTATACATTATTTGTTTTACAGTTTGTTTACAAACTCATTAAATACAGTTTATTTTTTATGGATAAAAATAACAGATATCAAAAGAAATATAATAAATACAGTTAAATATTTTCTAAATTTTATATGTATATATCAAAAAATAATGCTTAAATTTTAATATAAAGTAAAACTTTCAGCAGTGAGTTTGTTCTTCATCCCTACTGATGGAAAGCCCTCACCAATCAGGCTCTTACGGGTTGTTGTTATCTCTCACCTATTCTCATCATCTTGAGGTGGGGATCTGACTGCCCGTTAATGCGGGATAAAATGAAACTTCTATAAGCAAAATCTTATTATCCATTAACAAAGGAAATAGCAAATCATAGAATCTTGGGGAGAATATTATATTTACAAAAACAAAATCACTAGAAAAAGAAATTACTCAATTACAGAATCAAGTACAAGAGTTAGAACAGCAATTACATCAAAAAGAGAAAGAACATCAAAATGTTATCCCTTCATTACATGAAAATGTATTAACGGTTGTAAGTGAGCATGAAGAAATCAATCGACAACATCATACATTACAAAATTTATTGTTATCTTTTACTACTTATTAACTAAACGATTATAAAGCACCTTCCTCTAGCTATAACTGTGTCTAGGTTAGTATGAAAAAAGACCATATACTTAAAGAGTAAGTATTTGGTCTTTCTATAAGTAATTAGCGATTTACATACGTATCAAACCACAAATGAATATAACCGGCTGTAACGCGCTGTGCTTCCATTAAGCGCTTTCCTGTTACCGGTGTCACTTCCGCCCGCCATTTATCTGCATATTCTTGAGATACAGCTGCTTTTACAAACCAATCTTTTGTCGTATTGTTCACAATGCCAGGATAATCTTGTTTAGCTGCTACCGCTGCTCCTTGAATCCAATCTTCTGGGTTTATCCCTTTCCAATTCCAATATCCATTACTATCTGAAACTATATAGTTATCTTTTATTGTATCAACAAAATTTTCGTATTTAGAATGGAAACCCATTGGATAAGAAAGATTCGTAAAGTTTGCTGCATGCATTGGCTGATTTACATCGTCTAAATAATGAAGCGATAATCCTAAGTAGAAGAATGCCTGTTTCATATCTTGCTTTTGGTATGCTTCACCAGCAAGCTTAAAATATTTTGTACCGGTTTCTTTTGCCTGTTTCGCAAAAGGAATGTATGTTTTTCCAGTATCCGGATCGTAAAAGTGAGAAGCATATGTACTATTATCATAATAAGGATTCTCGTAATCAGCAGAATAAATACCATTTTCTAAGTCAGTACGCCACTCATTTAATAAAGCAGTTTCATTTGGCTTCACAATCGCTGTATTACGAGACATGATATCAATTGCACGATTTACAATCCACAAATGAGTGCTAACCCCTTCATTATGCTTATCCTCAGCTGACCATCTTAAAACCGGTACAGGACTTTCACTATTATTTGTTTGCGCAAACACTACACTTTGAACTGGTGCAGCTAAAGCAACCATAGCTGCTAGTGCTAATACTTTCTTTTTCATACAAAATCCTCCCATTTTATATTTATACACTACATGAAGTGGAACTTCTGATGTTATTTGGTGAATCTATTATATGGATATCCTATCTTTTGATGATTTTATATCTTTTAAATGCAATATAAAAATATAAATAAAAGATAGATTAATACATATATATATTGTTATGATTCAGTTTAATTATAGTGAGGAAATGTTAATCTTGTGCAAAAGGATTGATAAAACAGTGTAAATATTGCAAAAATTAAACCATTAGTGTTCTCATTAACTTTTGTTTGAAGATGAAGAAATATAAGGTGAAACTTCCATCAGTGGGCTTTTACGGGCAGCTATCCCCCACCCACAATCTTTAGGTGGGGCTCTTACTGTCCGTTAATGCGGGATAAAACACTCTATATTTAACCTTTAGCACATTTGATCCCTTTAACAAAGTGTACAAATTTCCAAACATGACAAATCAATTTCATTGCAGAGAAAAATAGCATTATGCCATAATAGCAAAAGAGAGGTGAAAAGGTTGAAATACTTTATTTATTTTATTGTTATCATTGCATTCCTAGATACATTTTCACAATTACCAATTATGAGTACATACGCACAAAGTCTTGAAGGAACCCCTCTTATTATCGGCCTTGTCGTTGGAATGTACTCATTTGCAAATATGATCGGTAATATTATTGCAGGTGCGTCTGTTGATAAATATGGAGCCAAAAAAGTTCTTTCTATTAGCATGGCAATTACGAGTCTCATAGTTTTATTGTATACCGTTGTCCAAAACGGTGAACAACTTATTATCGTTCGTTTTCTACACGGATTTAGTGACGGCTTCTTAATACCAGCTGCCTTTACTTTCTTATCAAAACAAACAGAAGCAACAAAGCAAGGGAAAGCAATGGCTTTATCTGGTGCAGCTGTTGGAACAGCAGCTATCGTGGGTCCTGCTTTCAGTGGGATTATGAAAGCAACCGTGGGTATACACTGGGTCTTCATTACAATTTCTATCTTAATGGTACTTGGTACAATCGTCTCGCTCTTCTTGTTGCCAAATCATATAACAAGAACAAATACATTACGGACACAAATAATGAACAAAGAAGATATGGTTGGTTTATTAAAATCTGAACCGTTATTACAATCATACATCGGTGCCTTTACGTTAATGTTCTCACAAGGAATTGTCACATATATGTTACCTATGAAAATAGAAGCTTTAGGACTTAAAGCTTCCTTAACGGGAATGATGCTTAGTGTCTTTGGAATCACCGCAATTCTCTTCTTCTTACTACCAACAAACCGTATATACGATTACTTTAACCGTCAAAAAATGATGGTCATTGGTATTGCAGTTATGGCATTTGCATTATCGTTACTTGGTATATTTGCAACAAAAGGCATGCTCTTTATTGTCATGATAATTTATGGAATTGGATTTGCAATTCTCTTTCCTTCTATTAATGCTTTACTTGTTGAAAATACAACAGAAGATAATCGCGGAAAAGCATTCGGATTATTCTATGCGTTCTTTTCACTCGGTGTCGTTGGCGGATCATTTATGGTTGGAGCAATCGGAGCATCACCGAGCGTAAGTTTTGTAATTGGAACAGCTTTCTTGCTTACATTTGCTTCGATGATTTATGTAAGAGGAAGATTTAAAAAAACAATGATGGGGTAGACTCCATCATTGTTTTTTATTTTAAAAAGCATATCGATACAACCCATTTGCAGAAAAGCTGCGCAAATACCATTCATATTTCGACAATTCCCTAGGAAATATTCATTTCTCCTACAAAATCCGTTAAAATTGCAATCGATTTGGAGAAATATTACACTACAATTCTTCTTCGTTTCTCTCTCAATCTTGAGGTGGAGGTCTTACTATCCGTTAATGCGGGATAAAAAACGGTTCAACTTAGAAGTTGAACCGTTTCATAAGAAATTATTTTCCTTGTGTTTTTTCCCAATCCGCTAAAAACTTTTCAATTCCTTGATCTGTTAATGGATGCTTCACTAATGAAGCAATAACATTTGCTGGAATTGTTGCAATGTGCGCACCATTTAATGCCGCGTCTGTTACGTGAACAGAGTGACGAACAGATGCTGCAATAATTTCTGTTTTAATGTCATGAATTACGAAAATATCAGCAATTTGACGAATTAGATCCATACCATTGTGACCGATATCGTCTAGGCGACCTAAGAATGGAGATACATATGTTGCGCCAGCACGTGCAGCAAGTAATGCTTGTACAGCTGAGAACACTAATGTTACATTTGTACGAATGCCTAAATCAGCAAATGCTTTTACTGCTTTTAAACCTTCTGTTGTCATCGGTACTTTTACAACAACGTTAGGTGCAATTTTTGCTAATTCTTTTCCTTCTTCAATCATTTTATCTGCTTCTAAGCTAATAACTTCTGCACTTACAGGGCCTTCTACAACACTGCAAATTTCACGAATGCGTTCATGAAAATCTACGCCTTCTTTTGCAACAAGAGATGGATTTGTTGTTACACCTGCTAATACGCCAAGGGCATTTGCTTCTTTAATTTCTTCAATGTTTGCAGTATCAATAAAAAATTTCATGTTTTTTCTTCCTTTCTGAATTCAAGTATATGTTTATTTTTGCTTAATAAGGTCTAATTCAACCAAAATAATTTTTTTACTTTTTTTCTTCGCTTTTTCTTTTTTCACACTTACTACTGACGCAACTGTTTTGGAATCTGTTAAGATGATACCGGTTACATATACGCTTTTTTGAATGACGTTTTCTGCATCATTTTGTACATCAACTACTATTCATTTAACGCCACTGCTATCACCTCTGCTTCTTCATGTCTACCAATACGTTGATTTTCTTTAAAATCAAGTACAGTATAACAACAGCAGTTATCCTCGTTATATCTCATACAGAAATATCAAAGCAATAACTAAGACCAGTGATCAGACGTCTGTCCATATAAACAAGTGTAAAGCTCCTAAAAAAACATCATTGTTGATAAAAGTTGCTACTTCCCCTTTCTCAATGATGACACCGTTTATAATTCCCATTATAAGAACAGCAAGCAATCCCACTCCTATTACAAAAAACGAATTCATACCAACAATAAGTGTACATAATAATGCTAAAATAGAACCTACTGATAAGTCAATACCTCTAAGTTAAAATTATGCTAAAAGTCATAATTTTAAATGCATTTGACAGTTCAATATACACTAAATTTAATATTGCAATAATAACGTTAATTCATACTTCACCATCCAACAATCATCTGCACTTCTCGTACTTTATTTCGTGATGGCATTCCACCTTGAGCTCCTAATTTTGTTACAGAAAGCCCTGCTGCAATGTTTGCAAAATGAATCGCTTTTTGCAATTCTTCTCCTTCTGCAATTGCAACTGCTAATGCACCGCTAAATGTATCTCCAGCTCCTGTCGTATCGACAACTTCAACAGAAATACTTGGTACATGAACAATCTCTGTTCCATTATGAAATCGAACACCGTTTCCGCCTTCTGTCATCAACAATTTATTAGGATATTTTTCAAGTAATGATTCAATTGGTGACGTGAAATCATTTAGAATAATTCGGCATTCATGCTCATTTGGTGTAATATACGTTGCTTTTTGTAACAATTCCTCTGGCAGTATTTGTGCTGGAGCTGGATTTAAAATTACTGGAATTTGATGTTCTTCACAAATTTTTAGTACATACTTTACTGTTTCGAGTGGGATTTCTAACTGCAAAACAACCATATCCGCTTTCGTAAGAAGATCTTTTGCATGATTTACAAGTTGCTCACTTACAAGACGATTTGCACCTTGTACAACAATGATACTATTATCTTCTTCAGCCAATACAATATGGGCAATTCCTGTTGTTTCATTTGTAATCGTTTCCACACAATCAATAAAAATACATTCATTCTCTAAATTTTTTCGAACAAAATTTCCGTAATTATCATTTCCAATCGCTCCAACCATCGCAACATTTGCGCCTAAACGTGCTGCAGCTACAGCTTGGTTTGCACCCTTTCCACCTGGAACAGTATGAAATGCTTCCCCAATTACTGTTTCCCCAGCTTTGGGGCGTTTTTTTGAAATGGCAACTAAGTCCACGGAAATACTGCCGATTACCGCAATATTCGCCAATCTTTTTCTCTCCTTACTTCGTTGTATTTCGCTCTATAATTGTAATTGCTAAACGATGATGCTCTTCCTTTAATTGACGCCCTTCTATTTTCTCAATTAATAACTGCGTTGCAATTTTACCCATCTCATAAATAGGCTGTGCGACGGTTGTGATAGCTGGATACATCATTTCAGCTAAAGAAATTCCATCAAATCCGATAATTTGTAATTCATTTGGAATAGATATTCCCTTTTGCAATGCTGCCTTTACTGTACCTAGAGCAATCAAATCATTTCCTGCTACAATACCATCAATATGCGGATGCTTCTCGAGCAGTTCAGAAGCAACATGTTCACTTTTCATAGGATGAAATTCACTTTCTGCAATAACGTAAGAAACATTTTGTTTCGTGACAGCATCGATAAATCCTTGAAAACGCTCATTTGCAGTACTGAGATTTCGCGGTCCACGAATATGCGCAATCGCTTGACATCCTTTTGCTAATAAAAGCTCTGTCGCTTGTTTACTTCCAGCATAGTTATCGGCATATACTGTTGGAATACGTTCATGAAGCATACGATCAATCGCTATAACCGGTACTTGTAAATTCATGTAATTACTACTATTTTGCGGATTTGTTGCGACAATAAAGCCATCGACATTATTTTGTATAAGCACATCAATGTATTGTTTTTCTTTTTCTAAACTTTCATCAGAATTACATAGCACAACCGTATATCCTTGTTTATGAGCTACGTCTTCTACTGCCCGGGCTACCTCTGGAAAGAATGGATTTACGATGTTTGGGACAACTAATCCGATTAGACGAGAACTCTTATTATATAGAGAACGTGCCACCGTACTTGGCTTATAATCTAATAACTCAATTGCCCGCTTTACTTTTTTGAGCGTATCTTCATGCACATAGCCATTCTTATTTAATACTCTAGAAACAGTAGCAACGGATACCTCTGCTAATTTGGCGACGTCTTTTATCGTACTCATTCTTTTCCCTCTCTATCATATGTAACCGTTTACACAAATAATATAACTTATTCAGTAAAATCCGTCAATTGTTTATAAGTAAAAAAACGCGATTAAATCTATGTAAAAATACAAAGAGCATCGCCATTATAGGCGATGCTCTTCCTTATTATGAATAAGATACACTTGCATCTTTCTCTTCTGTTTCATTCTTTTGTTCTTCTGTTTCACTATTTTGTTCTTCTGTTCCCTTTTTACGACCAGAAAGCTTAATTTTCTTCAAGAAAAGTGTAAATACGGCACCGACTACAATAAACACTAATCCAGTCATAAATACATGTTGAAGAGAATCTAATAATGATGTCTTCAATACAGGTACAATGCTATTTGCGATTGCTTCTGGCATTTGTTTCAATGATTCTGGACTAAATAACATTGAATATAGCCCTTGTGGATTTGTGTGAATCATGTCCTTAAACTTCGCCGCTATTTCCCCTGCTTGTGGTGGGAACGTATTTAGCACAGGCACTAACTTATCTGTTAATACTGTACCAGATGTGTTATTCATAATAGAACCTAGAATAGTAATCCCAAATGTACCACCGATTTGACGGAAGAATTGACTTGATGAAGTCACAACTCCAAGATCTTTTTTCGGGAAGCTTTCTTGTAATGCTAATGTTAAGGTTGGCATTACAAGACCCATTCCTAAACCAATAACCATCATATATGACGATGCGACGAGCTTACTTGTATGCATATCCATTGTAGTTAAAAGCCCGAATCCACCGGCCATAATGAGCATTCCAGTGATAATTTGTGGTTTTACCCCCACCTTTAATACAAGCTGACCACCAATAATACTCGTAACGATCATCGTGATCATCATTGGTGTCATAATTGTTCCCGATTCAGCAGCACTTACACCTACAATTCCTTGCATAAAGAATGGTACAAACGTAATGGCTCCAAACATTCCAACACTCATAAAGAAACCAATTGCATTTAATAGTGTAAATGTACGATTTTTAAAGAAATGGATAGGTAAAATCGGTTCTTTCGCTTTTGTCTCAACAATAACAAAGCTTACAAGACCAATAACTGCAAGCGCAAATAACCCAATAACTTGCCAAGAACCCCAAGGGTAGTCTTTTCCGCCAAATGTTAATGCTAATAATAAGCTTACAACACCGAGAATCATAGTAAAAATACCCGCGACGTCAATTTGAATTGGACCAGTTTGTTTCTTACCTTTTAAGCCCAGTGCAATAAAGATTGTCGCTAAAATCCCAACTGGTAAGTTAATATAGAACACCCATCTCCAGCTCATTGAATCAACAATCCAACCACCAATTTGTGGACCAATGACAGAAGCAAGACCATAAAGCGCTCCAAAAATCCCTTGCCATTTCGCACGTTCTTTCCCTGTAAACATATCCCCAATGATAATCATAGCCATCGGCATCATAATACCGCCGCCTAGCCCTTGAATACCACGGAAAATAATTAATTCTGTCATACCATTTGCCATACCACAAAGTGCAGAACCAACCATGAAGATGATTAATCCTGTCATATATACATTGCGGCGACCTAATAAATCTGCTAATTTACCAGCGATCGGTACAACCGTTGTTGATGTTAACATATATGCTGTTGTTAACCATGTCATTAAACTTAATCCGCCAAGTTCACCGACAATACGCGGCATTGCTGTACCGACGATTGTTCCGTCTAATGCAGCAAATAACATTGCGATAACTAAACCAATTAACAACAATGTTCTATTTTGATTTGCTTGTTGTTCCATATAATCTCCTCGACTCTCTTTATTTTTTCTCTTTTTTCTCTGATGTTTGGCAAATAATTGCTTCTAGTTTTTCAAACAACCGAAGTAAGTCTTCTCTCTCTTGTACTTCTAATTGTGAAAAGTATTTTGCAATATGTTGATTCCGAGCAGTCATTGCCTCTTCTAATACATCTTTCCCCTTCGCCGTTAACTCAATTACGACAACGCGGCGATCATTTTTATCATGATAGCGTAAAACCAATTCGTGATCGATTAAACGATCGATCATCACTGTGATTGCACTTGGTTTCACATACATTTTTTTCGCTAATTCTGTCGCTCTTGCTGTACCGTAATGATTTAAGATTTTTAAAATATAAAATTGCGGTGGTGTTAGTCCAGATGATTGCAATTGCTCTAATAACTCCGTTTGCATTTTCTTTCCAATAGAAAATGTAAGAGCCTGAATTTTATCAATATGAGTTATATCATTTTGCATATGTTCCACCTCTTATTTAACCCCTAAAATATTTAACATCTTTAAATATTAAACTGCGCAATTAATAATGTCAATCATTTCGTTTCTTGAAAATGTTCATAACTTTATGAAGACTTTAAAGGCGGAAAATCAATATAAATTTATACAACTATAAAGGATAATTTCCTCACAAAAAAACTACCATTACTATTTACACAAACATAGCAATGGTAGTTTTCACTTTTTTATAAAATCAATTCAATTGTTTCAATAACTTGGATACTATCCTTCACGGATTGAACGATCGTACAATTCTTCACAGCAAGCTCTAACGCCTTTTCTAACTGCTCTTGCGTGATTCCCTCCGCCTTTATTTTATAGTGCAAATGAATACTCTCCACTGGTTTTGACAAAACTTCACTTCTTACAATTTCAGCTTCAATTGTAAACTCATTATACGTAATACGCTTTTTTTCTAAAATCGTTCGAAACACAATCGAACTGCATCCTGCAATCGAAGCAATAAGAAGTTCTAATGGTGTATACCCATTTTCTTTTCCAATTTGCAATTCACCATATGGAAGATCAGTTGTTATTTCATTGCGCTTGACTGTTAGTTTCATATGTATTCCCCATTTCTACTTGCACCGTTTGCTTTCGTTTCTTATTTAGATAATAATACACGTAGCAAAAAATGATAAATGGGATGCCGCAATATAATGCCATGCGCTGTTCTGGGATAAAAGCTAAACTAATAACAACAATGCTATTTAAAATAAGCGCTGCAATTGGAACAATCGGATATAATGGTGTCTTATATTTTAATTCTTCCAGCTTGCCACCATTCTTCAAATATTGTTGTCTAAATCGAATTTGTGAAAATGCGATAATAATCCAACTCGCTACCGCTGATAAACCTGCAACAGATAGTAAATACATGTATACTGTACTCTCTGCGAATACACTTGTTAATAAGGATAGTGCCGCAACAGCTATCGTCACAACTAATGCAGTAATAGGAACACCTCTTTTATTTAACTTCTTAAAAGAAGTTGGTGCCATACCTTCATTTGATAGCGACCATAAAATACGTGTTGCTGCATATAACCCAGAGTTTGCTACAGATAATAGAGCAGTAATAATAACAAAGTTCATAATATCCGCTGCATATGGAATACCGATTTTATCAAATACAACAACAAACGGGCTTTCAATAACTCCTGCTTCTTTCCAAGGAATCAATCCTACTAAAATCGTCATTGTTAAAATAAAGAATAACATAATACGCCATACTGTATTACGAATTGCACGCGGGATTGTTTTTTCCGGTTCCTTACTTTCACCTGCTGCAATCCCAATTAACTCTGTTCCTTGGAAAGAGAAGTTTACAGTAATCATTGTCAGTAACACAGCTCCAAGTCCATTTGGAAATAACCCACCATCATGTACAAAATTAGAAAAAAGCGGCGCTGCTTCTTTTCCATCGTATGGTAAAAATCCAAGTATTGCACTTCCCCCAAGAAGAATAAATGCAATAATGGTAACTACTTTAATACTTGAAAACCAAAATTCTAATTCTGCATAACTTTTTGCTGATACTGCATTTGTTATGAATAAAAGACTACCGAACACAAGGCACCATACCCAAGTATTAACATCTGGAAACCATCTTTTCATCATTAAACCAATTGACGTTAACTCTAAACCAACCGTCACAGCCCAGCCAAGCCAATACAACCAGCCAATCATAAATCCTGTTCCAGGTCCGATAAATTTCGTTGCATACTTTTGGAATGATCCAGAAACAGGCATTGCAACTGTTAGTTCACCAAGGCAAAGCATCGTTAAATACATAATAAGCCCACCGACTAGGTAAGAAAGAATTGCTCCTCCTGGTCCTGCTTGATTAATTGTATATCCTGATCCGAGAAAGAAACCTGTCCCGATTACTCCTCCGAGTGCAATCATAAATAAATGTCTACTTTTCATTGTACGCTGTAATTGCTCATTCGTTGTTTGATTCATCTTCTTCCTCCCCTAAACGCCCTCTGTATTTTAAAATTTCTGATAATATAAAATATACAATAAAGCGTTTACAATTTCTATATAAAATTAAAACTTTTCTAAAAAAATAACTCTTGCATAAAATAATATGCAAGAGTTATCTGCTCTCTAAACGTCTTGAAAAAAGAGACAAGCTATAATTTACAATGAAATACATACATGCGACGAGAATAAAAATTGGAATCATATAGTTTACATTTTGACCATTAATAATTTGAGCATTATGCATTAATTCTGGCAATGAAATTACGACCGCCAACGATGTATCTTTTAAAAGGGATATAAATTGACTGACAATCGGCGGCACCATACGTCGCAGTGCTTGCGGTAAAATAATATGCTGAAGCGTTTGTACATACGATAGTCCAGAAGCGCGCGCTGCTTCAATTTGTCCTTTCTCAATTGATAATAAACCACTGCGAACAATCTCTGATATCATCGCTGCTTCAAATATCGTCAAAGCCACAATGGCCGCTGTTGTAATCTCTAATTTCAAGCCAGCTTCTGGGAGCGCAAAATATGTAAAGAAAATAATTAATAACAGCGGTAAATTACGAATGATTTCAACAATACAAGCAAGTATTGCTGAGACAACCGGTATTTTCGCATATCGTAACGTACCAATTACACTACCAATTATAAAACTAAGGAAGATTGCTATAAGAGCGATTTCTAACGTAACAAGTAGTCCTTTTAGTAAAAAAATAACATGATCTCCTATATAGGCACCCCGAAAATCCATTTACACAGCTCCTTTCGCCAAGTGTTTCTCCAAATATCGAACACCCATGCTAAGCGGAACAGTTAAAAGTAAATAAAACATACCAACAAATATATATACATCAAATGTGACAAATGTTCTTGTAGAGATTAAATCACCTTGGTACATTAAATCCGCCCCAGCGATAATGCCTAGTATAGAAGAGTTTTTCACTAAATTTAGGAATTGATTACCTAGCGGCGGAATCACAATTTTTATCGCTTGCGGTAAAATGATATGATACATCGCTTGCCCGTACGTTAAACCAGAAGAACGGGCTGCTTCCATCTGCCCTTTCGGAACTGATAAAATTCCTGCACGAATTGCCTCTGTAATGAAAGCCGCTGTATATATAGTAAGTGCAGTTGTACCAGCAACAAAGCCACTTACTGTAACGCCAATTACCGGAAAAGCAAAATAAAAAGCAAATGCAATTAGAACTAAAGGGATATTCCGAATAAACTCTACATATGCTGTACCCACCCAATTTAGAACCCGAATTGGCGCAATTCGCATCACTGCGATTATGATACCAAGAATAAAACTACCAATTAATGCAACAATACTAGACATCAATGTATATCGGAATCCCTCTAAATACAAATCTAGATTATTTGAGAGAATAGAAAAATCGGGCACAAGCTCTCCCCTCTTTCTTCATAACAAGAGGATGATTATTTCTCATCCTCTTGTTATCATATATTTTGTAGTTTTACTCAGGCTTCTTCCCAATCCACTTTTCATACAACTTATCGTACTCTCCATTTGCTTTCATCTCTTTTAATAGCTCATTAATTACTTTCGTAAGCTCCGTTTCTCCTTTTCTCACCGCAATGCCATACGGTTCGTCAGTGAAGATTTTTCCAACAACTTCATAGTTTGCATCTTGCTTTTCCATACCATATAAAATGGCATTATCTGTTGTTAAAACATCGCCTTGTCCTGCCTTTAATGCCGTAAACGCTTCACTATAGTTTTCAAATTCAAGTACAGTCGCTTCCGGTGCTTTTGCACGAATATTGTTCGTGGAAGTAGAGCCCTTTACAGCTAACACTTTTACACCTTTTTTCACGTCAGCTATATCCTTAATTTTACTTCCCTTTTTCACAAGTAAAGATTGTCCTGCTTTAAAATACACATCTGAGAAATCAACTTCTTTTTTGCGTTCCTCGGTAATTGTCATTGTCGCAATAATTGCGTCAATATCGCCGTTTTTCAACATCGGGATGCGCGTTTTAGAAGTAACTTCTTTTAATTCTAACTTATTCTCATCACCTAGAATTTTTTTAGCAAGTGCTTTCGCAACATCAATATCAAATCCTTCTACCTTGCCCGTTGACGGATTCTTTAATCCAAATAGATTCGTATCATACTTCACACCGACAACTAATTTTCCGCGTTCTTTAATTTGATCAATAACAGTTTCTTTCTCATTTTTTACAGTTTCTTTCGTTTCCTCTTTCTTATTTCCGCACCCACCTACAATCAATGTAAATAAACACACAAAAGCGATAAGTGTAAACCACTTTTTCATTTTAATCATCGAATTCCCCCCTTAATGATTAAGCACACGACTTAAAAATAATCGTGCTCGTTCTTGCTTTGGATTTGCAAAGAAATCAACAGGTGCTGCTTCTTCCACAATTTGACCCTTGTCCATAAATAAAATACGATCAGCTACCTCACGAGCAAACCCCATCTCATGTGTAACAACAACCATCGTCATTCCTTCTTTTGCTAATGTTTTCATAACGTCGAGTACCTCGCCAATCATTTCGGGATCAAGTGCAGAAGTTGGTTCATCAAACAGCATGATCTCCGGCCTCATTGCTAGCCCCCTTGCAATGGCAACGCGCTGTTGCTGTCCGCCTGATAGTTGGTGCGGATAGGCATTTACTTTATCAGTAATCCCCACTTTTTCTAAGTAAAACATAGCAATTTTTTCTGCTTCTTCTTTCGGCTTTTTGAGTACTTTTATCGGGGCAAGTGTAATATTTTGAAGCACCGTTTTATGGGGATATAAATAAAAATGTTGAAATACCATGCCGATGCTTCGTCTTAGTTGATTTATATCTTTCTTTATCTCATGCACGTTTACACCATTCACAAACAATTCACCATTCGTAATCATCTCTAGTTGATTCATGCAGCGCAGCAACGTGCTTTTTCCTGATCCCGATGGACCAACGACCACGACGACTTCCCCTTTTTCAATTTGCAAATTAATATTTTTTAAAACCTGAAAGCTGTCGTAATATTTGTTAACATCGCGAAAAACAATCAATCTACTCCCCTCCTTTACAACTCAAAAAAGCCTATACAGTTTTTTATATTCGAAGACACATAAAAAAATAACTAGTAATCTTTTAGATATAAAAAAGAAGCAAAGAGATTGCTCTCTTTGCTTCTTTCACTTTTATCTTTTTACGAAACCTCTTCTTGTTTATCTTTTCCATATTCATGCTCCCAAAAATCAGCATTTTTAATACCAAGTTCTTGAGGATCAAATACAGGATCTTTCCCTTCCTTCTTCTGCTTCTCATAGTCTTTCAATGCTACAAGCGCCGGTTTTTGCAAGAATAGAATTGCGATAATATTTACCCAGGCCATAATACCAACACCGATATCCCCAAGCGCCCACGCTGTTGCCGCTGTTTTCACACAGCCATAGAATACAGTTGCTAAGAATATAAACTTCAACACAAGTGTCATCCAAGGACGATCTTTTTCGCGATTTAAATAGGCAATATTCGTTTCTGCAATGTAGTAGTATGCCATAATGGTTGTGAAAGCAAAGAAAAAAAGAGAAATAGCAACAAAAGCATTTCCAAAACCAGGGAATACAGATTCAACAGCAGATTGCGTATAACCAGGTCCCGGTTCCGCACCGTTCAAGTTATTAACAAGAAACCCTTTTCCACTTGCATCAAACACATTATACATCCCTGTAATAATCATCATGAATGCTGTTGCAGAGCACACAAATAATGTGTCAATGTAAACAGAAAATGCTTGTACAAGTCCTTGTTTTGCCGGATGAGATACTTCCGCTGCAGCAGCTGCATGCGCTCCTGTTCCTTGTCCAGCCTCATTTGAATAAATCCCGCGTTTTACGCCCCATGAAATTGCTAAACCGATAATCCCTCCAAATGCAGATTCTAACGCAAATGCACTTTTCAGAATAAGCATGAAAGCATCTGGCAACTTATCAATATTCATGAAAACAATTAAACAAGCAACAAGAATATAACCAGCTGCCATAAACGGCACAACAACTTGCGCTACGTTAACAATACGTTTTACACCACCAAAAATGATAAGACCTAGTACAACAACTAATATTGCCCCTGATACGGATGTATTAATACCAAACGCTGTTTCCAAACTTACCGCAATACTGTTCGCTTGTACACCAGGAAGCAACATCCCTGTTGCAAGAATTGTCGCCATGACGAAAACAATCGCATACCATTTAATTCCTAATCCTTTTTCTATGTAATATGCTGGACCACCTCGGAATTGCCCTTTGTACTTCGTCTTGTAAATTTGTGCAAGTGTTGATTCTACATAAGCAGAACCAGCTCCCAAAAAGGCTACAAGCCACATCCAAAAGACTGCTCCTGGTCCTCCAAAAGCGATTGCTGTGGCCACTCCAGCAATATTTCCTGTCCCAACACGGCCTGATAAAGAAAGTGCTAGCGCCTGAAACGAAGAAACACCAGCTTCGGATTTCTCTCCTTGAAATGTAAGTCTTATCATCTCACCCACATGTCTAACTTGTAGAAATCTCGTTCGAACTGAAAAATATAAACCTACTCCTAAGCATAAATAAACAAGTGCAGGACTCCATACAATACCATTTAACCAATTAACAAAGGTTTCCACAAATCCTCCTCCTTTTAGTTTAGAATTTTCAGAATATATAAAAATTATAAAATATACACCTTATGCAATTCAATATTATTTTGAGAAAATAAACACATTTTTGTATAAAAACACAAAAAGTACTTATTAGTAAAAAACAGAGCATCAATCATCTAATATAATCTACATACTCAAACTAGCCTAAAAAAGAAGAAACTGACCATGACTCCACTAGAGGGTGTTTTAGGTCAGTTTCTTCTTTTTCTTAACATTCAATAATTGCTTTTCTTGCAAGAACTCTCTGATGAATAGCTCTTGTTAATGTTTGAAAATGCTCTGGCATTTTCTTACCGTTAAACTTTTTCATAATTGTTCCATATAAAGCAACATCTCGAAGACGCATGAAAAGCGGTAAGGCACTATATGCGGAATCATCAAGCTGATGCTCTGTCTCATATCCTTCTCGTAATACTTGCAACTGATGACGTGCAAAAATCGTTTTCTTCTCTTCCGGCCAATCTTTTTGTAAGACAGAGTAATATAAAACTATTGCAAGGTCATGTACAAAATAATTATACGTTGCATCATCAAAATCAAAAATTGTTAGCTCTTCATTTTCATAGTGGAAATTTCCATGATGAATATCTCCGTGAATTAATCCAAATGTACAATTTGTAGAAGGTAAATTCTTAATTTCTTCTATAATTTCATAGGCGATTTGCTGCAGTTCATGATTTTCCTTTAACATATCAATAATTGTAATTTCATCATCCATCCACGTAACACGATTCTCTGTTTTTGGATAATGCATTGTAAGTCTATGTAACTGACCAATTGCTTTCCCCCATGCATAAAAGAGCGTATCATTCCAAATATCGGGATCGTTATCTTTCGCCCTCTCTCCTTTTGCATAATCAAAAAGAGAAACATAAAAAAATGTTCCATCTGTCGCTTGTAAGCTTTCTACAAATATATTGTTCTGTGACCAATGCGGTGCCGCTACTTTTGCACCGTTTTTCCCAAGGTATGCTAGAAAGTCTAATTCCGCTTCAATTTGCTTATATGTACGATGAGATGAGTGTGTCAAACGCAAAACATACGGTGTACTTCCCTTTCCCTCTGCACGAAAGATATAATTTTCAAAATCTCCTAGTGGTTCTTCCATAACAGTTACACCAAACCGTTTTGCCCCTTCTTGTAAAATTTCCTTTGTAAATACTTGTTCAACTGCTAACTCCATATAACCCCTCCTTGTTCTATCCTCTCTACTAATTCGTTATGAATCTTAAAATCACTGCTATGAAATGTAACAAAGTGTTCGCAATCCTCGCTCGAATGTATGTTATACACCAATACATGAACAACTGTAAAAATATAAGGAGTAGAATATTCTACTCCTTTTCAATCCTATTAATAGAGAAAATATGACTATATAAGTAAACAAATTTATCCTGTATTAACGGGCAGTAAGACTCTCACCTCAAGATTCATGGGGAAGCAAAGAAGATAGTTGGGGGATGAAGTCCCCCAACTGATGGAAGTTTCACTTTATTATAATTCACTTAGATTAAAGCTTATACAATCGTATATTCCATCTTTATATTACTACCATGTTCCCTCTAATATTAGCGCATAAATACCCATGCTCATAACAAATAGTGAAACCCCTAACGTAATAATCCATAATGGAATTTTCAATTTTTTCACTTTAAAATACGCTCCATACCCTTTATATTTAAGAGAGCGATATAAACTGATTCCTCCTACAAAAATCATAAAAATACTTAAAATATGTACGACATACGGCAAGCTCCCACTCCTAAAAAAAATCCTCCCCATAAGATTACCACATCTTTCCTTTTTATATCATCCTTTTGTTTACAATAAAGTGAAACTTCCATCAGTGGGGGTTTTCTTCATCCCCCACTGATGGTTAGTTGAACCAATCGGGCTTTTACGGACAGTTATCCTCCACCTATCTTCTTCGCTTCTCTCTAAATCTTAAGGTGGGGGATCTTCCTGCCCGCGAATAGCGGAATAAAAAATAGATTGTTTATCTTTCAGTGCTTGTTCGCTACAGTATACTTCTAAGTTATTCTAATGTGAGTAAATAGTTGATTAACGCATCTTGCTCTTGCTTTGAAAAACCTGTAGAAGAATCTACCCAATATTCATGTCCTTCCCCCGTAATATGTGCGTCTTGTAAATCCTTTGAATTTTTGTTTGCCTCGATTACTTTTCTTCTCAAGTTTTGGTCAATTAATGCTCGTAAGCTGTTAAACGGATTAGGCTCAATTCCTTTTGATACGGTTCCTGTCATACCTAGTTCACTCTCCACGTTTTGGCCAACCGCAACACCTCCATCATGTAAATACGGCGCTCCCCAATAAAGCCCTAACAAGCTTGGAACTTTGTAACCACCAGGTGAACTATTTAACATATATGCTAAGTTAATCTTCTCTTTATCTAATGAATAGGCTGGAACTTTTAACAATTTTGCTCCTTTTGGTACAGGTACAGATGTATCCGGTGAATAAATAATAGGCTCTGCTAAGTTTTTACCTATTGCTTCAAATGATTTTGCCCTTGATGGCTCTGTCTTAATTTCGTTAACTGGAATAATTCGATTATTTGTGTAGGTTTGTCCCGCATGACAAGTAATACAGCCTGCACGTGCAAAAACGTTCTTCCCTTTTTTCATCGTCTTATCATCAACAGATAATGGTGGTTTAGGGGAAACAAATGTATTTTGTAATGCAGACATTCCATTATTTTGCTCCATGACTCGATAGCCAGGAGAACTTGATAATAAACCATTAGGAGAGATTAAAGAAGGCCTTGGAAATGTCGGAAGCGCAATTAACTCATTTACTCCTGGAACTCCTGGAGTAGGGTCTACTGAAGCAAAAAACTCAGATGGTTTCTTTCCACTTTTAGGATCATATCGATATTTTAGATTCGCTGCATTTTGTAACATTGTTCCTAAATAAACTTCCTTGTCGATTTTGAAAAGGAATGGACTAGCATGTGCTAATGTCGTTAAATCTGATCCTTGAATATTTACAGCACTATTAATTACACTTAGTCCTTTAAACGGACCAGCTTGTGCAAACCCATTCCACCCATAAGGATGATCTCCAAATGTAAAAGAATCTGGAATTTGTGTTGGATTATTCACCAAATCACTACTCGCATCAAAGTTTCCTCTTGGCCATTTTAATAAAGTACGATCTACAGTCTCCTCTATCATCCCTGGATCAGGAAGCGGAGCTTTTTTTCCATCAGAGGTTACTACTGTTCGCCCTAAATCTTTTATATAGTCTTGTAACGACTTAATTTCTGCACGAGAAAAATAAGCTGCTGAATTTGTCCCTAGTGCTAAAATGAGACCGCCATTAAAATCATTATTTGCAGCACCTTCAATAACTTTTTTTGTATCTCTTGTTACCGTTGCGTGGCATGCAGCACAGCTTACTCCTATCTTCTCTCTTCCTTCAGACTTAATAATAGGCATCCCTAACACTTCATTAGAACCTCTTGAAACATCTAAACCAGTATCAACCTTTGTTCCTTTTTCAAACGTTTTATCTCCTATTTTCACAGTTTTCGCCAGTTCGACACGTAAATTTGTTGTCCCTTTTCCATGCAAGTCGTAAATTGCTTTTTTAATATTTTCCAAAGTTAACGCACCGTTTAAAATACCCATTATGTCTGTAAGAAACACTTCATTTCCAAATGTTTCTTCATAAAAAGACTCTCTCCCCAATTTTAATAACTCTCTGTCAATTTTCACTGCTCCGTTTTGTGGTGATAATAAAGCTTTGCCTTCTTTCGTTTTTAACAACTCATTCGCCTTTTTTTGCGAAATCGTTTGTCCCCAAATATCATATGCTGGTTGATTTCCCTCAGTTCCATAATGATTTGGTTTGCTCTTTACAATTTGATTTTCAGAAGGAATATAAGCATATGTTGATTTTGAAAAGTTAAAAAGGACAACACATACAAACATTATCCCCCCAACAAGAGATCTAGCCGACTTCCTATTTTCCATTTACTTTCCTCCATGTTCATCAAAGAATATTACAAACGCTCAGTAACAGCCTTAATATTCCCTGTAAAAAGAGAAATAAATGCAAAAGCATACTTTCCATCTTCTTTGTTCATTTTATGAACATCTAGCGCATACAACTTTGTGATATCTTAGCTTATTTTTAAAAGCTCCTTCAAATCAGGTTTGTAAAATATTAAAAGAAGCGATTCTATTTATGAAAACATTACTAAGATTTGTTCATATTAGCTCATCATTTTGAATAAAACCTTGTCATCCTCTTGTTTTCTTTGTATTACAGTATCTTGAAAATCGGTTCCTAAATCTGTTTGTTTTCAAAATAAAAGCAAAATCACTATAAATATTTAATCATCAATACGAATTTTTATAAAAAATATATACATTTCTCTTCCATTCCTAAAAAACATGTAGTATACTTACTTCAAAATCAGAGGAGAAAGGGAGCAAAGAACTATGCTTACTTATACAACTGTAGTTACATTTGCACAAAAACAACATCATCATACGTAAACCCTTGAACCTAGCGGAAAAAAAACGCGTAGGTACAAGGGTTATTCCCGTTGTACCTACGTTGGATCAAGAGCCATGTAGGTATTTTTCATCTACATGGCTCTTTTTTATTTCCAAAAAACACTAGGTACAAAAAATAATAAAACAAAAAAACTACTACAAAAAGGAGTTACACAATCATGGAAACAAAAAAATGGGGTTTATGGATTTTAACAGCGTTCGTTGTTGGAAATATGGTTGGGGGCGGCGTGTTTATGCTTCCAGCAAATTTAGCTCAAGTATCAGGATCAATGGGTTCGACGCTCGCATGGGCAATTACCGGGCTTGGGGTATTTATGATTGCACTAGTATTTGGAAACTTAGCAATGCGCAAACCAAATTTAAAAGCTGGTCCGCAAAGCTATGCCCAAGCAATGTTTAAGTCGCCAAAAGCTGGGCAAGTTGCTGGTTATAGTATGGCTTGGGGTTACTGGGCTGCAAACTGGGCTGCAACAGCTTCTGTCATCATTTCATTTGCAGGATATTTATCTACGTTTTTCCCAGTTATGCAAAGTAAACAAGTTTTATTCACAACAAATGGTTTTTCATTAGAACTTGGAAAAGCCTTAACATTTGCTGTATGTAGTATTATGCTATGGGGCATTCAATATATTCTTTCCCAAAATATTGACCATGCTGGTAATATGAATTTACTGGCAACTGTCGCAAAAATTATTGGGTTTACAATGTTTATTATCATTACATTATTCATTTTTAATGCAGCTAATTTCGGCGATAGTCAAACTTTTATGAATGAAGCTGGAAAGTCTATCCCATTAGGCGGACAAGTCAATGCTGCTGCCATCTCAACACTTTGGGCGTTTATTGGTATTGAGTCAGCCGTTATGCTTTCAAACCGTGCGAAATCACAACGCGATGTAAAAAAAGCAACGATTTTCGGATTAGTAATTGCTCTTCTTATTTACGTAGCAATTACATTATTAACAATGGGTGCTCTTCCACAAGATGTGCTAAAAGAATCACAAAAACCATTGGTTGATGCATTAAACATGGCTATTGGTAATAAAGGTGCATACATTATGGCATTTCTAGCACTTGTTTCTCTATTCGGCTCTACAGTCGGTTGGATCGTTGTAAGTGCAGAAGTTCCATATCAAGCAGCAAAAAGCGGATTATTCCCAGCATTCTTTGGAAAAACAAATAAAAAAGGAAGCCCAACGAACTCATTATTATTAACAAATATCATGACACAAATATTCTTATTCTCTACTATTTCAGGGTCAGTATCAGAGGCGTATAACTTTGCAATTGTTGTCGCTACACTTGCCTATTTAATTCCGTACCTTGTTTCAACATTGTATCAATTAAAACTCATTATTACTGGTGAAACATACAACGTCATGCAAGGCTCTCGCAAAGTTGACGGAGTAATTACAGTACTTGCTCTTATATATTCAATTTGGGTTATCAAAACAGGGACAGCTGATATAAAAACGTTCTTACTAGGAATAGGATTATTCGTAATTGGATTAGTTCTTTATCCATTTATCATGAAAAATACTACTGAAAAGAACATAGAAACACTTGATACAAAAATTAGTTAAACTCAAAAACACTAGCTCCCTAAAGAGCTAGTGTTTTTCGATTAAAATTTATTTTTTAATTCTGATACTGTTAACGGTTTCGCATAATAAAATCCTTGTACATAGTCACATCCCATTGATTGTAGTAACGTTTCTTGTTCAACAGTTTCTACCCCTTCTGCAACAACCTTCATATTTAAACTATGTGCAATGTCAATAACCGATTTTACAATTGTTCTTTCAGGTTGTGCCTGAATATGATGAAATTCTTGAATAAAATTGCGATCAATCTTTACAATATCAAGTGGTAACTGTTTTAAATAATATAACGATGAATACCCTGTTCCAAAATCATCTAGTGCAATTAAAATTCCCATATTTCTTAATTCTTGAAGGGCAGCAATAATATACTCAAAGTGCCTTACCGCAACACTCTCAGTAATCTCTAAAATTAATCGATTTGGTGAAAATGAAGTACGTGCTAATATACTACGCAAAACAGGTATAAAACGATTTTGCATAATTTGTTGAATAGATATATTTACAGATAATCGCAAACCTTCTGTATATTCCGGTAATGTTTTAAATATTCTACATGATCGTTCTAACACCCAATCTCCTAATTGTGAAATCAATCCACATTCTTCTGCAATTGGAATAAATTCAGAAGGAGAAATCGGACCTTCTTCCGTATAACAACGCAGCAATGCCTCTACCCCCGAGTATTGCTTTGTTTGTAAATCAATAATTGGCTGCATCACTACTTTTAATTCTTCGTCATGAATGGCCTTTTGCAATACAAGTTCGACTTCCATTTTTCGATGCGTTTTTGCTCGTAAATCATTTGTAAAATAACAAACGGAGTTTCTCCCTTGCTCTTTCGCACTATACATAGATAAATCTGCATTTTTTAATAAAGACTCTATATCTTCACCATCTTTTGGATATGAACATACTCCCAAGCTAGCAGAAACATACGCTTCATTTCCATCTAATATGAACGGTTCCTGAAAACGAGAAAGAATCGAACCTGCTAACTGTTGTAAATCTTTTAATGTATTCTTCTCCGTTAATAAGACAAATTCATCCCCGCCAAACCTTGAAAGCACTTCCATATCACTTAATACATAGTAGAGGCGTGATGCCACTTCTTCTAGTAATAAATCCCCTATCGCGTGTCCTAATGTATCATTTACCAATTTAAAACGATCTAAATCAAAATAAATGAGACTAAATGGTGTTTTTTCTTCTACGCGCTTATTTGCTAATGCCATTAATTGTAAACGATTTGGCAAACCTGTTAACACATCATGATATGCTAATTTACGATAACGTTTTTCACTCACCCTTAACCGTTGCTCTATCTCTTTGCGTCCTGTTACCTCGTTTCGAATGGAAACAAATTGATATGGTTCCCCGCTATCATCTAGAAAAGGAACAATGGTAGTGTTTACCCAATAATAGGACCCATCTTTTGCCTTATTACAAATTTCTCCACGCCAAACTTTCCCACTTAAAATACGTTTCCATAGTTGCTTAAAAAAAGGCTTTGGATGATATCCAGAATTTAAAATGCGATGACTCTGTCCAATTAGTTCTTCTCTTGTATATTTCGAAATTTTACAAAACTTATTATTTACATATGTAATATAACCATCCCGGTCAGTAATAGCAACAATTGATGATTCATCTAGAGCAAATTTTATATCTTGCAATGCTTTCATAGCTCCTTGGAGTGATGAATCATGTAACACTAGACCTTGCTGCTCTATCATGTCCTACCTCTCCTTGTTTCTCTCTTTCAATAACAAGACAATACGTTTTCCTTTTTTATAATTAACGAAAAGCAATCATCATTTCTATATTTTAAAGGATATAGAGATAATGATTGCGTTTGCAAAAATTCCAGTCATTCAGCTAACATTTAATGGAGAACTCACTGACAAGAATTTCACTTTATAAATACCTCTAATTACCACTTTTAAATACAAATATCATAACACGTTTTATTCTTACTTACAATTAACGAGATAATCAAATATAACGTTATAAAATAATAATACCAAAATATTTACATTTTCCCACCGGAAAATTGGAAATTATTTTTTAAAATCTGGTAATCTATTCATCTGATGTATAAAATAAAAACTAGTCGTTTATTAGACTAGTTTTTATTTCGCTTTTGAAAACGAAGAATGCGATATGCTGCAAATCCTACAATTCCAAATCCTACGATTGCAGAGAATTGCCATAATGTTGGACCATTGTCAATGGTAATCCAGCCATCTCTGTCTGGAACCCAGTCAATTGTATTTTTAGCAGGACACACTTCTCCACTAATATTTGACTTTAATGCAAAACGGATCTCCTTCTGCTTATCTAATCCAAATTCTTTTAAGGGAACTCGGAATTCTAGTTCCTTCTTATCACTACTTACAGAAAAGGTTTGTTCTTGGTATTTTCCTGAGTCTACACTTATAGAATATTGATTTCCTTTTCCACTAATAAGATTTACAATTGAATGATGATATTGAATCATTTGACATTTACCATTTACCTCAATGGATTCCGAGTTACTTCTCCCGCCTTGTTTCGCATCTGGAAAAATCACGTGAAATGTCCAGCCATCTTGGTTAGAATGTCCTGCCGATTGTCTTTCTACATACAAATATAAATATTCACCATCAGAATAATATTTAACACCCGTAATATCTTCATTATTCATTCCATTTGGCACATCACCTTTTGTATCCGAAACATACGGCATATTATTCCAATCAGAAAAATTCCCGTCAATTGTAATAGGAGGTTTCTTAGTTTCTGCGAATACTTGTAGTTGTGCGATATTTAATAAACTTATACCGACAAAAAGTGACGCAAGTAGTTTTCTAGATTTCATAGTAGATCTCCTCCATTAATGAATAATGCTCATATAAAATCATTTATTACTGCTGCCATTAATCCATTTCTTCAATTTAAAATAGAAGGAAAACTGTTTCTTCATTTTCTCACGAATCATCTGCATTTCTTCACTTAATGCACGCACATCCCAGCTTGCTTTCTTTTCTTTTGCATTAATCGTTCCAGCAAGGCGGCAAAAAAAGATAAACATACGATAAAATGGAAGTAAAAATATTGTATATATATGCTTACGCATATATTTCTTTACATGTGGTTGTGGCTTCAAATACAATTTTGAAACGACATAAAACAACAACGAATTTGCTACATAAGAAAAATAAAGAATAATATTTGCAGTTACAATTAAATATAATGGATAATCTAAAAACATTAAGTATACTAGCGCAAAAATCCAAATCATTCTTGAAAAAATTAATGTATGATCTTTAATCATTGTATAGCGAATTACATCTAAACTACCTCGTATTTTTTCACTTAAGAATTTATTAAATAAAGCAGTAACTTCTATACCGCCACGTTGCCAGCGTTGCCTTTGTATGTACAAACGGTCTGCAGATTCAATTGGATCTACATAGAAAAAAGCGTCTTCGCATAATGCTACTTTTCCATTGTACATAAGACGAATTTGTGTTGTCATATGCGTGTCTTCGCCAAGCGTTTCAATATTATACATTTGTGTTTTTGTTAATACCTCTTTTCGAAATGCTGAAAACGCTCCTGATAACGTAAAAATAGAATTACGTTTTGATTGGTAGCCTCGCCCTACTAAAAATGCTTCTACATACTCAAACAACTCACAACGCTGTAATAATTTTAATAAGGGTTTATTATTTTCTTGAATTAACTCAGGATTAATCATAACAACACCGGTCATTGCTGAAATACTCATATCTTGTTCAAATTTTCTTACTGTATTATAAACAGCTCTTGAATCAAGCATACCGTCTGAATCCACATTTAAAATGTATCTTCCTCGTGAAAGATATATTCCTTGATTCAAAGCTTGTGCTTTTCCTTGCTTTGATTTTATATATCTAATATTTAAAACAGGATGCTCTATTTGAAATTGTTGAAATACCTCAAAAGATCTATCTTCCGAACCATTATCAATTAAAATAACTTGTATATTTTGCAATGGATATTGTTGAGCTACAATTGAATTCAAACAATCTCCCAATGTTTTCTCAGAATTATATACAGGAACAAGAATGGTTACATAAGGAAAAAAGGTTAATTCTATCTCTTTCTTTTTTAAGTAAGCATGCAATACAACAATAGCACTTCCAAAGCCAGTGAGAAAATCAACAAGTAACGGAATAATAAGCCACACAGTCCAAAAAAAGACTTCCTGTAAAAAAGCATCCATCGTCACTTTAATTCACCCACTTTCTGATATCTGATTTGAACAAGTGTAAATAATACATAATAAAGATATACTGTTAAACCAAAAAAAAGAATACGAGCAAATACCATATGAACAAGCTTGTATGCTTCTGCTCCAAATATCTTTGTCATAACAATAATGAATAACAACCGCAAAATATTTGCTACAAATAGAAATGATAAACCAAAAAGAGTTGATAATACCTTTGTTTTTATATTTCCAAACGGGAAGAAAAGCACTAGAGAAAGAAACACAAGTAACTCAATACCACCAGAGCATTCATAATTCAATACCATGGTTACAATATCTTTTCCTGTTTCAATTGTTATTAATGCAAGTTCACTATGCACATCAAATACTGGAAATACATTCGAAATCCACTCTAACACATAAGAATTCATAAAGTTTGCGTATTTCTCAATATAAGGTAGAAAGTACATCATACAAATTGTAAAAAAACCTACGCTTCCTACTACAAAAGCAAAAAAACGTAATCCAATACGTTGCATCATCATATAACCGAAAGTACAAAGTGCAATTAATAAAATACCAGTTATAATAGAACTCATGCTTCTCCCTCCCTTCTTTGTCTTCTATAAATTCCATACGATAAACTACAAATTATACATAAAGCACTCACTGATAAAACAACACCTTGTATCATATATGGGTACCCAACATGTACTTCCACATGTTTCGTCTTCACGTTCATAAATTGATTCATTTTTTCATATTTACCTTCTATTGTTTGGAAAGCATCAATTGCTGCAACAGGTACAAGTACATTTACTTGTTCACTATCAACAATTACTTCATTATGATTCCGTTTTAAACTTACTGGTACAACTTCTCTTTTTGGTAATGTGTAAGCCTTTAATTGCAAAATATCCTCAAGAACTTTCAATGTATCTTCATTTTTCGTTAAAAACGTATAATAAGGAATATTTAATGACATAAAAATTAAATTGTCATTCTTGCTTGTAGAAATATAATTCAAAATCTGTTTATTAACATATAACTCTGACTCTGAATGATTTGTATTACTAATAACATTCGTTCTCCAATCACTTGATTTTTTAGGAAACGGTTTTGTTTCTATTTTTTTATCTTTATAATATAATTCACCATACTCACCTTGCAGCGAAATTGGTTGCACATTTACATTCAGAAATGACTCTGTCATTCCAGCTGTGTCAATTACCACTCTAATATTATAATCAGCTAATTTTTTTACTAACTGTTCCGCTACTTTTTTATCTTTATAAGCTAATCCTGAAATGTAAACAACTTTATAATTTTTCAACTCGCTAAAAGTGTAGTCATCGATTTTCATTTTGTCCCCTATTAACAATTGCGGGAACATATAAGTAATATTGGGCGCATATTTTCCAATTGCAATCCCATCATATTGCACTTTCGTTCCAAAGTTCCCCTCAATAGGATATTTATAAATATAGTTACTAGGGGTCTCCTTTATTAATTCATATCCTACTTGTTTGGCCGATTCCTTCATTTCCTCTGGGTGCTTAACAAAATTCTTCTTCAATACGAATGTATCCGCTCCTGTTTCTAGAGTACGATCAAATAAAATATCATAATATTCATGTTCTAATGCTGTATTAATTTGTACTAAATTTTGTGCCGTTGTTGCGCCTTGCCATGCCCATCCATACACTTGATCTTTTACCTTATTTTGTTTTCCATGATAGGATAAATAGTAACTTGGAAAAGAACCATATTCGGAGTTATCTAACATCGCTATACGCTGAGATGCTGCCGAAATCGCCACATCTAAATCTTCAGCTTGTCCTTTCGGAAACTCTCGGTTAAATCCAACTGTATAAAAAGAAGCACCTGAATCAACAGCTAACAACAAAATAAACATCCACATAAGAGACTTACGAAGATTTTTCCATAATAAAAAAGAAAATAAGATCATCACCATGGCCATTGCAGTAAAGCGGCGCATCCATAACACTTGAACAAGAGGCATATTCTGTAAGAGTGGTAGAGCTAGTTTTGTTGTGCCTATCATAATTAATAATGCAACCGAAAATCCTGTCACCTGTTTTTTGGATCCAAAGAGTAAACCAAATAAAGCAAGCAAAGCAAATGAACATCCAAAATAATAGATTTCGATATCATTAAAACGTAAAAATGGATGTAACGAAACAGTTAATGGATAAGAGTGTAGTGCCATTACTTCTAAATTAGCATCTCGGTCCATTCCAATAATACCGCCATTTAGTGCTGGAAATAGCCAAAATCCAGATAAACAAATCCCTAATGCAGCATAGATTAGAACAATAAACTTATGAATCATCTCTTTGTTTACAATTGAATCGATAAGACAAAATAAAAAGAATGAAATACCAACCATAGCTGTTAACATCGGATGAATTAGTGTTATAATTGCCATTAATATAGAAAGAATTATATATAAGTGAATTCTTTTTTCACGTACTGCACGGTAAAATATTAAAAATAAAAATGGTAATATCGATGTTATAGTACAAAAGGGAACATTTCCTTCTGCAAATAAAATGCGAAGATTTTCTGGAACAAAGAACCATAGTATACCAATAAAAAATGCTAGCCATTGCCGTTTTGTATACACTCCCCACAATAACCAGCCCAGGCCCCCTACAATAAAAAGAAAAATAAAAAATAATTGATAAGCTCCAATCATATCCGTTGTAAACATTCGTAATACAGCTAAGATATAATAAGATAAAGGTGCCCAAAATCGAAATGGTTGAAATCCGTTATACCATTCAGCACTGTAATTAACATACCAGTTTCCTTTTTGAAATTCTTCATATAGTAAATTTGCTTTATATAAGTGTCCATAAGTGTCCGAACCCCACGGATAACGCCCGAAACGATTCACATACCATGACATAAGTAAAGCGCATGCTACTAATAAAAAAAATTGGAAAAGAAACAGCCAAACTCGTTTTCGTCGTTCAATTGTCATACTACTTTCCTCTCTCTATCCTCTTTGAATAACATATTGTCGCATTGGATTTTCACTAATTGTTAATTCTTCTAATGGCACGTGCTCTTTCCTTAAATTCTCTGTTAAATCTGTAAAAAAGATTTTCCCAATTTGCTCCATCGTACAATTTTTCCCTGAAAATCTAGGAGAATCATTTAAGCATGTTCCCTGGTATTCATTTAAATATCCTCCAATGACATCTTCAATATGAGTAAAATTTAACTCTTCAGCTCTATCGTGTGAAATAAGCAATGTAATTTCCCACGTATGTGGATGTACATTAGACTTATTTCCATTGATAGATACATAATGTCTTGCATTCAAATAAAAATGTAAACGATATTTTGTAATCATTGCAATTTCTCCTCTAACCATTTTTCAGCATTCGTAAATAATACATTACGAACTGCATAATTAAGAAAAAAATTTCTCCTACTGAAATTACTTTAAAATACTGAAACGAAATATTTAAAATATCATATAAAATCCATAAAGTGAAACTTCCATCAGTGGGGGTTTTTTCATCCCTCACTGATGGTTAGTTGAACCAATCGGGCTTTTACGGGCAGTTGTCCCCCACCTATCTTCCTCGCTTCTCTCTAAATCTTGAGGTGGGGGTCTTACTGCCCGTTAATGCGGGATAAAAGTTAATAGGTACACAAAAACGATATATGAATTTGTCTTAATTGAAAACACATAACGAGTACATAATACATAATGAAGCACAGCACTACTCATAACACCAATATTTGAGGAAACAAGAGAGGAATGACGAAATATATAATAACACAGCATTGATACTGAAAAATCAATTACCAATAAATACTTAGCGATTTTGCGATTATACAGCCTATTTAACAGTCACTTCCCCCTTTTCCTATCATATTTAATATCCAAAATCTCATTATAAAAATATTAAATTAATGAAATTTTGTATAGATATCTTATCATAAAATTCATACTGCCTGAATACAACAAGCATACTCCAACTCGTATTAAGTACAATTGTGAATTTTTTCAAATCCAAGCTACGAAGCGGAGATGCGGGATACGCCTCCGTCATAATAAACTAAACTTTTTTAACTGCATTCGTATTTTTGTATATTTTTTGACAGTATGCAAGGTTTGCGCCAGAACCCTTGTCACTGTTTTCTATTTGTATAAAGTTTTTACAGTTATCGCATAATGACACTGCAGACTTTAAAAGGAGGACAGTCGTATGCCAATTGATATCTATGCTTTGTTGAAAGCACATGGAAATACTATAAAAGAAATCATGTGTGAAACTGCCGAACCCGGTGGACAAACCTTAGAAGACGGAACAGTATGCGAATTTGATAAAACTCCGCACTTTCATTTTTCTGTTCTAAATAATGTATCTAATCAAGAAGTACGAATAGTAGTTAATGTCCGTTCGGAGGCTAAAAACACAAATCCTAATTTACTTTGTTATATTAATAAGGACTTTAAACACGAAATAACAAATAAGCTTAATAAATTAAATTATAGTTATCATCAATTTGATTTTGATGCTGACCAACGAAAACAATCCGGTATTGCCTTAGATTATTATAGAATGGGGCTATTTGATTTAAACAATATAAAAAGTTTATTTAAAGAGATTCCTACAACCTCAGCCAGGGAGAATTTAAATGATGATATATACGAATTTCTTATGGGAATCAAAGAAAAGAATGCGGACATTTATATATTCGGTGATGCATACCCACGACAATCACCAAGAGGAGCTAGCAGGGATAAAAAATTGAAACTAATGGAAAGCAACGGATTAGAGGGATTTCATGATATTCATATGAATCAAGGGAATACAGGGAAACAAAAATGGATTGACGATAATGGCATTTTTCAAGATGGTGCACTTCTCGCGTATTTTAAAGAAGATAATCGTTGGGTAGCTGTTTTTACTCGATTTCAAACTCAATGTTGGGAGATCAATCAAGAAGGAAATTGTAATTAAATTATCTGTCTCAGGATGTCGTACAAAAAAACTTTAACATAAAAAGGATTCCGCTGGAGAATCCTTTTGTCTTTTTCAGCTTCAGGTTATTTTCGCACCAGAACCCCTAAAATGATGAAATGTAAATGTTTTATTAAGTTATAAAAAAAATATAGACGGAATATTGTATTTTCTCTTAAAATTCATAAGTGAAATGATAGAGAAGATTTAACTATAGGGGGAAAAAATGATGTTGAAAAAAGTCTGTATGATGATTGCTGTATTTTTGTTAGTTTTTTCATACTTCCAGTCGCCCTCATTCGCCCAAGACCGCAATGAACAACAGGAAAAAGGCGTGCACTTACGTGTCATGAGTTACAACATCCATTATGGTAACAACTTCTACAATCAATATGACATTGAATCTATTACCAATGTTATAAAGGATTCAGGAGCAGATATTATTGGTCTGCAGGAAGTGGATGTACATTGGGGAGATCGCAGCAATTTTGACAATGAAATAGCAAAGATTGCACAATCACTTAATATGTACTATTTCTTTGCCCCTATTTATAATCTTTCACCATTACAAGCAGGACAGCCTAACCGTCAGTTTGGTGTGGCGATTTTAAGTAAATATCCCATTCTTAAAGCTGAAAATCGTGAAATAACTAGACTTTCTACACAAGTGCCAAACCCAAAACCCGAATTATCTCCTGGATTTGCAGAAACGCTGATTAATGTAAAAGGAATAAAATTGAATGTATACGCTACTCACTTGGATTACCGGACAGATCCAACCGTACGGAACATGCAAGTTCACGATATGTTAAATGTTATGTCCGAAAGCCATAGGGAAAAAATCTTATTTGGTGATATGAATGCAGTACCAACAGCTCCAGAGTTACAACCTTTACTTGAAGCATATCAGGATTCTTGGAAAGAAGAGCGTGATGGCATTGGTTATACCTTCCCAGCAAAACAGCCTGACAGAAAAATCGACTATATATTAACAACTTCTGGCGTTAAAATTCAATCTTCCCGCACACTCGACACTTTAGCGTCAGATCATAGACCGATTATATCGGATATCTTCATTAAGAAAGACTGATTTTTATCAATTTAAGCTGCAGATCCTGATGTGAAAAAGAAACGGTCTCATTTGTTTTTATGAGACCATCTCTTTTTTATTGGACGATGAATGTCCTTATTCAGGAATCACAGGCTTAATTGAGGAGTTGTTGACTGAAATATGGCTTATTAATGCTTCTACTTGAATTCTGTGGTTTTTTCCATATTGATACACGTTCTTTTTTTAACTGATAGTATCAATATGTCCAAGTTTACTAGATTTCTTATGACAAAATCTCCATGCCCAAAGCCACCACCATGCGGAAGACTTACATCATTCATCAAATTCCCTCCTTTTTAAAGTAAAAAGTTCCGATAATTAAAATATATGCAGGACAAACTTAAGAAGCGTGAGCTATAATATTTCATGTTAGTTTAGTAAATATAAAATATCTTATAATAAGGATATAATTAATCGGAAAAAGGTGACATTCATACCAATGAAAAATCGTGTTCTGCAATTATTATTCGTTAGTGCAATTACAGTCCTTGTACTAAAAGTGCTAAACAATTCTCCCATTACATTGAATACCTTTGTTGGATCGCTATTTCTTATTACAGCTATTGGCATTGCTTTCATCATCTTTATTGAAAATCGCTCCCCCCAAAGTACGCTAGCTTGGTTTTGGGTATTAGCAGTTCTTCCTGTTATTGGCGTATTCTTTTATGTACTATTTGGCCGCAGCAGATGGCGCCGAAATAAACATTTACACCGTGCTGAAGAGCAAAGAAAGTTGTTCCGTGAAATTTTAGAAGGAAGACGATTGGAACAAGAAATACCACCATCTCTAGATGAACGCTCTGCCCATTTGGCTACTGTCGTTCACAAGTTTGGCGGAGGGCCTATTGCTAATGAAACTGCAACGAAATTACTAACAAACGGAGAGGAAACTTTTACAGAAATTTTCTCCTCTATTCAAGAGGCAAAACATCACATTCATATTCAATATTACATTTATCGACCTGATGAAATTGGAACAAAGCTCCGTGATGCTTTAATTGAAAAAGCAAAAGCTGGTGTAACTGTCCGCTTTTTATTTGATGGACTTGGAAGTTATACGTTGCGAAGCACCTTTTTGCAACCGATGAAGGACGTAGGAATTGAAGTAGTAGAATTTGATCCTGCTCTTTCTCCATGGCTAATAGAAACCGTTAACTATCGTAATCATCGTAAAATCATTATTATTGACGGAAAAATTGGATTTACAGGCGGATTGAATGTTGGAGATGAATATCTTGGTCGTTCTAAGAAATTTCCAATTTGGCGAGATAGTCATTTAAAACTTGAAGGGAAAGCATTATACAAACTACAAGCTATCTTTCTAGAAGATTGGTTATACGCATGTAGTGGATTAAATAACTATTCTTGGGAACCTTTCATGAATAAAGAGTATTTTCCGAGATGGACAGTTGATACAGGCGGCGCTGTCCAAATTGTCGCAAGTGGCCCGAGTGCAAATGACAAAACGATTCGAAATGCCTTATTAGCGGCTATGACATCAGCAAAGCGCTCCATTTGGATTGCGACGCCATACTTCATTCCAGATCCAGAAACATTAACATTACTACGTTTAAGTGCACTTGCTGGAATTGATGTACGTATTTTATATCCTGGCATAAGTGATAGCGTTATAAGTGATCAAGCTTCCCAATCTTACTTTGCTCCATTATTAGAAGCAGGTGTTTCTATTTATCGTTATAAAGATGGATTTATGCATGCGAAAATTGTATTAATTGATGATGAAATTGCAACAATTGGAACAGCGAACATGGACATTCGTAGCTTTGAACTGAATTATGAATTAATCGCTATCTTATATGACTCTCCGACTGTCCTTGATATTAAACATGATTTCGAACAAGATTTTAAGGATTCTACAGAACTTCGCTGGGAAGTCTTTAAAAAGAGAAGTATTCGAAAAAGAACGCTTGAATCACTGATGCGACTTATTTCGCCACTTTTATAAGGGAACATCTTCCAAATTGGAAGATGTTTTTTCTTTGCTTCACCTATAAAAACGCGTTATCATAAGAAGGATTGTTTACTTTATGAAAATAATGTTAGGTGGGAAATAAATGTTAGAGCAATTTCATATACATGAGGGATTAAAGCAACAACTTGTAAATATTCACGAAACAAATAAACATGCAGCTGGCAATGCCGCTACTTTAATTGGAACGAAAATGTATAAAGCATCGGATAACAGTATTATTGAAGATGCAATTACTGCATTACTTCTTGGGAAAAACGTTCTATTAAAAGGCCCTACTGGAAGCGGGAAAACCGTTCTTGCTGAAACGCTGTCTTATCTATTCCAAAAGCCAATGCATAGCATTAACTGTTCTGTTGATTTAGATGTAGAAGGTATTTTAGGATACAACACATTAAAAACAATAGACGGTGCATCTGAAGTTACTTTCGTTGATGGTCCATTAATGAAAGCAATGAAAAACGGTCATTTCCTTTATATCGACGAAATTAACATGGCAAAACCAGAAACACTTCCTCTTCTTCACGGTGCACTAGACTATCGTAAAATGATTACAAATCCATTCACACAAGAAGTTGTGTACGGTAGTGATGAATATCGTGTAATTGCAGCAATCAATGAAGGATATGTAGGAACGAGCGAACTAAATGAAGCATTAAAAAATCGCTTTGTTATTATCGAAGTTCCTTATATTCAAGGTGAAACATTAAAAGAACTCTTATTAGCGGAATCGAAATTAAAGGAAACAGCAACAATCGAAAAGTTTGTGGCATTCGCAAGTGACCTGATGCCACTTGCTCGCGATGGCCGTGTAAGCGAAGAAGCAGCAAGTATTCGCGGGATTATCGATGCATGTGATTTAAGTGTGTATATTCCAGTGATGCGCGCAATTGAACGAAGCATTATCGCAAAATTAAGTGATGAAACGGAACAAATGACGGTGCGTGAATTAGCAGAAAGTTATTTCTTTGAGGGATAATTCATGAGACAAATTTTTAGCGACAAAAAAATCGATGCGTCTCTGTTTCTGCAAATGGAAAATTTAATGTATGCCCTTCTAAAAGAAGAAAATGCATATTTAGAATATGGATATAAAGCATATTATGACGAAATCGAAAATAAAATTGTCATCAGTCATTTTTGGGATGATCGAAGTGAAACTGATAAAGTCGTCGGTTTAAAAAGTGAAGTATATTTAAAAGCTCTCGGCTACAAACATCATTCCGATATGCAGCTTATTCGTAACTATGCAAAAGAATTGCAGCAATCACCACTTAAAAATTTTTTAACGCAATTATTTGTTCTATTAGAAGATTTACGAGTTGAAGAAATTGTTAAACGAGAGCGTCCTGGTACAAAACCAATTTTTGCACGCCGAAAAGAAATGTATCGGAGCTATTTCAGCTCACAATACGAAATTAACCGTATTCGTAACTATCATGCTGATATGCTCATTTGTTTATGTTACTTAACATTAACAAGCGATAAATACGAAATGTTTAACAACGACTACTTTGAGCACATTGAAGCAATCTTACACGAAACGTTCCAAACGCGTACTACAGAGGATACGATGTATGTTGTAGAAAAAATTCGCTATCGTTTAGAAGAACTATTAGAAAATGATATGATTAATAACTACTTTGGACTTGCACCGCTCAATACTTCTGTCGTTTTTGAAAAGATAGAGGAACGAGTAGATGAACTAGCAAATGATGATGTTCAAATTGTTGACGATGACGATAATAAAAGTAAAATAAACGAAAGCTTTTCAACATGGCATCGTGAAAATAAAAACAATGAAAACGAAAACTTCTTACGCTTTGAATTAGAGAGCGGTACAAAAACAAATATGATGGGTGATACCGCCCGTGAATCTGATAATAGTGATCAAGCGCTCGCTTCTGTGCAAGGTACTTCACAAAAAAGTACACAGTCGAATTTCGACGGAGCAGATACTGAAGATACGAGAGCATCTCATGCTTCTAGCCAAAATGAAGGTGTATACGGTAAGTATAACGCCGGCGCATCACATACATTTAAAGAAGCTCGCAAACCAAACCATGATGAAAAGAAAGACTATCAAGCTATAAAATCTGTCGTAAATAAAGATGTAAAAGAACTAAAGAAAATCATTGAAAAAACAATTGAAAATAAGACAAACGCAAATGCTGATAAATACTACGGAAGACTTCGTAAAAAGTTCTTACGTATTTATACAGAAAAACAACCACGTATGTTTTATAAAAAAGGACAAGAATCACAAGAGCTTGACGTTGTTTTTCACCTGTTAGTTGACTGCTCTGGGTCGATGTATAACAAAATGGAAGAAACGAAAAAAAGCGTTGTTCTTTTCCATGAGGCTTTAAAATCGTTAAAAATTCCACACGCCATTAGCGGATTTTGGGAAGATGCTTCTAGCGCTACACCCGAAAACAAACCAAACGTCATTCATGAAGTCGTAACATATCAAAACTCAACGCTTCCAAGCATTGGTCCGGAAGTGATGCAACTTCGTGAAGAAGAAGATAACCGTGATGGATACATTATTCGTATCGTGTCGGAAAAACTTGCAAAACGTCCGGAAAAACATAAATTCCTACTCGTCTTTACAGACGGCGAACCGTCTGCATTAGACTATCAACAAGATGGTATTTTAGATACACACGAAGCTGTAAAACTTGCTCGTAAAAGCGGCACAGAAGTCATCGGAATCTTTATCGAAGAAGGCGAAGCAAAAGAAGCGACTTATCAGCTAATGAAAAATATTTATAACCACCACTTCTTAGTGGCGAATCATGCTGAAGATTTACGCTTAAAGATTAAGCCGTTATTAAAGAAGTTACTATTGAAGACGATTGAATAGAAAACAGGAGCTGGAGGCAGCTCCTGTTTTTTTAGTCGTTTTTTGTCGAGAGGTCTTTATTTCTTGTCGAAGCGTCGATATATTTGAAAAAGCGCCGATAAAAGGAAATTCAAAATCCATAGAAATCTTTTTGGGTATATTAAGGAAGAAGTCTACTATCAAATATATTTGAAAGGGTGTTTCATTTGTCCCCCAAAAAAGATGAGCAATATACGGATGTTACAACTGCTGAAGCTAGACATCAATATGTCATTCCTGAGGAGTTTCCTGAAGGGCCTTACGGTTCTTCCACTAATAAAAAGTTAGGAAAATCGAACCCCTGGGATGAAGATCAAAAAACCCATAAAGCCTTTAGCTACGAATACGAAAAACAATTTGAAGAAACGGAACAACAATACCCCGAAGCTGAAAATCTAGACGCGCATGAAGTGAAATCTATATAACGTCTTTAACCTTATAATTTCTCCACCAGTTATCATCTACTAAGGTTTCTTACCTAGGCTGAACTTTCACTCGCAAGTAGCCCGCAGCTTAACTGGACACGCTAACAAAAAAGCCGATTCAATCAATTGAATCGGCTTTCTTTCAATTAGCCAAGTACTAACTCAGCTTCTAATTTTTTTTTTAATTTCGCAAGCATATCAGCTGTCATTTTGTCTAAATCATAGTCTGCTTTAAAGCCCCACTCTTCTTTCGCTGCTGTTGCATCAATTGAGTTTGGCCAGCTATCTGCAATCTTTTGACGAGCTGGATCAACTGCGTAATCCATCGTGAATGTTGGGATGTGCTTACGAATAGATGCTGCAATTTGTTCTGGCTCGAAGCTCATTGCTGTAATGTTAAATGCATTGCGATGTTTTAGCTTGCTTGGATCTGCTTCCATTAAAGAAATAATCGCTTGCAATGCATCTGGCATATACATCATATCCATGTATGTTCCTTCTGCAATGTAAGAAGTGTACGTACCCTTTTTAATTGCTTCATAATAAATTTCAACTGCATAATCAGTTGTTCCTCCTCCAGGAGGAGCAACGTAAGAAATTAAACCTGGGAAGCGTACGCCGCGCGTATCTACACCAAACTTTTGATAGTAATAATCACATAAAAGCTCTCCAGCCACTTTGTTTACTCCATACATCGTAGTTGGACGCTGGATAGTGTCTTGTGGTGTATTATCTTTCGGTGTTGTCGGACCAAATGCGCCGATTGAGCTTGGTGTGAAGAACTTACAGTTTAATTCACGAGCTGCTTCTAACGCATTTACAAGACCGCCCATATTTAAATTCCAAGCAAATAATGGATTTTTTTCTGCTGTTGCTGAAAGCAGTGCTGCTAAATGAATAATTGTATCAACTTCATTACGCTTTGCAATCTCATGTAATTTTTGACCATCTGTTACATCTAGTATTTCAAATGGACCAGACTTTACAACTTCACTATCTGTTTCACGAATATCTGTTGCGATAACGTTTGATGCACCATATACATCGCGAAGTTTCGTTACAAGTTCAGAACCAATTTGACCTAAAGAACCGGTTACTAGAATTTTTTTCATTTTCCCCACTCCTCATTTGCAAGCTTTCATAGATGCGAATGTGTTAAATAATTCCCATTTCTTTCCCAACTTTTTCATACGTGCGAATTGCTTCATCAAGCATTTCTTTCGTATGTGCTGCTGTTGGCATATTACGAACACGGCCTGTGCCTTTTGATACAGTTGGGAACACAATTGATTTTGCATATACGCCCTCTTCATTTAGACGTTTACTAAATTGTTGTGTTAATACTTCATCACCAATAATACAAGGTGTAATTGGTGTTTCACTTTCCCCAATATTAAAACCAAGCTCTTTTAAGCCTTGTTTCAAGTAACGACCATTTTCCCATAAACGGTCATGCAGCTCTGTGCTTTCCATTAAAATTTCAATTGATCTCATGCATGCTGCTGCATCAGCTGGTGTTAACGCTGTTGAGAATAAGAACGGACGTGAACGAACTTTTAACCAATCGATTAAGTTTTTCTTACCAGCAACATATCCACCAATTACACCAATTGCTTTAGATAATGTACCGATTTGGAAATCTACTTTATCAGATAGTCCAAAATGTTTGACCGTACCAGCACCTTTTCCAAGTACGCCAGAACCGTGTGCATCGTCAACATAAGTCATTAAGTCTAGTTCTTCTGCAATTTCAACGATTTCTGGCAGTTTTGCTACATCGCCATCCATTGAGAATACACCGTCTGTAATAACCATTAATTTATTGTATAAGCCAGATTCTTTTGCTTCGATTGCTTTTTTACGTAAATCTTCCATATCAGAATGTTTATAAACAATAATTTTTGCTCTTGATAAACGGGAACCATCAATGATTGATGCGTGGTTTAATTCGTCAGAAAGAATCGCATCATTTTTATCCATAACAGCTGAAATCGCTGCCATATTACAGTTGAAACCAGATTGATATGCGATTGCAGCTTCTGTATGTTTAAACTTTGCAATTGTTTCTTCTAATTTCACATGTAAATCAAGCGTACCGTTAATTGTGCGAACAGCACCTGCACCAACGCCATATTTATGAATTGCACCGATTGCTGCTTCTTTTAAACGTTCGTCTGTTGCTAAACCAAGGTAGTTGTTTGAAGATAAATTAATATATTCTTTTCCGCCAATTGTAATGATCGGTCCATTAGAACTTTCAAGCGGATCAATAACGTTATAAAGCCCCTTTGATTTCAAATCATCCAGGTTTTCTACTAAAAATTTGTCAAGTGTTTTGCTAGACATCGCGAAACCTCCCTATCATTCATATAAAGAAAGCATTATCATAATATAGACAATACTCCCTTTAATAGCTTAACACGTTTCGAAAAATTATTATAGGAAAATAGCTAAAAGTAAACGCTTACAACTAATGATTATATCTTATATAATTACAGAAATCTATTATTATTATTTGGATTTTTTTATAATAGAAAAAACGTTTTCAAGGAGATGATTGAATGTCATATACAGAATCTGACGTTTACAATGAGAATTTATTTTTCGAACAATACATGAAACGTAGATATCGAACCGATAACCCAAACGACACAATTGAAAAACCTGTTCTCTTACAGCTACTTGGTCATATGAAAGATAAAAATATACTTGATCTTGGCTGTGGTGATGCACAATTTGGAGTAGAGTTACTACAAAAAGGCTGCCAATCTTATACCGGAATCGAAGACTCTCACCGTATGTATGAAGAAGCTCAAAAACAATTAAAGAATACAAATGGAATTGTTCATCATCTAAACCTCAAAGACTATACATACTCCAATTCTACTTTTGATATCGTTACATCTAGACTTGTCCTTCACTATATTGAACATATTGATGATACTTTCAGACAGATTTTTCAAACGTTAAAAACTGGAGGCACTTTCGCCTTTAGTGTTCAACACCCGGTTATTACTTCTGCCTTTGAAAGCTTGCAAGCAAGTGGAAAACGAACTAGCTGGCTTGTTGATGATTATTTTAAAACTGGCAGACGCGTCGAGCCATGGATTAATGAGCAAGTTGTTAAATATCATCGTACAATTGAACAATACTTCCTCTCCTTACAAAAAGCTGGTTTTACAATTAATAGTTTACGCGAAGCAACACCAGAACCTCAGCATTTTCAAAGTGAAGAAGAATATGAACGTAGACTGCGTATCCCTTTGTTTCTATTATTTTCATGTACAAAGTAAAAGGGCGATGGTGATTCATCGCCCTTTTACTTTGTTTTTTGTCTTTTAATTAACCGCTTGCGGGAGTATACGTCTTCCCTTTCCTTGCGGGATACAAAGCGGTGTACCAAATAACGGATCTCTTATAATTTCACAATTCATACGAAAAACATCACGTACAAGCTTATCATTAATAATATCTTCTGGTTTGCCTTGTGCATAAATTTGTTTATCACGAATTGCTACAATATGATCCGCATATCGACAAGCTAAATTTAAATCATGCAGCACCATTACGATTGTCCGTTGCTCATTCTCATTTAACTCAAATAATAAATCAAGCACTTCAATTTGATGTGTCATATCTAAATATGTTGTTGGCTCATCTAATAAAATGATATCTGTATCCTGTGCAAGCGTCATTGCAATCCATGCACGCTGGCGTTGTCCACCTGAAAGGGCGTAAACATCTCGTTCTGCAAATTCGGTCATTCCCGTTGCAGCTAGTGCTTTCCACACCATTTCTTCATCCTGCTTCGACCATTGCTTTAGCCATGTTTGATATGGATAACGACCTTGTTTAACAAGCTGAAGAACAGTTACCCCTTCTGGTGCTTGTGGACCTTGTGGTAAAATCGCAAGCTGGCGGGCAATTTGCTTCGTTTGCATATGTTGAATAACTTGATCTCCTAATAAAATATCCCCAGATGTAGGTTTTAATAAACGGGCAAGTGAACGTAATAAAGTAGATTTCCCACAGCCATTTGAACCTATAAAAATCGAAATTTTTCCTTTTGGAATTTCTAAATCTAATTCATCAATAATAATTGTTTCACCATAAGACAATGTTAACGATTTAGTCTCTAATGCTTTTTCCATGTTTCTCTTCCTTTACTCCGTTTTTTAATAGATAGTAAATCATCTATGTATTTTTTCTTTACCTTTATGAATTTCGACTTTTATAAAGTAAATAAATAAAATACGGAGCACCGATTGCTGATGTAAATACACCTGCTGGAATTTCAAGCGGAGCAAAGACTGTGCGTCCAATTAAATCTGCAGCAAGTACTAAAATCGCACCGACAACAGCTGCTACTGGAAGTAATGCACCGTATAAAGAACCAACTAATCTTCTTGAAATATGCGGCGCCATTAAACCAACAAATCCAATTCCCCCTGCAAAAGCAACTGCTCCTCCAATTAATGCCGTACTAAGGAGTAGTAGGAAAAAACGTGATTTGGTTAAGGGGATTCCAAGTCCGGTAGCAATATCATCACCAAGTTCTTGTGCATTTAAATGTCTGGCAGCTACAAATGCTACCGCTGTTAAAATAAGAACCCAAGGTGCTAATATCACCACATTTTCCCATGAAGATCCGTAAACAGTACCAGTAATCCAAATATTTGCTTGACTCGTTTGATATATAGGGGCTAACAGCATAAATAAAGTTGTCGCTGCTTTCGTTAACGCCCAAAATCCAACGCCAATTAAAACAAGGCTAATCGCTGATAATCCATTATTTCTCCATGCAAATAAATATACAAAAAACGCAACAACGGTCGCTCCAATAAAGGCTGCCAGTGGCATATACTGAATACTTACTGTTAATGCATTATTTTTATCACTAAATAAAGCAAGGAATAGTACAACCGCTACACTTGCACCACCTGTAATTCCAATAATATCAGGAGAAGCAAGCGGATTTCGAACGAGGCCCTGTAGAATACAGCCCGCTACAGCAAGAGCTATCCCTACGAGAATTGCAATTAAAATACGTGGCATCCGAAATTGGTTTACAACCATATTTGACATCGCATCGCCATTCCCGGTAATTGCTTGCCATACATCATATGGAGCTATTTTCATCTCTCCCATACCAGCGCTTGCAAAGAATAACCCAATTAAAACAACTAGTAAACCCAATAAGACGAGACAAGCTCGTTTATACATTAAAAACGAGAGGCCGTCTTTTCCTACACGAAACGGAATATACTTCTTCATTTGCTAAGCCCTCTCTTACGTGCAATATAAATAAAGAATGGTGCCCCAATAAATGCTGTCATGACTCCAACTGGAACTTCTTGTGGCATAATAATATATCTTGCAGCAATATCTGCAAGTAACAATAATATTGCGCCTAATAGCCCGCTATACGGCACAATCCAACGATGGTCTACACCAACAAGTGCCCTTGCGAAATGAGGTATAATAATTCCAACAAATCCAATTGGACCTGCAACTGCAACAGAGCCACCTGATAGTAGTACAATAATCAAGAATACTAACGATTTCATGAGTACCGTTCGTTGTCCCAATCCTTTCGCTACATCTTCTCCCATCATGAGTGTATTCACTTTCCCAGCCATTAGAAGAGCAGCAATCCATCCAACTAATAAATATGGAAATACAGATTGCAATACTTCTAACTTCCTACCTTGTACAGAACCAGCAAGCCAAAATAAAACTTCTTCTAATGCACTTTCATTTAACACAAGTAATCCTTGTGTTAAAGAAGAAAATAAAGCACTGATTGCTACCCCAGCTAATGTTAACTTAAGCGGAGTTGCTCCTTCTTTTCCTAAAGAACTAGAAGCAAATACGAATGCCGCGGCAACTGCCGCTCCTAAAAAGGCAATCCACGTAAACGCTGATAAAGATGTCACGGAAAAAACAACGGTCGCTACGACAATAAAAAAAGAAGCACCTGAGTTTAATCCGATAAAGTCTGGAGCAGCAAGCGGATTTTTGGTTAAAGTTTGCATAAGGCAACCGGCGATGGCTAAACTAGCACCAACACTAGCTGCGATAAGCGCACGAGGAAGACGTACGTTTTGAATAATAATATGTTCATTTGAGCCATTAAAATGGAAAAAAGCATCCAGTGCTAGTTTCGAACTTGTATTTGTATATCCCAAAATAATACTCCCCCAAATACAAGTAATAACTGCAATGATGCCAACAAATAACCCAATCCATTTTGCTTGATTTGTTTTTAATAACATGCAGCGTTTCTCCTTTAATGCATACTAATACATTTTTAGTGTATTGTAGCTGAATTCCCCCTGTCAATGATAATAATAATTATTTTCAATTACTATTGACAATCTATTTATTACACCTTAATATCAACCTTGTAATTGAAAAAGATTCTCAATATATAAGGGGGATACATAATGAGTTTCATCAAACAAAAATCATTTGCATTATTTGCACTTATACTATCATTTGCACTTCTTTTAGGGGCATGTGGTAAAACCAATGACAAAGCTGAAGCTAAAAAAGAAGAAAAGCAAAAGACGATTACAATTGAACACGCAATGGGAAAAACTGAAGTTCCTGCAAATCCAAAGCGTGTTGTTGTTTTAACAAACGAGGGAGCGGAAGCTTTACTTTCTCTTGGTGTAACACCAGTTGGAGCTGCACAACCACCAACCGGTGACCCATGGTATCCACATACGAAAGATAAAATGAAAAATACAAAACCTGTCGGTGACGAGCTCCAAGTCAATCTCGAAGCAATTGCTGCTTTAAAACCCGACTTAATTATCGGCAACAAGATGCGTCAGGAGAAAGTGTACGAGCAGCTAAATAGCATTGCTCCTACTGTTTTCTCAGAAACACTGCGCGGTGAGTGGAAAGATAACTTTAAATTTTATGCAAAAGCAGTGAATAAAGAAAAAGAAGGTCAAAAAGTCCTAGCTGATTATGACAAGCGCATAAAAGACCTACAAGGAAAACTTGGTGATCAAGTAAATCAAGAAATTTCTATGGTACGCTTTATGCCTGGTGATGTTCGTATTTATCATCAAGATACATTCTCTGGGGTTATCTTAAAAGAACTTGGTTTCAAACGTCCTGGTGATCAAAATAAGAATGATTTTGCAGAGCGTAACGTATCAAAAGAGCGAATCCCTGCAATGGATGGCGATATACTATTCTACTTCACATACAATAAAGGAAACGAAAACAAAGGTTCTGAATTAGAAAAAGAATATACGAGCGATCCTCTATTCCAAAACTTAAATGCTGTGAAAAACGGCAAAGCATACAAAGTTGATGATGTGATTTGGAATACAGCTGGCGGTGTAATAGCTGCTAATTTAATGCTAGATGACATTGAAAAACGCTTTGTAAAGTAAAATATCTCGTAAAAAATAACTCCTATACACAGGAGTTATTTTTTATTTTGTATTCTTATTCAAAATATGTTATATTTCAAAAGTATACCAAAAAAATATTCTGTATATCAGAAAAATTATTTTAATTGAAATTTTCTGATTAGTGTTTCTTTTTTCATTCTTTTAGACGAGAAAGAATGCACTTGAAAACGCTTATTTTAAGATTTTCAGGGGAAAATACAAAAAATAAAGACGTTTTTATAGAATTTACGAAATTTTTTTATTATATTTCCATATAATTCTATTGACTTCTAAATATTTTGTAAATTAAAATGATTACATAAATATCCGTTATACAGGACAGGATTAGGAGGAAGAAAAATGGATGCAGCTTTAAAGTTACAAAAAGCTGAAGAACAACAATCACCAAAGAAACACCCTCCGGGATTATATTTGTTGTTCTTTACAGAAATGTGGGAAAGATTTAGCTACTACGGAATGCGTAGTCTTTTAGTTCTTTATTTAACAACTGCAGTTGTTAGCGGGGGGCTAGGGTTTGACAAAGCAGCCGCTGTACAACTTTATGGTACATTTACAATGCTCGTATATTTCACACCAATTATTGGCGGTTGGTTAACTGACCACTTTATAACAAAACGTCACGCTATTACTGTTGGCGGTATCATTATGGCACTTGGTAACTTTGTTCTTTTCTCAATGAATACAAAAACTGGACTCTTTTTAGGATTAGGATTATTAATTATCGGTAATGGATTCTTCAAACCAAACATTTCAACTCTTGTAGGTTCACTTTACGGTGAAAACGATAAACGCCGTGACTCTGCTTTCACAATTTTCTATATGGGTATTAACTTAGGCGCTTTAGTAGCACCATTGATCTGTGGTTTCTTAGCAGAAGATTTCTTTAAAACAACTGTTGACGGTGTTATGGTAAAGGGATACAAATACGGCTTCTTAGCTGCTTGTATTGGTATGATTGTTGGTCAAATTCTCTTTAATTTACTAGCTAAACGTTATCTTGGTGACATTGGAACAACAGTCGTTGGTAAAAAATCAAAAGATGGCACTGCAAAAGTAATCGAGAAAAAACCTTTAACAAAACAAGAGAAAAACCGTACTTGGGCAATTATCATTTTAACTTGCTTCGTTGTCTTCTTCTGGGCAGGCTTCGAACAAGCAGGTAGTTCTTTAACTCTTTATACAGATAAATTCGTTGATCGTTCTCTTTTCGGATGGGAAATTCCAACTTCTTGGTTCCAATCTGTTAACCCATTGTTTATCGTTTTATTAGCACCACTTGTTTCTGCATTATGGGTGAAACTTTCTAAAACAAAAAATGGCGATTTAAAAATTCCGACAAAAATGGCATTTGGTATGATTTTATTAGGAATCGGTTATCTTGTGTTAACATTAGCAGTTCTAAAAACAGGTAGTGATGAAGCTAATATTGCTGTACAAGCAAACTTAATGTTTATTGTTATTACGTATGTATTCCATACAATTGGTGAGCTATTCCTATCACCAATCGGTTTATCTATGGTAAGTGCAATCGCTCCTGTAAAGTTAGCTTCTTTATTAATGGGTGTATGGATGGCTGGTACTGGTTGTGCAAACTGGCTAGCTGGTAAATTAGCTGCTTACACGCAATCTTTAGGATATTTAGAAGTATTCGCAAGCATCGGTGTTATCGTTATTGTATTAGGCTTAGTACTTCTTATGTTCTCTAAAAAAATTGCACATATGATGGAATAAATGTAAAAAGCGGAGAAACTTCTCCGCTTTTTTTTAATGCTCTTCTAATGCTGTAATCTCTACTTGCACTGTTTCATGCGGTGTTTTCAGATCATGTACACTCGCAATTCCACTCGATTCATCACAATTTTCAATCCAAACTGGCACACCATGGTATGTAACATCGATTCTACTTGATGATGATAAAATTTGTTTTACTCGATTTATATCCATAATCATTTCCTCCTTATTATTCATTGCATTCTTTTTTATATTGCCGCGTCTGTTTGAATTTTATCCCGCATTAACAGACAGTAAAACCACCACCTCAAGATTCAGAGAAAAGCGAAGAAGATAAGTGAGGGATGAAGCCCCCCACACTGATGGAAGTTTCACTTTATCCCGTTTAACTCCCTTCACTTCTATAACCTAAAGTCACAGTTTCACTTTGAAGTTTTTTTCAATTTACAAAAAATAGGTATGTACAAATACATACCTATTTTTCCATAATATTAAAATTTTAAGAAAATATTGTTTTTACAACTTCACTTACTTTATCATTGTACACTTGATAATATACTTCCAAACCACGTCTTTCAAAACGTACGACTTTATTTTGCTTTAACTTCGTTAAATGTTGTGATACTGTAGATTGCGGAATTTCTAATACTTCCTGTAGCTGTGTTACGTTACAAGTTCCACGCTGCATAAGCTCCATTACAAGACGCAGACGAAGCGGATGAGCTAGCGCTCGCAACATTTGTACATCCTCTTCTGAAATACGACACTCAAATTGATTTTGATACATACTTTCCCCTCATTTTTTCTTTTTATTTTTATATTTGTACATGTTTATTTTTATATTTCTTCCTATTATTACATTTTATACTGAATAATTTACAACAATAAAAATTACCTTCCCCCTTTATATTAAAGAGAAACTCTCTTTTGATGTTTGAATATTATACTATATGGCTCAGAAAAAAAGCAAAATATCTCTATTGTTGTTCATTGCCTTGCAAAATAATTTTCTCAACATTTTTGTTATATTTTTTACATATCATATCCCCTATCGATTTTCTTTGTTCCTAAGGTAGAGGTCTTACTGCCCGTTTGTACAGGATAAAACATATAAAGTGAAACTTTAATCAGTGGGGGTTTTCTTCATCCCCCACTGATTATTAGTTGAACCAATCGGGCTTTTACGGGCAGTTTATCTCCCACCTAACTTCTTTGCTTTCACCGACTTTTGAGGTGGGAATATTACTGCCCGTTAATGCGGGATAAAATCAATAATAATAAAAATTTATGAAAGAATAGATAAACAACATATAACGTATCCTATCTATGTACACTCTTTCCTGTATACAAATTCTTTTATTTCTTTCCAATTTATTCATAAAATGTAGCAGAATTTTTACAGTTAAATGTTCTATGGAATAATTATACTTTTCCACGTTGACAATAGTGCCGAGGAATACTATACTAACAATGTAAGTTGATTGTGAATAATTTCACAAATAAATGTGAATAACTTCACAAATTATATATAGGAGATGTCGCAATTATGAGTACATGGACACAGGTTTATGACCCGTTACACAACATTTGGCTATCAGCACTTGTAGCCGCTCTACCAATTTTATTTTTTATACTATGTTTAACAGTGTTTAAAATTAAAGGATACTTATCTGGACTCTATAGTGTTATTTTAGCTATTATTCTTTCTATATTTGTCTATAAGATGCCAGCAACTATGGCTGTATCATCCGCTGCCTTTGGTGTAGCAGCCGGGTTTTATCCAATTTGTACAATTGTTATCGCAGCAATTTTCCTTTACAAATTAACTGTAAAAACTGAGCAATTTAACGTCATTCGTGATAGCATTTCTAGCATTACAAGCGATCCTCGTCTTCAAGTATTATTAATCGCTTATTCTTTCGGTGCTTTCTTAGAAGGTGCAGCAGGTTTCGGTGTACCAGTCGCTATTACAGCAGCATTACTTGTAGGTATGGGCTTTAACCCATTAAAAGCAGCTGGTATTTGTTTAGTTGCCAATATTGCTGGTGGTGCGATGGGAGCAATGGGTATTCCAGTTACAGTACCTGCTCAATTAACACAACTAGATCCATTAATTGTTGGTCGTCAAGTTGTAACATTATTACCTTTCATTAGCTTTGTATTACCATTCTTACTTGTTGCAATCGTCGATGGTTTTAAAGGAATTAAAGAAACTTGGCAAGGTATTCTTGTAAGCGGCGGTTCTTTCGCTCTTACTCAATTCGTTGTAACGTATTTCCTTGGTGCAGAACTTACTGATATTTTCGCAGCTGTTGTCAGCATGATTGCATTAGCATTATTCTTACGTGTATGGCAGCCAAAATCTTCAGAAAAAAGTAAAACAAAACAAAAACAGACAGAAAAACATAGTTATACTATGAAACAAATTTTGTATGCTTGGTCACCATTTGTATTCTTAACTGCATTTGTAACAATTTTCAACTTAAAAGCAGTAAAAGCCTTATTCGCTCCAAATGGTGTATTAAGTAACTTAGTATGGAATATTCAAGTACCTGGCCTGCACAATCACGTGATTAAAACAGCGCCAATTGTTAAAGCAGATACACCATTTCCAGCAATCTTTAAATTAGATGTATTCTCATCAACAACTACTGCGATTGTACTTGCAATTATTGTATCTTTACTTGTATTCCGTGTAAGCGGTAAGTTAGTAAAAGAATTAACTGTTGAAACATTAAAAGAGTTAAAAGCACCAATTTATACAATCTGTAGTGTAATTGCATTAGCATATGTAACAAACTATTCTGGTATGTCTTCAACTCTTGGATTAGCCTTTTCATCTACTGGAAGTGTATTTCCAATCTTATCTCCAATCTTAGGTTGGATCGGCGTATTCATAACTGGTTCTGTAGTATCCAGCGGCTCTCTATTTGCACCTCTTCAAGCTGTTACAGCCGCTCAATTAGATATCAACCCTTCTACTCTTGTTGCCTTAAACGTAGTGGGCGGTACAATGGCAAAAATGGTATCACCACAATCAGTTGCTGTAGCTTGCGCGGCAGTTGGAATAGTTGGTAAAGAATCAGAGCTATTTAAAATAACAATGAAATACAGCTTAATCTTCTTATTAATTATTAGCTTACTTCAACTTAACGCTGTGTTTCATATTTTATAAAATAAAAGGCTGATGACCCGTTCATCAGCCTTTTGCTTTATCCCACTATTCGCGGGCAGTAGGACCCCCACTGATGGAAGTTTCACTTTATTTCATCTTTCTAACCATTCACTTAAATGCACTACTTCATCCCCCCTAATGGATCCTCCCCTAGCCTTGTAATGAACTCTAAGCTATTACAAGCATCTGGCATCCAAACATGGACAATTGGTTCTAACGTTTCTTTGCCGAAACTACTTCTTATTTTCGTCCCCTTTCCTGTAGCCATTCATTAGTCTGTATTAAACTTTCTAACGTTACTCCAAATGCAAAATGATTTTTCTTAATTTCTTCTCCTGCTGAAATTTCCCATAACCCTGAAATCCCTTTATTATTCCAATACAAAAAACGCACATCGTCTTTCTTCAATTTACTATAATGCCTTATTAATAAGAAAAAACAGCTATTTATAACGCTGCTGTTTTTTCTTTCGTTTCCAATTTTTTTATCTCTATTCGCTTAATTTGATGAATATCTTTTTCAAGAATAGTAAATGTCCACTCACCAACAACAATAGCATCTCCTTCTGCAATCGGTTGTCCTTGCATCATCAACCAACCACCAATTGTATCAACGTCATGTTCGTCCAGATGCAAGCCAAATAAGTCATTAATTTCACTTACTAACACTTTCCCATCCACAACTTTACAATTGTCACTAACATGTTGAATAGGTGGATGTTCATCCTCATCATATTCATCTTGAATTTCTCCCACAATCTCTTCTAAAATATCCTCAAGTGTAACAAGCCCTGCGGTTCCACCGTATTCGTCATATAAAATAGCGAGTGGAATACGTTTTTTTTGCATATTCAACAATAAATCATGTATTGGAATGTTTTCCATTACTTCAATAACTGGTCTTGTATATGTCGTGATTGATTTTGCTTCTCGTTTTTCTCCATCTATATAACGGATGAAGAAATCTTTCACATTCACCATTCCCATAACTTCATCTTTGTCTTCACCGAATACTGGATATCTTGTATATTTTTCTTGCCGAATAATTTCAATATGTGTTTCAAATAAATCTTCCGCATATAATCCGACAATTTCCGTCCGTGGTACCATAATCTCTTTCGCAAGACGATTATCAAATTCAAAAATATTATTTACATATTTAAATTCCGCTTGATTAATTTCCCCGCTTTCATAACTCTCTGATAAGATGAGACGGAGCTCTTCTTCTGAGTGTGCAACTTCATGTTCAGAAGCTGGTTTTAGTCCAAATAAACTTGTCACAAAACGAGCGGCATGATTTAATGTCCAAATAAATGGATACATAATGCGATAAAAATAAATTAATGGCTTTGAAAACATCAGACTAACTTGTTCTGCCTTTTGAATTGCAAATGTTTTTGGTGCTAATTCTCCAATTACAACATGTAAAAAAGTAATAACAGCAAATGCAATAATAAAAGATACAGTACTAGCAATTGAAGGAGAGATTCGAAATGTAATCAATATAGGTTCTAATACATGTTTTACAGTTGGTTCACCTAACCATCCAAGTCCAAGTGCTGTAATTGTAATTCCGAACTGACAGGCTGACAAATATTCATCTAAATTAGAGATAACTTTTTTTGCTGCTATTGCTCCTCGCCTTTTTTCTCCAACGAGTTGATCAATGCGACTACTGCGTACTTTGACAATCGCAAATTCAATTGCAACAAAAAAACCCGTTAACGCAATTAAAACTGCAACCAGTATTAAATTCCCTATTTCCAAGTATCTCCCTTAGCTGCAGACAACTAAGGTTACACCTCCTGCAAAGATAAGTTTAACTTTCTTTATTTTCTCTCTTTCCCTCATAAGAAAAACTGTATAAATTTCACCAATTTTTATCATATCTAGCGAGAAGACCCCCACCTAAAGCGCGAAGCGGTAGGTGGGGGTAGTTCAATTCTCATATAATTCAAGCGGTAAACCATCTGGATCTTGGAAAAATACAAAACGTTTTCCAGTAATTTCATCGATTCGAATTGCTTCAGTTTGTATACCATGCTGCTGTAAATATGAAACAGCTCCTTCTATACATTCAACAGCAAACGCTAAGTGTCTCAATCCCGTTGCCTCCGGAAAACTTTTTCGCATTGGAGGATTAGGAAATGAAAACAATTCAATTTGATATGTATCTCCAACACATAAATCAAGCTTATATGACTCTCTTTCTTCTCGATATACTTCACGTAGAACTTGAAAACCGAGTACTTCTGTATAGAATTTTTTTGATACTCCATAATTTGAACAAATAATTGCGATGTGGTGAACATGAGTAATATTCATCGTATCTTTTCCTTTCTTGCATATTCTTCTATGAAATGAAAAACCTATATATAAAGTGAAACTTCCATCAGTGGGGGTTTTCTTCATCCCCCACTGATGGAAAGCCCACCCAATCGGGCATTAACGGGCAGTTATCCCCCACCTATCTTCTTCACTTCTCTCAATCTTGAGGTGGGGGTCTTACTGCCCGCGAATAGTGGGATAAAACTGTTCATAAGGAGAGGTATTATGAAATTTTTCACATTTGTTCTCGGACTCATTGTTGTTTTTTTTCTTGCCTTTATTGCAAGTAACAATAGAAAACATATTAAGTTCAAGCCGATTCTTATTATGCTTATTATACAATTAATCTTAACGTTCCTATTATTAAATACACAAATGGGACTTATCCTTGTAACGGCAGTTTCCAACTTATTCAGTAAATTATTAGAATACGCTGCTGCAGGTATAAATTTTGTATTTGGCGGTCTTTTAAACAAAGGAGAAATGTCCTTCTTTTTAAATGTTCTGCTTCCAATTGTATTTATCTCTGTGTTAATTGGAATCTTACAACACTTTAAAATTTTACCATTTATTATTCGTTGGGTCGGCTTTTTACTTAGTAAAATAAATGGACTCGGTAAACTAGAGTCCTACAACGCAGTTGCGTCTGCTATTGTCGGACAATCAGAAGTATTTATTACTGTAAAAAAACAACTCGGACAAATTCCAAAACATCGTCTATATACACTATGTGCTTCGGCAATGTCCACAGTATCCATGTCCATCGTTGGTGCCTATATGACGATGATTGAACCAAAGTATGTTGTAACTGCTCTCGTCTTAAACTTATTTAGTGGATTTATTATCGTCTTAATTATTAATCCATACGATGTGAAAGACGAAGAAGATATTTTAGAAATCAAGGAAGAAAAACAAACTTTCTTTGAAATGCTAGGAGAGTACATTTTAGATGGATTTCGTGTCGCAGTTGTTGTTGGAGCAATGTTGATTGGTTTCGTTGCTCTTATAAGCGCTATAAACGGTTTATTTGCAATCATTTTTGGTATTACATTTCAACAATTACTTGGGTATGCATTTTCTCCAATTGCTTTCATTATTGGCGTACCTGCTGCAGAAATTATACAAGCAGGTAGTATTATGGCAACAAAGCTTATTACAAATGAATTTGTAGCCATGATGGATTTAAATAAACTTGCAAATACACTCTCTCCTCGTACTGTAGGTATTATTTCCGTTTTTCTAGTGTCTTTTGCAAATTTCTCTTCTATTGGAATTATTTCAGGAGCAGTAAAAAGCTTACATGAAGAACAAGGAAATGTCGTTGCCAGATTTGGCTTAAAGCTCCTATACGGAGCAACCTTAGTAAGTATTCTATCTGCAATTATTGTCAGTATTATGATTTAAAATAGATAAAATTTTAATCTTTTTTTCCTTTATTTTTTGTATACAATAATTCTTAAACAGATGCCTTAATTATGTGTAAGGCATCTGTTTTTTGTATGGAAACTTTTCATACAGCGTGACTTATGAAACATTTATCCCGCTATTCGCGGGCAGTAAAATCCCCACCTCAAAATTCAGATAAAAGCGAAGAAGATAGGTGGGGATAACTGCCCCTAAAAGCCCGATTGGTTCAACTAACCATCAGTGGGGGATGAAGCCCCCACTGATGGAAGTTTCACTTTATATAAAATTATATATTTCATATATTTCATTTTCATGTCAATTAAAAATTAATAATGAAAACTCCTTATATTTATGTACAATAGAAAGTGTGCCTTTTTTAAAAATTATAAGAAAATATCTTAATTGATTGTTTAAAAGGAGAAAGATTAATGAAGCCTGATTTAGAAACGACAAATAGAGCGTTAAAAAAACGTTCTAAGAAAAAGCGTATACTATGGTTTGTTCTCATTCCCTTATTCCTTGTGATTATTGGAGGAGGCAGCTATTTCTTCCACATATATAACAAAGCACAAGCTGTTGCAAATGGTGCATACTCAGAATTAGGACGAGGAGATAAATCGGCAAAACGCGAAAAAGCAGTGAAACCGATGACAGATAATGTTTCCATCTTAATCATGGGTGTAGATGAAAGTGATACACGAACAAAAGAATACGGATCCGCAACCCGTACAGATGCATTGATGCTTGCAACTATTAATAAAAACGATAAATCTGTAAAACTATTAAGCATACCTCGTGATTCTCGAGTATATATTCCATCACGAAAAAAAGAAGATAAAATCACACATGCCCATGTATTCGGTGGTGTTGATAGTACAATTGATACAGTAGAACGTTTTTTAGATGTTCCTGTTGATTATTACGTAAAATTTAACTTTAAATCATTTATAAAAATTGTTGATTCTCTTGGCGGCATTGATGTAGATGTACCAGTTACATTTACTGAACAAGATAGTAAAGACAATGCTGATGCTATTCACCTTGAAAAAGGTCATCAGCACTTAAATGGCGAAGAAGCACTTGCGCTAGCAAGAACACGTCATATTGATACTGACTATATGCGCGGTCAACGTCAACAACTTGTTTTAGAAGCAATCGCTGAAAAAGCATTATCTATAAATTCAATTGACAAACTTGGTGATTTACTGGATGCGGTAGACAACGATATCAAAACAAACTTAACTTTCGATGATATGATGGCAATTACCAAAAATATGATGAGTTCCGACCTAAAAATGGATAAATTGCAAATAAAAGGAAAAGACGAATATATCGATGGTGTATATTATTACGTCCCTGAAGAAGAAAGTGTTCAATCTATTTCTGAAGAGCTGCAAAACCACCTTGGTGTTACTGGTAAGTCAGATCATAAGAAACTATAAGAAAAACCAGCTGTTGTATACAACGGCTGGTTTTTTTCTTATATCCGCTTATCTTTCCATTACACATAGAAACGTACATTTCATACTGCAATACAAGAAAGAATTTCTTTGATTCCCCACATGAAAATTCTAATTAAAGGTAATTATATTACAAAAATGTAACGTTTTTTTACAAAAACATTACACAGACAATAAAATTAATAGTATACTAGTGTGTAATTAATACTCTTTTTATCATTTTTTACGTTAGAAATAATACATATCATACATAAACTAAAAATTTTATTTCTGGGGGGGAAATAAATGAAATTACGTAATTGGATTATTGGTTCTGTGATTGCCGGTGGAATCGTTCTTTGTGCTGGCGGTGTTAGCGCTTATCAATATGTATCCAAATTGAATAATCAGTTAGATACATACGTTTTACCCCACACAACATTTGAAGGTATTTCCTTAGATGGCAAAACGAAAGCAGACGTTCAACAAATTATTCAACAAAAAGTTGATGAATTAAATAAAAAATCCGTGAACTACACCTTCCAAGACAACACACAGACATATACTTGGCAAGAACTAGGCGTTGAATATAAGGGTACAAATGTTGCGGATGAAATTTTCAAAGAACAACAGGGCAATATTTCTAATCGTTATAAAATGCGTAAACAAGCTGAAAAAGGTGAACTAAAGCGTGACTATAAGCTAGATCCTTCTATAAACACAGCAAAATACGATGCATTTATAAAAGAGAAATACAATGACCTCTTAGTAGAGCCTGTCAATGCAGAGTTATCTGTTTCTGGAACAACGGTTAATATTAGCGAAAGTAAAGATGGCGAAAAAGTTGATAAAGAAAAACTAAAATCCTTAACAACAGAAGCAATTGCTACAAATAAACAGGATATCCAAGTTCCAATTACAGCAGTGAAACCGGAACGCTCAACAGAAGATGTGAAAAACATGGGGATTCAAGAAGTAATCGCTGAATATTCTACTCCGTTGGCTGGCCGAAATGCAAATCAAACATTTAACGTACAACGTGCTACTAACACATTAACAGGAGTACTTATTGCACCAGGTGAAACATTTAGCTTTAACAACCGCGTTGGTATTACAGATGCAGCACATGGCTATAAATCAGCGGCTGTATATGTAAATGGAAAAGTAGAACAAAGTGCCGGCGGTGGTGTTTGCCAAGTAAGCAGCACATTATATGGTGCTGTATTGCGTGCTGATTTAGGAGTTGTAGCCCGGAGTAATCATTCTTTACCAGTCCATTACTTACCACTTGGTCAAGATGCAGCTGTTGCTGACTATGGTCCTGATTTGAAATTTACAAATAATACTGGTAAGTATATTTACATTCAATCATTCACGGATGGCAGTAGTGTAACTGCTCGTATTTTCGGTACAGATACAGGAAAAAATGTAGAAGTTTCTTCGAAAGTTATAAGTGAAACCGATAAAAACATTGTGGCTGTAACATATAAAAAGGTAACACAAAACGGGCAAGTGCTCTCCAACGGGCAAATTTCAAAAAGCACATACAAAAAGGCGTGATGATTCACGCCTTTTTATTTTGTAATATAGAAACAAAATTACTAATATGTGCTTTTGTTTCTTCTATTGTCCATGTACGATTCCCATACCGCTCAGCTTCTTGACACGCTTTCTTCCAATCTTCTATTTTTTGCATTTGAACAAATTCATGTAATAATTTCTTCTTCGTTTCTTGTTCTTCCTGTTCTTTAAATTGCTGCATAAGATCAATCATTTCTTCTTCATATATACTTAGTGTACAATATGCCTTAAGGAAATATTGAAATGTCGAATACATAAATCTCTCTCCTTTCTTATTTATCAGAAGGATAAGAAGTAATAATTTTAAAGCCGAGCTCACTCCCCTTATCTTTCTGCAACACAGTCACTGTATTACGAAGTCCATCTTTTACACGCATATCTTTTTTTAATACTGTTTTTCCAACTGGAAATGCATGCTTTGTATTCAATACAAGGCGGTTTTCCTTCGATTCTTTCAGCCATGTATTAATTTCTTTTTCATGCTGCTTTAAACTATCTTTTACCGCCTTTGTTGCCGTTTCTTTATCGTAATATGTACTTGCAGCGGATACTTTATCTGTACGCAATCGTTCTTTTAATTGCTCTTCTGTTTTGCCAACGTGACGCTCTAACGTATGACCATTTTTCGGTGGTCCTTCCATTTCATCTAAAATGTTGTCACTAACTTTTTCAACTGCTGCACTATTTTCTTTCGATGTGGTTTGTTTTTGTTGCTGTCCTGAACATCCACTTAATACAAGTATCATCATAAGCATTACACTTATAACAACATTCCATAATCGTTTCATCGTATCACCTCTTCCATGATTATTGTATTATCTTTAGAAAAAGTCAATTTTATCTCTAAGAGGAGCTATCACATACAACAGATCCACCTTTCACCCTAACAATACCAATATAGAGTATATAAATAAGATTTTTCATTTAAAGAAATGTATGATTTTGTTAAACAATTCTATTGTCTCCATATGAAAAATGTGATGTAATGCATAAAAAGGCAAAGGAAATTTAATTCATATGGAAGAAACGATTCATTCTTTTCTCACAGCGCATCAAACAGTTGCAATCCCACTTAGCATCTTACTCAATATTCTTATTAGCTTAGCAGCCTTTATTCCTAGTATTTTTTTAACCGCTATTAATATCACACTATTTGGAGTAACAGAAGGAACACTCATATCAATTACCGGGGAAGCATTAGGAGCTATCATCTCTTTTTATTTATATCGTCTTGGTTTTCAAAAAACTGCTCAAAAAAATATAGATAAATATCCAAAAGTACAAAGACTTCTTTATGTACAAGGAAAGGAAGCTTTCTTTCTCGTTTTATCATTTCGCCTCTTCCCCTTTATCCCTTCTGGCATCGTTACTTTATTTGCGTCTTTTGGAACGATGTCCATTTTAACTTTTAGCGTCGCTAGTACACTTGGTAAAATACCAGCATTACTTATTGAAGTGTATTCCACCTATCACGTTATGAACGGAACAAATGAAGCAAAGTGGATTATTGCCATTGCTGGTTGTATCGGCTTATTTTATGTATGGAAAACATGGAAGAAAAAATGAAAAAAGGAGCATATGCTCCTTTTTCATTATATAAAGGGGAGTGAAACCTAGTTCACACCAACTGCATCATAAGACTGCTTCACAGCTGTCACTTCTGCAGAGCTTGCACCATATAAATCAGCAGCTGCTTGTACTAAGGCAGCACGAGCTTGGCTAAATGTTGTAGATTGAGTTAAATATAGTGTATTTGCACGATAGTAGATTGCACCTACTTTATCTTTACCAATACCATTTACCGTTACACCATAATGTGTACCGCCATTTGCTAATAAGTAAGCAGCTTTATTGATAATACTGCTATTCGTATGAACGCCGCCATTATCACTCGTTCCTGTATAACGTTTAGAATAATGATCTGGGTCACCATACTTCGTTGGATCACTCATAGAACGAAGAGCATCCCCAGCCGTACCAGGTGTATAAATATCTTCTCCAATTTCCCAATCTGGATTACGATTATCATAGTATTCTACTAACGTTCCAAAAATATCAGAAATTGCCTCATTTAATGCACCAGATTCATTTTGATAAATAAGATTAGAACTTCTTTCTGTCACAGCATGTGTTAATTCATGTCCAATTACATCTAAACCACCAGATAATGGAGCGAATGTGTATCCATCTCCATCCCCATATACCATTTGTGATCCATTCCAGAAGGCATTGTTATAGCTTCTGCTATAGTGAACCGTAGATTTTAACGCTGCACCAGCATTGTCATAAGAATTGCGGTTAAACGTATTTTTATAGTAATCATACGTTACACCTGCATAATAATGAGCATCCACTGCTGCTGCATCATTACTAGCATTAAAGATATTATCTGCATCCGCCCATAACGTTCCTGGAAGAGTAGTACGATTATTCCCATTGTATGTGTAAATTGTTGCACCGCGTGTATTATCCTGTAAATAATAGCTAGATCCAGATAATGTTGTATTAATAGACTTTGTGTCACCTAGTACACCTTTACCTGTCCCTATTTTATTTGTTCCTGTTACAGGCTTAGTAGTAGATCCAACTGCAGGTTTAATTGGTGACTTATTTTCATTTGTTACATTATCAATTGTATTATATTTGTTTAAAACTTTACCGCTATCAGCTTCAATGAAATAATAATAGTTTCCTGGTTCTGGATCTAAGAAGTTTAATTTCACAACATATGCATATGTTGTTTCTTGACCATTTTGATATACATATAAATCCGCAGATGGCTCTACTTCATACTTTGGAGTGAATCCTAAGTCTTGTTGTGCAATTGCAATTGCTTTTTTTCCTTCAATTTTATTTTTGTTTTTCAATTTCTCTTTCTTGTCTAACTCAGGCGCAACTGTTCCTGATACAACTTTTAATGCACCATCTTTTCCAACATGAGCCACTTGGGTAGATCCCCATACTGGTACACCTTCATATACTTGTTGTAAACGGACAACTGTTGCATCGCCAACAGAGTCTTTTGTAACTTGTTGTACTTTAAAAGATTCTTCTGCACTTTTTGCGCCTAGTTTATAATCCTTTTTAGAAGCATTTAAATAATCAAATACAACACTTTCTGCCTTCTTTCCTGATGCACCAGTTAGATTGCCCGATACAAACTCAGGAGACTGTACTGTCTCATTGTATTTCTTTGTGGAAAGTACATTCTTTGATTCTGCAAAGGCAGAGCTTGTCCCCCCAAATGTTGTTACTGCCATTCCAGCTGCTAACACAAACGCTAAACTCTTTTTCTTCATATTCTCTTCCCCCTAGCAAAAGTTTTTTTAAAAGAGTAGCTTTATAGTAGCATTAAGTTTTCACTATTAAAATACTGAAAATTAAAATAATTTCTTTCTCAAGTTTTGTAGAATTTTGCCGAACATTTCTTGAAAAACCCCTTTTCATCAGGAAAGAGGTTTTTTCTTCTACGCTATGCTATTTAAATACTCATGTAGGGTTGCTTCTAATTATAAATATATTAAAATTAAAATATTTTTATATTTTATTTCTCAAGTTTTGGAGAAAGCGTCTCCTGAACAGATAGATAATTATATGTAAGTTACAATCATCCTCGCTACTAGTGAACACTAAAAAAGATGGCCTCGGTACAATACCGAAACCATCTTTTAAGTTCTTGCGTTTCTAAAGATCCCCCGCTATTTTTGGACAGTAAGAGCCCGATTACCATTATATAGGGGGCAGTTCAAACAGATAGGAACTTTTTCTATTGAATTATATATTTACAACTTCAATTTCATTTGCTTCTTGTCCAAAAATATCTGGTTGTTTAATATATTGTGTATCAGCTAATACAACTATTGAAACTACTGTTACAATGATACCGATTACTACTTTTTTCATCCTTATCCCTCCCGGATTGTTTCTAGAGCCTCAATGGCTAGTTTATAATACTTATTACTTTCTTTAAATCCCAAACAATTAGCGAAATATTCCGCAATCTCTACATATACTTTCTTCAATTCTTTTATATTTCCTGCACTTTTAAAAAAAGGAATTGCCTCTGTTTCTAAAAATAGTTTATACGCACTTGGTTCTGCAAAATATTTATAACGAAGCATAAGGAGTAAGTACAATTTCGTATTGTACCTTTCATCTTTCTTAGCAAAAATGATCCCCTTATCAATCCACTCTTTTGCTTCTTCTAGTTGTTCAAGGTAAATACATTGAAGAGCCATTTCATATAACGTATCGACGTAGTTCGCATCTTCTTCTTTTTGATATTGTAAACTTTCTACATAATATTTTTTGGCTTCTTCATACTTTTTTCTTCTATAATATATATTGCCAATATTACCTAATACGATTGACATCAATACATCTTTTTCTGAAAAAGAATCCGCTTCACGCAGTATACTTTTAAAAATTTTTAATGCTTCATCATACTGTCCTTTTTCAACATAGCTTATCGCAACGATGATTTGACAATTAATCACATTTCGGAACTTATATTCATTTCGAAATCCTTCCATAGCAATATTAGCAAAATGAAGTGCCATATGCGGAATTTCTAAATGACTATATGCAAGTGCTAAATTATAATAAATTCCGGTTTCATAATAATTTTGCTCTTTTGCCATTAGTTCTGTCTGAACTAAAAACTGTAATCCCTCTTGCCACTTATGTTGTAGGCAATAGCATAAAGCTTGACTATACTTATATAACAGTTGCTGAAATGGGGAGTATTTTTTATAAACTTTCTTAAGTCTCTCCAATTCTTCTTTAAGGGCTGGTATATTTCTCTTCATAATTAAATACCGTGTATATAACAATTTATAGTAATTCACAATTTCAAAATCTACAATTTGCTTTATTTCACTTTCTAGTTCTCTATATAAATTTTCAACTCTATGCTTATCTAAGTGAACTAGCGCCCTTAGCCACTCCTCTAACTTCTCTTTCACTTCCGCTTCAATATCTCTTAAATCCGAAACCGCAATCTCTAATCTTGCGCATAACAACTGCAATATTTCCTCAGAAGCTTCAATTCGCCCATTTTCAATTTTACTTAAATATGAGACGGAACAAATGCCTTGACAAAGCTCTTCTTGTGTCATTTTTTGTTGGAGTCGCTTGTAAAAAATTTGCTTACCCATTTTTTCTAAATTTTGCCGCATACGTCCCTCCTCCATTCTACTTTATACCCTATTACATTAATAATACATAAAATTAAACGAAAGATAAATTGATAAATAAAAATATTCTGAATGATTTTTATTTATTTTTACCTTATAACACTTATGGTATGTATCATTTTTAGCAAAAAAATAAAAAAAGAGGTATACTATAACCAAAATATGGAGGTGTTTACGTTATGACTCATTATAAAGACGATAGCTACGCCTTACACACAGACTTATATCAAATTAATATGACTTATACATATTGGAAAGATAATATCCATAACCGCCGTGCAGTATTTGATTTATACTTTCGCAAGCTGCCTTTTGAGAACGGTTATGCTATTTTTGCAGGGCTTGAAAAGATTATAGAGTATGTGGAGAGCTTTGAGTTTACAGATAGTGATATTGCCTATCTAAAGGAGCTTCAATTTGAGGAAGATTTTTTACACTACTTACAAAATATGAAGTTTAGCGGATCCATTCGCAGCATGCAGGAAGGCGAAGTTGTCTTTCATAATGAACCACTTTTACGTATAGAAGCACCACTTGGAGAAGCACAAATTATTGAAACAGCTCTCTTAAATATTGTGAACTACCAAACATTAATCGCAACAAAAGCTGCACGGATGAAGCATGCAGCTGGTGATGATGAGCTCCTTGAATTCGGAACACGCCGCGCTCATGAGTTTGATGCGGCACTTTGGGGAACACGCGCAGCATTCATCGGTGGTTTTTCTTCAACAAGTAATGTTCGAGCTGGAAAACGTTTTGGCATCCCTGTTGCCGGCACACATGCTCATTCTTTTGTACAAGCGTATCGTGATGAATATGTAGCATTCAAGAAATATGCAGAAACACATAAAAAATGCGTTTTTCTCGTTGATACGTATGACACATTAAAATCCGGTGTGCCAAATGCCATCCGCGTAGCAAAGGAATTCGGAGACCGCATTGATTTTTATGGCATTCGTCTCGATAGCGGTGATATGGCATACTTATCAAAAGAAGCACGTAAAATGCTAGATAATGCCGGTTTTACGAATACAAAAATTATCGCTTCAAGTGACTTAGATGAATACACCATCTTACATTTAAAATCGCAAGGAGCAAAAATTGACGTATGGGGTGTTGGAACAAAACTGATCACATCATTTGAACAACCAGCATTAGGTGCTGTTTATAAATTAGTTTGTATTGAAGATGAAAATGGTGTACTGAACGACACGATTAAAATTTCTTCCAATCCCGAAAAAATTACAACACCAGGATTAAAGCGTCTCTATCGTATTATCAATCGCATCAATCAGCATGCAGAAGGTGATTATATTGCATTAGAGGCAGAAGAACCGCAGCAAGAAGAGCGCTTAAAAATGTTCCACCCTGTTCATACGTATATTAGTAAGTTTGTCACGAACTTTGAAGCAAAAGAACTGCATCATGATATTTTCGTAAACGGACAGCGCACATACGAATTACCAGACATACTTGATATTCAACGCCACACACAACACAGTTTAGCATCCTTGTGGGAAGAATATAAACGGACACTGAATCCAGAAGAATATCCAGTCGATTTAAGCCAAACCTGCTGGGATCATAAAATGAACTATATCCAAACAGTCCGAGAACAAATCGCAAATTCTACCAAAAAATAAAGGAGAGAAGCATCTCGCTTCTCTCCTTTTGCTTGTATAAAGTGAAACTTCCATCAATATGTAGTGCCTCCATATTGATAGTTAATTGAACCAATCAAGCTTTTACGCGTAATACACGCATCGCATTTAATACCGCTAGCAAAGTTACACCAACATCTGAGAAGACTGCTTCCCACATTGTTGCAATGCCAAATGCCCCTAATAAAAGAACAACTCCCTTTATCCCTAAAGCAAAAATAATATTTTGCCATACGATACTCCGCGTACGCTTTGCAATTTGAATAGCTGTTACAATTTTTGAAGGTTCATCTGTCATAATTACAATGTCAGCTGCTTCAATTGCTGCATCTGATCCTAAACCACCCATTGCAATACCAACATCTGCTCTTGCTAATACTGGTGTATCGTTAATGCCATCCCCAACGAATGCTATTTTTTCTTTCGGATGTTTTGTCGCATCAATTTTTTCGATTTCTTCTACTTTTTGCTGCGGTAACAGTTCTGCATGTACTTCGTCAACACCAAGCTGTTTTCCAACCGCTTCTCCGACTAATTTCGCATCGCCAGTTAACATTACTGTTCTCTTCACACCAAGTTGTTTTAATAATTGAATTGCTTGCTTAGCATCCTCTTTCACTTCATCAGAAATGACAATATATCCAGCATACACACCATCTACAGCCACGTGTACAAGTGTTCCAACTGTTTGCGGTTGCTGGAATGTGATATTTTCTTTGCTCATTAACTTTGCGTTTCCAGCAAAAATTTCTTTTCCGCTAACTTTCACAACTGTGCCATGACCAGAAATTTCATTATAATCTTCAATAATATGTTCATTGATTACTTTTCCATATGCAGCTCGAATTGACTGTGCGATTGGGTGATTTGAATATACTTCTGCAAATGCTGCATACTCTAACAATTCTTCTTTCGTCACAAATTCGCTTGGCTGCATATTTGTTACTTTAAATACACCTTTTGTTAACGTACCTGTTTTATCAAATACGATATGTTTTACATCATTTAATGCTTCTAAATAGTTACTGCCCTTTATTAAAATTCCGTTCTTAGATGCTGCGCCAATACCACCGAAGAAACTAAGTGGAATAGAGACAACTAATGCACAAGGACAAGAAATAACAAGAAAGACTAATGCTCTATAAATCCAATCTGAGAATGTTGCCCCCTCTATAATAAGTGGTGGAACAAAGGCTAGTACTGCAGCTGTAATTACGACAGCTGGTGTATAGTAACGAGCAAACTTCGTAATAAAGTTTTCTGTTGGCGCCTTACGACTACTTGCATTTTGCACCAAATCAAGAATTTTTGAAACAGTAGATTCACCGTATTCTTTCATCACTTCAATTGTTAATACACCATTTTGGTTAACGAAACCACTTAATACGTCACTGCCAACTTCTACTTCGCGCGGTACAGATTCTCCTGTTAATGCCGATGTATCTACCATCGATGTTCCTTCTATTACTTTACCGTCTAATGGCACTTTTTCACCCGGTTTGACGATAATGAAATCACCAATTTGCACATCTTCTGGCGATACTTGTTTCGTTTCATTTCCTAGCTTTAAATTTGCATAATCAGGTCTAATATCCATTAACGAACTAATCGACTTACGCGAGCGATTCACCGCAATACTTTGGAACAATTCGCCGACTTGGTAAAAAAGCATAACCGCGACTGCTTCTGAATAGTTTTGAGTCCCAAAAGCACCAAGCGTTGCAATTGCCATTAAAAAGTTTTCATCAAACACTTGCCCGCGTTTCATATTCTTTACCGCACGTAAAACAATATCTCCGCCTATAATAATGTAGGCAATAACAAAAAGTGGGATTGTAACCATTTGAGGTAATGAAGCTAGTGCAGCAACAGCAGTGAAAATTGCCCCAATCGATAAACGCCAGATCATTTTTTTCGTGCCAGCTTCCCCGTGGTCATGACTATGATTATGCTCTGTTTGCTCTTTCTCTCGCACTACTTTCACTTCTGGCTCTAGTCGCTGTACGATTTCTTTTATGTTTTCAATGGTAGTCTCTAATTCTTTTTTATTTGCTACTTCTACTCTTAATTTTTTAGAAACAAAATCAACAGATGCAGATGCAACTGCAGGCATTTCGTTTATTTTTGTTTCTATTTTCATCGCACAGTTTGCACAATCCAAGCCTTCTAACACAAATGTTTCTTTTGTTGCTTTCGTTTTTTGTTCTTCTTTCACATGAATATGCGGTTCTAATTTATTTACAAGTTGCTTTGCTTCCATTACAACATGTTCTTCTTTTTGTTTCGCCGTTTCTACCGTCATTGTTTTCGTTACAAAGTTAACAGAACAAGAAGATACCCCTTCTAAATCTCCAACACCTTTTTCAATTTTCATCGCGCAATTCGCACAATCCAAGCCTTCTAACACAAGTTTTCGTTTTACCAATGCTTCCCCCATATGTCTCCCTCCTTGTGTCTCTATTGCTCTTCTTCGTTTACATGCTCAAATGCCTGTTCGAAAATGCGAATGACATGATCGTCAGCAAGTGAATAGTACACTACTTTTCCTTCTTTACGATTTTTCACAAGCTTTGCTTGCTTTAATACACGTAATTGATGAGAAATAGAAGATTGCGTCATTCCGAGTAAATATGCTAAATCACATACGCACAGTTCTGCTTCAAATAAAGCATGTAAAATACGTGTGCGTGTACGATCTCCTAATACTTTAAATAACTCTGCTACTTGACTTAAGCTATCATCTTTTGGAATCGTTTGTTGTACTTGTTCTACAATTTCTTGATGAATCACATTTTGTAAACACGTTTCTTCGTTTGTTTCTACTTTTTGTTCAGTCACAATAGCTCACCTCTTTATTTGAACATATGAACAATCATTCATATATGTTATGCTTTTATTATATGAACGATTGTTCATATGTGTCAATAATTTCCGTTTTTATTTTTTGAACATTGTGTGTAAAAGTAAAAAACTGGAGGGAGCATCATGAAAAATAAGAAGAATCAAAAAATATACAAAATATTATCTGGATTTTATGATTTGTTCATGCAAAACCGTTTCCTTATCAAAGCCAGAAAACGAGCATTTTCTCTTGTACCTTTTACAGAAAATCAGCAAATATTACTAGTTGGTGTTGGTACAGGACAAGATATTCCTCTTCTTCCAAAAGATACTCTCATCACTGGAATCGACCTCTCGGAACATATGCTAACGCAAGCAAAAAGAAAGCATCCTTATCCTCATGTTACATATACACAAATGAATGCTGAACACCTTACATTTCCAGACAATTCATTTGACATTGTTATTTTAAATCTCATTTTAAGCGTAGTAGAACACCCCAATACTGCACTTTCAGAGGCGCTGCGCGTGCTGAAAGAAGGAGGGAGTATTGTAATCTTAGATAAATTTCTTCCTGAAGAAAAACAGCTGCACATCTCAAGGAAAGTAGTAAATTTTATGACTGAACGAATTGGAACAAATATTAATCGCAAGTTAAGCGATATTCTAGGAACATTGCCGCTGATCATCCAATATGAAGAACCATCTTTTTTTCATGGTAATTACCGCATTGTGCTTTTAAAATATAAAAAAAAGAACTAGTGAGCTTTGCTCACCAGTTCTTTTTTCTTTTATTCAGACTTAACTGCATCTACAATTAATGAGACAAAACCAAGGTTCCCATCTTGGTTGCGATGATCAAAGCGTTTTGATCGGTAAATAAAGCCTTCTTTCCCATCCCAGTCACTATAATGAAACTCTCCATTTTCATCACAATACTCTAGTAGTTTCACCTCAAAACCAGCTTCTTCAAACATCGAAGTCATCGTTTTATAGTTATGAACAATTTTATGACTTGCAGCTGGATGATCTAACGGACCTGGTCCGCCGACTTGTACTCCTTCTTGATAATCTTCATCTGGAAAAAACCCATCTGGTACTGCACAACGAATATAACCACCTGGCTGTAAAAATTCATAACAAATTTTTGCCGCTTTCATTCCTTCTTCATATGTTAAATGCTCCCACACATGCTCTGCCAAGATTGCCGCTATCGAGTTTGGAGCAAATTTTTCCGTCCAATCTGCTCTTTTTAATAAATTCAGTTCATCTTCTTGTGTATGTAACCAGCCTGGGTTATTGTTATATCCTTCTGCTCCAACTACAACTTTTAATTCTTCTTTTACAGCCATTATTTCTCCCCCTTTTATATCTTTCAACATACAAATTTCTACAAGATTTTCCAATTCCCTTTTTGCACATAAAAAAGCCTTGCACGCTCCCCAACGCACAAGGCTTTCTCCCTTTAATTTGCTTGTTTTAAATGCTCTTGCGAACTTTCATCTTCTTTTAAATGGCTATGTTTCTTAGAATACACGAAGTATACAATAACCCCTAACGCAAGCCACGCACCAAAGTATAACCATGTTGTCAGCGGTAAGTTAACCATTAAGAATAAACAACATGCAATCGAAATGATTGGTAGTGCTGGTACAAGCGGCACCATAAAGCCACGTTGTAACTTTGGATGTGTTTTACGAAGGATCAGTACAGAAACACCTACCATCGCAAATGTTAATAATGCTCCAATATTCGCTAAGTTTGACAATTCTTTTAAATCGACAAATCCGGCAATTAAAGCACTTCCGATACCTGTTAACCATGTTGAAAATACCGGCGCTTCTGTTTTTTTGTTAATTTTTGCAAATGATTTCGGAAGTAAACCGTCACGGCTCATTGCAAAGAATACACGTGTTGTTGCATAAATGTAAGCAAAAATTACGGCCATGATACCAATTACTGCACCAATCGAAATAATACCCGCTACTTTATCCTGTCCAACAACTTCTAATACGTAAGACATCGCTTCTGGTACATTTAATTCTTTGTATGACACCATTCCTGTCATAACAAGACAAACTGCAATATAAATCACTGTACAAATAGCAAGTGATGTAATAATACCAATCGGTAAATCACGCTGTGGATTTTTTACTTCTTCAGCTGAAGTTGCTAACGCATCAAATCCTAAGAAAGCAAAGAATACTGCGGCTCCCCCAGCAAAAATCCCACTTATACCATACGGTGCAAACGGCACCCAGTTTGTTGGTTTTACATAGAACACACCAACCACAATAAACAATACAACAATACTAATTTTAATTAATACCATTGCATTATTTACACGTTTACTTTCTTTCGTACCACGAGATAGTAACCATGTTAATACTAACGTAATTACAACCGCTGGAAGGTTCACAATTCCACCCTGAGCTGGAATCGTTAATAATTGTTTCGGAATTTCTATTCCAATTCCACTCACTAAATTATTAAAGTAACCAGTCCAGCCACCAGCTACCGCTGCTGTTGTTAGAACATATACTGACAATAATGTCCATCCCATTAAATGAGCAACAAATTCCCCAATTGTTGCATATGCGTACGTATATACACTCCCGGATACAGGTAATGCTGTAGCAACCTCTGCATAACATAATGCTGCAAAGCCGCAAACAATTGCTGCAATCATAAATGAGAAAATAACAGCTGGACCAGCATCTCTTGCTGCTACTATTCCAGTTAATACAAGAACGCCTGTACCGATAATCGCTCCAATTCCTAACATTGTTAAATCAAATGCCCCTAATGATTTTGTCAAAGTCTTACTTTGACTTTGATCTAACAATTTTGCCACAGATTTCTTTTTGAATAAGTTGGCCACGATTCTTGCCCCCTTCTAGTAAGAAGAGCTAAGAGGTACTTCTCTTAGCTCTTATCTTGATGTATGAAAATATTGTTCGATATTTAAATTAGCAAGATACTGCTTCTGCTTCTAATAATTCTTTTGCTGCTTTATATTCTACACCATGAGCTTCTGCAACCGCTTCGAATGTTACATAGCCTTCTAATGCGTTAATACCTTTTAATAATGCAGTGTTTTCTAGACAAGCTTTTTTGTAGCCTTTGTTTGCGATTTGTACTGCATATGGTACTGTAACGTTTGTTAATGCAAGTGTAGATGTACGTGGAACCGCACCAGGCATGTTTGCAACTGCATAGTGAACTACGCCGTGTTTTTCATAAGTTGGGTTGTCATGTGTTGTAATGCGGTCAGTTGTTTCAAAAATACCGCCTTGATCGATTGCGATATCAACAACAACAGAACCTGGCTCCATAGACTTGATCATTTCTTCTGTTACAAGTTTTGGTGCTTTTGCTCCTGGAATTAATACTGCACCGATTACAAGATCAGACTCTTTTACAGCTTGTGCAATATTGTAAGGATTAGACATTAAAGTTGCCACTTGGTTGCCGAAAATATCATCTAATTGACGAAGACGCTCTGCACTTAAGTCGATAATTGTAACTTCAGCACCTAGACCAACTGCAATTTTAGCTGCATTTGTACCAGCTTGTCCACCACCGATAATTGTTACTTTACCGCGTTTTACTCCTGGAACACCTGCAAGTAAAATACCTTTTCCGCCTTTGTTTTTCTCAAGGAATTGTGCACCAAGTTGTGCTGCCATACGACCTGCAACTTCACTCATAGGCGCTAGTAATGGTAAAGAACGGTTTTCTAATTGAACTGTTTCGTAAGCGATTGCTGCTACTTTATTTTCAATTAATGCTTTTGTTAATTCTGGTTCTGGAGCTAAGTGTAAGTAAGTGAATAAAACTAAACCTTCACGGAAATATTTGTATTCACTTGCAATTGGTTCTTTAACTTTCATTACCATTTCCATAGACCAAGCTTCTTCAGCTGTTTCTACGATTTTTGCTCCTGCTTCTACATATTGCTCATCAGTGAAACCTGATCCTAATCCTGCACCCTTTTCAATGAATACTTCGTGATTGTTACGGATTAAATGTACAACACCAGCTGGTGTCATAGCTACACGGTTTTCGTTGTTTTTAATTTCTGTTGGTACCCCAATACGCATAATAAAATGCCCCCTTATAATTAACAGAAAAAAGGAATTCTTTTTTCTTTTTATAATAATTAATAACTTATGAATTTATTCTAGCATAACTTTTCATTTATGAAAACGCTAACATATTCAAAACATAAAAGTTTTTATATTTCGAATAGTGTAAATATAAGAAATTATACTTTATTTAAGAGGTATGTATACTCTCGCTCTCTTTTCTGTAATTCCATTTTTATTATTCCCAGAAAATATTTTGAAGCATATAGATGTTGTGAAAATATTGAAAGGATAAGTTGGATTATATAGGTAAAAATTCATCAATGCTTCCTGTGAATTTTAGTTTAACATCTTTACAAAACTTTAGAATTTTATATATATTTCTTTATCAATATAATTTTTAAAGCTAAATCGAATACTATAGTCATTAAGTTTAGTTAGACAAAACTACTTATAAGACAGAGCATTATCCTTGTATTTTTTTACATCAATCCGTGTTTTTAAACGAACACCAAATATAACTAAGTTAAATCATACATAAGTTTCTATACGATTTCGAATAATTTTTTCTTACACCAATTCATCTGCACCTTCAGAAATAATGTCATCTGCAACCAAATTCGGGTAACTGACTTGAGGATAGATAACAAACAATAGATTTACGGTCCCCAAAGTGTCTTTCTTTTTACCCTAAAGAAAAATAGGAAATTCGCAAAGAATACTATTTTGTCCCGCTATTCGCGGGCAGTAAGACCCCCACTGATGGAAGTTTCACTTTATTAAAAATTAAAGAAATGAATCAACAACAAAGGCCTATCCCTGTTTGGGATAAGCCTGATAGAATTTATTAATATGATACTGTCGAATTGTTGATGACTTGTTTATTGGATAATCTATAAAACAATTCGTTTTTCAGTTTCAGAATCAAAATAATGAACTTTGTCCATATTCAAAGCTAGATCCATCTCAGATTGACTATGCACATCAACTGAGGAGTTAACACGCGCTACAAAGGATTGACCATTGATATTAGAATAAAGATATGTTTCTGATCCCATTAATTCTGATACATCAATAGTTACCGTTATCTTTGTATTATGAGGTAAATCTACAAGTGTTTTTCCGTAATAAAAATCTTCTGGACGTATACCTATGATAATTTCTTTATTAACATACCCTTTGTTTCGTAAACTTTTCATCTTCTCTTCTGGAACTTCAATTTTCCATTTATCAATCATAACAGCATTTTCTGTTAATGTTCCTTTGAAAAAGTTCATTCCAGGAGAGCCGATAAAGCCTCCGACAAATACATTCTCTGGTCTTTCATAAACTTCTTTAGGAGTACCGACTTGTTGGATGATACCGTCCTTTAGCACCACTAAGCGTGTTGCCATTGTCATCGCTTCTATTTGATCATGTGTAACGTACACAGTTGTTGTTTGCAGCTGTTGGTGTAACTTTGTAATCTCGGCACGCATTTGAACGCGCAGCTTCGCATCTAAGTTTGATAATGGCTCGTCCATTAAGAAAACTTTTGCATTCCGAACAATCGCTCGACCTAATGCAACACGCTGACGTTGTCCACCTGAAAGTGCTTTTGGCTTTCGGTCTAAATATTGCTCAAGTCCAAGGATTTGTGCTGCATGTTTTACACGTTGGTCAATTTCCGTTTTACTATATTTTCGCAGCTTTAAGCCGAACGCCATGTTATCATAAACTGTCATATGTGGATAAAGAGCGTAGTTTTGAAAAACCATTGCGATATCTCGATCTTTCGGTGTAACATCATTTACACGCTCTCCATCAATATAAAAATCTCCCTCTGAAATCTCCTCAAGTCCTGCAATCATACGTAATGTCGTCGATTTCCCACATCCTGAAGGTCCAACCAAAACGATAAATTCCCCATCATTCACTTCTAGATTAAAATCTTTTACGATTGTCACATCATGATCATATTTCTTATAAATATTTTTGAATGATAGCTGAGCCATAATTGCCTCCTAGAATTTTAACTATTTTTAAAGATACTGTTATCGCCAATATTAATCACACAGTTGTTTTATCCCGCTATTCGCGGGCAGTAAGATCCCCCCACTGATGGAAGTTTCACTTTATAAAATTTTTGAAATATCCTTCATACTGTCTAAAATATAATCCGCTTCGCCTTCCAAGTCTTCCTTACTGCTCGCACCCGATAAGACGCCCACTACTTTAATATTGCTATTTCTTGCAAATTTAATGTCTGTTAATGTATCGCCTACCATTAAAACATTTTCTTCACTTAGTGAAAATTTCTCTTTGAACATATAATAAAAATCACTTTCAGGTTTTGTTTTATTGACACCATCATCTGCACCTAAAAAATCCACATAATCATATAATCCTGTCATTTTAAGTGAGTGAACAGCTGCATCAATGTCGTCTGCTGTAACAACCCCTATTACATATTCATGATCTTTTAAATATTTTAATGTTTCCTTTGCACCCTTCACTTCTGTAAATACGAGATCATCTGCTGTAGAGTGTTTTTTGAATAATGCACATACTTCATGAATAAAGCTCTCTTTATCCACATTTTGATTTTCTAATAACGAAAACCATGCAGCCGCAATAAAGTAATTTGTTTGACAAGCTAGTAAACTCGTACTCTCAAAATCGTTATCACTCATACCAATAATCTTTAGGTATTCATTTCGTTTACTTTTTTCATTTGGATACATTTGAAATATATCATCTAGCACACGATGAACAACTTTGTACCAGACAGAATCTAGCTGTATAAGTGTTCCATCTTTATCAAAAATAATTCCTTTATTCACCCTCTGGTCCTCCTAAAACTTCATGCCATGTTTTAATATTCTTGCGCTTAACGTTATTATGAATAGGATTTATAAACGCTACTAATTCATCATCTTCCCAACCTTCAACTCTAGCATATGTTCCTTCATTTAAAGAAAAGTCAAAAGTTACTTGGTTACCAAATTCTTTTTCAATCATTTGGCCATTCACAATCAATCTCCACTCGCACGGTTTATCTGTATGAATGTTGTAGCGAATATTTCCTTGAGCCTCATCGCCGACATAAATGTTTTTACCTTCATTTTGAATAGCTATCTCTAATTTTCTAAATCGAGAAAAATAAATTCTGCCTCTTTGGATAGCATCCTTTAAGTTTTTAATAGATAAGCCATTACATAATACATACGTTCCTGGGTCGCCATAAATCGATGGGTCCTTAGATCCTGGGAATGTTTTAGATGGATGTAAATGAGAATCACTTCCGCCTATCCCCCAGATTTTAAGACCATTTAACCACATTTGATCGAAGAACTTTAAAGCTTCTAAAGTAGATGGTTTGCTTTTGCTATAAGTTGGATCACACATGATTTCCATTGTATGAACATTTTCTAAATCAATATTAATTTGGTTCGTCCAAGGTTTCATAAATGCGTGATTCACACTAATTAAATAGTCTTTTTCTTTCATGAGAGAAAATAGTTCATCCATGCTTTTAGCGTTAAGCGATTCATCTAAATACTCTGTGAAGTTAACGTATTCTTTCATCCCGAACACATTGTAATGACCGTAAGGAGTTGTAAGTTCCATCGATGGTATTATCAATGTGCTTCCTTTTTGATAAGACGGCATAACAATATTGTGTTCCGTCGCATATAAAAAATCTAACTCTTGTTTTTCACATACGCTCATTGCCAGCTCGTCATCCATCTCGCCATCTGTTAAATCTGTGTGGACATGAAAATCTCCTTTGTACCAACGATGCTCTTCATTCATTACCTTTTCAAAATTGTATTCATCAATAAAGACATTTTCCTTGCAAAAATGCTCTCGATTATATTCTCGTTCTAACTCGTCATTCACTAATATATTTACCTTATAGTCCATTTTTCTTCCGGTAAACTTTAGTGCTTTATCTGCACAATGAGGGGTATATACTACTTCTAATTCCCAATTACCAGACGGTATTTCCCCTCCAACGCAACCAGCTGAACAAAACTTTGGATCTTTTGCAACAACCAATTTTTCGTCAACAATTGGCGTTTGATACTGTATACGTACATACCCATTAGGGTCTCTCAAGATTAGTAAAAGCGGAATTTTTCGGCCGATCCCTTGATCGATAGTTAATGTAAAGTTGACAATATCGGTTGAATCCATTAGAAAACAATGTTTATTTTTTACGAATGGAGAAAGAGTCATGGCACCTTTCATTTCAATCATAATTTCCACACCTTTTTTCTATTTTTACTTAACAAAATATAGAGGAGAGGTACCTCTTTGGTTCAAAAGCACCTCTCGTTCCTTTACAAAGTAATACATGAAAACTTTATTTCTGTTTTTTCAGAGCTTTATCTAATTCTTCCTGTGCAACTTTAGCCGCTTCATCTAATGCTTGTTTTGCAGGGATTCCTTCAATTTCTACTTTATCCTTAGCTACATTTAATGCGTCATTGATTTTACCACCTGTTGGATCCACAAATGGCGCAACTCCATATTTATTAGCTTGCTCTAATGGAACTAATGCTTGTGGTTGCTTTTTAACAAATTCAGCATAAGGAGCATAATCTGTTACATGGTTACGAACAGGGATATAGCCTGTTGCCATTGACCATTCAGCCGTTTTCTCAGTGCTTGTAGCAAATTTCATAAAGTCATATGCACCTTTTGCTACTTCTGGATCAATATTTCTCGTTAATGTGAATAAATAACTTTCTAATTTTGGCGCTGGTTTATTATTACCCCAAGCTGGTTGTGGTAATGCTCCAAATGTGTCAAGGCGTTCTTGCTCAGTCATTCCTTTACCTAACGATTTAAAAACAAATCCTTGGTCACCAGATGAGCCTGTATATCCTAACGTTCTACCTTCAACTAAATCAATGATTGTTTTATCCCAATATTCCCATCCAGTTCCACCTGAATGAATATTCATAATTTTATCTTCATGAAGCCATGTACGGAATTTTTCCCATACTGTAACCCAAGTGTCATCGTTGATTAATACTTTTGTTCCATCTTCACTTAAAACATTTCCGCCAGCACTGCGAACCGCGTCAATTAAGTTTGACGTACCCCACATTGGCATCCAACCTGCGTATGTGACATTTCCACTTGCGTCACGTTTTGCTACTTTTTTAGCTACTTTTTCTACACCTTCCCACGTCTTTAAATCGTCAGGTGTAAAGCCATTTTCCGCTAACACTTTTTTATTGTAATAAAAAATTTGAGTTGTACCGTAAAAAGGAACTCCATATAATTTCCCATCAATTGTTGCTTGATTCATAAAACCTTTTCCATAATCTTCTTTGTTAAATTGCTTATCATCTTTAACATATTGATCTAAAGGTACAATTAACTTTTTCTTAGCATATTCTTGAACGACGTCTGAACCTAACAATGCAATTGCCTCTTGGTTATTCGCTGCAAATCCACTTTGAAGCTTTTGATAAGACTCATCGTAGTTACCTGCTTTTGTTGTTTTCACTACATATTTGTCTTGACTTTTATTGTATTCCTCGACAATCTTATCTACTTGGTCTGCAAGTGAACCACCTACGCCGTTTATAAACGGAACAACAATCTTATCCCCTTCTTTACTTACTTTGACAGTATTTCCTTTTCCCCCTGAACAGCCTGCAAGCGCACCGACAAATACTGACAAAATCGTTAAAAGCATTAATAATTTTCTCATCCCGAATGTCTCCTTTAATGTTTAGTTAGCCTTTTATTCCTGAATCAGTAACACCTGAGAGGAACCATTTTTGTAAAACTAAAAATACGATTAAGAGTGGCACTGTAGCGATTGTACTTGCAACCATAATGTGCGACCAATCTCGGCCTAAGGAACTATTAATGAAATAATCAGCAATTCCGTTAGTAATTAATTTTTTGTTGCCATCATTCAATATAAGAGCTGGCCAAATATAATTGTTATAATTTCCAATAAATGTAACCAAACCTAGTGTTACAAATGATGATTTCGTCATTGGAAAAATAATCTTCCAAAGAATACGCCAATCACTTGCTCCATCAATTTTGGCTGCTTCTACTGTTTCAAAACCAATCTTATGGAATGATTGTTTTAAATAGAAAATACCGAATACACTAACAGCCATAGTAATAATGTATCCAAAGTGAGAATTAAGTAAGCCCGTTTTTCCTAACATCACATATACTGGAACATACGATACAGCTCCAGGAATCATATACGTTGCCATGACAACACTAAATGTCAAGTTCTTCCCTTTGAACTTATAAAATGCCAACATATAAGCAAAGAGTGCAGACGAAACGAGTACATATATAGTAATAAGGAAAGAAGTATAAAAACTATTAAATATATACGTGTTAAATGGAAGAATGTCTAATACTTGACGATAATTCTCCCAGTGAAATTCCTTAGGCCAAAAACCTCCTTGTAATACTTCACTGGATGTTTTAAACGAACCAAGTACCATCCATATGAATGGAAAAACAAACAAGATACTTGATAAAGTCAAAAAGATATGCTTAAAAATTAATGGTGTCTTTTTCTTATCATTCATCTTAATAATTCACCCACTTGTCACCTATTATCTTGTTAATAACGGATAGTAGAATTGTAATGATTAATATAATAAATGCGATTGCCGTTGCAGACCCCATATCGAACTGTTCAAACGCTTGTTGGAAGAATAAATAAAGTAACGTTCGTGTCGAACCACTCGGTCCACCTTGTGTTAAAATTTTAATTTGATCATAAGCCTGCACCGAAGTAATGATATTGACAACAACTAAGAAGAAAGTTGTTGGTGAAACCATCGGTAGTGTTACATATCGGAATTTCTGCCAAGAATTTGCTCCATCAATACTAGCAGCTTCATACAAGCTATCTGGTACTTTCTCTAGTGCACCGATATAGAAAAGCATCGTCCATCCAACTAGTTTCCATACCGTTACAATAATGACCGCTAGCATCGCTGTATCACTACTCTTCAGCCAGTCCAAACCCGGTATCCCGAAAAATTCTAGCGCCTTATTGATAGCTCCATATTGAGGTTCATATAGAAGTGACCATACAATGGATACAGCTACCGTTGGTGTTACCCAAGGCGAAAAAATCATTAATTGATAAATTGCAGAGCCTCTGAACTTCTTTCGGAAGAACAATGCGAAACCTAAACCTAATACAATCGTTGGAACGACTGTCCCAATTCCAAAATAAAGAGTATTTAACAATGCCTGTATAAAAGAATCCTGTGTAAACAAATTAATATAGTTATCTAAACCAACAAAATTAAAGTCACTAGTCATGAAATCCCAGTCTGTAAAACTAATACCTAAACTAAATAAATTCGGAATGATCCAAAACAATATTAGAGGTATTCCAACCGGTAATAAAAAGAACACAGCTTTTGATAATTTTATTTGCATTCTTGCACCTCCTAATTCATATTGTACGGGCACATTATTAATACAATGTTGTTATTTTGTTAACGAATTGTAAAATCAACATAATAACAAAACAAAACAATACATTTACAAAAAAACATAACAAAAAAGACTATTTCTCATTAAGAAATAGTCTACTTTAAGATGTTCTTTCTATACCATTATTACTTCAATACCTTTACTTAATAGCGCATTTTGCCATCTTTCATCGAGTTTAGCATTTGTATACAGCGCATCGATATCCTCAAAATTTCCGCTTTTATAAAACTTTGTTAAATTAAACTTTGACTCATCTATCATCATCACAACTTGTTTTGCATTTCTCTTTAATTGCTGAAAAATCTGCGCATCCTCAATATACGAACACGTCAGTTCCTGTTCCAAAGAAATTCCATCACATGAAGCAAATAATTTATTAACAGTAAATTGATTAAGATAGTTTAACGTCATTTCTCCAGACAATGCTAATGAATTTGAGTTTAATATTCCACCAAAGACTATTAATTTACAATCAAATGAATCGTACTGTTCTTTAAGCTCAATAATTTTATTGACAGCTGGTATCGAGTTTGTTAGGATTGTCAAATTCTTTTTATCATGTATGAAATCCAAAATTTGCATCGTAGTCGTTCCAATTTCAATTGCAATAATATCATTGTCTTCTACCAATTTACTTGCTTCCATAGCAATTTTTCGTTTTTCTTCAATATTCTCAGATCGACGTTTGTCAAAATAAAATTCAATGGTATGATCTTTTTTCTTAACTGCACCACCATGTATTTTTGTAAGTTTACCTTCCTTATGCATCATATCTAAATCTCTTCGAATTGTTTCTGTGGTAACATTTAACACTTTGGCTAAATCATTTACCATCACTCGATTGTATTTTTCTAACTCACCAAGTATGTATTTTCTTCGCTCAAATTGTGTATAAGATTTCATCCGATTAACACCTCTTTGTATTACACAAAATATACATATTTTTAAAAATGCTTATAAAGACTAGAATGATACCTTTAGAATGACACTATCTATTAAGTACAGTAGCGTTGTATGAATATACTGTCTATTTATCCCGCATTAACAGTAAGACTCACACGGACAAGGATAACACAAATGCTACAATAATTGAACTACTAGAAGTACGAGATGAAAAACCTTTTTCTAGATTCTTCTCGATTATGAATGTCGATAGAGATGTTTAAGAAGCTAACAGCATATCAGTTTCTTCAATATATAATAACTATCTTCGAAAAATATTTATCCCGCATTAACGGACAGTAAGACCCCCACCTCAAGATTAAGAGAAAAGCGAAGAAGATAGGTGGGGGATAAAAAAAAAAACCCCTGATGGAAGTTTCACTTTATCACTTTATTATTTTCGTATAATCACTCCAACTATTCACATCATAAAAAAAGGACGCTTCTTCATATGATATCGTTATGCCCTTTACAAATGACTCTTGAAAAATAGTGCGAGCTCCTTGATCACCTTTTAATGTTTGCAAATAAGGAAATACTTTCTTTGCAAACAAAACAGGCGGTCTTGCAATTCCACGATACCTTGCTGCTACATAATAGACCGTTTCATTTTGTTTATAACAATCTATTAATTCATTAATTAACTCTTTTTTAATAAAGGGTTGATCAGCAAGTAAGACAACAATCCCATCCGCTTTCATATGCATTGCCTTCTTAACACCGCAGCGAAGTGAATGTGATTGTCCTTGACTAGAATGAGAACAAGAAAAAATGTGCACGTTCTCATATCGTAATGATTGTGAAACCCAATTCACGTCATTTGTGACAATAATAATGTCGGAGAGATTTGAGGACAAAGCGGTTTTGAGGGCTGCATTACCTAATGGTTCATTATGTAAAGGAAGAGAAAGTTTATGTATTCCCGGTCCCATTCGTCTACTATTTCCAGCCGCCAAGTATACACCAATGATTTTCATATCACTTCCCCCGCAACTGCCCGATGATTTCAGCCATGATACTAATGGAAATTTCACTTGGACCTTGTGCACCAATTGAAATTCCAACAGGAAAATGGAGTTGATGAGAGATTGGTTTACCTTCTAATAAGCGCTCTGTACGATGACGTGGTCCTAAAATACCTATATAACGAACGTTTTGTTCTAACAAGAGAGACAATAATTGTCGATCTTTTTCAAAGTGATGCGTCATAATTACAAGAAAATCACTTGGATGTAATGAAAGTTTTTGTATCATTTCTACTGGAAAACCAACTACACATGCATCAGCATTTGGAAAGTGATCGGTATTACATAAGGCCTCCCGCCAATCGCAAACTGTTACAAAGAAGCTCGTTTCTTTCGCAAAACGAACGAGTGGCTTTGCATCTTCTCCTGCTCCAAAAACAAAAAGGCGGGGCTTTGGTATAAAATGTTGGCTATAATATTCATCTTGTAAACCATTTTGCAAGCAAGTCGTCGATGGGATAGATCCTTCCCAATTACCAAGCGTATCGCCACTATTATATATAAATGCAGTTTGCTCTAAAGGAAGATTTTTCACCATCCAAGCGGAGGAGCCATTTGCAAGATGAATATACAGCTCTTGTAAAATCGCTTTATAGGTATCATCTATATGTTCCACTAATACATGAATGACACCATTACATCCTACTCCCCAAGACAAATCATCTTCTGCTTTCGTATTAAATGTATGAATAGCCCAAGTGTTATGCTCCATAACATCTGCAGCATAGTAGAAAAGCTCTTCTTCAATGCAGCCTGCACTTAGCATTCCTACTTTTGTACCATCCTCTCGGAAAAGCATCATCGTTCCTTCTTTTCTATATGCCGATCCTTCAACATGAATAATCGTCGCTAACGCACAGCGTTTTTCACAACATAACAACGCTTCTAATACATCATATGTAGAAGCCATTATGAATCTCCTCGCTGCTTGTGTAAGACAGACTTTACAGCTTCCTCAATTTCTTGATAACTCGTGCATCGGCAAATATTAGAACTTAACCATTCTTCAATGGTTCGGTCATCTGCATCAGGCCTTTGTGTAACAAGTCCGTGGCAATTCATAATAAATCCCGGTGTACAGTACCCGCATTGGAACGCCCATTTCTCTTCAAAGGCTTGTTGTATGGGTGCCCCTTGTAATCCCTCAATCGTTGTAATTTGCTTTCCAACTGCTTCAACAGCTAACATAATACAAGACTTGATTGGTACCCCCTCAACAAGAACTGTACAAGCACCACAATCACCATTTTCACAGCCAGGCTTCGCTCCTGTTAAATCAAGTTCGTGACGTAATATATGTAATAGCGTATCAGCCATTCTAGCAACTACTTCTCGTCTTTCGCCATTTACATGAAGAATAATTTGCACATTTCTCATGATTCTCCCGCCCCTTCAAGCTTTATCAGCATATCGTGAAGTACATATTGAAATACAAATGTCCGATAAGCACGCGAGCCTCTTATATCATCTAACACAGGATCAGGAATATGAGTTAGGGCACGTTCAATCCTTTTCTCTAATGGAATATGTTTATTATTTAAAGCCGCTTCTATCATAAGTGAACGAAACGGAAAAGCACATAAACCGCTGCACGCCATCCGAATTTCGTCGCCATATTTCATCGCTGCAACTGTCACAAGTGGATAATCAATTTTTTCTAGTTGGCGTTTTTTCACACTATAATACGGTGCTGTCACATACCGCTGCTCTGTAATGATTTGTACAAGAAACTCACCCTTTTGTAATTGTAGTGTTTTTATAAAAGCTTGATGAGCAGGTACATATTTAAGACCCTCTGTTCCTGCAATTACAAATGTACTATCAGCTAATAAAAACGGCAGCACAGCCTCCCTATATCTAATCCTTCCCGCAACATTTCCGCCAATTGTAATTTTATTTCTTGCTGTACGATCTGCAGCTCGGCCAGCAGTTTCACCAAGGAGCGGAAATACTTTCGCTTCTTGAACATTCGTTATCGTTAATGTTGCACCAAGTAAAAGTTTGTCGTCCTTCCATTCACAAACATTACATTCTGGAATATCTTTTATATCAATAACAGCTTTTGTTCTAATTCGCTGCAAACGCCCCATCGTAATAATTTCTGTACCGCCTCCATAATAGAGCGGTGTTTTCCCCTCTTTATCTAGCTGATGAAATAGCTGAATTGCTTCTTGAATAGAATTCGGACGATAATACTCAAAATCAAATGGTATCATACGACCCCTTCTCCTTTTCTTTCTTTTCTTTCCAAATTAATTCCGGGGTAAGCGGTAAATTTCGCAGTGAAATATCGGCCGCAATTGATAGACTATTCGCTAAAGCTGCCGGCATTCCAATAATTCCATGTTCCCCAAGTCCTCTAGAACCAAATGCAGCTTGCTCATGCGGTACTTCTACAAAATCCACTACATATTTTGGCTGTTGTCCGTAATGGATTACTTTATAAGAACGAAACTGGTAATTCAAATTCCTTTCTTTTGCATCATAGTGAAATGTTTCTCGCGTCGCAAAACTTAACCCCATACTCATGGCTCCCATAATTTGCGTCTCTGCTCCCTTTTTATTTAAAACTGTTCCTGCATCCGCAACTGTTACAGCATTCAACAATCGATATGTATAGTCTTTAGGGTTAAACTCCACTTCTACCGCTTGCGCTCCTACTCCCCATTCAGGTCCTTGCCTGCCTTTCCCTGTCTCATGATCAATTTCTGTAATTCCCTCAAGTACGTAACTCCCTTTCCCTACCACTTCTGTTCCTTTTACATTTCCATTTGAATCTACATACCCAAACACAATTTTCGAAAAAGGTACATACATATCCGGATTCGTTTTCACATAGACTTCTTTTCCTGCAATCTCTAATTCTTCCTCAGGGTACCCAAGTAAACTTGAAGTCGTTTGTCGCAACTGTCTCATTGCGTCTTCTGCAGCCATTACAACCGCATTTCCAACAAGGAGTGTCGTTCGACTCGCTGCTGTTTTCCAATGTTTTGGAGAAACTTGTGTATTGACCTCCATCATGACATGTACATCATCAGTATTCATATTCATTTTCTCTGCAACCATTTGTGTTAGCACTGTTTTTGTTTCTTGCCCAATTTCAACAGCACCGCAATTGATATTTACACTCCCATCACCGTTAAAGGTTAACACAGCACCTGCTCCGGCATTACTTGGTGTAGTCGAATTTTTCCATAAGCAGCTAATCCCTTTTGCACGTACCATGCCATTAGATAGAGTAACTTTATTTCCCTCTTCCCAATTTATAAGCGATTTTAATTTTTGTAGGCACGCTGTCACATCTCCCGTATTACTTGGCGTTACAGGCACTTGTGTCGGTGTTGTATCTCCTGGTCTAATGGCATTTTTCAGACGAAACATTAGCGGACACATTCCTAATTTCTGAGCAAGTATATCAATCGTTCGTTCCATTACAAACGTATATTCCGAATGTCCAAAACCTCTAAACGACGTTGCATATGTATGGTTTGTATACATACCAAGCGAATCACACCAAATGTTCTCGATAGCATATGGACCTGTGCAGTCCAGTCCAGCTGCCTTACTCATCGTTACTGCCCGATCAGCATAAGCACCGCCGTCAAATAAATACAACATTTCTGCTGCTTGCAGCTTTCCATCTTTTGTGCATCCAAGCTTTACTTTTGCTTGTAAACCGATATGAACAGGAGATGTTATAAAATCTTCCTCTCTACTATTTCGAAGAGTAACTCGTCTTCCCCCTACTGCTTTTGAGGCAAGATAAGCTAAAAATTCAAGTTGTACCGCTGTTTTCCCGCCGTATGCTCCCCCGACTAACGGTACATATACAATGACTTTCCCTTCATCAATTTGAAATGATTTACTTAACTGCCTCTTTATTTCAAAAGGGGCTTGTGAGGTAGAATGGACAATAACGTCTCCATTAGGCTTAATTTCTACCCTAGCACACCGTGTTTCCATCGCTGCATGATCGGATTGCCGAAAAGAAAATGTTTCCTCGACAACAGCATCACTGCTAGCAAATCCTTTTTGAATATCACCCTTACGAATTTTTGTCCAATTTGCGATATTCGTATGCGGTTTCGGGTATACTTTTTCTTCTAATTTATACTGTTCCACATGTTCATGGACTAATATGTTTGATTCATTATAGGCTTGCAAAGGCGAACGAATAACCGGAAGCTCTTCATATATCACACGGATTCGTGTTGCTGCCTCTCTTGCAATCGCTTCATTATCCGCTACAACAAGCGCAACAGGTTCACCAAAATATCGTACTTTCTCGAAAGCTAACGGAGGACGATCAACGATGCTTGAACCGACAAGAATAGGATAATCCGCTCCCGTAATCACAGCATGTACGCCTTGTACTTTCTTCGCTTCACGAATATCTATACTCTTAATATAAGCATGCGCATATGTACTCGTAAGAAGTTTCGCATATAGCGTGCCAACCTCTATTTCATCATTAATATACTTCGCTCTTCCCGTTACCTTATCAGCACTTTCTTTTCGCTTAACACTTTTCCCAATGATACGATACCGTTCCATTCCCGGCCTCCTTTGTTGTACTCTTCTACCATCCTATTTATACTACTAACAATTTAGTACAGATCTCTCTATACAAAAAAATAGGCTACTAGTATTTAGCTAGCAGCCTATTTTTCCATAAAGTGAAACTTCCATCGGTGGGGATTTTCTTCATCCCCCACCGATGGTTAGTTGAACCAATCGGGCTTTTACGGGCAGTTATCTCCCACCTATCTTCTTCGCTTCTTTTTCAATCTTGAGGTGGGAGTCTTACTGCCCGTTAATGCGGGATAAATAGCTTTGAAAATAAGTCTTCCGTTGTTTCGGTAATTTTATCAAACATATCCGTTTCATTTTCTTCTTGCTCTTTGAGCAATTTAATCGTGCTTCTTGCATCTTCTGGATAGTCTGTAATGATTCCATCCACATTCAATTTATAATACTTCCTTAAGTTTTCCATATCATTTACAGTCCATACGTAAATCGGTTTATTTAATTTACGAGCTGATTGTACTAAGCGCTCATTTAACATGTATTCTTCTGCTACATAAAAATCTGCTGGAACATATTTCAAATTTGCTGCGCTTGCATATAGTACATATCCTACTTTTATATCTGGATTTTCACGTTTAAATTCTTTAATAAGCGGGTAATGCAATGTTTGAATCACACACTGCTTTTCAAATTCATTTCTCTCAATAGTTTTTAAAACTTTCTTTACAAAATCCTTTTCATTTTCATTTCCATGGAGCTTCACTTCTATATTAAGCTTAATTTTCCCTTTTGCGAGTTTAATAATCTCATCAAGCGTACTAATTTTCCCTGAGAATTCATCTTGACTTAAAGTAAGCTTTCGAAGTTCATCCATCGTTAAATCTGATACATGTACATTTGCATTCGCAAGACGTTTTAATTTTAAATCGTGTATAACGGCCAATTCTCCATCTTTCGTTTGCAATACATCAATTTCCGCATAATCTGCTTTAGCATCAATAGCTCCTTGTACTGCCTCTTTTGTGTTCTCTACTCCTTTCGATATATAACCACGGTGCGCCATAATAATAGGCTCTTTATACGAATTCGTAATAAACGTTACAATAAAAGCCACAATCATTCCAATTACGACAATCCCACAAATATATACACCAATAAATTTCAATCGATGCTTTTTAAAGAAGCATTTCTCTGCTTTTGTTTTAGAATAATCAAGACCCTCTTCTAATAAAACAGCTTCAACCGGAACCTTTTGTAAATATAACCTTGTCAACGCCATAATATAAAACGGGGTAACAATAAAGCTAAATAAATAAAATGTACTCGTTAAAAATACAGATAGAGTAGATTCTGCTAATAAAGCAAATGTCCCTTCTGGATTTGTGAATTCATATACCCCGAGCAGTAACAATAAATACATACCTGTAAAAAGTAAAAAGACAATGCCTATAGAAATAAAAAATCCCACTAAAAAGAACAGGACTTTAAAAAAGTTTTCTTTTACTAACATTGCACTTTGACGAGCAGCTACGCGAAACGGCTTTTCTTCTAAAACAATGATAGGTAACACAAAAATCCAACGAAGATTTAAATAGGCAACTACGGCGAAAAAGACATAATATCCAACTTGTCCCATTGTTGTTTTAAGCAATTCGCCTGTAATAAAATTAGGAATCTGAATTTCAGGAAGAAGTGCAGATTGATAACCGATGCTTAAAAGAGGTAATAAAACCACAACATACAAAATAAATCCTGGTAAGCAATATGTGAAGAAATAAGGTAAATACGTTACTGTTTTATATAAAATTGGACGCAGTCTCACCTTTTGTCGTTTATGTGCAAAATACGAAATAATAATAAGCACTGCAAATTCGATAAAAATGAGAAAAAGTGCTAGCATAGATAAAATTAAAATAGCCGCAATTCCATACGGTGTTTTTAAAAATGCAAGCAATTCATCATTTGTCGCATTTGCATATCCACCCCAGTATAATAGCTTATTAAAAATCATACCGAATAGTGGGATAAAGACAATTGCTGCTAGAAGTTTATACATGAGTTGAAACGATAGTACATTTCCAAAGGCGAATCTTACCGTCTGAAAGGAATGTTTCATGACCCCTGGTATAGATAGTTTTTTACGGTGTAGCATAAATCCCTCCATATTCTAAAACTATATTTAAAATCCATCTTTTTCATCATAATATATTCTACTTACGGTGAACACTCTTATAAAGTGAAACTTCCATCAGTGGGGTTTTTACTGCCCGCAAATAGCGGGATAAACATATAAAAGAGCGATAGATTCTAAATCCACCGCTCTTTTTCTTATTATTTCTTCTTTTCTAGCCCTTGACCAAATGCTTTCAAAAAATTAAATCCAAATGTAATTGCTCGATTTATATCTGGATCTCGTAATACTTTAAAGAAATCCATCACATTTGTTTTCCGCCCTTTTTTTAATTCATCTGTTGCATATTGTAAACCTGTAACTAAACTAGATGTTACTTGCTTGGTCATTTCTGGGTCTACTGAAGATAGCGCTTCTCCTGCACCCATCATATTATTTAATGCATTTTTCACTGGTTCACGGTTTAGTTGTTCAATTGCAATTTTCGAAACATCTTCTTTCGCTGCCAGCAAGCTCACTGCAGCATCTAGCAAACCAGCTTTTTGAAGCTGCGCTAACAAATGAATTGTTTCTTCAATTGCCTCTTGATTCTCTCCTACTTGTTGTAATAACTCTTCAGAGACGTGTTGTTTCTTTTGTTCCTCTGTTAAAACTGTTTTTTGAATCATCGTAATTTCTTTTGCCACAGTGCTCCCCCCTAGTTTTCATCCACAAGTGATACATATTGTTTTCGTTGCCATTTCTTCTCTACTTCTACACCATTTTGTGGATGACGTTTTTTATTTCGCGGGTTGGAAGCTGGAAGCGGACGATTTCCTTTTTCACGCAGCACACGCATTTTCACACGCGTTTGTTTATACGCTGGTGTACATGTATAAAGATCGGTCGCCGTTCCTGTTAAAATATTAATTGCTTCTTCATTTACTGTTGCATGCATCGGTAAATATAATTCGTTTCCAGTCACACGATCTGTGATAAGTGCTGGAACTTTTATTTTTCCAAACGGTGATGCAAGTTCTACGAGACTTCCATCTTTCACATTTCGCTGCGCCGCAAGTTCTGGTGAAATCTCAACAAACACCTCTGAAAGCTTAGATAAAATACCTGCTGATTTCTTTGTCATATTCCCTTCATGGAAATGTTCTAACATTCGGCCATTATTTAATAATAAATCATATTCTTCTGGCGCCTCGACTGGCGGTATCCATTCACCAAGTGATAGACGTGCCTTTTTATCTGGGAAATTAAATCCATCTACATATAATAATGGTGTATCACTGCCATCATGGCTACCCCAACACAAGCTATTCCATCCTTCTAAACGGTCATATGTTGCCTGTGAATATAATGGAGCAAGTGATGCGATTTCATCCATAATTTCGCTTGGATGTTCATAATTCCAATTTGCACCTAGCGTACGAGCTACCTTTTGAAGGATCCACCAATCTGGTTTCGAATCACCAAGCGGCGGCATTACTTCGTATAAACGTTGAATGCGGCGTTCTGTATTCGTAAATGTTCCTTCTTTTTCTAAACTCGGTGCTGCCGGTAAAATAACATCTGCAAAACGAGCTGTTTTTGTTAAGAACATATCTTGTACAATAAGAAAATCAAGATTCTCTAAAATGTGCTGCACATGATTGGCGTTAGAATCAACTAATGCCATTTCTTCTCCCATGACATACATGCCACGTAATTTTCCTGCTTCTGCAGCAATCAGCATCGCAATATTATTTAACCCTGGATCTTTCGGAATAGAAACGCCGTATGCTCTTTCAAATTTCGCGCGCAGTGCATCATCCGATACCGCTTGATAACCAGGCAACCAGTTTGGTAATGTTGCCATATCACAAGCACCTTGTACGTTATTATGTCCACGCAGTGGGTATGCTCCTGCACCAGGACGACGGTAGTTACCTGTTACAAGCAGCAAGTTTGAGATAGCAGCAGATGTTGTACTCCCACCTGTATTCTGCGTTACACCCATCCCCCAAAGTACACACGTTCCATCTGCATCACGAATCATTTTTGCCATTTCTTTCAATGTATCTTTGGAAATGCCTGTTATGCTTTCTGTATAATCAAGTGTATACTTTTCTAACATTGTTTCATATTCATCAAAATTCTTTACGTTTTCAGCCAAAAATGCTTTATCATGCCAATCTTGATCGATAATATATTTCGTTATACCTGCAAGCCAGACATAATCTGTACCTTGACGCGGATGAACAAATAAATCGGCACGCTCTGCCATTTCATGTTTACGTAAATCAGCCACGATTAATTTTTGATCATGTAGTTTATGTGCACGTTTCACACGCGTTGCAAGAACTGGATGACCTTCTGTTGGGTTTGCCCCAACAATAATAACAAGTCCAGCCTCTGCGATATCTTTAATTGTCCCTGCGTCACCGCCCATACCTACAGTTTTAAATAGACCGTCTGTTGCTGGTGATTGACAGTAACGGGAACAGTTATCTACGTTATTTGTTCCATATACTTGGCGCGCAAGCTTTTGCATTAAATAGTTCTCTTCATTTGTTACTTTAGACGAAGAAATAAAACCAAAAGCATCACTGCCGTATTGATTTTTAATATGACTCATATTTGCTGCAACAACTTCCATCGCTTCTTCCCAAGTTGCTTCAACAAACATGTCCCCTTGACGGATAAGCGGTTTTGTAATACGTTCTTCACTATTTACAAAATCCCAGCCAAACTTTCCTTTTACACACGTTGAAATCCCGTTTACTGGTGCATCTGATACAGGCTGTACTTTTAAAATTTGACGATCTTTCGTCCATACTTCAAATGAACATCCTACACCGCAAAACGTACAAACGGTTTTCGTTTTATTTATTTTCGTTTTACGCATTGCCGCCTCTACTTCCGAAACAGCTAAAATACTGCTATAACCTGGTTCTACATCTTTCACAAAATCAATCATTGGATTTAATACATCTTGTTGTAGCCCTGTCATAAAACCTGCTTCCCCAAGCATCGATTTTTCCATTAAGGCATTACATGGACAAACAGTTACACATTGACCACAACTTACACAAGAGGAATCATTGATTGATACGCCATTATCCCAAATCACACGTGGCCGATCTAAATTCCAATCAATTGATAATGTTTCGTTTACTTGTAAGTTTTGACATACTTCTACACATTGCCCGCATGCGATACATTGATTTGGATCATAACGATAAAACGGATGAGACATATCCACTTCTGAAGCGCTCACTTTTGGTTCATATGGATATTTCTGTTCTTCAATTCCCATCATATGCACTGTATTATGCACTTTACAATTCCCATTATTATTATCACAAACAGTACAATACAATAGATGATTCTCCAATAAGCGATCCATTGCTTCTGTTTGTGCTTCAACGGCCCGCTTTGATTTTCTTTCAATACGCATACCTTCTTCAAGGTTTGTTGAGCAAGCACGCATCAATTTCCCGTTCACTTCAACAATGCACGTATCACATGTCTGAATCGGATCTACTTCTGGTACGTGACAAATTTGCGGGTGTTCAAGTTCTCTTTCGTTTAATAACTGAAGTATCGTTTTCTTACCAGATGAAATATACTCTGTACCATCAACAGTTACACGAATTGTGTGTTCTGACATCTTTCCCCTCTCCTTACAACCAACCGTACAACACGTTTTAAATACATTTTGAATGCGTTTTCAAAACAATGTTGCTATACGCTCTTTTTCAAAACAGAAAACAGTTCTTAGAGTTAGATTCTTGATGTATAAAATAAGCTTAAAATTGATGTATATTACTACCATTCTATTATATCGTAGAACACAAATAATCACCAAGAAATGTAGCAAAAATACAAAACGAATGCTTTTCTTTTTCTGTTGTTTTATGATGAACATGGGAGAATAATCGATAAAGGGGAAAATCATATGGAGTCTGTTCAAAGTACATATACAATGATCCGTTACCAAGGTGGTACATTTCATCAAAAAGATGATGAAATTGTAACAGAATATCCACTTACAATTAAACTAAACGGTGAAGAATATGTAACGATTGTCTGTACACCCGATCATATTGAAGATATGGTTGTTGGCTTCTTAGTATCAGAAGGTATTATTCCTTCCTATAAACATATAGAACAATTATGGATTCAAAAGGAAAAAGGATTTGCACATGTAACAACATCACAAACAAATCCGCTATATCAAACTTGCTATAACAAACGGTATGTTACATCTTGCTGCGGGAAAAGCAGACAAGGCTTTGTATTTGTCAATGATGCTGCAAAAGCAAAAACGATGCACGATATTCATATTACCCTCAAGCCAGAAGATTGCTTTCGTTTAATGAAAGATCTACAGCAATCCTCTACTACTTTTAGAGAAACAGGCGGTGTACATAACACCGCATTATGTAGTGCAAAGCAAATTCTCATTTCACGAATGGACATTGGACGTCATAACGCTTTAGATAAAATTTACGGTCATTGCTTACGAAACAACATTCCGATAACCGGAAAAGTAATTGCCTTTAGCGGCCGCATTTCATCGGAAATTTTACTCAAGGTGGCAAAAATCGGCTGTGAAATTGTCCTCTCAAAATCAGCCCCAACAAAATTAGCTCTAGAACTCGCTCATGATTTAGGAATTACTGTTGTTGGCTTTATTCGCGGCGATTCTTGTAATATTTACACACATCCAGAACGAATTGAAGGGTTTATAAAGTGAAACTTCCTTTTGGAGCGCTCTTCTCCAAAAGGTTAGTTAAACCAATCGGGTTCTTACGGTGAGTAAATAAAGTAATCAAAAGGTTTCTCACATGAGAAACCTTTTTAGTTATAAAAACGTAACATATATAACTATTGAATAATTAATAAAGTTAATATATAATTTCATTACATAAAACCATTAGGAGGTTACTTGTATGAACATTCGTGTCTTAACAAAAGAAGATGCAAGTATATATTTACAGCTTGGCATAGAAGGGTTAACTCAAAACCCTGAAGCATTTAGTTCCTCTTATGAAGATGTTATGAAACAAGAAAATCCTGTTACTGCGATGGCAAAACGATTAGATAATCCTGAAAAATTTACAATAGGCGCTTTTAAAGACGATGAATTAATTGGCATGGCCACACTTGAAATTAAACCATTTATTAAACAAGAGCATAAAGCAAAAATTGGCTCTGTATATGTTTCTCCGAAGGCACGTGGTCTTGGTGCTGGAAGAGCATTAATTGAAACAATCATTGAAAATGCACCAAGGTTAGATATAGAACAAATCATGCTTGATGTTGTTGTCGGAAATGAACCGGCAAAGAAACTATACGAATCACTTGGTTTTCAAACATATGGCGTACAAGAACGTGGTTTAAAATATAACGGACAATATTGGGATGAAGAGCATATGGTTTTATTTTTAAATGCTTAGTCTTCTTTTACACATAAAGTGAAACTTCCATCAGTGGGGGTTTCCTCCCCCACCTATCTTCCTCGCTTCTCTCTGAATTTTGAGGTGGGGGTCTTACTGCCCGCGAATAGCGGGATAAAAGACCACTAAAAAAAGCCCCGCACACATGCGAGGCTTCTTATTTTTATCCCGCTCTAACAGGCGGGTGTTTAATACGAAATCATCTATAAGAGCCCAATTGGCTCAGTTCATTATCAGTAAGGAAACCCTTCATTGATAAAAATTTTGCTTTATAATAATCAAAAAAACTTCCTAGCATAAACAACGATAGTCATCATCATTAATGCAATGCACACTATAGCTGCATTGTGTTCCTACTTTTCAAGGAATTGTTCTTTTTATTCACTATTTAAATCCTCTTTATTAACAAAAAAAATGTGAGATAGAAATTTTCCTTATTCGATGCGAGGTGAATACGAAAAATGTTCTCTATCTCACTTACACAATAGAATGGAATTTGTCATTTTGAAAAACAAAATGACAAGACGTTATGTCGCAACATAGGGTATTTTTGTGCTGCTACATTCTCATTATAAAAGAAAGATTTGCAAAAGTAGTGCATTTTTTATGGCAATTGTCCTTTTCTTCATAATATGAACAGTGTTTTTTGTAAAAGTTCATGTAAAATATATAAGGGAAACTTCCTTCAGTGAGTGGTTTTTTATCCCACACTGATGGTTAGTTGAACCAATCGGGCGCATGCCAGCAGTGATCCCACCTATTTTCTTCACTTCTCTCTGAATATTAAGGTAGGGTCTTACTGCCCGCAAATAGCGGGATAAACATAAATACTGGAAACTCGAGGTGTACATCATTATGGCAAAACTATTATTAGTAGATGATGAAGAACGCATGCTGCGCTTATTAGATTTATTTTTAAGTCCGCGCGGACATTTTTGCATAAAGGCAACTTCAGGACAAGAAGCACTTGAACTCGTTCAACAAAAGGAGTTTGATCTTATCTTATTAGACGTGATGATGCCAAAAATGGACGGCTGGGAGACTTGCTTTCAAATTCGGCAAATAAGTAGCGTACCCATAATTATGCTAACAGCACGTAATCAAAATTATGACATGGTAAAAGGTCTCACCTTAGGCGCTGACGACTATATTACAAAACCGTTTGATGAACAAGTATTAATTGCTCGTATTGAAGCTGTATTGCGTCGTACGAAGAAAGAAGGATTCATAAGCTTTAACGGAATTGACTGGGATAAAACGAGACATACCGTGACTGTCTACGATGAAAAACTCTCTCTTACGCCAATTGAATTTTCATTACTTGGACTCTTTTTACAAAATATAAACCGTGCTTATAGCCGTGATGAACTTATCGAAAAAATATGGGGATTTCAAACAGATATTGAATATCGTACCGTTGATTCTCACATTCGTAATATACGCGAAAAGCTTCGAAAAGCAGGATTCCCTATCGAAGATTACCTGGAAACCGTTTATAAAATCGGCTACAAATGGAAAGGTAACTAATCGTAAAAATAAAGTGAAACTTCCATCAGTGGGGGGTTCTTCATCCCGCACTGATGGAAAGCTCTCACCAATTGGGCTTTTACGGGCAGTTATCCCCCACCTAGCTTCTTCGCTTTTCTCTCAATCTTAAGGTGGGGATCTTACTGCCCGTTAATGCGGGATAAAATGAAACTTCCACTAGTGAAGAACCTTTATTGGAACCACTCAGGCATATGCCAGCAGTTTTTCTTCTACCGAATTTCATTATTTCTTCAGAAATTTATGGCGGGAGTCTTACTGCCTGCTAGTACAGGAAAAAGGTTGTGAATCATAATGAATAAACTTTCTATAAAACTTGGTACATACTTTTTATTATTATCTCTTTGCATTGAATCCATATTATTTGTATCCTTTCATACAACACTGGCACAAATGCGTGTAGACGAAGAAACTACAGCCTTACTGGAAAAAGGAAATTGGTATCGTGATATTATTGAAAAACGCTATAGCGAACGAGCCATTGAACATGTCGCGGCGATGGAATCTAACGCCCCTTCTCATACGAAACTCGTCATAACAAATGCAGCAGGTAATATTTTAGCTTCTTCCGATCCCATTACAGAAGACATCCACAAACAACTTGAACAAAAGATTGAGTATATTCCTAGAGACGGAATGGTAACAGAAGATCGCTGGAAAGCATCAAAATATATTTCAACAGTCAGTCCTATTACAAAATATGGGGTAGTAATTGGCTATGTCCATATGTTTTTAGAAACTGCTTCTATAAAAGAAATGATTTTCCGCTTAACGAAACAGTTCGTTACCGTCGGTGCATTGACAGCGGCTCTCACAACAATTTTAGTGTTTTTATTTTCAAGAGTTATTACAAATCCACTTATCAAAATGAAGCGAGCAACCGAAAAAATGATGAAGCAAAATGAACCGATTACATTAGGTATTAAGAGTAAGGACGAATTAGGAAGCTTAGCAAAAACAATTGAACAGCTTTCTAGTGAGCTAACCTATATGAAAAAGGAACGAAATGAGTTTCTCGCAAGTGTTGCACATGAATTATTAACCCCGCTCACATATGTAAAAGGATATACAAAAGTTGCAAAAAGAACGTCTTTATCTAAAGAAGAACGGGAAGAATATTTACAAATTATTGAAGAAGAAACAGAAAATATTACCGAACTCGTACAAGATTTATTTGAACTTGCACAACTTGAACAACATCAATTTGCTATAAAAAAGCAACCTGTTTCACTGCTACCATTTGTAGAGCGTATGGTTGAAAAAATAAAGCCATCTCTTCAAAAAAAGAAAATAGGCATCTCTTTATATTGCCCAGAAGATTTATATGTCTGCATAGACGAACGCCGCATGGAGCAAGTCATGCTGAATTTGTTACATAATGCACACCAACATTCTCATGAAGATTCTCAAATTACAGTACGAGTATTAAAAAAGGCGCATACTTTTCTTATACAAGTGCAAGATGAAGGAGAGGGAATTCCAGGTGAAGACTTACCACATATTTTTGAACGCTTCTACCGGGTCGATAAATCCCGAACGCGAGCAACTGGTGGAAAAGGTATTGGCTTAGCTGTTGCAAAAGAAATCATAGAATTACATGGTGGTTCTATACATGTAACAAGTGAAGTTGGAATTGGAACTATATTTATGATAGAATTACCAATTCAATAGACATTTTTATTATTTTAGTAAATAATTTTCAACCAATAACATTAACCATAAATACTATATTTTTGAAATTATTATTACTTTAATATAAGATGTATATGTACAACTACCAAAGATTTAGAAGGTGATATGATTGGAAATTCGTGTATTGACAAAAAAGGATGCAGAAATTTATTTAGCACTTCGCGTTGAAGGATTAAAGCAAAATCCAGAAGCGTTCAGTTCCTCTTACGAAGATATCATTAACAAGGAAGACCCTGTTGAATATAAAGCAGAAATATTATCTCAAAATGAAAATTACACACTTGGTGCTTTTAAAGATAGTGAATTAATCGGTGTTGCAACTCTGGAAACGAAATCATTTTTAAAGCAAGAACATAAAGCAAAGATCGGTGCTGTTTATGTCTCTCCAAAAGCGCGTGGCCTTGGTGCTGGTAAGGCACTTATGCAGGCAGCAATTGAAAAAGCAAAAGAATTAGAAGTAGAACAACTTATGCTTGATGTTGTCGTTGGCAATGAAGGCGCTAAAAAACTCTATGAATCATTAGGCTTTAAAACATTTGGCGTACAAGAACGTTCGTTAAAATATAACGATCAATATTGGGACGAAGAACACATGGTATTGTTTTTACATGAAGAAAACGAATAAGAAAAGAGGCAATGCTATCTGCATTGCCTCTCTTTTTCTTTTACAGGAATTGTTCTTTATTTTGTCCAATACAATTAAAATACAAATATGCCTAGGAGCGTGGCCGAATGAAAAAACTTGGAACTGTGCTACTTCTCTCCTGTCTCATCGCTGGCTGTACAACTACAGTAAAAAAATCTACTTCCCCAAAAATAATTGAAACGATACAACCACAAAATAATATTCCTTCTTTCTTTCACCTTAGCATCCTTAAGGATGTCAATTGGGAGGAAAGTCCATCATTTGAGCACGATAAAATATCTGTAAAAGGTATAGAAGATAAGGTTGCAATTGCAGATACTACTTGGATTGCTAATCAACCAAATAAATATATGTGGTTCTTTCTGGGTCCAAATATCCCCTCTGGAAAACTAACTGTCATTGCACTAAAACAAGGCTCAACGAAACCAGTTCCTGTCTTTTTTCAAGATGAGATAACAGGCAATGTTTGGACAACACCACAAGAGATTACAAAAGATATCACAAGTTTTCCCTCTAGTATGTTACTCCCTTCTTCCGGCTTATGGCTACTAAATGCATACATTGGGGAAAGATTATATGGACAGATTGTTATACATGTAGAAGAAGGCGGCAAACCATAGCATTTCCCTTACAAAACTGTAATTCTTACGTCACCTAATTCAATAGTTCCAAAATAAGCTTTTTACTATACTAAAAGTAAGAAATGAAACCAAAAACAAGGAGAGATAAGAGATGAAAAAAATAATGGAAGTTGTAGTAGCAGTATTCCTAGTTTTAGTGAATGATAAAAATATTGCAATGGAGTTAAGCAAATAATGAGACAAGGAATAATGACTATCACCCATATAATCATATGAAAACTCCTTTTTCTTCTCATTTCTTTTCCCTTTTCAGAACATCAGCCACTTGTTAAATAATAATAAAATGCATCTGCATCTGTTTGTATCCAAGGTGAAAAATGAAGGTCCTGCACTCGATCTGGTTGTTGTTTTTCAATTTCCTCTGTAAGCTTCTGTGTATCCTTATCCGTTACATCTATCCCAAGTTCTTTTGCAACTTGCAAAACTTTTTGCTCATTAATTTCTTGTAGCACTTGATAAATATCTTTTCCATACAGATCAATATGAAGGTTTTGCGCTTCTGTTTGAATTTTCATTTCATATACTTCTTTCGCTAACGCTTCCATATTTTTTCCCTTTTCTGAAATACCAAGTTGCTTTGCTTCGTTTTTTACTTTTGTTCCATAAAGCTCTTCAGCTATCGTGGCAATCTCTTTCCCTTCTGTGGAAACTCCTAATTTTTCTGCTTCACTTTTTATTTTTATCTTATTAATTTCTGCTATTAAATCTACAATTTCTTTTCCCTCTACTGGTATTCCAAGTTTTTCCGCCTCTTTTTTAACCTTTGCTTCATATATTTCTTCAGAAAGTGTTCCAACATCTTTTCCTTCTGTGGAAACCCCCAGCTGATTTGCCTCTTTCTCTACTTCCGTTTCATGAATTTCCTTCTCAAGTGTAAGTAGCTCTTTTCCTTCTGTTTCAATTCCTAAATTCTGCGCTTTATCTTCTGTATATGCAGCATGTACAGTCCCACCATTTACTTGTGAACTACTAGGTTGAGATAATTGCCATTCATTTGCATCCTTATTTGTACAAGCAGAAGCCCCTCCCATTACACCGAGACTTAATACTCCAACAATTAGTAGACCAAACGTATTTTTTCTAACCATCTTTCACTTCCTCCCTTCCTCATAACTATCACTTAAACTGTTATTTCTTTTTGACGCTTTGTTCTCCATTTTGCTCGCAACATTACAAAAGATATACATAATCCAGTCCCTGTTAAAATAAGCATTGCAATAGAACCGATTAATCCAATCACTCCTGTATGCAACTCCCTAACTAATCTTGATAAAGAATTGAATCCCCCGTTACTTCTATCTTGAAAAAATTGTCTATTTGACGCTGCACTTCCCTGATTAAAATCAGAATTCCCCGCTTGTATGTCTTGTCCATTTTGTACATTTCCTGTATCACCATTTCTGCCAAAGCCTCGTTCTTGAAAATTAGCAGCCCCTTCTATTCTTTCACCGGGACCTTTTCCACTAAAATACATATATATTCCTGTTGCAGATTCAATAAAAATAAATAATGAAGCAATTAACCCAATCCAAAAATGAATTTTTCTCATTCTTTTCATTTTGTTCTCCCTTCTTTTTTCACCATTTATCATTTGTAATTCATCATGAGGTATATATTGATTATGAAAAAAATTTCTTAACTTTCCCTTAAAAAAAGACGACCCTGTATAAAACAAGATCGTCTTTTTAATCGCCTATTTTTCTTTCATATAAAGTGAAACTTCCATCAGTGGGGTTTTTTTCATCCCCCACTGATGGAAAGCTCTCACCAATCGGGCTTTTACGGGCAGTTATCCCCCACCTATCTTCTTCGCTTCTCTCTCAATCTTGAGGGTGGGGTCTTACTGCCCGTTAATGCGGGATAAATATTTCGTACTTTTTGATTCTTTGGAAATACAATTTCAAAACAAGTACCTTCTCCAATTTTGCTATACACTTTTATTTTCCCGTAATGCTTCTCAACAATCCAGGTTGCAATAGACAGACCTAATCCAGCTCCATTTGATGCCGCCCTTGCTTTATCACCTTGATAAAAACGATCGAAAATTTTTGGGATATCTTCTTCAACGATGCCAACACCATCATCTTTTACTTGGATTACAATCCCATTTGTTGTTTCAGAGCAAGATACATTAATACTTCCACCTGCATTTGTATACTTCATCGCATTATCTAATAAAATTACAATTAATTGATGAATACGCTCTTTATCTCCCATAAACAAAATAGAAGGAACGACATCTAACGTAATTGTTTTTTCTTCATACAAAGCAATTTCTGAATAAGGATTTACAATTTCACTTAGCAATTTATCTAATGCAAAAGTTTTCTTGTCCATTTCAATTTGATCTGAATCAGAACGTGCTAATGTTAGTAAGTTTGCAACTAGTTTGGATAAGCGTCGGCATTCCTTTGATATAGTTGAAATATCCATCGCCTTATCTTCTATTGTTGCAGTAGGAGATTGAAACAATACATCCGCTTTAGATTGAATCACTGCTAAAGGAGTTCGTAATTCATGTGAAGCATCTGAAACAAACTGCTGCTGTTTATGCCAAGCATTCTTAATTGGTACAAGCGCCCTACCAGCTAAAAAAAAGCCAATTCCCACCGCACATATACTTCCTATACTGCATCCAATTACAAGAATAAGTAGAAGTGTATGCAGCATTTCCTTTTCAGGGTTTATTTCCCTCAATACTTGAAACGTGACTTTCCCTAAATCCGTATTTCCTTGAGCTGCAATCATCCGAAAGTTTACACCTTCTACCTCTATATCCTGCCGTTCTCCAAATGTTTTAGGAAATAATTTAGATTGATTTCTCTCAAAAAAGCTTGGATCTAGAAATCGTGGTTCCATCCCTACCAGTTGATTCTTTTCATCCCATTTTAAAACGATAATCCGAGAATCGCCAATATGCAGGTCTTTGTTAAAATCAAAATGACTTGGAATAGACTTGTCTTCTTTTTCTTGTTTCTTAATAAATCTATCTATTGAATCATCTATTCCTTCGTATAGCCGTTTATGTGTATATGAATAAATAACACTTCCTAACATACCAATTAACACAATAAATACTAATGAATTCAAAATCGTAAGTTGAATGCGTGTCTTTTGAAACATGCTATGTTGTCTCATTGTTCTTTTAAGATATATCCAATACCACGTATAGTTTGAATATCTTTATGATAGCCAAATGGCTCCAGCTTCTTTCGCAAATGATGCACATATACCTCTACAATGGCTACTGTTGTATCAGAATTAAATCCCCATACTCTATCAAAAATTTGTTCACGCATTAAAATCTTCCCACTATTTTGAATCAGATATTCTAATAGTTCATATTGCTTTAACGTTAATTTTATAGGTACCTCATCCACTTGAATATCTTTCTCTTTTCCAAACAACTCAATACCACGGTACTGAATCGTTTGATTGGTTGTTAAGCTCCCGCTCCTTCTTAATAAAGCACGAATTCTCGCTTGAAGTTCTGGCGCCTGAAACGGTTTCACTAAATAATCATCTCCGCCAAAGTCCAACCCTTTTACCCGATCTTCCAAAGAGTCTTTTGCAGTAAGGAATAAAACAGGCGTTTGAATGTTTTTACTTCGAATCCGCTGAATTACTTCAAATCCATCCATCTCTGGAAGCATCACATCTAGAAGAATTGCATCATAAATATTTTGCAATGCTAGAAATAATCCTTCCTCACCATTTTTTGCCGTATCTACTTCAAATTCATTTCGTAAAATTTGTGTAATTGACTCCAATAATGGAGGATGATCTTCCACAACTAATAAACGCATCTCACTTCTTCACCTCTTATTTTTTCTTCCGTTATTCACGAACAATAAGACTTTCACCTCGTAATTCTAAAAAACAAGGAAGATAGGTGGACGATAACTGTCCGTAAAAGTCCAATTGATGATGCTAATCAGTAAGGGGAAAAAATCGCTATTGGAAATTTCACTTTATACTAGCAAAAGAAAGCGGCCGCATTATGCGATCGCTTCAATTTCTAGGCAAGAATACTGCCGATAACATGTTCTATTCATATCGAAGTGCTTGAATAGGATGCAGTTTCGATGCTTTATTGGCTGGAAATACCCCAAATCCAACTCCTACTAATAAGGAAAATAAAAATGCAAGCAATATAACAGGAACAGAATAAGCAATCGTCATACCTGTTGCCACGGAAAGAATCTTTGCAACCAAGAGCCCTATTCCCATTCCGATTAATCCTCCAAGTGAACTTAGTACTACTGCTTCAATCAGAAATTGTAGTAAAATATCTTTTCTTTTCGCCCCAATTGCTTTACGAATGCCAATTTCTTTCGTTCGTTCTGAAACAGATACAAGCATAATATTCATAATTCCGATCCCGCCAACTAATAAAGAAATGCAAGCAATTCCTCCAAGCATCATCGTCATTGTACCTGTTACCGAACTCATCGTATCTACTAAATCTTTTTGATTAAATACGCTGTAGTTATCTTGCTTATTCGGGAACATTCCAGCTAATTTATTTTCAATTTGTGCCATGACAGTATTTAGTTTTTCCTCACTGCTTACTTGTACATACACTGTCTGTATACTGGTATTCTTTACAATTCGCTGCGCTGTACTCAGCGGCATAATAATAACATCATCACCGCTTTGTCCCATAGAACCACCTTTTGAGGCAAGTACACCTACTATTTTAAAAGAGCTACCATTTACTTGTACATCTTTTCCAACTGGATTTTCAAATCCAAATAAATTTTGTGCTGTATTCGCACCAAGTACAATGACTTTTTGTCTATATTCTACATCCATATCTGATAAGAAACGACCTTCGTTGATTTTCATATCGCGTACTTGCTGATAAGAACTATTTGTTCCAGTAAGTGATACTTGTGTTGAAAGCGTCCCATTTTTTACAGTAACTCGTCCCGAAACAACGGGAGACATTTCTTTTATCCCATCAATCTTTTGAAACTTTGCAATATCTTGTTCAGTAAGTTTTATCGCGTCAGATCCCATCATATTTATCGTTAACAAATTCGTACCTAAACTATTAATTTGATTTGTTACAGCTTGACTTGAGCCTTGACCAATTGAGACAAGTACAATAACAGACGAAACACCAATAATAATGCCTAGCATCGTTAAAAATGCTCGTAGTTTATTACCTTTGATACTGCGCATTGCCATTTTGATGGATTGTATTAGCCCCAATGTACTCACCTCTACTTTCAAACAATTGTCCATCTTGTATACGAACAATTCGGTTTGCTTGTTTTGCTACTTCTAAATCGTGCGTAATTAAAATAATTGTATGTCCCTGCACATGCAGCTCTTTCATTACCCCAATAATTTCTTCACTTGTTTTGCTATCTAATGCTCCTGTCGGCTCATCGGCTAATAAGATTGGTGGGTTTCCAACTAAAGCGCGTGCAATTGCAACGCGCTGCTGCTGTCCACCTGACAATTGACTAGGCAAATGATGAGCTCTCCCTTGCAACCCAACTTTTTCTAAACAGCTATACGCGGTATTTGTTCTTTCTTTTGTACTTATTCCCCGATATAAAAGCGGAAGTTCAACGTTTTCAATTGCTGTTAATTTCGTTAGCAAATTAAAGTTTTGAAAGATAAAACCAATTTTTTCGTTTCGAATTGTGGCTAGTTGATTATCATTCAGTTTATCTACTGCATCTCCATCCAATAGATACTGTCCATCATCTGGACGGTCTAAGCAACCAATCATATTCATAAACGTAGATTTTCCTGATCCAGAAGGGCCAATAATGGAGAGAAAATCACCTTCATAGATTGTAAGAGAAACATTATCGAGTGCACGTACAATTTCGCCGCCCATCTCATATGATTTGGTCATATTCTGAATCTCAATAATCGGTTTCATTCTCACCCTCTCCCTCCAGCTCTATTTCTATTCATACCTCCGCCGCCGAAGCCTCCTCCCATGCCTCCACCTGAAGACATCATGAAGCCTCTTTGTTTATTATTGTAGTTATTCGCTCCATTTCCTTGTGCAGCCATAGGCAATTGAATATGTTCTCCCTCTTGCAACCCTTCCGTAATTTCTACGGAATCTTCATTATGAATACCTGCTTTAACAACTTTTTGCTGCATATTTGTCTTTCCATTAGAAGAAGATGCTGAGGATTGAACAAAAACAAATTTTTGATCTCCTCTTGTATGAACTGCTTCTACTGGAACATATAGAACATTGTCTTTACTATCAGTCAAAATGCTAGCTTCTGTTGTCATTCCAATTTTCACATCTTTTGGATTATCAATATGAATCGTTACATTAAAGGAGGATACACCATTAGAAACTGTTCCTTCCTTCGCTACATCTGTTACCTTTCCTGTATAGGTTGTATCTGGAAATGAATTCACTTTTAATGTTACACTTTGTCCAACCTGTACTTTTGGAATATCTAATTCATCAACTTGAATAACTGTTTCTAAATCACCGTAGTTTGTAATATGAGCAACAGCCTTCCCACTCGTTACACGATCTCCAGCTTGCACTGGTATAGATGTAATCGTTCCATCAGCTGGTGCTACAATTGAATCACTCCCATCTGTAAATGTAATTAACTCCTGTCCTTTTTTCACTACATCATTTGCTGAGACTAATACTGACTCAACTACTTTATTTGAGTCTGCTGTAATATCTTCATTTGTCATAGATTGAGTAGAACCAGAACCCTTTACTTTCACATCTAGTTTCCCTTTTTGAACTGCCACACTTACTGCTTGATTCATCACTGGTTGCGATTTATCCTTAAATACATACCAAGCCCCTGCACCAAGTACAATGGTAAGAATCCCTAAAATACTAATCCACTTTTTCAAAATTGTTTCTCCTTTCCTATGCTTCATTAAGTAAGACTTATTATCGAATCCATTCCTTAAAATTCCCTTAATAAAAATAAATTTTTTAATTTGCTAGTTTCATTCCTTTAAACCTCATTCTTTACAACAACGTAATCCTTACGCTACTTAATTCAATAGTTACGAAATGAGCTTTTCACTATACTAAAAGTAAGAAATGAAACGAAAAACAAGGAAAGATAAGAGATGAAAAAATGGTAGAAATTGTGGCTGCAATAATCCGGGTTCTTATAAACGGAAAAAATGGAGTAATGGAATTAAACAAATAATGAAGCGAGGAGTATTCATTATGAATAATACAATCAACTAAAAAAGAGATAAGATTTCATCATTGTTTTGATCCCTTATCTCCTCTTTTCCCCTACATTAGCTCGTTTGTATAGGAAATCTTTCTTATTTCACAGAATATACTTTTTGACTTGGCAATTCTAAACAGTTCAGCTGGCCGCCGTATACAGCCCCTCCATCAATACCAATGATACGATTTTCACCAAAATACACGCCAAAATTCTCGTTATCCCCGTGAAGAATTTTCGTTTCTGTATGCCCAAAGACAACAGTTTTTTCACCATTATATCCATTATGAAACTCATTTCTAATCCACATCAATGTATGCGCATCTGTTTCAGAAACAGGTGTCATTGGTTGCACACCCGCATGAACAAAAATATACTCATCTGTTTCAATATAGTGGTCTAACCTTTTTATAAATTCTAAATGTTGTTCTAACACTTCAGAATGTAACTGTGGTCTTATGAACTTCTCTTCATTTACAGCAATATCACTTTCAGAAAAACCGTAGCTATGTAACGTTTGATCCCCTCCATTTCTCTTTACCCAATGATTCCAAAATTTTTCTTCCTCTGTCGTTAAAGCTTTTATCATCATATCTTCATGATTACCTTTTAAGACTAGTGCACCAGCTTCTTTTAATCGCATTACTTTTTCAATTACCTTTTTAGCATTAAGACCACGATCTACATAATCTCCCAGCAAAATGAGTCGATCCTCTTTTGGATTGTATTCTACTTTTTCTAATAACTTTTCAAATCTCTCTAATTCGCCATGAACATCACTTATCACAAGCGTCCTTCTCATATGTATTTCCTTCTTTCTAATTATAAAAGTTAATTCATATTATAGAGAGACTCTATTAATATCTCAATTTTCAAACTAAAAAGATGTTACTAAAATAAAAGACTAGCGTCTATTTAGACGCTAGTCTTTTAAACATGTTTCATGTACTATAATCAATTTACTTTTTCATTTCTATCTATTCATTCCGTAAAATAGCATTTTTCATACAATATTTCTAAAGTAACTTAACTTACGGAAGGTTTTCTTATTTACGCCACCTCGATATCCGCTGCAAATCCTGTTTGCTCATGAAATTGTAAATCAATACGCAAACTCTCCGGAATAAAGTTGTGATATTCCCTTAGATAAAATGCAATTGCATCGATTAACTCCTGCTCACCAAGCTCTACAGTTCGGTACGGTAAACGAGCACTGGCGCCAAACCCTCTATTCGGATGAAACTGTAAATCAACATCAATTTGCTCCGGACGATACGCATGTATAGAGGCCGCGTGTACACAAACCGCATCAACTATATCCTGTTCAGTAAAATAAATCTTCATCGTTGTCTCTCCTTCTTAACGTCTTGCGAAAATACGGCGTATAATCCAAACAATTCCTAAAATGATGAGAATATCTATTAATAAACCACTAGAAAAAAAGCTTCCGCCTACTCCACCAACTCCATGATTTCCAAATGGATGTAGCATACTACCTAGTAAAGCTCCTGCCCCAAATGATGCTGCATGACCCCAAAAGCTAGATTTCTTAGGAGCTGGCTGTGACTGTGGTGTACGATCTACAGAAGCTGGTTTCTTCGATTGCACATTTGATGACGAAGATTTATAACCTGAATGATATGTCCCATCAGAAGAACGATTGCTGCCAGAAGTCGAGCCTTTAGTACTAATCCCTCCGGTACTAGAATGAGATGAAACTGATGATTTACTGCCACTATAGGTTTTTGCTTGTGCAAATGTTGGTAAGGCAAACAAAGTGAAAGCTAACATTAGTGTGAAAATTTTCTTACTCATATTCATCTGAATCCCTCTTTTAATAAAAATGAAATGTAGCACTAGTATAATTAACTTTTCTACTTCTTGCACGTATTTTTTACAAAGGATAGCTAAAGTTGAAAGTCCTTGCTAACACTATGTTTTTTAAGATAAAACAACAAAAATCAGAACAGTTCTTCTGCATTTTCCGCTATGATTGTAATAAAGTGAAACTTCCATTAGTGGGGGTTTTTTCATCCCCCACCTATATCTTCCTCGATTCACTCTAAATCTTGAGGTAAGGGGTCTTACTGTAGCTTTGAAATAAAGTTTGATCAAAAATACCCCACAAGCCAGCATTTTACAATAAATAAAAAGCATCCATTTTGAAAAAAGATTGATCAAAATAGATGCTTTTCTAGTAGATTTAAGATTGGTTTTTATAAAAAAGTTTGATTATTTTTTCCTTACACTAAATATAAACAGACAAATAAAATAAGGAGAAAAATGATGAAACGAAACTCTAGCCCTCATTAAATAAAGTAAAACCCACTGCACACAAGGGTCCTTTCGTAATAAGCTTCACTAATTGTTGTGCAGTATATTTCGGTGAATATTTCATGTCATTTTGAAGCCACCAAATTGCTATCCCAACAACACAGGAAGTGATGAAATGCAATACCATATCCTTTGGAATATCTAAGTCATGGTCTTCAATTTTAAGCTCAATGAAATTTTGTTCAAGGTTATCCATAATAGTCTGCTGCATTTGTAGGTTAAAATCATGAATGCCATTAGGCCCAAGCATGGTTTTATAAAAGTCTGCATGTTTTACCATACACTCAAATATGGATTGTAAAATTTCCTCGAATTTCGAAAGATCTATTTGATGTCCCTGCACATGGGCATATAGGACCATCTTACTTGTCAACTCTCCTAGTGCATCCTCACTAAGCTTTGTTAACAAATCTTGTTTATCCTTGTAATGCGAGTAAAATGTTGCCCGATTAATGAGTGCCTCATCTGTGATATCTTGAATGGTAATAGCATCGTATCCCTTTTCCGCTATCAGTTTGATAAAAGCATCATATATAAATTTCTTTGTCCGAATAATCCGCAGATCCGTTTTTTTCAACATCTTATATCTCCTTGTTCGTTATTGTCATTTTAAACAACAGATTTTATCCTTTTGTTCCTTATCGTACATTTATGTCTTAAATGTAAATTGAATTATGTAGCAAAAACGATATAATTTTAATATAAACAACATGTTTTCATTATAAACTACACATTGTTCGTTATCTATCTTTTTGTTAGATAAATGCTAGGAGGAATAATTTAGGATGAAAATAATCGATGTTATATATATATATAACAATTATCACTTTGCATAGTTACCGTCCAGACGGTATAGTTAATTTAAAGTGAGTGAATAATTCATTTCTGACTGAGAAAGGAGGTCATTTTGATGAGCAATTCAAGACGTAAAGAAATATTAGCTGCTGCTTCTTTTATTATTGAGAATTATGGTATGGAAAAATTGACATTAGAGGCTGTCGCGAAACAGGCTGGTATCAGTAAAGGAGGATTACTCTATCATTTTCCTAATAAGGACGCAATTATAAAAGGTATGATTGATGAATATTCGTCAGCATTTTTAATGGATGTTCGGGATAAAGTAAGCAATTCTTCGGAATCCATAGGAAAATGGCATCGTGCTTACTTGGAATCAGCAATAAACGATACTGGTTTATCAAACGGGCTTGTTTCTGCATATGTCGCAACTTTGTTTACTAACCCACTTCTTCTTTCCAAGTTCCAAAATGATTGTCAAGAATTATATGAAGAAATGGAAAAGGATGAGATCGAGCCAATAAAGGCTGCAATTATTAGATTAGCCATCGATGGATTATGCTATTCGGAAATTTTTAAGATAGGGAAGATTGATGAAGGCTTAAAACAAAAAGTAATTAAACAATTAATAAGTTGGACTAAAGAATATGAGTGAAAAATTAAAGTTGAATATTAAATAATTTCCTTTATATCTCAAACTTCGAAGGAGGATAAAAATGAGAGAAGAACAGACAGGCGGGATTCCACAACCCAAAACATATGGACCACTCGGCAACTACCCTTTATTCGACATGAGTCAACCTACTATTTCTTTTTGTGAGATAGCGAAAGAATATGGACCAATATTTCGGTTGACTGCTCCAGGTTTTAAAACAATATGTATCTCTGAACACAAACTGGTAACTGAAGTCTGTGATATCAATCGTTTTGATAAACATGTTGCAAATGATATGGTGCATGTACGCGAATTTACGGGGGACGGTCTGTTTACGAGTAAAACATCGGAGCCAAACTGGCGAAAAGCCCATAATATATTGCTGCCAACATTCAGCCAACAAGCCATGAAGGGATATCATACCATGATGTTAGACATCGCTTCGCAGCTGATTCAGAAATGGGCTCGGTTGAATCACGATAGTGATCATATCGATGTACCGGGAGACATGACCCGCCTTACTTTGGATACGATCGGTCTTTGTGGTTTTAACTACCGATTTAATAGTTTTTATAAAGAAAAACATGATCCATTTATCGACAGCATGGTACGTGCACTTGACGAAGCTATGCATAAAATTGCCCGCTCGAAGGGCATGGATACTCTGATGATTAGAAAAAACAGACAATTCCAAGATGATATACAAAGCATGTTTTCGTTGGTAGATAAAATTATTAAAGCGCGGAAGGTTAATGGAAATAATGGAGAGATAGATCTGCTGGCCCGCATGTTAAACAGTAAAGACCCCGAGACCGGGGAAGTGTTGGATGATGAAAATATCCGATACCAAATTATTACCTTCTTAATTGCTGGGCATGAAACAACAAGTGGTTTATTATCCTTTACGACTTATTTTTTACTGAAACATCCGGAAGTTCTGAAGAAAGCATACGAAGAAGTGGATCAGGTCCTCGGTGATTCCACTCCATCTTATAAACAAGTGCTAAACCTCAAATACATTCGCATGATTCTAAACGAGGCCATACGGTTATGGCCGACCGCTCCATCTTTTGATGTGTATCCAAAGGAGGATACTATAATCGGCGGACAGTATCATGTGAAAAAAGGTGAAGGTTTGACCGTGCTTCTTCCCGCCCTTCATCGGGATAAAGAAGTGTGGGGAGAAGATGCAGAAGAATTCCGTCCGGAACGTTTCGCAGACCCTTCCAAAGTACCAAATCATGCATATAAGCCATTTGGGAATGGTCAACGTGCTTGTATTGGTATGCAGTTCGCACTTTATGAAGCTACGCTGGTACTTGGAATGATTCTTCAAAAGTTTGAATTAATTGATTATGAAAACTATCAGTTGAAGATTAAGCAAACGTTGACCATAAAACCAGAAAATTTAAGAATTAGAATTAAATTAAGGGAAGGGAAGCAAGTCGCATCTTTACTGAATCCTCCGTTGGCAGATGAGAAGGAGAAGGAAAATGAAGAAAAGAAGAAACTGGCTTCGCAATATTTAAAACAAGAAGTAATTGAAGGTGCTGAAAACTTACCTCTGCTTATATTGTATGGTTCAAACTTAGGCAGAGCGGAAGAGTTTGCTAGGAAGCTCGCAGACCATGCAAGGTTACTGGGTTTCCAGAGCGATGTGGGAACATTGAACGATTATATCGGAAAGTTACCTAAAGAAGGTGCGGTACTCATTGTAACTTCTTCATATAATGGTCAACCTCCTGAGAATGCCGCTCAGTTCGTAAAATGGCTGGAGCAATCAGACACAGAGGGATGTACAGGGATCAGGTATGCAGTTTTTGGTTGCGGAGATCGAAATTGGGCGAATACTTACCAGAGTGTTCCGAAATTTATTGACAAAGAGCTTGAACAGAAAGGTGCCATAAGGTTTACCGTAAGAGGAGAGGCTGACGCTGGAGGAGATTTCGAGAATGATTTTGCTCAATGGCAAGAGAACATGTGGAAGGATGTCTCGAATGCTTTTGGCCTAAAGGTGAAAGAGGGAACCGAAACATTGTCTCATCAATCATCGCTTTCCGTTCAGTTGATTTCAGGTCCTCCTGCTAATCCGATCGCTCAAAATAACAAAGCTGTTTATGCAACGGTGATTGCTAGCCAGGAGCTTCAGTCAGCTGAAAGTGAACGGGGCACTCGACATATTGAGATAGCCTTGCCGGAAGGAGTTACTTATCAGGAAGGCGACCATCTTGGAGTGCTGCCAAGTAACAGCCGAAAAAATGTCAACCGAATTTTAAAACGATTTGGATTAAACGGGAAGGATCAAGTCATACTGAGTACAAGTGGACGTAGTACAGTTCATCTTCCTTTGGACCGTCCTGTTAGTTTATTTGACCTTCTTAGCTATAGTGTTGAGGTTCAGGAATCGGCAACTCGAGCACAAATACGGGAATTGGCAACATTTACAGTTTGTCCTCCTCATAAATACGAATTGGAAGCATTATTGGAAGATGGAGTTTATCAAGACCAAATACTAAAGAAACGCATTTCAATGTTAGATCTTCTTGAAAAGTATGAAGCGTGTGAAATCCCGTTTGAACGCTTTTTAGAACTTCTCCCTGCGCTCAAACCGCGTTACTATTCTATTTCAAGCTCTCCACTTGTTGCACAGGATCGTCTAAGTATTACGGTCGGTGTTGTTAGTGGACCTGCATGGAGTGGACAAGGAGAATATAAAGGTGTCGCTTCTAATTATTTAGCTCAGTGTCACAATGAAGATGAGATTACTTGTTTTATTCGAACTCCAGAATCAAGGTTTCAGTTACCTGAAGATCCAAAAACACCAATTATCATGGTTGGACCAGGCACTGGAGTTGCACCATTCCGTGGGTTCTTACAAACGCGTCGTGTCCAAAAGAACAAAGGTGTTAACTTAGGGGAAGCGCATCTGTATTTCGGTTGTCGTCATCCTGAAAAAGATTATCTCTATTGTACAGAACTAGAAAAAGATGAAAAAGATGGCTTAATATCTTTACACACAGCTTTTTCTCGCTTGGAAGGACATCCAAAAACATATGTACAGCATTTAATGAAACAAGATGGAGCTAATTTAATTTCGTTATTAGATAACGGTGCCCACCTTTATATATGTGGTGATGGAAGTCGAATGGCTCCGGATGTAGAAGATAATCTTTGTCACGCATATCAAGAAATTCATGGAGTCAGTGAACAAGAGGCAAGAAATTGGTTGGATCATTTACAACGTGAAGGACGATACGGAAAAGATGTTTGGGCTGGAATCTGAATTTTTCTTAATTAGATAAGTAATATTTAACTAATGAACTTCTTTCGACTAGGTGTTACTTGAAACAAGATAAACTGATTTATAAAAATCCCGTATTTTTTATTGAATACGGGATTTTTATTTCCTGTTTTTTAATAAACTGGACTGATACCCTAACTAAATTTCTTCACAATCATAACCTATTAATACTTAGTACAAATATTTATGAGCCTTATTCCATTAAATGGCCCTTTAACGGAATAACTTATTGTCACTCAACAGTTCCTTAATCTATCTTTCAATTCAGATGTTCTTTTCCTTTTCACTATAAAAACACCCCTTTAGATAACCATCTAAAGGGGTAGAGCATCGCAACATTTTTATAAACGCCGCGACTTTATTTTAAACATCGCATCTTTTTTATAAACATCGCGACTTTATTTTAAATCCACACTTACTGCCCATTAATGTGGGATAAAAAAATCTTACAAGCTGCACAACTATCTTGTGAATCACAAAACCAAAATAACTACACATAACAGGATGGATTCAAGATAATAGTAAGTGGTATTTTCTAAACCAAGATGGTATTTGGATACAAACCCAAAAATAATGCTTTTAATAATTAAAAGAAACACCTCACACAATGAAACGTGTGAGGTGTTTTCATCAATAAGCACCTGCTTTTTCTAGTATGGACTGGATTCTTGTAAATCCTCTTTCTTTGGCATGTTGGAGAGGGGTAATACCTTCTTTATCGGGAATGTTTACATCAGCATTGTGCTCTATTAACATCTGTACAATTTGCTGATATTCTTTACCTCCATTTCCTAAAAGAACAGCTTCCATTAATGCAGTCCAGCCAAGAGTGTTAATATGATTGACATCGATATCTGTATGAGTGAGAAGTTCCTTTACAACTTCAACATGGCCGCGTTCTGCTGCTGGAATTAATGCCGTACCGCCAAATTGATTCATTATCTTTGGATCCGCGCCCGCTTCAATTGTTAGCTTTAAAATTTCTAAAGTCCCCTCTGCTGCAGCATATAAAAATGGATTATCTTTGTGATTATCTTGGATATTTACATCTGCTCTTGCTGCCAGTAATGTTTTCACAGTATCAATATGGTTATGATATGTTGCTGCCATAACCGGTGTTTCCCCTTGTGTACCTCTTACATTCAGATCTGCACCGCTTTTTATCAATTTTACAACTGTTTCTGTATCTCCGAGCTGTGCTGAAAGTAATAACTGCTTATCCATCCAGTTCTCTTCCTTTGTATCTACGTCTTCCTGTTTCACTATCATAAACTCAGTTTGATTCTGTTTTTCACAAGCCGTCATTACCACCAATACTCCAAGTAATACAAGAAATGAAATGTTTCTTCTTTGCACAATCTCATCCCCTATGGAAGATTGTATTTTGCTAACCATTCCTTCATAACATACAATAACTCCTCTTGAATATTTTTAGCCGCAAGCCCTTTATATTCCTTCATTATACCTAGCATTGTATGATTTTTCTCAATTTCTCGTAAAATATGATTCATATTCGGGATGATATGCCACTCTGCCTCACCTGCTACATATTCCGCAATATCCTTTGCCTGTTCTGGCGGCACTTGTATATCTCGATCTCCAGTAATCGCTAAAACAGGACATGTCACTCTCTCTAAATACTCTACGACATTGTATTGAAATTGTTCACGTATCCACTTTGCATTTACCTTTGCCCCTTTTATTCGCATAACAGGATTTGATGATTGTTGTATTTTTTCCATCACCGCTTCATTCTGTTTCTTAATACGTTGTGGAAGTTTTAAAAAGCGGTATAGCCACCCTCGAAATCCAGATGCTGCTTCCAATTCTTTCACTACCGTTTCAATTTGTCTTGGAAGTAATGTTTTCGAAGGCTCAGCTCCGCCGCTAAGTAAAATTAAGTTAGCAACTGATTCTCTAACATAAATAGCTGGCGCAAGTAAAGCCCCTTCACTATGACCTACAATTACTATTCGCTTTGGATCAATTTGCGGATGCTCCTTTAAAAAACGTACGCAAGCAACTCCATCATCAATTAAATCTGTAACACCTGTTTTATAATAATCGCCTTCACTTTTGTGCGTACCACGCTTATCGTAACGTAGCGTTGCAAATCCTAATGAAGTGAAATAATCCGCTAAATCTTTATATAAATGTAGTTTTAAACCGCGAACATTTCCATCCCGATCTCCTTTTCCAGTTCCACCAATAAGTAAAATAGCTGGGTATGTTGGTGCGTCATATGCTGGAATTGTTAACGTTCCTTGAAGTGAAACCGTACTTTCAATTGTAACGAACAATTCTTTTCCCATCTTTTTTATTCTCCCTTCCCATTTCTTTCAGGAATTATAATTGTTGAAAGCGTTCTTCGCTTTCGCTCTGGAGATGGCTTACGCTTCATTGCTTTTAAAAATACGCCACTCATTTCTTGTATAAATTCTTGAAACTCCTCATCACTCATGTAAAAACTCGCTTGACGATACCCCACTCCATCTTTCTCAAAATCAATCTGATCTTGCTGCAAGTAATCTTTAAAATTTGCTGTAAGTTGTGTGACAAACATCATGAAATATTGCATATGTTCTTCTTTCGTTACATCTTGCAAATCCTTTTGTGAAATGCTGGCCATACTGATATTTAACACATATAATTTTTCAACAGTTCCTCGTATTTGTGTTTCCTGAGCAACTTGTAAAATATGTGCTGTTGTTAATTTTTCTAAATGACGATATAACGTCGCTTGTGGAATATGAGGTAATTTTTTAGCAAGCTGCTTTGCTGTTAATTTTTCTCCTCCAATAAACTCTTGAATAAGTTGAAAGCGAATTGGATGAAATAATATATCCATCTTTTTTTCTTTCATATATAAAAACCTACTTCCTTTACTATATCTTATGATTATATTATCAAAAGTGATAACAAAAATAAATACAAAATAAAGTGAAACTTCCATCAGTGGGGGTTTTCTTCATCCCCACTGATGGAAAGCTCTCACCAATCGGGCTTTTACGGGCAGTTATTCCCCACCTATCTTCTTCGTTTCTCTCAATCTTCAGGTGGGGGGATTAATGCCCACGAATAGCGGGATAATCTTTATTCATATTAAAAATATTGATGGATACCAATGAATAGAACCCTTCGGCATATCATTTTTCATTACAACAAAAACGAGTACATGTATTACTTACACACATACTCGTTTTTGTTTTTTTATATTTTAATAAAATGAAATTTATTCGCATCCCGTTATTAAAAAATCATCTTCTACTTTACACAATAGCGTATTCGTATCTACTTCCTGTCCAACTACTACATCTACAGATAATACATTTCCACTAATCCCAACCGCTGCTTCTTCTAATACCCCTTTATTATTTCTAATAATAAGTAGCTTTTCCCATTCATATACATGAGACGTTTCATTGACTAACACTTCTTCTACTACTCCATTACATGGACTATAGACACTTTCAATAACTGCTTTCATACAAGCTCTACTCCTTACTTTCCTATTCAAAATCTCATTTTCCTCACCCATTCTATCACTGTTATTCCAGATCTTTTATATTTTAAAAGATTTGAATTGTATTACATTTTCTAGTTAGCTATACTAAAATAACAACCCCTCTAGACACACGCTAGAGGGGTTATTATTTTTACTGCCCACTATTTTCCTTCTTACTTTCTTCCACTACTTCTACAACAGGCTTCTCACTAACAGGTTGCTGCACTGCACCTTTCCCTGCAAAACTTTCCAGCAATTCTTTTAGATCAATGCCAGAAGAAGCTTTTAATGTTTCTTGCATCGTTGCCATTAAATCTGTTGCATAGCCTGCTACTTTACCAGCACCGCTGTTTTTTCCACCGCCGCCTGTATCCACAACTGTAATTTTGTCGATATTACTAAGCGGGCTTGCAATTTCTTTCGCATAACTTGGTAACATTTTCAGTACCATATCCATAATCGCTGCTTGACCGTATAGTTCAAATGCTTCAGCAATTTTTTGTTTTGCTTCTGCTTCAGCAAGACCTTTCAGTTTAATAACATCCGCTTCTGCTGTACCTTGGGCTTTCTGTACTTCTGCTTTTGCTAAACCTTCAAAACGTACTTCTTCTGCACGTGCTCTTGCCTCCGCTTCAATTTTATACTGGTCTGCATCTGCTTTTTTAATTTGTTTCACTTTTTCTGCTTCAGCAGCTTGCTCAACTGCATAACGATCTGCATCTGCTTTTTTCTTTACTTCTGCGTCATATTGCTTTTCACGGCGAGCAATTTCTTTTTCTTCTAATTCAATTTGTTTTTCACGCTCAATAATTTTTACACGCATTTGCTCTTCTGTTACACCTTGTTGTGCTTTCGCCTGCTGTAATTCATATGAAAGGTCTGCATCAGCACGTGCTTGTTCTTGCTCTCTTTTATATGCTTGCACCTTTAATTCTTTATATTTCTCTGCTTCAGCGATTTGTGCATCGCGTTGATACTCTGCTGCTTTTGCTTCTTTTTCGGCACGTGCTTTTTCAATCCGTGCTTCTTTTTCTCGTTCTGCGTTTGCAATTTGTGCATCACGTTTTACTGTCGCAATTTGCGGTTGGCCAAGTGCATCTAAATATCCGTTTTTATCACTAATTTCTTTAATAGTAAATGATACAATGCGCAACCCCATCTTCTTCAAATCAGTAGAAGCAACCTCGTGTACTTTCTGTGCAAACTGTTCTCTGTTACTATACGCATCTTCTACTGTCATCGAAGAAAGAATTGCTCGCAAATGTCCTTCTAACACTTCTTTTGCCTCTACCTTTAGCTCTTCTGTTTCTTTCCCTAAATATTGCTCTGCCGCTGTTGATACTTCTTCAATTGTAGAACCCACTTTAATAATAGAAACACCATTTACTGTTACAGGAACACCTTGTTTTGTATATGTATCACGCGTTCCTACTTCTAACTTATAGTTTAATAAGCTAAGAGGTTCTGCTTGTTGCATAATTGGCACAACAAATGTACCGCCCCCGCGAATAATCTTAATCTTCTTACCATCATCTGTTGTAACAACATTTTTTCCACTGCCTAGTCCGCTTCCCGTTACAATCAACGCTTCATCTGGACCAACAGTACGATATTTTGTAATAAAGACTAAAATAAGGATAGCTAATATCGCTAATAAAACACCGCCGATAATTAATGGAACCATATTAAATCCTCCTTATCATTTTGGTTTCTTTAAAGAAACAGCTAAATTTTGCACAAGTAAAACACCATCTTGCACAGCTTCAACAATGACATAAGATCCTTGTAAAATATCTTTCTTTCCTATCGTTTTAGCTGGCATCGCATTACTGCCAAATTGAGAAGACACCAGCACCTCACCAAAACCTTCTTTCGGAATCGTAATCAGCACTTCACCCTTGCAGCCAATAAATTCATCCATGCGCTGCACTGTATTTTGTTCCGCTTTCGCAATCGGAGATAACACAAGCATTTTCATCATAATTACCCCAATAAGCGCAAGAAAAAAGGCAACGAAAAAAATAACAATACTTCCCCAAGAAAGCATATATTCAAAGATATATCCAAAACCACAAAACATAGCAAGAAAGCTAAATAGTATTGTTACAGGTGAAGTCGGTCCGCCTACTATGTGAAATAATGATTCAAACACATCACTAAAAAATAAATATATAACAGTAATGAATGTCGTTATAATAAACCCGTATAAGTAAATTATTTCAAGTCCATGGCTAAATAACAGCGCTTCCCCCTCCTTTCATCAATGCGTCCATCTTCTTATATGTATGCTCCCCTTTCAAATTTTATCTTTTTTAAAATTTTCGGTCATTTTATCTGTAGAAAAAGGGGCCTGCATCACAGACCCCTTAAAAAGGCACAAGAGGAGCCTGTAGTGACAGGCTCCTCCTCAAAAATAACCGGTATGTTATATATCCATATAATATATTATTTTACATAAAAAGTAAAGATGTACGCGCGTTAGAATTTTCTGAAAATTAATTCCACTTGATACTGACGGCGAACGAAAAACTATGAAAAACCAAATAATATTAATAATTGCTGTTGCAATACAAAGACTTATAACTCCTACAAAATCAGAGATAATAGCTTTTGATCCATTTTTATTCATCTAAAAATTATGGTATAATAAAAGGTAAATGATGTAAAATTATAGTTTATCGCTATTGATCGTAGTTGACACATTAATAATTGATGCGAATTATTTAACAAACAAATACAAAATATACACACCTCCTGCATAGCTTGTTGTCATTTACAATTTGATGAAAATCGCTCAAAGCTAACAGCAATGTTTAAAACAAAAATTAAAGACCGTCTCAAGAAAAAATGCTTTATTTATATAAAATGATTGACAATACTTGTTGGAAATATAACGCACTTAAATGGCAGAAAATGGTGAAAAAACGATATACAAAACTCTATTCGTAAACGTTTCAGTTTATCCCGCATTAACGGGCAGTAAGCCCCCCACTGACGGAAGTTTCACTTTATATTACCTCTATTACATTTTCTACTATCTATCATCGACTTCTAAGATCGTATTTTGACACCTCTCTTAAAAATTGTTATGGTTAATATAATTATTAATATTATTAACTAAAGGTGGGATTGGATGATCAAAAAAGAAAACAGTGTATTTTATATCTCTATTTTGCTAACAACCTTGTTTATTATATGGGGTGTACTTCCAGCAAAATGGATACAAGGCTATGATTTACAAAGTGTTACCTCGTCTTTGAACTCTTTTATCCTCAGTAATTTTGGATGGTTTTACTCTCTATTAATGACCGCAATGATTCTTTTAGCCGCGTACTTAGCATTTTCAAAATACGGTTCCATTCGTCTTGGTAAAGATGATGAAAAACCAAAATATAGTTACCTTTCATGGATTGCAATGTTATTTGGAGCTGGTATGGGAATCGGCCTCGTCTTTTATGGCATTTCCGAACCGCTATCACATTTAAATGCTCCTCTTACAGGTGAACCTGGCAGCCAACAAAGTGCTGAACTCGCAATGCAATATTCATTCTTCCATTGGGGATTATTCCCTTGGTCATTATATGCAATCGTCGCTTTAGTTCTTGCATACTTTACCTTTCGCAAACAAAAAGGTAGTACAATTAGCGCTGCAGTTACTCCTTTATTTAATCGATCGAAAACATCACCTATCGGAAAAACGGTTGATATTTTAGCCGTTTTAGCCACAGTATTCGGAATCGTTCCATCCGTAGGAATTGGTGCACAGCAAATTGCTAGTGGATTACATTACTTATTCCCTTCTATTAACAATACAGTTAGCACACAGCTCGTACTCATTTTAATCTTTACAGTCCTCTATTTAACGAGTGCACAAACAGGATTAGATCGTGGGATTAAATATTTGAGTAACTTGAACATTTCCCTTGCAGGAATTTTACTCGTTTCCTTTTTAATTTTCGGGCCAACTGTTTTTATTATAAAATATTTCATATCGACATTAGGATCTTATATAGGGTCCTTGCCAAGTATGAGCTTAAACTTAGGTGCTTTTAGTGAGCACGATTCTGCATGGATTGAAAAATGGACGCTCTTCTATTGGGGATGGTGGATTTCTTGGTCGCCATTCGTCGGTACATTTATTGCACGAATTTCACGCGGACGCACAATTCGTGAATTTATTTTCGGCGTTGTATTAGTCCCAACATTAATCTGCACATTTTGGTTTTCAGTATTCGGCGGAACAGCCATTCACATGGAGATGTTCCAATCGTTAGGAATCGCAGACGAAATTACAAAAAACGGTATAGAAACCGGTCTTTTTGCTGTCATTTCTCATTTACCATTTTCATCATTTCTAACAATTGTTGCGTTAATTTTAATCGCCACATTCTTTGTTACATCTGCGGACTCCGCGACGTTTGTTGTAGCCATGCAAACAAGTAATGGAAATTTATCTCCTAGCAATCGCTTAAAACTCATTTGGGGACTTACCATTTCGGCAATTGCAGCAATCTTATTACAAACAGGTGGTTTAAATGCGCTGCAAATTGCAGCAATCCTCGCAGCATTTCCATTTTCAATTGTTATTATATTAATGGTGACATCGCTATTTAAAGAATTACGAAAAGAAGCTTTTACAATACAACGAACACCAAAATCGCAAAGTGTGCAAAAAACTGGATAATCATCCTTTTCACTATTCCATCCGCAGTCTTACAAGTAGACTGCGGTTTTTTTCCATATTCATAGATTAAGTGAAACTTCTATCAGTGGGTTTTCCTTCATCCCCCACTGATAGTTAGTTGAACCAATCAGGCTTTTACGGGATAAACAGCGGATTTTTATGCATTTATGGACAAACAAATAATCCTTTCTTATGTGAAGAGAATATCTTAATCACATAGGAGGGAAAGCATGAAAGAAGAACAACTCATTCTTACTATACTTGGAAGCAGCGGCGGCGCTGCTCGCGCATTTTTATCTTTATTAAATCATGCCGTGAAAGATATTGATAATCCTTTATACTCTCAATTGCAAAACTGTTCGATTCATTTAATTGACATAAAACAAAAACCACAATCCTATTTTAAAGATATGTATCCTGCATTATACGAGAGTTTTACATTCCATGTGTTCGATCTAAGCGATAACGCATTATTTCGAAATCATCTACAAAAAACGGGGACAAACCTAGTCATTGATGCTTCCTTAGCAGATGCAGTAGAAATGTTAACATGCTGCAATGAATTTGGTGTGCATTATATTAATACAGCACTGCAATCACCAAAAATCGATGCGAATGAGCATATAAAACGCTTCAGTTTACTAGAAAGACAAAATTTCTTTGAAGAGCATAAACCTACCTTCACACAAATGACAGGTATTATTTGTTCCGGTATGAATCCCGGCGTCGTCCAATGGATGGCAATTAAATTAATGAAGCAAAGTCCTACGGAAATCCCCCTTGCTTGTTTCATCGTCGAACACGATACAACTTTCTATCATGATCCAACTCTTATTAAAGAAAAAACAGTATACTCGACATGGTCTCCAGCAGGTTTTTTAGAAGAAGGCATTTTAAACTATCCTCTTTTTATGAAACATCAAACTCCCATCCTCTTATGTAACACTGCTTATGAACAAGAATTTAAAGTAACGTTAGGAGAGAAACAGTTTTTCGGTTGTTTAATGGGGCATGAAGAAGTAATTAATCTCGGAAAATTATACGACATGGAGGTCGGTTTTTTATATCGTATCAATGATTATATGACACAATTAATTCATGACAATCAACATAATATTGATGAACTATGGAGCTGGAATCATCACGTATTAAATCCAGAAAACGGACAACTCATCGGTGAAGATTTAATTGGTGTCTTACTTGTGTATAAAGACAAAGAGGTATATATGTACAACACCACTGCTACCCAGGATGTGTACACACAATACGGAACAAATGCAACTTATTTTCAAGTGGCTTGCGGTGTTTACGGTGCCCTCACTAGCCTCTTACTCGATAATTTACCGCTTGGTTGTTATTTTGTAGATGAACTTCTTTTAAATACAAATTCGAAGTATGGTGATTATCTTTCTTATTATATGAAAGATTTTGTAATAGGAGAAAATAGTACGACAGATGGTTTATTATTTGATCGTATAAAAAAGATTGAGTAGTTTTTCCTACTCAATCTTTTCTACTACATAATATTTTAAACTAGTGTAATGATCTATTGAAAACTACTCCTCAACTTTTGGAAGTTGAAATAAATACTCCATCCAACCCCATATTAAATAACTTTAACACTCCCATACATAAACCTATATACAAATAATTTAATCAACAAAAAAACCCCTTCACTTAGGGGTTTAAGCCATCTTTTCCTTCGATTCTTCTCGGAAAAAGCTCTTCATCGCATGAAACACGTCAGCTTTTTGTTTTAAAATATAATAGCGAAACTTCTCATCTTTCACATTTTTATAGGCTGACATGAGTGTACTATGACGATTATACTGATTCACTTCTCCATACCCAAACATATTAGATACTTTCATTAATTCTTGCACAAGTTTCACACAGCGGGCATTATCAGATGTTAAATTATCTCCATCCGAGAAGTGGAACGGGTATATGTTATAGCGTTCCGGAGAATATTTTGTTTCAATCAGTTCTAATGCTTTTCTGTATGCCGATGAACAAATTGTTCCGCCGCTTTCACCTTTTGAGAAAAATTCTTCTTCTGTAACAACTTTTGCTTCTGTATGGTGTGCGATAAATTCAATATCTACTGTTTCATATTTCGTACGTAAAAAACGGGCCATCCAGAAGAAAAAGCTACGAGCCATATATTTTTCCCAAAGTCCCATCGAACCGCTCGTATCCATCATTGCTAACACAACAGCTTTTGATTCTGGCTTCAAGACTTCGTTCCACGTACGGAATTTTAAATCTTCTCGTTTTATTGGATGAAAAGCTGGATTGCCATTCATTGCATTTCGTTTATAAGCAGATATCATTGTCCGTTTTTTATCAATGTTTCCCCAAAGTCCTGTTTTACGAATGTCGTTAAATTCAATGTGTTCAATACGATTTTCATCCAGTTCTTTACGCTGTAAATTAGGAAGCTCTAATTCTTTAAAAAATGCTTGCTCAAGCTCTAAAATCGATACTTCCGCCTCGTAATAATCTTCTCCTGCAGAGTCTCCTGCTCCTTGCCCTTTTCCTGGTCCTTTTTGCTTTTGGCCGCTCGATCCATCTCTCGCTACGACATCACCGACTTTACTATCCCCTGTTCCTTGACCAACATGTTTATTTTTATCATAGTTATAACGAATTTTATATTCATCTAGTGAACGAATTGGTATTTTTACAACATCCCTACCATTGGACATGATAATACTTTCTTCTGTAACAAGGTCTGGTAAATTATTTTTTATTGCCTCTTGCACTTTTTCTTGATGACGTTGTTGATCATCATGCCCTTTACGATGGAGGGACCAATTTTCCTGTGAAACCGTATAATTATATTGATTTTCTTCTGCCATTCCTTTCCCTCCTTACATAATTTTTTATACTTTCACTTAAACACAGATTAAAACACGAAAATCCTACTAAGAGAAATTTACTTTTACATTAATAAAAAAACTGATACACTTTCACAATTAAGAAAGAAACACAATGCATTGTTGCACACTTTACAGCTGCACAACATATTGTATTGTGTTGACTTTTTTCTGTATGAATGGTTGGTTACTCTATCATATGCTCGTGGTGAAAATAATTGACAAATAAATTCATAAGATTGCATTTAAATTTACTCATAGTAGACAAGCACCTCTTATAGTCGAAAATAAAATATAAAAAAAAAACTGCCCCTTTCCAAGAGACAGCTTTTCTTTTTCTACAACTATGATTATTATCGATTTAACAAACTACCTACATAACGCAATAATTCATTGGCAGATGTGGAATTGTAGCCATGTTCATCAATTAATCGTGCTACAACATTATTAATTTTCTTCAGCTGATTTTCATCCGGCGTTTTCGTTGAAGTCGTAATCTTCACAACATCCTTCAAATCGGCAAATAATTTCTTCTGGATTGCTTCACGAAGACGCTCATGTGAATTATAATCAAATCGCTTCCCTTTGCGAGCATATGCAGAGATACGAATTAAAATCTCTTCACGGAACGCTTTCTTCGCATTTTCAGAAATGCCAATTTGTTCTTCAATAGAGCGCATAAGTTTTTCATCCGCACTCATTTCTTCTCCAGTTAATGGATCGCGTAGTTTTGATTTATTGCAGTATGCTTCTACGTTATCTAAATAATTATCCATAAGTGTCTTCGCAGATTCTTCATATGAATATACAAATGCTTTTTGTACTTCTTTCTTCGCAATTTCATCATACTCTTTACGTGCTAATGAAATGAAATTCATATAGCGCTCACGATCTTCATTGCTAATAGATGGATGTTGATCTAATCCATCCTTTAAAGAACGTAATACATCTAAAGCATTAATTGATGCTATTTCTTTACGAATAATTGTAGAAGAAATACGATTGATAACATAACGCGGATCAATTCCACTCATACCTTCATCTTGATATTCGCGCTGCAGTTCCTCTACATCAATAGAATTGTATCCTTCTACCATTTCACCATCATATAAACGCATTTTCTTAATTAAATCGATGTCTGGCCGCTTCGGATCTTTTAAGCGTGTTAAGATTGTAAACATTGCTGCAACGCGAAGTGTATGCGGTGCAATATGAACATCAGAAACATCACTTTCATGAATCATTTTCTCATAAATATGCTCTTCCTCACTTACCCGTAAGTTATATGGAACTGGCATTACAATAATCCGCGAATGAAGTGCTTCATTTTTCTTATTAGAAATAAAAGAACGATATTCTGTTTCGTTCGTATGTGCAACAATTAATTCATCTGCTGAGATCAGTGCAAATCGGCCTGCTTTAAAATTCCCTTCTTGCGTTAACGATAATAAATGCCATAAAAACTTTTCGTCACATTTTAACATCTCTTGAAATTCCATCATCCCACGGTTCGCTTTATTTAATTCTCCGTCAAAGCGGTAAGCGCGTGGATCTGATTCTGAACCATATTCAGCAATAGTAGAAAAATCAATACTACCTGTTAAATCAGCAATATCTTGTGATTTTGGATCAGATGGACTAAATGTTCCAATCCCTGTTCTGCGATCTTCTGAGAAGAAAATACGCTCCACAATTACATCTTCAATTCTGCCTCCATACTCTTTTTCCAGGCGCATTAAGTTTAATGGTGACAAGTTCCCTTCAATTCGTACGCCATACTCTACATAAAAATCATCACGTAAATGATGAGGAATAAGATGAAGCGGATCTTCATGCATTGGGCATCCTTTTATTGCAAAAACCGAACCGCGATCTGTATGTGAATATGCCTCTAATCCACGCTTTAACATCGTAACCAATGTAGATTTCCCACCACTAACTGGTCCCATTAATAATAAAATCCGTTTTCTTACATCTAAACGTTTTGCAGATGGATGAAAATACTCTTCTACAAGACGCTCTAATGCTTCTTCTAATCCAAATAATTGATTACTGAAGAAATTATATTTTCTCAGGCCGTCTACTTCCTCAATTCCAGCATCCTTAATCATATTATAAATACGAGAATGTGCTGTTTGTGCCACCCATGGTCTTTCTTTAAGAAGTTCTAAATAATCAGCAAATGTCCCTTCCCACTTTAAACGTTCTTCTGTTTCCCGGTGCTGTTCGATTTTCTTTAAAATATCCATTATAGCTCCTCCCCCATCTCCTTGTTCAAGCGGATTATTATAAAAGTATGCGAGGATGTCCTTAAACATTCGTACGAATCAAAATGAAATCGCACACAAACTTTATAAATTTTATTACCAAAATTGAAAGAAAATTCGATATAATACAAGTAATAGGAGATAAATATGAATGGGGGGCTAAATTCTCATGAAACTTTTATTAATTTTAGGTGTTATGCTCACATTTCTCACTGCTATTTTCACATCAGGATACAATGATAAGCCAGGAACAAAATAAAAAAAGTGATGAGCTTGACGCTCATCACTTTTTATCTGTCATAAAATAAAATCTCTCAATATCGCTTATAGAAAGAGGCTTATTAAAATAATAACCTTGGGCTAAGATCGCATTTTTTTCTTTCAAAAATTGAATTTGTTCTGCCTCCTCTACTCCTTCGGCAATGATATTCAACCCTAATAAAATTTGTCGTTTTTTCAAACACATGCAAACCTTTATTAAAAAATATTAGTTTTTTTCAAAAAAAAACCGTCATATGACGGTTTTTAATAAACAATTTCTACATCTAACCCCGGATAATTTTGCTGGCGCAATGCCTCATAAATTAAAATTGCTGCAGTGTTAGATAGGTTTAAAGAACGGACTTTATCAGTCATTGGGATGCGTAAGCAATGATCAAAATTATGTTCAATCACATTTGCTGGAAGACCGTTTGTTTCTCTTCCAAATACGAAATAGTAATCTTGTTCTACATTGCCATAATCAAATGTTGTGTGTGCTTTCTCACCATACTTTGTTAAGTAGAAAAACTCACCATTTGCATTTTTTTCATAAAATTCCTCAATAGAATCATAATACGTAATTTTTACGTGCTCCCAATAATCTAATCCAGCACGCTTTAACGCTTTATCGTCAGTAGAAAATCCAAGCGGTCTAATTAAATGTAATTCCGTACCCGTTGCTGCACAAGTACGCGCAATATTACCTGTATTCGCTGGAATTTCTGGTTGATATAAAACAACATGTATTCCCACAATGTTCACCTCAATCTTTTTCTACTACGTATTATACCACTTGGACAAAAAATCTCTAGTCGTTATCGAGAATATGAAAAAACTTATATTTCATTTGCGGTGTATACTTACTTGAATCTTCATAATTCCAATAACGCCTGCGGCTATTGGCAGAATGCGCATTTACAAGAGGCATACCATTCGCATCTTTTGCTACGACAATCGTCGTATGATTCCATCTTCCATCATTTTCAAAATCATACACAATCACATCTCCAAGCATAAGATCTTCTGGTTTCTCCATTTGCTTTGCTCGAAGTCCTATAGAAGCACTTGACAGGTACCAATGAAAAGAATGAGCTACCGCCCAGCTCCAGCTCCATTGGCTGTTTTGCTGCCACCATCCACTGCGAATATTCGGATATCCAGTCATCGGTGTTTCCCCAGCATGAAGACATTGTGAAATAAAATTTGTGCAATTATCAGGGAAGTTTTGATAAGCTGGATTGCGGTCATCCCACCAACGCTCTGCATATTTCACTGCCTCTAATCGATTATAACTGTATGGGACATATTGTCCTTTTCCCTTTGTTATTTCACGTTCTAGCGTTCCAATTTTCTGTTCATCCATTGATGTTCCAAGCATTATATCTTGCGTGATACATCCAGCTTCTAATCGTAAACGCCTCTCCATTTGTTCCTCTTCTACATAAAATAAATGATGATGACGAATGAAATACTGAAAATGAATTTGATAATCTACCTCATCATAGTTAACGCCTTTTAACTGTCTAATAAAAGATACATTAGCATTACTCTTTACAATTTCAGCATTTCGCTGCTTAAAGAGCTCCCGTTTACGTTGTAACATATCAACAATATCATCTGAAATTTCTTGTTCATCAATACGTTTATTTGCTATATAATCCAATTGCCTTTGAAGACATTCTTGAAGGTGCTGTTTTACAAACATAATGTTTCCCTCCCCCTTATTACAATATGAGGGAAGGAAAGATAATCTGCTATTTTTTCTCAGCTAATAGTTCAAGACCACGATTCATTTCATAAAGTACCTCTTCATCTTTCTCTCGTTCTTTTGCTTTTTCAATAGCCTCTTGCACCCCTTCTCCGCCAATTTTCCCTAGTGCCCACGCTGCCGTTCCACGAATAACAGGACGAGGATCTTCTTTCATTAAGGCAACTAAATCAGGAATAGCAGTCGTATCTTTAAAATGTGCAAGCGCCAAAATCGCATTTCTCTGTAACGGCTTTTTCCCCCGCCATGACCCAGACATAATGCCATACTTTTCTTTAAAATCACGATTGCTAATCGTAAGAAGAGGTTTTAATAATGGCTTTACGAGCTCTGGATCTGGCTCCATTTCCGGATGATTATGAAAATCTTTTCCTTTGTTTTTTGGACAAACAGTTTGACACGTATCACACCCGTAAATGCGGTTTCCAATCTTATCTCGATATTCTTCCGGAAGAAAACCTTTCGTTTGCGTTAAAAATGCAATACATTTTTGGGAATTTAATTGTCCCCCTTGTACAAGCGCTCCTGTTGGACACACATCAATGCACTTTGTACAACTCCCGCATTGATCTTCAATTGGAGTATCTGGAGGAAAAGGAATATTTGTAATCATCTCACCTAAATAGACATATGAACCAAACTCTGGTGTAATAATGGAGCAATTCTTTGCACTCCATCCAATGCCCGCTCGCTCTGAAACAGCTCGATCACTTAATTCTCCCGTATCTACCATCGATTTTACTTCTATCTCCGGTAAACGTTCAATTAAATATGCTTCCAGCTTCTCTAAACGATCACGCAAAATAAGATGATAATCTTTCCCCCAAGAAGCACGGCAAAAAATGCCTCGTCGCTCCCCTGGTTTGCTTAGTGGTGCATTTTTCAGCTTTGAGGGATAAGCCAATGCAATAGCAATAATTGATTTTGCACCCGGCAATAATAATTGCGGATTCGTTCTTTTCTCTATATCCGATTCTTCAAATCCAGATTGATATCCTAATTGTTGCTGCTGCATAAGTCGTTGCTTTAACTCTTCAAATGGTGAAGCGCTTGTAAAGCCTATTTTATCAATTCCAATTGTTTTACTATAAGCTATCACATCTTGCTTTAATTGTTCGAAGTTCACACTTACTCTGCTACTGAAAATGTGTACAAACATACCCACTTAGACTTTTCTTGCTTCTACAAACCCAATCTCGTCACTTTGGTTTGTGTCGTTCCCCATAGGCTTAATTTTTTGCCTAGCCATCGGTATATATATGTTGGTTGATTAAATTCATACAACATATGCTGCTTATTGAGGTTCCGCCTCTTTTCAGTAACAGTTTTACCACCTTTCTTTTTATAAAGTGAAACTTCCATCAGTGGGGTTTTTTTTCATCCCCCACTGATGGTTAGTTGAACCAATCGGGCTTTTACGGGTAGTTATCCCCCACCTATCTTCCTCGCTGCTCTCTAAATCTTGAGGTGGGGGTCTTACTGCCCGTTAATATGGGAAAATCCATATAGAGGTTGCTGTTCACACTTCAATGTCCTCATTAATTATACTTCATTTACATTTACAAATAATTCGCTATTTCTCAATATATTAATTGATAAACATTTCATTTTGTTATAACAATATATATCATAGGAAATTCCACATTACTATTTTCACGTATATTCATGCATTCCAAACATAAAAAAACGCAATACCTCGTTTATCTGAGAAACGAAACACTGCGTTGATCACAATTATTATAGAAATTTGGAATGATATCTGGAGCGGGTGAAGAGAATCGAACTCTCGACCAGAGCTTGGAAGGCTCTTGTTTTACCACTAAACTACACCCGCAAATATAAAGAAAATATTAATTTTTTGTTAACTTATGTTAAGAAGTATAGCATGGAATATGAGGTGTTGCAAGAATTTTATCGAAAAAAGTCGAAAAAGTGATGAATTACTCATCACTTTTTCGACTCTTTATCAATTGCAGCTTTAATACTATCGTAGTCTGGATTAACAAGCTTACCATTTACGTATATGGATGGTGCACCTTGTACTTTTAATTTCTGAGCAAGGTCAAGATCCTTCTGTACTTTATCTTTTACTTCCTTACTATTTAAATCCTTTTTAAACTCCGTTATATCAATACTAGGAAGCTTTTGCTTTACTATATCTACTAATAAATCCTCTGTAATCCACTCTTCTTGTTCATTCTGTTGCTTTTGATATATTTCATCATAAAATGTCCAAAAAGCTTTTGGATCTTGCTTATAAATTGCTTCCCCGGCAGCTGCTCCTAAATCAGAATCTTTCCCAATGAATGGAAAGTTAATAAAATGCAGCTGAACTTTCCCTTTGTTAATATAATCTTCTTTTAAACGTGGTAATACTGTTGCATCCCATGTACGACAAGCTGGACATTTAAAGTCTCCAAACTCAACAACATGAATTGGAGCATCTTTCTCTCCTAACGATTGTTGTGTACCATATAAAAACGTATCTTTTCCTTTTTCCTTCTTATCATTCACAATGCTATATGCAATTGTCCCAATTACAATAAGTACCGCGATAGAAAAAATAACACCGAGAATTATAATATTTTTTGATTTCATACACATTCCTCTTTAATGTTTTTATTCTTTGTATGATGCTTATATACATTATTCATGATATCAATTCTCATATAAACAGTCCATTGAAGTTGCTCACAAAATAAGCAAAATTAAACAAATGTGACAATATTGTGTCTCACTTCGCTTAAATTCATTCACGTAAAGTGAAACTTCCATCAGTGGGGATTTTCTTCATCCCCCACTGATGGTTAGTTGAACCAATCAGGCTCTTACGGGCAGTTATCCCCCACCTATCTTCTTCGCTCTCTCTAAATCTTGAGATGGGGGCCTTATTGCCCTAAAGTAGCGGGATAAAAAAGAGTAAGTTCATTTTGAACTTACTCTTAACTAACCGCCTTTACATGCTGTACTGGCTGATTTTTAGGAATATCCTGACGAATGACAAGCTTTTCATTTGTAGCTTGTACATATTCTGCATGAGTAATATACCCTTCTTGCTCCATAAGCTTTAACACAATATCACGTCTTTCTACAGCTTTATCATAATGTTGTATTGGTGAATAATAAGTTGGAGCTTTCACAACAGCTGCAAGCATAGCACTTTCACTCAATGTTAATTGATCTACCTCTTTACCGAAATAAAGTTTGGCTGCTTCCTCAACTCCCCATGCTCCTTCTCCATAATAAATATTACTTAAGTACAATTTTAAAATATCATCTTTCGTAAATGTTCGTTCTATTTTTTTTGTATAGAAAACTTCATCCCATTTACGAGAAAATGTTCGTTCATTTGTTAAAAAAACATTTTTTGCAAGTTGCTGAGTTATTGTACTACCACCTTGTACAACATGACCAGCCTTTATATTTTCTACTGTCGCTCTGACAATTGCAATATAGTCTAATCCATTATGATGATAGAAGCGCTTATCTTCAGTTGCAATAAATGCATTACCTAACTGCTCTGGCACCTCAAAATGAACAGGTACTTTCAATTTACTTATATCTTTGTTTTCAATCATTTTATTTCCAGCAAATAATAATGCACAGCCTAGTAATAATAATAATATAAGAGCTCTATAAAAAATTTTTGTTATCGGAGTTAAAGTAATATGATGATCAAAGGCAGTACGATGTACTGTTCGTTCTTTCACAACAGACACCCCCATTTCTTCTAACATTCATTGTTCTTAATTTAAGAATACCTTGCTTTTTAAAAATATCCAATCGATTTCTCTTACAACTTCCTTACAAAGTTGTAATTTAAATGAAAGAAAAAAACGTTTTCTACTGCTGTAGAAAACGCTTGATATAATCAAATTATTCACGCCTATTATACGTCTAGAAACACAAAAAAAACGAGTTATCCTCGTCTAAACAGTACCGATGGTCGGGGTCGAACCGACACTCCTTACGGAACACGATTTTGAGTCGTGCGCGTCTGCCAATTCCGCCACATCGGCATAATATGGAGGCGGCAACCGGATTCGAACCGGTGGTAAAGGTTTTGCAGACCTCTGCCTTACCACTTGGCTATGCCGCCATATTAAATTTGGAGCGGAAGACGGGATTCGAACCCGCGACCCCAACCTTGGCAAGGTTGTATTCTACCACTGAACTACTTCCGCAAAAATGGCTGGGCTAGCTGGATTCGAACCAGCGCATGACGGAGTCAAAGTCCGTTGCCTTACCGCTTGGCTATAGCCCATCGAATTATTAATACATTATATGATTTATTATCATTTTTATTACTTTAAATATCCAAACTCGACATTTAGTATATTATCATAACTAATTTAATTTGTAAAGTAATATTTAAAAATGGGGCGACTGATGGGAATCGAACCCACGAGTGTCGGAGCCACAATCCGATGCGTTAACCACTTCGCCACAGCCGCCATGCTGTTTTGGCAGGGGCAGTAGGAATCGAACCCACGCCGGAGGTTTTGGAGACCTCTGTTCTACCGTTAAACTATGCCCCTATATAAAATGTAAATGGTGGAGGGGGGCAGATTCGAACTGCCGAACCCGAAGGAGCGGATTTACAGTCCGCCGCGTTTAGCCACTTCGCTACCCCTCCGACTTACATGGTGCCGGCTAGAGGACTTGAACCCCCAACCTACTGATTACAAGTCAGTTGCTCTACCAATTGAGCTAAGCCGGCAATATATCTAAAATGGTGGCTCGGGACGGAATCGAACCGCCGACACGAGGATTTTCAGTCCTCTGCTCTACCGACTGAGCTACCGAGCCTTCATAAATGGCGGTCCCGACCGGGGTCGAACCGGCGATCTCCTGCGTGACAGGCAGGCATGTTAACCACTACACCACGGGACCATTGGTTGCGGGGACAGGATTTGAACCTGCGACCTTCGGGTTATGAGCCCGACGAGCTACCAGACTGCTCCACCCCGCGACGATATTTATAAATTTATATGGTGGAGGATGACGGGATCGAACCGCCGACCCCCTGCTTGTAAGGCAGGTGCTCTCCCAGCTGAGCTAATCCTCCAAAGTGGTGACCCGTACGGGATTCGAACCCGTGTTACCGCCGTGAAAGGGCGGTGTCTTAACCACTTGACCAACGGGCCAAAATGTTATGGCGGAGAGCAAGGGATTCGAACCCTTGATACGCTTATGACGTATACACGATTTCCAATCGTGCTCCTTCGGCCATCTCGGACAGCTCTCCAATTGGCTCCGCAGGTAGGACTCGAACCTACGACCGATCGGTTAACAGCCGATAGCTCTACCACTGAGCTACTGCGGAATAATACAAGCCTGGCAACGTCCTACTCTCACAGGGACAAGGTCCCAACTACCATCGGCGCTAGAGAGCTTAACTTCCGTGTTCGGTATGGGAACGGGTGTGACCTCTCTGCCATCATTACCAGACTTATGAAGGTATAT